>NZ_JBFAKK010000021.1:0-84244 GCF_040655735.1 Phytomonospora sp. NPDC050363
TCGAGGCGACCATGGCCTACACACGCACCTGGGTCCCCTCCGCGCACGGCTGGGTGATCGCCGCCGCCCACGGATCACCCGTCTCCCCATAGGGGCAGGATCGGCCGGATTCTGTGGAAGCCACGGACGGGTGCGCCGTGGCGCGGCCCGCCTGAACGGTGTACGCAGATCGGTATGCGCTCCCGGGCGGCGTCGACCTGAGCCCGGGGCGCCGCGGGGACCGCGCGCAGCCCGAAACGGGTTGCCCGGACACGCCCTAGAGGCCGGTGGCCTCCGCGGCCTCTTGGGCGTCCATGACCTCGTCACCGTGCTCGAAGGCCCACTCACCGAAGGCGCCGATGGGGCCGAGAAGGGTGCGGCCCAGTTCGGTGAGCGAGTACTCGACGTGCGGCGGCGCGCCCGGCAGCCGGCGGCGCTCGACGAGGCCGTTGGCGTACAGGCGGCGCAGGGTCTCGTTGAGCACTTTCGGGCTGATCCCGCCGATGCGCTCGCGCAGCCGGCCGGGACGTTCCGGTCCGTGCCGCAGTCCCCAGATCACGACGGCGTTCCAGGTGTTGGCGAACAGGTCGAAGGCGAGCCGCGCCCGGCAGTCGGCGAGGAGTTCGAGGTCGGAGGTCACTTACCGAATGGTGCCTCACGGATCGCCTACCGTCGGCCCGACCTCGTGGACCGACGAAAGGAAACGACGATGAGGATCGGCGTGATCGGAAACGGCGGCATGGCCGCCGTACTGGGCGGACGCTGGGCACTGGCCGGGCACGACGTGCTCGTCGGCGGGCGCGACGAGACCCGCGCGGCGGCCCTCGCCGGCCGCCTCACGGCCGACGGCGGGACCGTGCGGTCGGGCACATCGCGCGAAGCCGCCGAGCACGGCACGGACGCCGTCCTGCTGGCGGTTCCGGCCGCCGTGGCGGCCGAGGTAGCCGCGGGACTGGCCGACGGCCTGGCCGGGCGGACGGTGATCGACTGCACCAACCCCGTCGGCGCGGGCTTCACGCTCACCACACCACCCGGTGTGTCGACGGCGTCCGCCATCGCGGCCGCCGCGCCGCGAGCGAACGTCGTGAAGGCGTTCAACCTCTGCCACGAAAGCGTGTGGGCCACTTCCCCGGTCTATGACGGGCGGCCCTTGGCGGTGCCGCTGTGCGGTGACGACCCGGCGGCCCTCGCCGCCGTCCGCGCCCTCACCACCGACCTCGGTGCCGACCCCGTGGACGGCGGCGGCCTCGCCCGCGCCGGCCTGCTGGAGGCCACGGCGGCGCTGCTGATCGGGCTGTGGGTCGGCGCCGGCGTCGACGCGCAGGCGATCGCGCCGCCCCTGTCGGCGGCGGGACCGGTGGCCTGAGAGCGGCCGAATGGATACGGTCGCGGGGACGCGCACGGCTCGCGCGTTCTCGCGGCCGGGGGCCGTGGAAGGGAGCGCTCATGGGGTATTCGGTGATCCCACGGACGCTCTCGCCGCGTGGTCGGCGGCGTGCCGCGCGGAACCGGGTTCCGCTGCTCACCCGGACGTGCTCGACCAGCGGGGCATGGATCACGTGCTGGCCTGGGCCCTCTGCTCGGTGAAGGGCCCGGCGCCGAACCTTCACCCCCGCCGGCTCTCCACCGCCAGCAGCCACACGAGGTAGGCGCCGCCCACGCAGACCGTCACCGCGCCGACCGGCAGGATGAGGCCGGTGAACGCGTGCTGCGCGACCACGTCGGCGACGAGCAGCAGCAGCGCGCCGACCAGCGCCGAGGCGGCGAGGTCGACCGAGGCTCCCTTCCCCAGCAGGCGCCGGGCGATCTGCGGCGCGACGAGCGCGAGGAACGCGATCGGCCCGCAGGCGGCGGTCACGAGGGCGGTGGCGACGACGCCGAGCACGATGAGCGCGAGCTTCGTCGGCTCGACGGACAAGCCGAGGGCCGCGGCGGTGTCGTCTCCGAGGTCGAGGTGGCGCATGCGGCGCTGCGCGAGCGGCAGGAACACCGCCACGACGGCGAAGACGCCCGCCGAGATGGCCACCGACGTCCACGTCACCGTCGTGAGCGTGCCCGCCCCCCACACTGCGGCGCGCAGGGCCACGTCGAGATCGACCTTGACGGAGAACCACGTGGTCAGCGAACCGAGGAGGGCGTTGAGGGCGATCCCGACGACGATCAGCCGAAACCCCTGGACGCCCCGGCGAAACGCCAGCAGGTACACCGCCATCGCGGTGGCGAGCCCGCCGACGACGGCGCCCGCGGCGGTCGCGAGGTACCCGGTGCCACCGATCAGCATCACCGCCACGACACCGGCGAAGGACCCGGTGTTGAAGCCGATCACGTCCGGGCTGCCGAGCGGATTTCGGGTCAGCGACTGGAAGATCGCGCCCGAGACGCCGAGCGCGGCGCCGAAGACCACCGCGCCGATGACGCGCGGGCCGCGCCACTCCACGACGACCCTTCGCACCGACCCCCCGGTCTGCCCGGTCAGGGCGGCCACGACCTCGGACATCGAAACCTGGTAGCTGCCGAGCGTGAACGCCCACAGGGTCAACGCGACGACGGCGGCGGCGAGCAGGACGGACACCACCAGCGACCGGAAGGACAGGCGCAGGCTCACCGGTCCCGCGCGCAGGACGAGCGCGGCCCTCACAGGGCACGCGCCCGGGTGCGGCGGGCCAGCACGATCAGCATCGGCGCCCCGACGAACGCGGTGACGATGCCGACCTGCAGTTCGGCGGGCACGACCACGAGCCGGCCGATGACGTCCGACGACAGCAGGAGCACGGACCCGGCGACGGCCGAGACGCCGATGATCCACCGCTGGTCGGGGCCGGTCAGCCAGCGCACGGCGTGCGGGACCATCAGCCCGACGAAGGCGATCGGCCCGGCCGCCGCGGTCGCCGCGCCGCACAGCAGCGTGACGGCCAGGACGACGGCGATCCTGGTGGGGGCGACCAGCGCGCCGACGGCGCGGGCGTGGTCCTCGCCGAGGGCGATGGCGTTGAGGGGGTGGGCGCACAGCGCGGCGACGAGGAGCCCGAGGAGCAGCCACGGCAGGATCGTGCTCAGTGTCCCCTGCGGGCGGTCGGTGATCGTTCCGGCGCCCCAGAAGCGCATCCGGTCGAAGGTCCGCGGGTCGGTGAGGGCCAGGGTCTGCGCGACGCCGGTGAGGACGGCGCCGAAGGCCACGCCCACGAGGGTCAGGCGCAGCGGACTCGGCGCGCGGTGCCCTTGTGCCGCGATCGCGTAGACGACGACCGTCGCGGCGACCGCGCCCGCGAAGGCGAACCACAGGTACTGCTCGATGCGGGTCACGCCGAGGACCGCCACTGCGAGCGCGACGGCGAAACCCGCGCCGGCGTTGACGCCCAGGACACCGGGGTCGGCGAGCGGGTTGCGGGTCAGCGCCTGGATGAGCGCGCCCGCCACGCCGAGGGCGGCGCCGACGGCGATGCCGAGAAGCGTGCGCGGGACGCGCAGGTCGACGACGGTGGCGTGGACGGCCGATCCGTCGGAGGCGGTGACCGCCTGCCAGACGGTGGCCGGCGGGAGCATGCCGGAGCCGACGGCGACGCTGAGGACCGTGACCGCGCCGAGCAGGGCCAGCGCGAGCAGGAGGGTCCACAGTCTGCGGGGAGTGCCGGGCGGGGTGCGGGCGGGCGGTCGCCGAAGGTCGGTGGCGCTCACGCGTCCCGCCGTTCGGCGAGGGCGGCCGCCGGGTCGGCGGCGAGTTCGGCGACGGGGGCGCCCGTCTCGCGGCTGAGCGCGCGCAGGAGCCCGGCGCGGGTCGCGTATCCCGACAGGCGGGTCGCGGTGGCGATGCGTCCGCCGCCGAGGATGTGCGCGGCGGCGGCGTTGAGGCGGGCGCGGCTGCGCCAGCGCGCGAAGGGCATGCCGGTCTCCTCGACGAAGAGGCGCTGGACCTGCCGTTCGCTCATGAAGTGGCGGCCGGCGAGTTCGCCGAGCGTCGAGGTGCCCAGGACCGACTCTTCGGCGATCGCGCGGGCGACGTCGTGGATCGGCAGGGTGACGGGAAAGTACTCGCGGCCGACACGGCGGAGGATGTCGCCGACGGCGGTCCGGAAGGGCGCGATCTGGTCCTCGGTACTGGGGGCCGCGACGAGGACGGTGGTCATGACCGTGACCAGGGCGGGCAGGCGTCCGAGGAGTCGGCGCCGGCCGGTGGGGACGATGTCGTCGGCGAGCATCGGCCCGAGGGCCATGCCGTCCTGGTCGGCGAAGCGCAGCGCGTGCGGAACTCGCGGGGCCAGCCAGACGGCCTCCTCGGCGCGGAGTACGACGGGTTCGTCGTCGACGACCATGTGGGCGGTGCCGGTCACGACGTAGACGAGATGCGGTTCGTCGTGGGCGTGGGTGTCGTGCCCGAAGAACCGGATGGCGTGTTCGGGCACCACCGTCCGGAGTGCTGCGACCCTCACGGCGGGCCCTTCTCGATCGGGGGTGTCAGTTCGGTCACCGGGGACGTCGTATCCGTACGGCCCGGCGGCGAAAAGTAAGACTAGCCTAACCTCACTCACACCCTCGGTCGGTCACTCCCCCGGTGATCATCGCGGCCGTCCCACCAGTAACTTGCGAGGTCAGATGCCATCCCTTCGCCACCTAGCGGCCGTCACGCTGGCGAGCGCCGCCCTTCTGCTCACCGGCTGCGCACCCGACGAGTCCTCCGGCACCGAGGCCGCCGCGACCCGCGAGGTGACCACCGATCGCGGTCCGGTCACCATTCCAGCGGCGCCGAAGCGCGTCGTCGTCCTCAACTACGCGCTCGCCGGATATCTGTACAAACTGGATGTTCCGGTCGTGGCGACGATCCCCGAGGACGCCAACGCCACCGAAGGGAGGTTCTCCGACTTCTGGGCCGCCGAGGCCGAGGCCGAGGGCACGGTGTTCCTCCCGTGGAGCGTCGACGGGTTCGACCTGGAGGCCGTCCTCGCGCAGGACCCCGACCTGATCGTCGGCGGCGGCATCGGCTTCCCCCTCGCCCAGGCGGAGCAGGTCTACGACAAGCTCACCGGCATCGCCCCGACCGTCCTGGTCAGCGGGACCCTGACGACCTGGCGCGACCAGTTCTCGTTCCTCGCCGAGGACGTGTTCGACAAGGGCGCCGAGTACGCCGAGTACGTCACCGCCTACGACACCCGCGCCGCCGAGGTCCGCGACTCGATCAAGCCTCCCCCGGGACCGGTGGTGTTCCTCGCGTTCACCGCCGACGGGACGGCCTACGGCCTGGTCGAGAGCGTCGGTCTGCCCGTCGAGTTCGCCGACCTGGGCATCGAACCCGCGCCGATCTTCGCCGACGGCGGCTTCGAGGTGTACGGGAAGGGCGGGGACATGTTCGAGTTGTCCACCGAGCAGGTCGGCAAGACCGTGACGCAGCCGACGGTCTTCGTCATGGGCTTCAACGGGGACTTCACCGACGTCGCCACGCTCAAGAAGAACCCCGTCTACGCGGCCCTGCCCGCCTTCGCCGAGGGCCACGCCTACGACCTGCCGTACTGGGTCCTGCGCGGCGACTACGACGAGGCGATGGCCCTGCTGGACATCGTCGCCGAGCGGTTCGCCTGAGATGGCGCAGCGCGGATTCACCACGCACCCCCTGGTCGTGCGGCGCCTCACGGTGCTGCGGACCCGGGAGGTGACCTCGCGGATGCGGCGGATCACCCTCACCGGTGACGACCTGCGGCCCTTCGACCGGTCCGGTGCGCGGCAGCCCGGCTTCGCGAGCAGCGCCTTCGACGACCACGTCAAGCTCGTGTTCACCGAGGGCGGCGACCTCGCGGCGGCCCTGCCGGTCCAGCTCCCGCACGGGATCGAGTGGCCGCCGTGCCCCGACCGGATCGCCCGCGACTACACCCCGCGGCGTTTCGACCCCGACAGCGGCGAACTCGACCTCGACTTCGTCGTCCACGGGCACGGTCCGGCGGTCACCTGGGCGCAGAACGCGGTCCCCGGCGACGTGCTGCACATCGTCGGCCCGAAGTCCTCGACCGTCCTGCCCGGTGACCTCGACTGGATCGTGCTCGCCGGTGACGAGACCGCGCTCCCCGCGATCGGCCGCTTCCTCGACGAGCGCCCGATCGACGTGCCGGCGCGGATCGCGCTGATCGCCGACCCGGGCGCCGTGCAGGACGAGCTCGTCCTGCGCGAGGGCGACACGATCCGCTGGGTCCACGCCGATCCGGCCGACCCCTCGGCGGTGGAAGCCCTCATCCGCGACGTCGTGCCCGACACCGGGAACGGGTACGTCTGGTGCGCCGGGGAGAGCCGCTCACTGATCCCGGTGCGCCGCTTCCTCAAGCGCGAACGAGGACTGCCGAAGTCGCATGTCAACGTGACCGGGTACTGGCACGCCGAAGCCCGTGGACAGGCGAGTCCCGCGCCGGCAGACGCCCCGGCCGCACCATCGGCCGTCGCCTCTCCCCTGCCGTGGCTGGTGACGCGCGCCGCGCTGACGATGGGCGTGGTCGACACCGTCGCCGACGCCGGGACGATCGGCCTGGCGGCCCTCGCCGCGAAGACCGGCGTGCCCGCCGACCGGCTGCGGCTCATGCTGGACCCCCTGCTGGGACACGGGGTCCTCGCCGGCGGCGAGGACGGCCTGGGCCTGGGCCCGTTCGGAGAAAGGCTCATCGACGACGAGCACCTGCGCGAGGAGTTCGAGGGGCACCACGCCGACCTGCTGCTCGCGCTCACCGAACTCGCGCCCGCGCTCACCGCCGACATCCCGGCGTGGCAGGTCCGCACGGGCGGGACCTTGCGGGCCCGCGCCGAGGAGGACGCCGAGACCTACGCCGAGCTGATGGAGTCGGCGGAGTCCCTCGCCTTCAACCTCGGCGGACTGTGCGCCGATCCGCTGTGGGGACAGGTGAGGCGCGCGATCGTGACCGGCCCCGGTTCGGTGGCCGTTGTCGAGGCCCTGACCGAAGCCGGGCACACGCCGGCGATCACGGTCGTGGAGGCGGACGTGCCCTCGACGGTCCTGCGCGCTGCCTGCGCCGATCCCGGCGCCGTCGTCTGGGCGGCTTCCCCGCCGCCGGCCGACGTCGCCGTGGCGGTGCTGGCACTCGGCCACCGCACCGACGGCGAGATCGCCGACCTGCTCACCGAGTTGAGGAGTGCGGCGCCGCTGGCGGTCCTGGTGGACTCGTCGCGGCCCGACGCCCTCGGCCCCGGCGCCGCGGAGACCGCCCTGCTCGGACTGGCCGCCACCTCCCGGCCCCCGCGCGACGGGCGGGCCGTGGCGCGGCTCGCCACGGCGGCGGGCTGGCGCGTCGAGGCGGTGCGTCCGCTCGGCTGGGGCGTCGAGGCGACCACGCTGCGGGCGGAGTGAGCCGACAGTCCGCAACGGACTGAGGGCGGTGCCCGGAAGCCCGGACACCGCCCTCATCGTCGACTCAGGGTCAACAGGCGCCCAGTTGCTGCCAGACGCCCCACTGGCCGGTGGTGCCGGGCTCCTCGCCCTGCGTCCACCACCTGGCGCTCCACTTGCTGCCGCCGTGGCCGACCTCGGCTCCGCCGTTGTAGGCGGAGCCCGAGTTCCACGCGGGGAGCCCGGCACAGGTGCCGGGGTCCGGGTCGCCGGGACCGGGGTCACCGGGGCTGCTGCCGAAGACCACGTCGGAGCAGGCGTAGAAGGCGTTGGCGGTGTCGTGGACGGTCCACACGGCGACGATGAGGTGCCTGCCGGTCTTGCCGGTGGGCAGCGTGCCGGTGTGGCTGTAGCTGAACGGCGGCTGCGCGCCGCCGTAGTTGACGGTGACGAAGGGCGTCGGCTCGAGCGTCGCCCTGGTCACCGGGTTCAGCGGGTTGTAGCTGCTGTTGGTGATGAAGTATTCGAACTTCGTGGTGCGGTGCGCGGCGGTGATCTTCCAGCTGAAGGTGTACTGCTGGCCGGCCTGCACGGTCTGCGCGGGCCACGCGCCGCCTCGCGGGTTGTCCAGCGGCGCGAAACCGCTGTTGCCGCCGGCGCAGATCTGGCCGTCGGCCGGGCCTGCCGCCGGGAAGCCCTTGAGGCCCTCGACGCTCTGCGGCTCGTACTGGATCGGGCCGCAGTTGGTGACCGCGCCGGTCGAGCACTGCATCTGCCGGCTGACCGGGCCGTTGGTGTAGCCGTGCGCCGAGGCGGGGCTCGCGTTGGCGAAGGTGAGCGCGACGGCCATGGTCAGGCCGGCGACCGCGGCTAATGCGGTGCGCACTCCTCGTTGGATCGACATGGATTCTCCTTCTGTGCCGGAACTTGCTTGAAGGTTTCCTAATCGTAGGGGCAGAGCTGCCCAGGGTCCAGCACTGCGCGAAGAAAAGTCCACTGACATCGGTGTCCACAGCGGACGTCGCGGCCCGGCGGATTCGCCGTGCGCCCGCGGGCCGAAGGCGCGGCGATCGTCCACAGTGGCAGAAGCGGATCGGGACGGCCGGCCTGTCCGGAGGCCCGACCTGCGCCGGAGCGCACGACCCGCACTCGATCGAACTGCCGGCACGCGTCGGCCCCGCCTCACGTGCCCCCACGGCGGGCCGGGATTTTCCTACCATTGGGCATGCGCGAGATTCACATCGATCTCGATCAGCCCGAACCGCCCACGCCCGAACCCGCACGCCGTGCCCCCCGGCGGCTCGTCTCCGCAATCGTTCTCACACTCGCCGTCGCCACCGTCGTGCTCGTCGTGGCCACACCATCCTTGGAACCGCCGACGGCGACCCTCGTCGAACCACCGCCGACCTGGCCGGTGCCCGCCGCGGATCTCGGCGAAGCGCTGCACGCCGCGGTCGGCGAGGAGGTGGTGCTGGTGACCGCGCGGAGGGGCCTGTCGGGACACGACCGCGCCACCGGTGCGCTCCTGTGGCGGCACCCATTCACCGAACGCACCGGCGCCCACCTTCCCGACGCGAACACCGCCGTCATCGCCGGGTCCACGTTCGTCCTGCGTCCCTCCGCCGACGCTCCCGGCGACCCACCGCGCTGGGAACTGCGCGGCCTCGCCGACGGCGAGCTGCTCGCCGGCGGGGAGAAGAACCCACGCGTCGGCGAGGGCTTCTTCTACGGCTTCGTGACGGGCGCGGCGCTCGTGGAGGTCGACTGCGGCACCTCGGCGTGCGAGGTGACCGGATTCGACCTCGCCGACGGCCGGGAACTGTGGCGGCGTGCCGAGGCGCCCACCGCGACCGTCATCACGCCGTCAGGGCTCCTGGAGTGGCAGCACCGCACATCCGTCGGCTTCGACTGGAGCGGCACACGGCCCGACCCCACCGCCGGCGTGTTCCTCCTCGCCGACTTCTCCACCGACGCCGGACCGTCAGAGGGCACGCTGCGCACTGTCGGCCTGCGCGACGGCCGGACCGTCGGCTCCTGGCGGACCGACGCCGAGCACCTCTGGGGCCACCACGTCGTCGGTGACGAGGTGCTGCACTCGGACGGCGCGGCCGTCACCGCGCTCAACCCGGCGACCGGCGCCGAACGGTGGGTCAGCGAGGGGTACTCCCTCTGCACGAACGCCTTCGGCGACGGTGTGCTCGCCCACGACGGGCTCGTCCTCGCCTGCGACCGCGACGCCACCGCCCTTCTCGACCTCGCCGACGGCACCACCTCCGATCCACTGGCCGGCGACGATGTCCTGTACCTGCCCTCCGGCGTCGCCGTGGCCCGCCACGGAAACGAACTGCGCGCCCACGATCTGGCCTCCGGCACCGAGCGCTGGCGGATGGCCCTGCGGAGCACCGGATGGGACGACTTCACCCACCACGGCACCTTCGCCGGCGGCGGCGTTCTCATCCTCGACGGCCGCGTCGGCGTCCTCGCCGACGCTCCACCGTGGACGCTCGTGGTGGACCTGGAGACCGGCGCCTCCCGAAGCTGGAGCGGCGGCCGCGTCCTCGGCCACCGCGACGGGGAGGCCATCGTCTACGACGGCACGCTGCGATCGGTGACGGTGGGGTGAGGGGTGGCGTTCCTTGGGGCGCTCCGAACCGATGATCGAGCGAGCGAGGCCGACTCCCCGGTGCTAACTTGCCCCATGACCGAACGCATCTCCGCCGGGCGGTTCCACGAGGCCGACGGCGTCGACGACTGGCGCTGTCTCTACCACCTCGTCTCGGCGCGCTTTCGCACCTCTTCACTCGCGGCGGGCGCCGCGTTCGCCGACGAGGTCGCCCGGCTCGCCGGCTCCGCCGAGGAACACCTCAGGCTCGACCTGCGGCCCACCGGCGTCACCGTTTCCCTCCTGGTCCGCGATGTCGCGCTCGCCCGCCGGATCTCGGCGGTGGCGGCGCGACTGGGCCTGCCCGCCGAACCCGCTGAGGTGCAACTCCTCAACGTCGCCATCGACGCGCTCGTCATCGCCGACGTGCTCCCGTTCTGGGAAGCGGTGCTGGGCTATCGGCGCATCGGCGACGACTACCTCGCCGACCCCGCGGGCCGTGCCCCGGGCTTCTCCTTCCAGCGCATGGACGCCCCGCGCCCGCAGCGCAACCGCGTCCACCTGGATCTCGCCGTCCCGCACGACCGGGCCGCCGACCGGATCGCCGCGGCCCTCGCGGCCGGCGGCCGGCTGGTCACCGACGAGCACGCGCCGAAGTGGTGGGTCCTCGCCGACCCCGAGGGCAACGAGGCGTGCGTCGCCACCTGGATCGGCCGCGAATAGCCTCCCTCACAACGCCGCCAGCACCGTCCGCGCCACCGCGTCCCCCACCCGGAACAGGTGCGCGTCGACGCCCGGCCTGGCGAACCCGTGCACGGCGACTCCCCCGTCCACGCCGGGTCCCACCGCATACCTCGCGGGGTGCGGCGTCCCGTCCGCCGAGACGAGCCGCTGCTCTCCGGGGACGGTCCGCACCAGCCCCGACGGCCTCCCACCCGGCAGCGCCTCGGCGAGTTCGCCCCGCTCGTAAAGGCTGCGCACCAGGGCGTCCAGCGCTCGCGAAGGCGAGGATGTCGGCATGCGCGTCTCCACCAAGCCCCTCGACCGCGCCCTTTCCCGAACCGCCGGGCTCCACGCACGGAAGCCCTCGGCGTCGCTGTCGACGGACAGCTCGGGGCCCAGGAACCGCACGATCCCCGCCCTCGACAGCGCCACCAGCTGTTGGAGCCTCTCGCGAGGCGGTCCGCTGGACAGGTAGCTGAAGTGGCCGTGCAGTTCCGGCAGCTCCACGCACCTCGACCGATGCGACAGCCGGCCGATCATCCCGCCGACGACCGCGTACGCCGCCGACAGCGCGGCCTGCGCCGCCGCGTCGGGACTGAACCCCGGGTCTCCCCGGCGCGCGACATCACCCGCGATGTGCTCCCGCACGGCTTCCTGCAACGCTTCGGCGTCGCTGAACCGCCGGCCGTCCAGGGGGCGGTCGAGCGGCACCGGATCGAAGCGGTCGACGGGATCCGGGACGCACGCGCCGACCAGCGGGGCGAGGACCGGCGCCAGCAGGCCCACCTCGGTGAACTGTTCGGCGAGGGCGTCGAACTCCGTCGCGAAGGCGTCCCATCCGCCGGCGACCCGCTCCGGATGCGCGGTGAACAACCTGCGGTAATGGGCCCACGCCATCTCCGCGGCGATCAGCGGACGCAGGTCGCGGTCGACTTCCAGCTCCCGCTCGGGCAGCTTCTCGGGGCGCAGGAAGCGTCCGATCCTCGGCGGCTCCAACGGCACCCGGTAGTCGATCTTCGCCCGGTAGGGCACTCCTCGCCGGGAACCGGCCAGCAGCAAGGGTTCGCGGCCCGACGCGACATAGCGCAGGTGCCCGTCGCGCACGTAGCCTCCGCCGCGACCGAGGGTCAGGCGGGTGACGAGGTCGATGAACGCCAGGCCCATGCCGCGCGCGATGACCTCCTCCCCCGGTTTCAGGCCCTCGACGTCGTGCTCGTTCGCGCGGGGAACATAGGTGAGCCCGCTGGCTACCGCATGCGCGGCCAGGCGCCGCTCTTCCTCGCCGGGGCGGACATCGAGGTGGCCCTGGGTGAGCACGACGGCGTCGACGCGGAGCCTGCGCCCGTTCGCGAGCCGGACCGACTGGCCGCCGGGAACGTCGGTGAGGTCGACGGCCGAAGTCTTGTGCACGATCACCTCGACGCCGGGCGAGGCGGCCTCGGCGATCGCGCGAAAGGCCCACGTCAGGTACGCGCCGAGCAGCCGCCGGCCGGCGAAACCCAGCGGTTCCAGTCGTTCCAGCTCCTCCGCGCAGGCGACGAGCTCGTCCGGAAGCGGCCTCTCACGCGCCTCGGCCGCCCATTCCCACAGGCTCGGACCCGGCCGCACCGGGCCCGCGCAGGTGCTCGACGCGTCGGGGAAGACGGTGATGTCGGCGGCGAAGGAGTTCGTCCACAGCAGTGGCGACTGGCCGGTACGCCACACTCGCCCGGCGCCCGCGGGGTAGGGATCGACGACGTGGACGCGCAGTCGGCGGCCGGCCAGGAGAACGGCCGCGTTCGCGCACAGGCGCTCCACAAGGGACGTTCCGCCCGGGCCGCAGCCGATCACGGCTATCGCCGGGGCTAGGCGAGCGTTCGTCACGGCGACCTCGAAGACGAAGAGACCAGATCTGACCATGATGTCTTCGGCGACACCGCGCGGCGGCCCCGTCGGGACACCGGGGATCCGGCCCCGCGGCCGGATCCCCTGTGCCTCCGCCGATCTCGCACGGCGGCGGCCTCACTCACACTCCTACTTGCGGATGCGCACCGCGTCGGCGACGACGTAGCCGGTGCCGGTGGTCCAGCGGCTGATCCCGACGGCGTTGTAGTCGCCGGCGTTGAGGTGGAACGAACCGAGGTTGCGCCAGGCGCCGCCGCCGGTGCGCTGATCGACGACGACGGACTGGTTTCCGCCCGAGGTGGCGACGATGTACGGGGTGGCGTTGTTGTAGCCGGCGTCGGAGGGGTGCCAGACGTCGACGAAGTAGTTCCCGGCGCTCGGCACGGCGACCTTGTACCAGGCTGCGTCGCTGGTGGTCGTGTTCGGCGTGGCGTAGCGGTAGTCGCCGTCGTACTTCTGCGCGCTCCACGTCGACGCCGCCCAGCCGGTGCTGCCGGTGAAGCGGCTGCTCGCGTTGTCGACGATGGTGGAGAAGCTCCCGCCGCCGCCTCCGCCGAGCCCGAAGTAGGCGGCGATCCCCTGTGCGTGTCCGTTGGCGGTGGCGGTGATGAAGTCGGCGCGCTTGAGCAGGCCGGCGTCGTAGGCGGTGTCGATGAACAGGTTCTCGGTCAGCACGGCCGGCATCGTGGTCTCGCGCAGGACGTGGAAGTTCGCGGCCTTCTTGCCGCGGTCGGTGACGCCGGCGACGGCGCGTGTGGCCGCCAGGATCTTCGTGTGCAGGTTGTCCTGGAGGCGGACGCTGCCGGCGCTGGCCGAGGTGTACCGGTAGCTCTCGAAACCGGTGCCGCCGCCGGAGTTGATGTGGATGCTGACGAAGATGTCGGCGCCCCAGGCGTTGGCGTCGCTGGTGCGGCCGCTGAGGCTGACGGTGGCGTCGGTGGTGCGCGACATCCGCACGTCGACGCTCCAGTTCGCCTTCAGGATGTCGCGCGTCTGCAGCGAGATGGCGAGGGTGAGCGCCTTCTCCTGCAGGCCGTTGCCGATCGCGCCGGGGTCGGAACCGCCGTGGCCGGGGTCGATGTAGATCTTGGGTACGGCCGCGAAGGCGGACGCGGCCGGGAGGAGCCCGGCGCCGGCGGCGCCGAGCACGACGGCACCGCGTAAAAGGTTGCGGCGAGAGATGGGCTGGGGGGACATCCGGTCTCCTTGAGGGGGGGTGGGAACTGCGAGGGCCGTCTCAGACGCGGGTGAGGCGGACTGCGTCGGCGACGACGTAACCGGTGGTGGACGTCCACCGGCTGACGCCGACGATGTTGCGGTCACCGGCGTTGAGGGTGAAGGTGCCCAGGGTCAGCCACCGGCCGCCGTTGACGCGCTGGTCGACGGTGACCGACTGGTTGCCGGTGCTGGTGGCGACGATGAAGGGGGTGGCGCTGTTGTAGCCCGCGTCGGCCGGGTACCAGACCTCGACGCGGTAGGAGCCCGTCGCGGACAGGCCGGCCCGGAACCAGGCGACGTCGCTGCCGCCGGTGTAGGGCGAGGCGTAGCGGTAGTCGGCGCCGTACTTCTGGGCGCTCCACGACGACGCTCCCCAGTTGGCGCCGGCGCTGAACGCGCCCGAGGTGGCGTTGTCGACGATGACGCTCGCCGGGGTGCCGCTCCCGGGGACCGTCGCGCCGGCACCGACGGCGCTCTCGTGGTGCAGCCGGTCGAGCGCCGTCACGTAGTAGGTGTACGTCGCGGTCGCCGCGGCGGTCTTGTCCACATAGGAACCCGTTGTCCCCGCCGCGCGCACGGTGGCGAGGAGGTTGCCGGCGTCGGCGAAGTCGCAGGCGCCGGCCGGGCCCGAGCCGGCGACCCGGTAGACGGCGTAGGAGGTCGGGCTCGCCCCGGAGGCGGCCCGCCAGCTCAGCGTCACGCCCGAAGTGCCTCGCACCGCCGACGTGAGCGACGGCGTGGGAGGCGCGGCGCCGCCGAGGTGCGCGGCGACCGGCACGATCGCCGGCCGGCTGTAGTGCTCGGCCGCCATGACGCCGACCCCGCCGAGGCGGTCGGCCTTGAGATCCTTGGCGCTGAAGTGGATGTCGCCGAGCACCTGCGGATGGGTGCGGTTGAGCCGCAGATGGTCGCTCAGCTCGTTGGGGTCCTGCCACTCGGCGGGCTGACCGGATGCGCCGAGCTTGTAGACGCCCTGCCCGACGAAGAGCTGCACCTGGGTTCCCTGGACCACACTGGACCACCAGGCCACGAGCACGCCGTAGTCGGCGGCGCTGTAGCCGATGTGCCAGTAGATCTGCGGGGTGATGTAGTCGATCCAGTTCTGCTTGACCCATCGCCGCGAGTCGGCGTAGATGGCGTCGTAGGACTGGAGACCGGTGGTCTTGGAGCCCAGGGCGTCGGTCGACTGGTTGCGCCAGATACCGAAGGGGCTGACGCCGAACTTGACGTGCGGCTTGACGGCCTGGACCTTCTGCCGCATCTCCTGGACCAGGAGGTTGACGTTGTTGCGCCGCCAGTCCTGGATGTTGCCGAAGCCGGCGCCGTAGCGCTGGAAGGTCTGCTGGTCGGGGATCTGCACGCCGCTGACCGGGTAGGGGTAGAAGTAGTCGTCCCAGTGAACGCCGTCGATGTCGTAGCGGGTGACCGCGTCCATCATCGCCGTCTGTACGAACGCGCGGACCTCGGGAATGCCCGGGTTGTAGTAGAGCTTGCCGCCGTAGGCGAAGGTCCAGTCCGGGTGCTGCCGGGCGGGATGGGCGGCGACCAGTTTGGACGGATCGTCGTGCATGGCCACCCGGTAGGGGTTGAACCAGGCGTGGAACTCAAGGTCGCGGGCGTGGGCCTCGGCGACGAGGAACGCCAGCGGGTCGTAGCCGGGATTCTTGCCCTGGGTGCCGGTCAGCCACTGTGACCAGGGCTCGTGGGGTGAGGGCCACAGCGCGTCGGCGGTCGGCCTGATCTGGACGACCACCGCGTTCAGGCGGCGCGAGACGGCCTGGTCGAGGCGAGCGCGGTACTCCGCCTGCTGTTCGGCGACGGTCAGGCCCTGCTCGCTGGGCCAGTCGATGTTGGCGACGCTGGAGATCCACATGGCGCGCAGCTGCCGCTTGGGCGTGGCCGGGTTGGGGACGCAGTCGGCCGCGGCGGCGCTGTCGTGCCCCGGCGACAGGACGAAGGTGCCGGAGGCGGCCAGTACCAGGGCGGTGAGAATGGCAAGGAACCGCAACGCTCTCATGCATGAAGATTTTCTACGAAACACGGCTCCTGCACAACGATTTTCTTCAGTTTGTTTCGGCGACGGGCGGGTCGCCGCGTTCGGTGGCCGAAGTGGACGTCGGCGGGACAGCGGGGAGGGCCGTCCCGCGCCTAAGCTGACGACCGGGCATTCGCATTCGCGGGTACGTCCGCTTCGAGGCCACCGTCCACAACGGCTCCACCGTCGCCATCGAGGATCTCGCGGCGACGCACCTCGACTGCCTGCTCGACGACGGCACGGCCGACCAGGTGGTCGAGCAGGAGGGCCTGCGGCCGACCATGACCGGCTCGCTCACACCGGGCGCGTCGAAGACCGGGTCCTTCACCTGCGTCGCCCCGCCGCCCGGCTCGGCACTCCGTGTGCGGATCCGTCTCGACGGCCCGTCCCGCGCGACGACCTACTTCAGCGGTCACCTCGACTGAGCCGGCCCCTTCTCCGGCCGCACATTGACGAAACCGCTCCGCCGTGCGCCTACCCCGGCCGCCCCCATCCGGATTCCGTCGGCGGAGGACCGCTCGGCGGACGGTGCGGGGGCCCGGGCGGACGGGGGGCGAACGGCTGCGGCAGGTTCACGGGCGGTGCCGGTGGCGGGTTGTGGACCGTCCATCCCGGCGGTGCCTGTGGGTACTGGGGCACCGGCCGGTACCGGGCCGCGTAGGCGGCCCGCGCCGCCGCCATCCTGGCCCAGCGGACCCCCCGGAAGTACCCGCCCGACGAGCGCGACCCCAGTAGGACGATCACCACGCTCGTCGACACCAGGGTGAGCACCGATGCGCCGATCATGAGGCCGCGATGCCAGGCCGTCGCGGTGAACGGGTCGAGCAGCAGCAAGGCGAGCGCGACGCCCACCGCGAGCCCGCCGAGGATCCACGTCATCACGCGGGCCGCCGGGCGTCCCTTGGCGTCGAACACGGCCAGCAGGACGGCCGTCCCGGCGGCGGCGAACGCACCGGTGGCGAACAGGATGAGAAGCAGGGTGACCCCGACGCCCGCGCTCGGGTCTTGGGCGAGGTCGCTGTGGTGGCGCTCGTACTGGGGTATGGCGAACAGCGTCGCGATGGCGGCGGCGAGCCAGAACGCCCCCGAACCCGCCAGCAGGTAGGCGGCGGCGAACACACCGCGCGGCCGCTGCGGCGGCGGTGGCCCGAACGGGACGGCGGCGCTCATCGCGTCACCGGTCCGGTCACACCCGCGTACGGAGCCTGCACCGGGCGTGCCGGCCGGCGCCACAGGAACACTCCGACGGCGAGCCACGCGGCCACCGGCAGGGTCGACAGTGCCCAGAAGAACGGGTTGCCCAGCGGGGAGGCCGGCATCGGCAGTGGGTCCCACAAAGGACGCTCGGTCGACCGCCCGCCGAGCCACACCTCGGCGGCACCGTCCTCGACGGTGGGCGAGAGCATGGACTCACCGACGGCGGTGCCCAGGTTCGGGTGCTCGGCGGCGAACCGTCCCTCGTCGACCGAGCGGCTCGGCACGTCGAAGAACGTGACCCCGCCGTAGATGTAGGTGGTGGTCACGATGTAGTCGCCCTGCCGGGTCCGGCGCTCGACGTTGAACTCGCCGTTCTCGTAGGACTCGACGTAGGCGTCGAACACGTCCTTCGGGTCCCAGTCCTTCCTGGCGGGCCAGGCGCTGACGTCGCCGGAGCCGATGATGTCGCTGTAGGCGGTCGTCTTCGTCTCACTGCGCAGCCGGTACCACTCGGCGGCGACGCGGCTGGCGTACACCCGCCGCAGGTCGGCGAACTCGGGCGCGGTGTTGACCGCCTTCTCGACCTTGGGCAGGATCATGTCGGCGTAGACGTCCTCGTTGAACTCGGTGTCGGCGGTGGCCTGGCCCGAGCAGCCCGCGGTGCCTCCGACGCCCTTGGATTCGAGGTACTCGCCCTCCATCTTGACCTCCAGCGGAGCGTCGAGGATGAACAGCTCGTCGCCGCCGTCCTTGACGACAGCGGTCTTGGGAACGATCCACTGCCGCATCGAGATGCACTTGGTCTCTCCGCGCAGCCTCTCCCAGTACTCCGCGCCGGTCTCGGTGTCGGGATGGATGAAGTCGGCGACGATCTTCTTCATGCCGAGGTCGGCTTCGAGGAGCACCCGGCCGGCGTCGGTGGTGCCGAACTCCTTGTCGATGATGCGGTCGGGCTCGTCGGGGTTGAGATTCACCCAGAAGGTGTCGGTGGGCAGGGCCAGCCAGGTGAAGAAGGCGTCGGCGGCCAGCTGGGCGCTCTCGCGGCCTCCGTAGGCGGTCTCGACGCCCTCGGCGGCGTCCACCGAGTAGGCGTAGTCGACGCCGGCGCCCACGCCGCCGTCGTAGGTGTCGGAGACATAGCGCAGTTCCAGGGTGGAGAAGTCGACGCCGCCGAGCTGGTCGGTCGTCATCTCGGCGTCCTCGGGGCTGGCGTAGCCGTTGTCGCGGGCGAGTTGCTCGGTCATCTCCTGGGCCTCGGCGGCCTCTTCGGGAGAGTCGGGAGAGTTCGAGAAGGCGTCCGTCGAAGGGCTGTCCGCGCCGTTTTGACCACCTGCCACGAGCGAGCCCGGGGGCGAGGTGGGGCCGGGGCCGCTCGGAGGCGCGGCTCCGCTCCCGGATTCGTCCGGCGGGTCCTTGTAAGTGTTGGGGTTGACGACCCTCTTGGGGGTGGCAGGGTAGACGAAGAACCTGGACTCGATGCCCGGGTACTCGGCGGCGAGTTCTTCCAGGCCGGTGATCCCCTTCTGGGTCGGGGGTTTCAGGAAGTACACGTCGAGTTTCGTCGCGCCGGTTTCGACGGCGAGCTCGTAGCGGGACCTGATCTCGTCGATGTCCCAATTGCCGGACTTGGCCTCGACCAGATGGGAGTAGTTCTCGGCACCGGTGCGCAGCCCCCAGTCGGGGCGCACCTTGTTGTCGCCGCTCACTTTCGTATCGTGCTCGAAGCCCTGCGCTTTGTAGCCCTGCTTCTCACCGACGAGGATCTCGAAACCGGTGCCCTGATACGCGTTGGACGTGTTGCTCGCGTAGTTGTTCAGCCAGCCGCGCCACTTCTTCGCCCTGGCGCCGGCGGACATGCCCGCCCAGGCGGCCGCGTTCTTGGGTATCACCTGCCACTTGTACCAGCGGGTGAGCACGTGCTCGATGGTCCCCACCAGGTAGTCGTTGGCCGGCTGAGCCGACATGAGCTGAAAGATGAACTCGATCTCGTCCCAGTCGTAGACCAAGGTGCCCCAGCTGATCTCCTCGGTGTCCTTGTTCCAGGTGAGCTCGTTGGGCCAGAATCCGGCGGAGAGCACCTCGAACTCGTCCGGAACCTGGTTCGCGGGAGGTGTGAAGCCCGTGCCGATCCGGTAGGGACCGGTCGGCGCCGGTTCGGCCTGCGCCGGCGTCGGGACGACGACGTAGGCGATCGAGGCCAGCAGCAGGAGAAGCGTCAGGGCGGTCGCGGAAAGCCGTTGCAGATGCCTGTTCATGTCTGCCTTCCAGATGGGTCGTGCGTCAACGCGTGAGGTCGTCGAGGTGCTGCCTGAGGTATCCGTCGCGCCGAAGCGAGATGCGGAGAGCGACCACGGGCAGCGACTTGTGACGCGCCGGCCCGAGGGCCTCCAGGTATGGCTGGTCGTCGCCGCCCAGGTCGGGGTTGAGGTTCCAGCGCCCGCCGACGTTGCGGCGCAGGACCTCGCCGAGGTACCAGGCGGCCCCGTCCCGGAACACGCGGTTGGCCGGGTCCTTGAGTTCTTCCTTCGTGGGGGTCTCGCGGCGCACCAGCTCCTGCAGGCGCGTCAGCGAGTCGGGTGAGAAGTCCCAGTTCCCGTCCGGGGAGTAGGCGGCCGTCCAGTCGCCGAAGGCGGCGGCGCGGTCGGCGAGCCAGCGGGCGAGCGGCGCGGAATCCGGGTCGGGCTGGTCGGCGTCGGTGGGCTCCTTGGCCGGACGCCATGACGGGTCGGCGCGCTTCTTCTCCTCGACGGCGCCAAGCAGGCGGTCGTGGGCCTCGGTGAAGCGAGCGGCGTCGCGGACCTCGAATGCCCGACGCAGCAACAGCACCGGCGTGACCGGTTCGAGGCCGAGGGCCGGGTCCGCCGTGACGATCGGGGCACCACCGGGGAAGCCTTCGACAGGGGTCTCCGACCACGCCCAGGCGCCACCGGCGACACGCATCAGGGCCTCGCCCAGGTAGGCGACCGTTCCCTCGACGAGGGCTCGGTGCCGGGTCAGGGAGAGCTGCCCGGCGTCGCCGAGGGCGCCGACGAGGTGCTTCTCCAGCTCGGCGAGGGACTCACGGGAGTAATCGAAGGGGAAGCCGGTATCCCGCAGTTCCATGTCCTCCAGCACCATCAGGACGAAGAAGAGCTGTTCGTGCCATCCCCCGAGCGGCCCTGTCGCGGCCATGCGAGCCCCTGTCCACGTGATCCGCTCTCGCGTCTTTTGCCGCGAAAGGCATGACTGATACCTGTCCCCACCCAATTTTCTAGAGCATCTTTCTAGTTCCTGTCAAGGGACCGGGCCGTGAACGGACGGTGCGGATTTCACCGGACGCGGCGAGCGCGAAACGGCGGGTGCGGAGCTCGCCGGCGCCCGGGCCGTGTTCAGGCGTCACTCTGACGGTGGACCGCGACACCGGCGACGACCAGCGCCACACCCGCGAGATCCTGGACCGTCGGCAGCTGCGCCAGCACCAGCGCGCCGACGACCGTGGCGCTCGCCGGCAGCAGGCACAGCAGCAGCGCGAAGGTGGAGCGGCGAACGCGCGCCATGACGAGCTGGTCGGCCACGTAGGGAATCACCGAGGAGCACACGGCGACGGCGAAACCGGTGAGCAGCAGGACGGGATCGGTGAAGGCCGCCGACGCGGCCCCGATCCCGAAGGGCGTGACGATCAGCGCGGCGACGGCCATGGACGCGGCGAGTGTGTCGATCCCGCCGGCCCCCGACAGGCGCGCCGCGCGGTGGCCGAGCATCACGTAGAGCACGAACAGACCGCAGTTGGCCACGGCGAAGACGAAGCCGAGAGGTTCACCGACGACGCGGATGTCGGCGAGGACCAGTACTCCGACCGCCGCGCAGGCGAAGGCCAGCGCGTTGCGCCGAGTGCGCAGCCCGACGGCCGCGAGCGCGAGGATGCCGAGGAACTCGACGGCGCCCACAGTGGACAGCGGCAGGCGCGCGACGGCGAGGTAGAACGCCACGTTCATGGCGGCCAGCACCGCGCCCAGGCCGATGAGAGTCCACCGTTCCCCGGCCGTCGGGCGCATCCGCCACGGCCTGCGCCAGACCGCGAAGACCAGGGCGGCGCCGGCGATCCGCAGCCAGGCCACCCCGTGCTCGGGCAGTTCGGCGAACAGGAGCACGGCCAGCGCCGGCCCGAGGTAGTGGAAGACGGCGCTCGTCGCGACGAACGCGGCGACGGGCACCTTGTCGAGAGCGGATCGGTGGCCGATCGGCACGGCTCGCGTCATGAGCAGTATCTTTCAAGCTCCAGCCCGTCGACCCAATGGCCACCTGAAGGAAGGCGAGTCCAGTTGCCTGTGAATTCAAGGCAGAACAGCCGAAACGCCTTCAACGGCCGGCACGAACTCCTCGACGAGGTCAACGAGCGGCTGCTGACCGAGCTGCACCGGGATCCGCGGCTGACCATGTCCGAACTCGCCCGCCGCGTTTCGATGTCGGCCCCGGCGGTGACCGAGCGCGTCCAGCGCCTGGAGCGCGCCGGGATCATCGAGGGCTTCCGCATGCTCGTCGACCCCGCAGCGCTCGGTATGCCGGTGACCGCCTTCGTGCGCATCAAGCCCGGCCCCGGGCAGCTGCCGAAGATCGCGCAGGAGGCGCGGGACAATCCGCAGGTCTCGGAGTGCTACCGGATCACCGGCGAGGACTGCTTCCTGGCGAAGGTGCACGCCGCCTCGATCGAGCTGCTGGAGGAGGTGCTCGACCGCTTCCTGCTGTTCGGGCAGACGACGACCTCGATCGTCGTCTCCGAACCGGTTCCCGCCCGGGAGCTGCCGGTTCGCGCCGTGCACTGACCGCCGGTCCTCACATGTGGCCGGCCACCGCGTGCGGACGGTACGGCGCCTCCAGCGCGGCCGCTTCCTCGGCCGAGAGCCGTACGTCCACGGCCGCCAGCGCGTCCTCGACGTGGCCGATCCGTGTCGCGCCGACGATCGGCGCGGTCAGACCGCGACGGGAGAGCAGCCACGCCAGGGCGATCCTCGCCATCGGCAGCTCGCGGCGCTCCGCCACCGCCCTGACGGCGTCGACCACGTCGAAGTCGCCGTCGTCGTACATCGCGTCGGCGATCGGGTCGCCGCCGGCGCGGACCGTGCGGCGAACACCGCCGCGCTCACGACTGCCTGCCAGCAACCCGCGAGCCAGCGGGCTCCAGGGGACGAGCCCGACGCCCTGGTCGACGCACAGCGGGATCATCTCGCGCTCCTCCTCGCGGTAGACGAGGTTGTAGTGGTTCTGCATCGAGGTGAACGCGGTCAGCCCGAGCCGCTCGGCGACGTGCTGCGCCTTGGCGAACTGCCAGGCGAACATGCTCGACGCCCCGATGTAGCGCGCGCGGCCCGAGCGCACCACCTCGTGCAGCGCCGTCATCGTCTCCTCGATCGGAGTCTCGGGATCCCAGCGGTGGATCTGGTAGAGGTCGACGTGGTCGACGCCGAGACGGTCGAGGGACGCGTCGATCGCCGCCAGGACGTGCTTGCGCGACAGGCCCTTGTCGTTGGGGCCCTCGCCGGTCGGGTAGTACACCTTGGTGGCCAGCACATAGTCGTCGCGGCGCGGGAAGAACTCGCGCAACAACCTGCCGGTCACGCGCTCGCTCACGCCGCCGGAGTACATGTCGGCGGTGTCGAAGAACGTCACGCCGCCCTCGACGGCGCGGCGGACGAGCGGACGCGCGGCCTCCTCGTCGAGGATCCAGTCGCGCGCGACGGCGGCGCCGAAGCTCATCATTCCCAGGCAGATCCGTGAGACGTTCAGGCCGCTGCGGCCGAGGCGGGTGTACTCCATGGGGAGATCCTTCCCGGCGCGGACCGGAAGTTGAATGGGCGAATGAAGGCCGGGACGCCCGATCGCCTTGGGTTTCAAGGCCGATGGCCCGACCCGCCTTGAGGCCCGGCAACTGGAATCCAGGTGCAACTCAAGAGTTGCACGTCGCCTCCCTATGTGCAACTATGGGGTTGCACCTGGGAACCGACGACGAAGGAGCACCCCGTGAACGACAACGAGATCAAGCGCGACATCCTGATCGAGGCACCCATCGAACGGGTCTGGACACTGGTCGCCGAACCCGGCTTCTGGGTCGCCGACAAGGCCGGTCTCCCCGGCACCGCGGCCAAGGAAGGCGAGACGATGCTGGCCAAGAACACCGAGTACGGCGAGTTCCCGGTCCGCGTCGAGAAGATGGATCCACCGACCTATCTCGCCTACCGCTGGGCGAGCGCCTTCCCCGGCGAGGAACTCCGCGACGACAACAGCACCCTCGTCGAGTTCACGCTGAGCACCGAGGGGACCGGGACGCGGCTCCACGTGGTCGAGAGCGGCTTCGCCTCCCTCAGCGGATCGCCGGAGCTGCGCGGGCGGGCGCTGAGCGACAACGGCGGCGGCTGGCCCCTGGAGCTCGGGGCCCTCAAGAACCGCGCCGAACAATAGACGCCCATGACCACCGAACAGCCCGACTCCGTTGAGCCGGTCGACGGCGTCCTCACCGCCCTGGCCGACCCGACCCGGCGCCGCCTGCTCGACCTGCTCGCCGAGCACGGCGAGGCGACCGCGACGATCCTCGCCGAGCGGCTTCCCGTCTCGCGCCAGGCCGTGGTGAAGCATCTCAACGTGCTGGCCTCGGCCGGGCTGGTCACCGGCGGCCGGGTCGGTCGCGAGATCCGCTACTCGGTGCAGCCGACCGCGCTGAACGCGACGGCCCGGTGGATGACCGCCGTCGCGGCCGACTGGGACCGGCGCCTGACCCGGATCAAGCTCTCCGCGGAGGAACCGGAGCCGGAATCCGGGCCGTGACCGTCCGCGGTCCCTCACCGCACTGACCACTTCTCACCGCGACCCCGCGCAGGCGGTCCAGAGCCCGGGGCCTCCCCACCGTGCCCTGAGCACGGGCCGGAGGGCCGGCGCGCTGTGCGAGCGCCGGCCATCCGGCGACAGAAACCCTCGACCCCAAGCGATCCCGGCCGACAGCCTCGCCGTCGGCCGGTGCCGCCCCATGCCCACCCGAAGCGGAGGAACCCTCCCATGACCACCACTCCCCCACGGTTCGACACCCGGCAGCGGCTGATCCTGCTCGTCCTGCTCGGCGCCGGATTCATGCTCTCCGTCGACTTCTCGATCCTCAACGTCGCACTGCCCGAGGCCGGCGCGGGCGTCGGCATGGAGCTCACCGCACTTCCGTGGATCACCTCCGCCTTCGCGCTGCCGGCCGCGGGCTTCACGCTCCTGTTCGGACGCCTCGGGGACCTGTTCGGGCGCCGCCGGCTCTTCCTTACGGCCATGGCCGTGCTCACCGCGGCCTCACTGCTCGGCGGCCTCGCCTCCACCCCCGAAATGCTCCTGACCGCCCGGGCACTCCAGGGGCTGGCGACCGCGATGACGATCCCCGCCGCCCTGTCACTGCTCACCACGACCTTCACCGAGGGGGCCACGCGCGACCGCGTCCTCGGACTCAACGGCGCACTGCTCGCCGGCGGCTTCACCGTCGGGGCCCTCGCCGGCGGCACACTCGTCGGGCTGCTGAGCTGGCGGGCCGCCTTCCTCATCAACATCCCGGTCACCGTGGCGATCCTGGTGCTCACGCCCATCCTGATCGGTGAGAGCCGGCGGACCGGACGGGTGCGGCTGGACCTGCCCGGGGCGGTCGCCGTCACCGGCGGGCTGCTCGCGGTCGTGTACGCGATCATCGAGAAGAGCGCTCCCGCCGCCGTCGCCGGGCTGCTCCTGCTGGCCGCGTTCTGGGTGATCGAGCTGCGCTCGCCGGCGCCGCTGGCCCCGCTGCGCATTCTCCGGCGGCCCACCGTGAAGTGGGGCAACCTCGGCGGTCTCGTGGTGTTCAGCATGGGCACCGCCATGATCTTCCTGATGACGCTCTACCTGCAGAAGATCCTGGGCTTCTCGCCGTTGGTCACCGGCCTCGTCTTCGGTGTACCGGGGCTGGCGGCCGTGGCCGCCGGACCCATGGCCGGACGTCTCATCGGCCGCCACGGAAGTCGCCGGGTTCTCGCCGCCGGAATCGCCGTGCAGGGTCTGGCCACACTGCCCCTGGTCTTCCTCGGCACCGACCGCGTCGGACTCGCCGTGGCGGTTCCGGCGCTGTTCATCGCGTTCTTCGGGCACGTGACCGCCATCGTCGCCTACACCGTCACCGGCACCTCGGGACTCGCCGACGGCGAACAGGGTCTCGCCACCGGCCTCACCTCGATGACCCAGAACGTCGCCATCACCGTCGGCATCCCGATCCTCGCGGCGATCGCCGCGACCCGAACCGACGAACTCGGCGGCATCCACCTCGCCTTGAGCGTCGACGTGGCCGCGACCCTCACGGGCGCCGCGCTGGTCTGGTTCGGCCTGCGCCCGCGCGGCGACCGGCGGTCGGCCGTCCAAGCCGATGGCGACACAGTCGCTGTCGGGGCCTGAGGGCCGGATCGGCGGCGGTGGGAGGCCCACCACCTTCCGCCGATGTGACGAGACCGAAACGCGCCCCCGGCCCCGATTCGGGCCGAAGGCGCGTCACCTCACCGCTCTTCGAACGCGCGCGATCAGCAGTCGCGGATCTTCACGCGCACGTCGACGTAGCGAGGACGGTAGTTGTCGACCTCCTGGTACAGGTCATCCGTGTTGAAGCTGTTCACGTTGTAGGTCACCAGCAGGTGGTCGCGGTCGCCCAGCTGCGGGTGCGCCTTGGCGTTGTACGCGAACACGTTCCCGCTGGTCTCGGGCGTCTGGTACAGCACGGTCTTGCCCGTGTAGGGCCCTTCGATGTTCGGGCTGCGGTACATCACGATCTCGGCGCTGAGCGCCTCGGTGGCGTCGCCGGTGACGAGCGTGAACTTCCCCTGGTAGCGGGAGACGCTGAACTCGTTGGAAACGCCTTCGAGGACCCGGCTCGACGCGCTCGGGTCGCCCTGCCACTGCCCCTCGGCCAGGTACTCCCAGGCGCCCGTGGTCAGCGAGCCGCTGGGCACGCGGGCGATGTGCGCGAACTTCTGGCTCTGCAGGTCCTCGACGCCGAAAACGTAGGTGTACCCGTCGCGGGGGTCCTCGTAGACAGCCGAACCCCAGTTCACCGCCGACTCGGGCAGCGTCGTGATCCCGGTGAGGCTCATGTCGTCGGTGTCGAAGGTCGCCACGGCGTTGCCGGTGAACTTGAAGTCGAACACCCCGCTGCCGGTCTTCTCGAACTCGAGCAGCATCACGCGCAGGGAGTCGCCCTCGACCGTCCCGTCGCCGAACCAGTACCAGCGCTGCGTCTCGTCGGCGCCGGCGACCTTCGCCAGCGACTCGGGCGCCGCCTCGGTGCCACCGGTGTACGTGGTGAGCGCGCCGCCGTCGTCGACGATGATCGAGTTGTGCACGAACGGGGAGTCGAGCGGCCTGCCGTGGTCGGCGTCGACCTCGCCGAGGAACGTGTCCGAGTACAGCCACGCCGTCGTGCCGTCGGGCAGCGGAACGCTGTAGGCCGAGTCGGCGCCCGTCCAGCGGCCCGCCGTGTCGCCGTAGGTGCCGAAGCGCTCGGTGAGTTCCTCGTTCACCGAGGCCGAGACCCGGGAGCCGGACGACGCGACCGCGGGGGCGAGCGGCACCGCGGCTGCGGCGAGTCCGGTGAGGACGGCGAGGCCCAGCGGTATCGATCGGAGGGTCATGGTCTGCTCCTTTGCAGGATCCGGGGCGCGCCCGCGAGGGCCGCTCCTGGTGTCTCGCCGCGCGGGGTGAACGCGGCGAGGACTTGCTCGGCGAAGCGCTCGCCGATCAGGCGCTGTACGTCCGGGCCGGGATGCAGGTTGTCCGGCAGCGGCATGGCCGCGGCGTCCCGCTCGCCGTACAGCGACAGTCCGTCCTGGTAGTGCAGTCGGTGGTCGCCGAGGTCGCGGCGCCGGTCCACGATCGCGGCGGTCGCGGCCCGGACGACGCGCAGCGAGAGCTTGCCCGCCTCGACGTCGTCCTCGCTGCCCGCCGCGATGGACCACTCCTCGACGCGGTCGGGGTCCTGGACGGTCGGTCCCGCCGAGGTCTCGACGGGCGCGCACCAGATCGGTGAGACCAGCACGACCGGCGTGTCCGGGTGGCCGTCGCGGATGGTGTCGAGGAATCCTTCGAGGGCCGGACGAAACACGCGCAGCCGCATTACGTCACCGGAGACGAGGTTGATGCCGATCTTGAGGCTGATGAGGTCGGCGGGGCTGTCGCGGATCGTCCGCGCGGTGAACGGATCGAGCATGGCGTTGCCGCTGAACGAGAGGTTCGTCAGACTCACCCCGGCGCGAAGCGCCGCGACCACAGGCCAGGTGCCGGTGGTCGTCTCGGCCCGGTAACCGTGGCTGATCGAGCTGCCGTGGTGCAGCCAGCGAAGCCCTGCCGGCTCGGGCGCGGGCGTGATCGGGGCGTCGGCGCGCAGGTCCAGCAGCTCCACCTGGTCGTGGTACGGCAGCCACAGCTCCAGGTCGCGCTCGGCGCCCGTGCCGAGGCCGGTGAACCTCGCCGTCCCGTCCGGGCCGGGCGCGATCTCGCCGCTCGGCCGCTCGAAGGTGAACAGGTAGCGCGAACCGACCGGGACGGCCGCCGACGCCACGACTTGCGCTCCCTCGGTGATCTCGTACGCGCTCGGCGGCAGAGGGGTGACGGCGTCCGCCGCGAGCCGCCGTGCCCGCACGTCGAGTTCGACGACGTCGGCCGCCGTGCGCAACGCCAGCCGGACGCCGGCGCTCTCCGCGCTCGTCTGCACCATGAAGCGGTCCGGCACCTGCCGCCTGGCCCACTCCGCAAGCCGGTGCGGGACGAGACCGCGCTCGGTCTCCTCGACCTCGACGGCGCCGCGGATCATCGAGCGCTCGATCCGGACGCTTCGCAAGGGTCGCGTCATGACACGTCGGTGACGGTGCCGTCCGCGTGCACGTCGACCAGGCGATCCCCGACCCGCAGGCCGCGCAGCACCGCGTTCGGGTCGAGTTCGGCGACGCAGGCGCCCGACGTGTCCAGCCGATCCGAGCCGACCTCGGGGTCGACGCCGAAGAACGACTCGATCACCAGGGCGACGTAGGCGCCGGCCGAGGAGCAGGCCCAGTCGATGATGTACGGCAGCTGCGGAGGAGCCTTCCGCGCGCCGCCGGCGACGGTGGGCATGGCCTCCTCCGTGAAGTGTCCCTGCCCGGGAGGGCCCTGGTTGGCCGAGCGGGCGAGGCCCGGAAGCCAGTCGGCGGCCACGGAGGACGCGCCGAGCGCGACCAGCGAGCGCACCGCGTCGGCGGGCCACGCGGGATAGGCGCCGTTCCACTGGTGGTCGGGGCGCACGCTGAAGCTCGCGTCGGGGTCCCACGGCGACAGCGAGCGCACCCAGGTCTCGGTCCGCAGCTCGCGGACGTAGAAGTCCACCATTTCGGCGCGCGTCTGTTCGCTCAGGTCCTCGGCGATCGTGGTGCCGACGACGCTGAAGTCGTAGATGTGGCGCACGGGCACGCGGGTGCCGTCGGGCTGCCGGGCGGCGAAGTAGCCCTTGCCGGGCAGGTAGAGGTCGGTGACGGCCTTGACGAGCGAGTCGCCCTCGGCCTTGAGCTCGGCGGCCCCCTCGGCGTCGCCGCGGCCGGCGAGGATCCCGGCGACCGTGCGCATGTTCCACACGTTGGCGGCGTTGAGGCTGGCGACCTCGTGGGTGTAGGAGCTGACGCACTCCAGGAGGTTGTCGATCTCGCCGTAGTCGGCCAGCGGCGAGGAGCCGCGCAGCGAGCGCCAGGCCAGCGCCCAGTCGCGCAGGTGCTCGGTGACCGGGCGGTCGCCCGGCGTCTCGTCGAGCAGGCCGGTGTCGCCGGTGAAGCGGACGTAGTCGTTGACCAGGCGCGTCATCGCGTAGTCGTTGACCGAGTACCAGCGGCCGACGGGCCCTCCGGTGAGCGAGGAGGTGCCGAAGTGCGTGTGGATGTCGGAGGCGATCCAGTGCCTCAGCTGGCGCTTCATGGGTTCGGGGTCGAGCAGCGCGTGGGTGATGGAGCTGAGGCTGTAGTCCCAGATGAAGGTCGTGGTGCCCCAGTAGCTGGGCATCAGGGTGTCGTAGCTGCGTCCGAGGACGTTGCCGGCGAAGTCGCGGCGGAACCAGATGACGCCGAGCACGCCCCACCAGTACAGGCGGCGCAGTGCCGCCGAGGAGGTCTCCAGTTTGGGCAGGTGTCCGGAGAACTCGTCGTTGCCGGGGCGGAACGCCGCTTCCAGCTGCGCGTTCCACAGTGTCTCGGCCGCCGCGACCGTCCGGGGGACGTCGGCGGCGACGCGGTCGAAGACGCCGGACGCCTCGACCTCGGAGGCGCCGATGGCGTGGACGTAGCCGAAGCGCGCGGTGGCGCCGGGCGCGACGTCGAGGTGGACGGTCACCTCTCCGCCCCGCTCGATGCCGCCGATGCCGACCTCGTGCTCGCCGGCGGCGGGTGCGACGCCGGAGAGGCGCACGTCGGCGTCGGTGTCGACGCCCTGCACGCTCCAGGCGGTGCGGGTCTCGTTGGCGAAGGCCAGGCGCGAAGGCCCGAGGGCGGCGCGGTTGCGCTCTTCGGGTGCCACCGCGTCGAGCCACGCCTCCGACGAGCGGGTGACCCCGGCGGCGAGCGTCAGCGCCACCGCCACCGTTCGGGGCTCCTGGCCGGTATTGGTGACGCTGACGTCGATCGCCACGGCAGTCTCACCGGGGGCGCACACCGTGAGGGTGGACAGTTCGAGGCCGGGCAGGGAAACGCTGCGGCGCACCCGGTCGGGGCGCCATTCGTGCGTGATCGGGGCGCCGTAGGACTCGACCAGCCGCCCGTCGACGAAGCACGCCGCCGTGCGGGTGAGCCCTTGCGACACCGGCGGGAACTCCACGACGCTGATCGCGGTGAGGTCGTGGTCGACCCTGGCGGTGCCGAGGAAGTTCGTGAGTCCGCTCGGCGCGATCATGTCGTCGTAGTGGTGCGTGACCGCGTCGGCGGCCAGGTCGTCGACGGTGGGGACGAGCTGCATGAGGGCTCCTGTCACTGTCCGAGGGCGAGGCCGCGGGCGAAGAACTTCTGCGTGAAGAGGAAGAGGACGACCGTCGGCAGCGAGACGAGCAGGCCGCCGGCGAGCACGGTCGCCATCTGGGCGCCGCCGTAGGTGCTCTGCATGCCGGCGAGGCTGGTCACGATCGGCCGGACGTCGTCGGACTGGCTCAGGGTCAGGCCGAGCAGCAGGTCGTTCCAGATGAAGGTGGCCTGCAGGATGAAGATCGCGACGAGGGCGCTCGACGCCATGGGCAGGTACACGCGGGTGAAGATGCGCCAGGTGGAGGCGCCGTCGAGTACTGCCGCCTCGAACACGTTGTGCCCGATGCCGGTGAAGAAGTTGCGCATCACGAAGGCCGAGAAGGGGATCGAGATCGCCGTGTACACGATGATCATGCCCAGCCGGGTGTCGAAGAGGCTGACCCGGGAGTAGGCGTCGAACAGCGGCAGGATGATCATCTGGATCGGGAAGACCGTCCCGCCGAAGATCAGCACGAACCAGGCGAACCCGTGGCGCAGCCGCAGCGCGACGATCGCGAAGCCGGCGGCGGCGCCGACCAGCACCGCGATCGTCGGTGAGACGACGGCGTAGACGAGCGTGCTCAGCACGCTCTCGCCGAGCCCGGACAGGCGCATGGCGTCGCCGATGTTCGAGAACAGCGAGAAGTCGGTGGGGATCCACGACTCCTTGGAGGTGAAGCCCTCCGGCGCCTTCGACGCGTTGATCAGCAGCAGGTAGACCGGGAGCAGCCAGACGAGGCCGAGGACGATGAGGACGGTGGTGCGGATGACTCGTGACATGGGTCAGCCCTCGTGCTTACTGGACAGCTGCTGGCGCAGGTAGAGGATCGCGGCCGCGAGCGTCACGACCGTGAGGAACACCGCGATCGCCGAACCGAGACCGTATTCGCTGTTCACGAAGGTCTCCTTGTACATCGTCAGTGCGAGCGTCTCGGACGAGCGTCCCGGCCCGCCCTTGGTCATGCCCTGCACGATGTCGAAGGTCTTCAGGCTCGCGACGATCGACAGGCCGACGACGACCGCGGTCAGTGGCCGCAGCATCGGCCACAGGATGCTGCGGAACAGGCGCAGTCCGGTGGCGCCGTCCAGCTTCGCCGCCTCCAGCGGTTCCTTCGGGATCGACTGGAGCCCGATGGTGAACAGCAGGGCGTTCACGCCGACGCCCTGCCAGGCGATCGCGATGATCATCACGACCGTGTTGAGCGGGGAGTCGACGAGCCAGCGCGGGGTGTCGGCGATCCCGAAGGCGCCGAGCGCCTGGTCGAGGGCGCCGTCGCTGCCCAGGATGAACGACCAGATGACCGCCACCCCGATTCCCGAGAGGGCGTAGGGGATGAGGAACGGGAGCCGCAGCCAGATGCCGCCCTTGAGGTTCCAGGTGAGCAGGGCGACCCCGAGCCCGATGCCCACCGGGATGAGGAGGGTGCCGCCGACCCACAGCAGCGTGTTGAGCACGGAGCCCATGAACTGCGGGTCGTCGAACATCTCCGCGTAGTTCTCGAGGCCGATCCACTCGGGATCGCCCAGTCCGTTGTAGTCGGTGAAGCTGAGGAACGTCGTCCACAGCAGCGGCAGGTAGAGGAGCACCGCCACCAGCAGCACGCTGGGCGCGATGAACCCCCGGGCCGACCAGCGGTAGGTGTCCCGCCGCCTTGCGGCCTTCACCGTCGGGGTCTTGTCGGACGTCATCGGGAGCTACTCCTGGTCTGCCCAGTATTTGTCCGCCTCGGCCTGGATCGCCTCAAGGAACGGCAGCGGGTCGCCCGGGTTGGCGATGAAGGCGCCGAACTGTTCGAGCGCGACGGTCAGGATCGGCGTCGGGGTGGCCTCGTAGAACCGGTCGTAGCGCTCGTAGCCCGCACCGGAGACGGTGGTGCCGAGCTCTTCGAGCATCGGGTCGGCGACGGTGGCCTTCGGGTTGAAGGCGACGTCACCGCGCGCGGCGCTCCACGCCGTCTGCGCCTCGGGCGACATCCACCACTCCGAGTAGGACATGCCGAGCGTCTTCTGCGAGGAGTTCTCGGCAACGCAAAGCGGACCGGACTCGACGGCGATGGGGGTCGTGGGGAGCGCCGGGTTGACCGCGGGGATCACGAACATCCCGTAGTCCTCCCCGGAGACCATGCCGGCGCCGTTCAGCGAGCCGTTGAAGAAGGACCCGAAGTTGATCATCGCGTAGTCGCCCTGCTTGAGGCCGACGGCCGGGTCGACGGTGCTGCCCGCGTCGCTGAACCAGCCGGCTTCCTGCTGGTCGCGCCAGGTCTCCATGATCTCGACGATCCGCGGGTCGGTGTACTTCACCTCACCGGTCGCCAGCCCGTTGTACAGCGCGGGGTCGGTACCGGCCACCAGCTGCTGGAACCAAGGGAACGTGAACAGCGTGCTGGTCTGGTAGTACGGCGTGACGCCGGCACCCTTCAGCTTCGCCGCGGCGGCGTCGAGGTCCGCCCAGGTGGTGGGCACCTCGATGCCCTCCTCCTTGAAGATGTTCTTGTTGTAGTACATCACCCAGTAGGCGATGTTCATCGGGACGCAGTACTGCTTGCCGTCATAGGTGTACGCGTCCTTCATGTCCTCGGCGATCCAGCCCTCGTCGACCGCCTTCGTCCAGATGTCGGTCGTCTCGGCGATCAGGCCCTCGTCGACGAGCTCACCGAGCGAGGTCCCGGTCTGCCAGGTGAACAGGCCCGGGCTCTTGTCGGTGCGGAAGGACTGCCGGATGAAGGCGTCGTACTGGGCGGCGTCGGAGTACCCGGTGGTGTTCAGGTCGATGCTGACGTCGGTCTTGCTCTGCGCGTTCAGCTCGTCGAAGTCGGGCTCCCAGGCTGCCTTGTTCGTGTAGAAGTCGAGCGTGCCCGTCTTCGCGCCGTCGTCGTCGCCCCCGCCACCGCACGCTGCGAGCACCAGGGAGGCGGCAACGGCGGCGCTGATGCCGAGGAGGGTCTTCCTTGATCTCATTTCGAACTCCTTTGTTCTACGTCTGCTCAGGGGGACCGGCGCTCACCGCCGTCGGCGTCAGGCCTCGCCGACGCGCGTGCCGCGGATCGAGGCCTTGACCGTCGCGAACCGCTCGCTTCGCGAGCGCGCCGTCCGCCGGATGACGTACGGGCCGACGGCCGCCGGGATGATGAAGGTCTCGGCGTAGTGGATCTCGTAGGGCTCGAAGGCACCGGTGGGGCTGACGATCTCGACCTCGTCTCCCTCGACGAGGTTGAGCACGTTCACGGTGCCCTCGGTGTCGTGCGCGGCCTGCTCGGAGAACCAGTGGCGGCGCACCTCGATGAACTCCAGCTCGTGCAGCCCGGTGCGCTCCTCGACGACGTCGCCGTCGGTGGCGATCTCCTCGACCTGCCCGACGAGGTTCGCCTCGGTCCAGGCCCGGTCGCGGTACCACTCGAGGTTCTTCTCGCCGTGGTCGAGGTGCACGGGGCGGGGCACGCCGTCGAGGCCGAGACGGCCCCAGTCCCACAGCTTGAAGGTGAAGATGAAGGGCGTCGCCGAGATCTCCAGGACCATCGAGTTCGCGCCCGAGCTGTGCACCGTCCCGGCCGGGATCAGGAAGTGGTCGTGCTTCTTGGCGGGGAAGGTGTTGACGTACTTCTCGGCCTCGAAGGGGCGCTCACCGGTGGCGGCGACCCGCAGGTCGTCCATCATCGCGTCCTTGTCGACGCCGTCCTTGAATCCGAGGTAGACCTTGGCGTCCTCGCCGGCGTCGAGCATGTAGTACGACTCGTCCTGCGTGTAGTGCATGCCGAAGGTCTGCTGGATGTAGTCGGTGAGGGGGTGCACCTGGAGGGAGAGGTTGCCGCCCTCCATCGTGTCGAGGAAGTCGAAGCGGATGGGGAACTCGGCGCCGAAGCGCGCGTAGGTCCGCTCCCCCAGGAGCGCCTTGGGCTCGGAGAAGACGAGGTCGAGCGACGGGATCTCGACGATCGCGCCCTCGGCGTCCTCCAGGAGCAGCGAGTTCTCCTCCGGCACGCAGTCGAAGCACCAGGCGTAGTTCGGCTGCCCCGGGTCGAGGTCGAGCTTGCTCTTCATCCACTGCCCGCCCCACACACCGGGGTCGAAGAAGGGCACGACGCGAAACGGCGCGTGCGCGGCGGCGGTGATGGCGGCGCGGAAGGCATCACCGGTGATCATGCCCGCGACGCGGGTGCTCGGCTCGGCGGGCCCGACGGCGTTGGCGTCGAGCACGAAGTCGAGCCGGCTGAAGAGGGTCCGCTTGTGCCGGTCGGCGACGCGCCACTCCACGAAGAAGCCGCGCTTGTACTTGCGCAGCCGGTCCTCCTCGGGGTTCCCCGCGCGCCAGTTCGGCGCGCCGGCGCGCTGCCGCAGCTGGAGCTCCCAGCGGGCCATGTCGGCCAGGACGAGCGCGTACGGCGCCGCGAGGCGGCGGGCGACGAGGTCGGCGCCCCAGCCGAGCAGGACGGTCGGCCGGTCGTCCGACGCGACGTCGGCGGCGGTCGCGGCGAGACGGTCGGCGTCGTAGAAGGCGTCGACCGTGGCGTGCGAGAGGACACCGAACACGCGGTCGTCGGTGAGGTTGTCGGCGATGAGCGCGTCGATATCGGCGATGGGGAGCGCGGCGGCCTCTTCCACGTCGACGATCCGCCACCGCGGGAGCGCGTCGGCGATCGCCTTGGCGATCAGCGGGAGGTCCGCGCCCGGGTACGCGTCGACGGCGAGCAGCGGCGTGCCGCCCTCCGCCCGGTCGGTCGCCACCTCGGCGGCCCGGACCCACGCCTCGATGCCGGGGAGCACACGGGCGTCGGCCGGAAGGGGCACCGTGGGCTGCTTGACGTAGCGGCCGGCCGGGACCTTGGAGGATGGACTAGCGGGGGACACGAGCGCTCCTTTTGGGATGGTCTGCGGCCGCGAGGACGGACAGTCCGCGCAGCACCGAGAGATCGGGTCGATCGGGGATGACGAAGGCCGGGCGGTGCGAGCTGGTCCAGAGGTGCTCGGTGACGTAGGCCTCGATCGGCGCGGCGACCGCTGTGCCCGCGCGCAGGATTCCGCCGGAGAGGATGACGACGTCGGGGTCGTAGGCGTGGCAGAGCGAGACGGCGGTGGCGCCCCAGGCGCGGACCGCACGGTCGAGGAGGGCGGCGGCGGGGGCGTCGCCGGCTTCGGCCGCCGCGACCAGTTCCTTGACGTCGGTGACGGCGTCTCCCCTGGTCGCGAGGTCGCGACGGATGGCCCAGGCACCTGCGATCGACTCGGCGCAGCCGACGTTGCCGCAGTTGCACAGCTCGCCGTCGAGGTCGACGGTCAGGTGGCCGCCGAGGATGCCCGCGTGGTCGTGGGCGCCGCGCAGCACGGTGCCGTCTATGACGGCGGCGGTGCCGATGCCGGTGCCGAGGGTCATCAGGACGGCGTTGCGCTCGCCCGCCGCCGAGCCGGTGGTGATCTCGCCGACGAGGGCCGCCCGGGCGTCGTTCTCGACGACGGCGGCCAGGCCGAACGACTCCCGCGCCCAGGCGATCAGGTCGAGGCCGCCGAGGCGGGGGTGCTTGTCGTGCGCCTTCACGAGGCGCCCGGCGGCACGGTCCACGACGCCGGGCACCGCGATGCCCGCCGAGAGCGGCACGGCCGGCGAGACGTCGGCGATCAGGGCGCGCGCGGCGGCGGCGGTCTCCTCGACGTCGCCGGGGCCGGTGGGAACCGTGGAGGTGCGCAGTGCCTCGCCCTTGTCGAGGACGCCGAGCTTGATCTCGGATCCACCGAAGTCGATGCAGAGTTCCATCGCCGTCTCCCTCCTCGTCCGTGTCGCGCGCGGCGTCGTCTCCATGTAGGCGATCTTGCCGATTGGTAACGTTACCAATTGACGGAGGGGCTGGCAACCCCCTTGATCGGCGGGTGTCCGGACGTCAGGGATATTCGATGGTGACGGGCAGCTCGACGGTCCTGGCCTCGCGGGCGGAGTCGTCGTCGAGCCTTGAGAACAGCAGCGTCGCGGCCTCCCGGCCGAGCAGACGCGCGTCGTGGTTGATGATCGTCACGGGCACCGGCATGAGCTCGGAGAGCTCGAAGTCGTCGAAGCTCACGATCGAGGGGTGCGGCCCGGGAAGACCGTCGCGTATACGCCGGCCGATCTCGCGAAGGGCACCGATGGTGTTCCGGTTGTTCGCGCTGAAGATCGCCGTCGGGGCGTCGGCGAGGTCGAGCATCGCCCGCGCGGCCAGACTCGCCGCGGGCACGTCCTGCTGGTCGCGGGCCACGATCGCCGGGTCGATCGGCGCGCCGCGCTCGGTCATCGCCCGCTCGTACCCCCGGTAGCGGCGCTCGCCGGTGAAGACCGAGCTGCGGTTGCCGATGAAGCCGATGCGCGTGTGGCCGGCGTCGAGCAGGGAGATCGTGCCCCGGTAGGCGCCGCCCACGTCGTCGAGGAGCACCGTGTCGACCTCAAGGCCCGCGACCCGGCGCGAAGCCAGCACGAGCGGGACGTCGCCCAGCCGCTCCGGCCGCAGGTGCGCCGCGTCGCCGCCCGTCGGGACGAGGATGAGCCCGTCGACCTGGCGGCCGATGAAGTCGCTGACGAGCTGGCGCTCACGCGCGTCGTCCTCACCGGTGTTGCCGAGGATGATGCGCCGGCCGTGCTCGGCGGCGACCTCCTCGACACCGAGCGCGAAGCTGCCGTAGTACGGGTTGGCGAGGTTGGTGATCGCGATGCCGATCAGGCCGCTGGGCTGCCCCGGGCGGAGGCTGCGCGCGTTCTCGTTGCGGTAGTAGCCGAGCTCGCGCACGGCCGCCATCACGCGTTCCTGGAGGTCCGGGCGCACGTTACGGCCGCCGGCCAGCGTGCGCGAGGCGGTCATCGGGCTCACGCCCGCGCGGCTCGCGACCTCCTTGATCGTCGGCTGGCGTGCTCCTCGCGATGTCGCCATGCCCGCCCCCTTCGCCTCGTGCGCCGATCCTATGCGACCTCACGGCGGCCGGACGAGAGCGCCGGTGCCGCGATGATCACCGACGACCTTATGCCCGGCGGCACGGGCGGGGCGGAGCGGCGGCTGTCGAGGGGCTGGGGCGCGTGCTCTACAGCTACACCCCCTCCGGCCTCCGTCCGAACCCGCCCTACTTCCCGCCCGGCCGCCCCACCCGTTCGCAGCAGCCGACCGCGCACGGCGCCCCGTTCACCGTGCATCCCGCCGCCGGGAAGTCCGACAGCTTGCGCGCCGGCACCCCGTCGGTGTGCTCGCGCACCAGTTCCACGACCATCTCGGCGAAACGGGGATCGGTGTCCGGGCTCGCGGCCCGGGCGAAGGGCATCCCGTTCCCGGCGGCACGCTCGGCGGCCTCGTTGTCGAGGTCCCACACGACTTCGAGGTGGTCGGAGACGAACCCGATCGGCGAGACGACAACGCCCGGCACGCCGTCCTCGTGCAGCGCGTCGATGTGGTCGACGATGTCGGGCTCCAGCCAGGGGATGCGCGGCGGCCCCGACCGCGACTGCCACACCACGTCGTAGTCGCCGATGCCCGCCTCGGCGGCGACCAGCCGGGCGGCCTCGGCGATCTGCCGCGAGTAGCGGCGCCCGCCCTCCTCGGGCGGACCGGAGGCGAGATCGGCGGCGTCGGGGACCGAGTGCGCGGTGAACACCGTCCGCGCGCCCTCGACGCCCAGTGACTCGTGCGCCGCGCGCACGGCGTCGGCGACGGCCCCGACGAACAGCGGGTGGTCGAAGAACTGCCGCAGCTTGACCAACTCCGGCCCGCCGCCGATCGACTCACGCGCCCGCGCGATGTCCTCGTCGTACTGCCGGCATGCCGAGTACCCGCCGAAGGCGCTCGTCGCGAAGACCAGCACCCGCCGCGCGCCGGCGGCGGTCAGCCCGGCGACGGCGTCTTCGACCAAGGGGTGCCAGTTGCGGTTGCCGAAGACGACCGGCAGCGCCACGCCCTCGGCGGCCAGCCGCTTCTCGACGGCCGCGATCGCGTCCCGGTTCAGCGCGTTGATCGGCGACACGCCGCCGAAGTGCCGGTAGTGCTCGGCGACTTCGAGCAGCCGCTCGCGCGGCACCCCGCGCCCCCTGGTGACGTTCTCCAGGAACGGCATCACCTCATCGGGACCCTCCGGTCCACCGAACGACAACCACAGCAACGCGTCGAAACCCATGGCGTCGATGATGCCCCTCCGCCTCGGACCACCGCGCCTCCCACGCCCGTGAGGAGCGCGACCCCTCCCGGCCGTGCGGGTTCGCAACCCGATCGTGACGTGCCGATGACGTCGGTCCCCGATCCTCGAACCATGCCCGCCACGCGCATCGCCATCCGCTGGGTCGCCCACCCGCTGACGATCACCGCGGCCCTCGTCCTGCTCGTCAACGACCACGTCCTCAAGGCCGCCTTCCCGGGCGTGGTCACCGGCAAGCTCAGCGACCTCGCGGGCCTCGCGACGGCCCCTGCTCTGCTCGCGCTCGCCCTCGGGCTCCTGGCGCCGCGCCTGCCCGCAGGCCTCCTCGCGGTCCTCGCCGTTGTGACCACCGGCGTCGGCTTCACCTGGGTCAAGGCGAGCGAGTCGGGGGCGGCGGCCGCGTCGGCGTCGTGGAGTGCGCTGTCGGGACCGTCGGTGATCCTCGCGGACCCCACCGATCTGCTCGCCCTTCCCGCGCTCGGCCTGGCGTGGTGGGCTTGGCGGCTGGCCCGCTCGGCGCCTCCCGTCTCCATAACGGCGGCACTGCGGGCGCGGCTGTTCGTCGCACTACCGCTGGCCGTCCTGGCCACCGCCGGTACCTCCGCGCCTCCCCCACCCGACGCCGTGCTCGCCGTCGAAGAGGCATCCGGAGAACTCAGCCTGCACACCACCTACGGCGTCACGCGCGGCTTTCCGGGGGTGCAGGACTGGACGCAGCTGGCGGACGAGAGGTCCGGAGCCGCCGAGGCCCTGCAAAACGAGACGGCCTGCGTCCCCGGGCGCCCGGATCGCTGCTATCGCCTGCACGAGGGGGACGCGCTCGGCGTCGACGAGACGCTCGACGGCGGAGCGACCTGGCGCACCGCCTGGGAGATCCCGCCGGAACGCCGGCAGTGGCTGCTGCGACGCCACCATCTCGACACGCGCGACGGCCGGCCCGATCTGCTGGCCGCGTTGGACATCCTGGTGCACACGGCCCCCGGGGGCCACGAGGTCATCGTCGCCACCGGCGTCGAAGGACTGGCCGTGCGCTCCCCCGACGGGACGTGGCACCGCGTCGCCGTCGACGCCCTCGGCGGCGAGTACGGACCGTCGACCTTCCACGCCGGGCCTCTGCCCTTGGCGGCGTTCGGCCGCGCGGTGTCGACCGAACTGGGCTTCGCCGCCCTCCTCGGCACGCTGGCGGTGCTGATCGCGACCACGGTCGTCACGGCGCGTTCCCGGCGGCCGTCGGCGCACGCCTGGAACGTCGTTTCCGCGGCGCTGCTCGGCCTGACGGTCCCGGTCGCCGGGCTCACCCTCGCGATGGGTCCGGTGTGGACGGCGTTCTTCACGGTCGCGGTCCTCATCGTCCACGGGGTCTTCACCCTTCGAGGACGCGCGCTGCCGCGTCGCGGGGGCCTGCTGCTCCTCGCCGCGGCCCTCGTCCCGGCCGCCGCCTTCGCCGTGCCCTACATCGGCTGGAGCCTCGCGTATCCGGCCTCCTACGGGACCGCCACGCTGATCGCCCTGGCCGCGACCGCCGTGGCGGCGGCCGTTCCCGTGTGGACGGCCGTCGGCGTGTTCAAGGCCGTTCGAGGCGAGCCGGAACCATCGCGAGGACCGTGAGCCCCGGCCCGGGCGTGACGCGCCGAACGCGGACCGGGGCCGCCGCGTTACCCGGCGGGCTGGTCAGAGCGGTTGAGGGTGGCGGGGCGCATGGGCAGGACCGACCACGACAGCAGCAGGATCCCGCCGATGAGGAAGTACATGCCCGCGTCGACCATGTAGGCCAGCCCGGTCTGGGGGTTGGGAACCTGGGCTCCCCACTGGAAGATCTCCGCGCCGACGGCCGCTGACAGCAGCAGCCCCAGCAGTGGCGCGGTCGCGCGGCCGAAGCCGAGGAAGCGCGGGTTGTGGCACATCGCGGCGGTGGCGAACACCAGCACCACCAGCCCGAAGATCGGGGTGAGGAACGGCAGGTCGACCGTGCGCAGGTTCGTGGCGGGGTCACCGTTGGAGGCCAACGGCGCGAACACTGCGACCAGGATCGCGAAGACGCCGGTGACCGCCAGGGTGTGCGGCCACAACGACGACAGCCCCAACGGCGGAGGCGAGGCGACATAGGGGGCCGGCGCGCCCGGCGCGGCGGAGTACTCGCCCGTCGCAGCGGACTGCGCCGGGAGCGGCGCGGCAGGAGGGGTGAACGGGGCTTGCGGCGCGGCGGGGCTTTGGGGCCCGGTCTGGCTCTGCGGCGCGGCCGGCTGCGCCGTGGGATGGGTACCGTCGTGGGGTTCAGCTGTCATCCGGGCAGTATCGCCACCCAGGGCCATCCCGCGCCACGCCGTTGCGGGTCGGCGGGCTCTTCCGAAGTGGACTTCGATGACGTTCCAGCAGCCCTGGCGAACCCGTCGACGCCACCACCCCGACCGCCGTCCCGCGGCCCTTTCGCCGGCCGCGTCCGCTCGGGCCGGCCGCCCGGACAAGCGCGCCGGCCGACATCTCCGGCACGTCCCCTTAGGGCGTGTTTGCAAAGAGTGGTAGCCATTGGTGGATGGCGGCGATGGTGATGGCGGCCTGGTAGGACTGGTGGGTTTTGTCGTACCTGGTGGCGATGCCACGCCATTGCTTCAGCCGGTTGAAACAGCGTTCGACGACGTTGCGATGTTTGTAGGTGTGCTGGTTGAAGGCGGGTGGTCTGCCTCCGCGGCTGCCGCGGCGGGCGCGTCCTGCCTGCTGGTCACGCCTTTCGGGAATGGTGTGGGCGATGCCGCGCCTGCGCAGGTATCGCCGGATGGCGCGGGTGGAGTAGCCCTTGTCGGCGATGACGTGATCGGGTCGGGTGCGGGGCCGCCCCGGTCCGATGCGGGCGACGCGAATAGCGCCCATGACCTGCTCGAAGCGGGTGCAGTCATTGACGTTGCCCGCCGAGAGCACGAAGGCCAGAAGGCGGCCGTTCCCATCGGCGGCGAGGTGGATCTTGGTGGTTAATCCGCCTCGGGATCGTCCGATGGCGTGAACCGATTCGCCCGAATCACTCCGCCCCCTTTAGCGCCAGCCGCGTGCTGATGAGCACGCGTGATCGTCGAATCGATGCTCACCAGCCAGTCGAGGTCACCACGCGCATCAGCCCGGGCCTGCAACCCCGCAAGCAGCCGCTGAAACGTCCCATCCAGCGCCCACCTGCGGAAACGCGCATACACACTGCGCCAGGGGCCATAACGCTCAGGGACATCCCGCCACGGCGCACCCGACCGGATCTTCCACACGATCCCGTTCAACACCCGCCGGTCGTCCATCCGCGGCCGGCCACCCTGCATCACCGGCGGCAGCAACCCCACCAGCACATCCCACTCAGCATCCGACAACTCATACCGACGAATCACCCACCCATCATCCCACCCCTTTGCAAACACCCCCTAGGACGGAGGCAGGAAAGGGAATCCCTTTCAAGCGACTCCGCGTTCCCTAAAGGGAAAGGCCGCCCGGCCGAATGTGAAACTGTTTATACATTCCCCGGGTTCGTAGCGACACACCCTCTTTTGGGCACCCGAATGGGTGATAGGAGCATTGCGGCATTCGCCCTAGCATTGCCTTATGGCGAGCGATCTGCAGCGACGCAAAATCATCGGCGTGTTCAACTCCATGGACGCCAACGGCGACGGTTTCCTCGAAGAGGGCGACTTCGCCGCGCTGGCCGCGCGCTGGTCGCGGATCCGGGGTCCGGGCGACAGTGAGCGGCTGACCGAGATCATGCTCGGCTGGTGGACGACCCTGCTCACCACCTCCGACCGCGACCGCGACAACAAAGTCACGGTCGACGAGGTCCTCATGGTCGTGGACGAACTGCCCGCGATGCCGCAAGCGGTGACCGCGACCGCCGACGCCATGTTCGAGGCGATCGACGAGAACCGCGACGGCCTGATCTCGGCGGAGGAGTACCGCCAGATGATCGAGGCCTGGAACGGCGTCAGCACGGACACCGACACCATCTTCCCGATGCTCGACGGCGACGGCGACGGCCGCCTCTCCCGTTCGGAGTTCGCCGTCCTGTGGTTCGAGTTCTGGGCCGGCGACAACGCCGATTCCCCGGGGACCCTCGTATTCGGGCCCCTGGCCGCCTGAGAGCTGTCCCGCAAATGGTCGGCGGGGTGGCGGCACTAGGGTCTGGCCTGGTGATCATGGGAGCCAGGTCATGATGGCGGCGATGGTGAGGCCGGCTTGGTAGATGGATGCGCGTTTGGCGTATCGGGTAGCCAGGTCGCGCCACTGTTTCAGGCGGTTGAAGGCTCGTTCGACGACGTTGCGCTGCTTGTAGGCGGTCTTGTCGAAGACCGGTGGCCGCCCGCCGCGCGAGCCTTTCGCGGCGCGGCGGTTGATCGTGTCGGCTCGTTCGGGGATCACATGGCGGATGCCGCGCCGCCGGAGGCGGCGACGGGTGGAGTCGTGGGCGTAGCCCTTGTCAGCCAGGAGCAGATCGGGTCGCCGCCGGGGCCACCCCGGCTTGCCCGTGGCGACGGCGATCGCTTCCAGTAGCGGGAACAGCATCGGGTTGTCCCCGGCCTGACCAGGTGTCAGCAGGATCGACAACGGCCTGCCTCAGCCGTCGGCCGCGAGGTGGATCTTCGTGGACAACCCGCCACGCGACCGGCCGATCGCCTCACCGTTCAGCGCGGGCGGCGACGACCCCGTAGATCCCCCTTTTTGCGGGCACCAGCCGCATGCTGATGCGCCCGCACCACCGTCGAGTCGACGCTGATGACCCACTCCACCGGTTGCCCGTCGTCGTAACGCCACCTGGCCCGAGACGTCCCCGGTCTGGGAAGCAACGGCTCGCGTCCCCTGCCACGCAGCATCAGTCAACTCACCACGACGCACCACAACACCATTGTGGACACCGGGAGATGATCACCAGGACAGACCCTAGGTACTGAGCGGATGCTCGCCAGACTCCGGCATGCCAGCTGTGGCAGCCTGCGGGCATGCCAGAGCTGCACGTTCATGCAGGCCGCCACTACGCCGTCCAGTTCCGTTACGCGGAGACGGCAAGAGCAGCCAGTTCTAGGCGGGGTCCTCAAAGGAGTCCTCGCCGACCCGCCAGACCATCCATTGGCCGTCATCGAAGCCGGACAGGACCGCCATCTCCGGTGTGTCGGCCTGTTCGCGCGGCGGTCCAAGCCGAACGGCATCGTCGCCCAGCCAAAGCTCGATCCCCGTTCCGGTTCCCTCATTCGTGCTGGTCACGATCTGCGGAATGAGTCCGACCAGTGCGTCGGCCCAGCCGAGTTCCCCGGGCAGTTGTGCGCGCCCTCCGCGAACGACCGCTGGGAAGACGTAGCAGTTGAGCACCGGCATCTCGTCGGACCGCTCGCGGTCGAAGCGGAGCTGCACGTAGTCCATGACGAACTGCACGGAGTACAAGCGCGCCCCGACCAGTCTCTTCAGCAGTTCGTTCGGCATATAACCCACGGGCGCAAGCTACCGAGCCGCCGCCGGGAAACTCGCTGCGCCCGGTGCGGCAAGACAGTACTGAAGGGGTCGCCGCGACCTCACCCCCGCGATGAAAGGCCGCGAGCTCCGCCGGTAGCCGCCAGGTACCGGACGGAGCTCTCAAGAGGGATGAGGAATGCGGCCGGATGCGTTCACCGCACCGGCGTGACGTGATCCGGTCGATCGTCCCTGAGGGGGCGGGGATCTGACCGGGTGGTCAGATGTGCTGGATCAGTTGCGTTGACCTGGGCTCGTGCTCTTCGGCGGTCAGGCCGGTGAGCCCGGTGAGCCCGGTGATGGTGAGCAGGTGCGCCACGTCGTGGTTGGGATGGTCGAGCCGGAGCCAACCGTCGGCGGCCGCGCAGCGGTGGGCGGCGGTGACCAGCACGCCCAGACCGGTGCTGTCGCAGAACGCCAGTGCCGTCAGGTCGAGGACGATCCGGGGCGGACTCACCGTCTCGGTCAGCTCGACGAGCCGGGTGTGCAGGCAGTTCGAAGTGGCGACATCGAGCTCGCCTTCGAGACGTATCTCCACCCGGTCGGCATGAACCGCTGGGGTGATTGTCAGAAGCACTCATAGACCTCGCTGTGGGGTCCGGCAGTATATGCGGCGCCTACCGGTACGCCGGGCGACCCCGCCGACGTACTTCGTCGAGCCGTCGAGACCTTCGTGTCGCGGCCGCGTCCACGATGAGGACGTACGTCCGCGGCCCGAGTCGAATCTACTGCAGTCCGCCGGCCGCCGGACGGAGTCGGCGCGCTTTCGACGGAGCGTGTCCGCAAGATCATTCAACGTGTTCGCGACGGTGGGCCGCGGCCCTGCCACCGGACCCGCCGGCGGGTTCAGGGCTCGATGATGTTGAAGGCCGGGTCACCGGGGTCGAGGACCGACAGCAGCCGCCCGAGCGCGGCGGCATCGCCGTCGAGGACGAGGCCCGCTTTCCCGGCACCGTCGACGTCGCCGGTGGCGAGGAGCGCCAGGGCCGCTCGCGGAACGGTGACGGTCACCGCCACGTCCCCGCCGCCGTCGCGGACATAGGTGAAGACGCCGTTGCGAAGCGTGGTGCGGTACTCGGCGTCGTGGTCGGGGAAACGCCAGCCCAGGGCGAGATCGACGTCCCAGCACCCCGGTCCGTCGACCTGGACGGCGAGGGCGTCGAAGAACATCTCCGGCGGCAACTCGGCGAGCACGTCGCCGGAGGCGGGCACGGTCGGGGTGCCGAAGTTGCCCTCGCGCAGTTCGGTGGCCCCGGACAGGTACACGTTGCGCCAGGTGCCGTTCTCGGACCCGAAGCCCAGGCGTTCGAGCACGTCGGCGAGCAGCGCCCGCGCCCTGGTGTGGCCGGGTTCGGCGAAGACGACGTGGTCGAGTACCTGCGCGGCCCAGCGCAGGTCGCCGTCGTCGGCGCACCTCCCCGCCTTTTCAACGACGGTGTCGGCGCCGCCCATGAACTCGACGTAGCGTTCGGCGGCCTCCTGCGGCGGGTGCTGCCAGAGCCGGGCCGGGTTGCCGTCGTACCAGCCCATGTAGCGCTGGTAGACGGCTTTGACGTTGTGACTGATGGACCCGTAGTAGCCGTGGGTGTGCCAGGCCTTCCGCAGGGCCGGGGGCAGCTCGATCATCTCGGCGATCTCGCCGCCGGTGTAGCCCTTGTTGAGCAGGCGGAGGGTCTGGTCGTGCTGGTAGGCGTAGAGGTCGCGCTGGAGGCCGAGGAACTCGCGGATGTTCTCGCTTCCCCAGGTGGGCCAGTGGTGCGAGGCGAAGACGACGTCGACCTCGCCGGCGAACAGCTCGATGGCCTCGGTGAGGTAGCGCGCCCAGATGTGCGGGTCGCGGACCAGTGCCCCGCGCAGGGTGAGGAGATTGTGGAGGGTGTGGGTGGCGTTCTCGGCCATGCACACCGCGCGCCGGTCGGGGAACAGGAAGTGCATCTCGGCGGGTGCCTCGGTGCCCGGTGCCATCTGGAACACCATGCGGACGCCGTCGACGGTCAGTTCCTGGCCTGTGGTGGTGATCTCCACCGTCGGCGGGATGAGGCTGACCGAACCGGTCGAGGTCGTCTGCCCGAGCCCGGCGCCGACGCCGCCCTCGATCCCGCGCGTCAGGGCGGCTCCGTACATGTACCCGGCACGGCGCGCCATGGCCGTCCCCGCGAACACGTTCTCGGAGATGGCGTGCTCCAGGAAGCCCTCCGGAGCGATGACGGGCACGCGCCCGGAGTCGACGTCCTCGCGGGACACCACGCCCTTGGCGCCGCCGAAGTGGTCGACGTGGCTGTGCGTGTAGATCAGCCCGGTGACCGGGCGGTCCCCGCGGTGTTCGCGGTACAGCTGGAGGGCTGTGCGGGCCGTCTCCACCGACAGCAGCGGGTCGACCACGATGACGCCGGTGTCGCCTTCGATGAAGGAGATGTTGGACAGGTCGAGGCCGCGGACCTGATAGATCCCCTCGATGACCTCGAACAGGCCCTGGATCGATGCCAGCCTCGACTGCCGCCACAGGCTCGGGTGCACCGAATCGGGCCGCTCGCCTTCCAGAAAGGCGGCATAGGAGTCGTTGTCCCACACGACCTCGCCGGACTCGTCGCGGACCACGCCGGGGCCCGCCGCCACGAGGCCGCGGCGCGCGTCGGCGAAGTCCTGCTCATCCTCGAAGGGGAAGTTCGCCTCGCCCATCGGTCCCGCTCCTCTCGCCGCACCGATCCGGAAGGCCGGTGCCCAAGCCCGCAGAATATGCGGATCTACCCGGCGAACAGTGCTCATCCATAGCTTTTCGCCCCGATATCCGGCTCGGCGGCCGCCCCACGCGAAAGAGACTGGCCCGGCCCGCCGAATCTGCCGGCGGGCCGGGCCTGTCGTCATGCTCCCGGTGTCACCGTGCGGCCGCTCCTGCGCCGGGCGAGGAGGATCAGCGCCAGCCCGGTCAGCAGCGCGATCGCGCCCAGCAGGATCGAGACCGGGTGACTTCCACCGGTCGTCGAAAGTGCGTCGCCCCCATCAGGCCCCGGCGCTGTGGGGTCGCCCGACGGCTGCGGGGTCGGCGGCGGTGCCGGGAAGGTGTTGGTGATGGTGTCGACGGCGGGTTCGGCCGTGGCGTTCCACGGCACCACGACGGTGATCGGATCGCCCTCCGGGTGGTCGCTGTCGGCGCCATTGGCCTCGGACTCGTAGATGACGCAGGTGGCGTTCGCGGGAATGCCGGTGAGCGTCCACGGGTCGTCGGGACCGAAGTCCGCCGTCCCGGAGCGGACGACGACCGGGTCGCCGGTGTCCGGCGTGACCGTGCACTCGTAGGTGAGCTCGTAGTCACCGTCGGGCGCCTCGGCTCCCGGCTCGATCGTCACCTTCTTGTCGATGCGCACGTTGCCGAAGACGAGTCCGACGCCGGTCTTCTGCGGTTCGACGGCGCCGAGCTGGGTCTCGGTGCCGGGTGTGTCGATCAGTTCGCTGTGCCCGAAGGAGTTCCAGGCGATCGACGGGTCGGCGGCCTCGCCGGGGTCGGCCGGGGAGGTCATCTCCCAGGTGACGTCGATCGTGCCACCCGGCGCCAGACCGGGAGCGGTGAACTCGGCGTACATCTGGAAGCCGGTGGCGTTCGGGTCGAACGGTTCCGTCCAGGCACCCGCCGGGCAGGAGTCGGGCGGACGCAGGTCATCCGAGCAGGGTTCGTCGTCCTCGGTGTAGGTGAGCGTGGTCGTGGCGGTGCTTCCGTCGGTGGGTTCGGCGACCACCGGCGGGGCGACCAGCGTTGGCGCGATGTCCCACATCGTGCCCCGGTCGGCGGGGTCGATGACCCCGGTGTCGCCGGGAGAGGGAAGCTCGTCGATGAGTCTGGCGTCCTCGGCGCGGTAGGTGCCGCTGTTGGTCAGGCGGGCGAGGAAGCTGAAGTTCTCGCCCGGATAGACCAGCGCGACGCACGGGTAACGGGTGTAGGAGACCCCGTCGCGGTCGAGGTGCGGACACATCGGATCGTCCAGAGGCACGTACTCCTCGCGGACGGTGTCGTAGAGCCCCAGGCCGGGGTTGCCCGAGACCCACTTGCGGGCGTTGAACGAGGCACCGGCCAGGGTGGTCACCGCGGCCTCGGAGGTGCAGTTGAGGCCCGGCAGGAACGGGTCGCCCTCGACGATGCCGTCCGGCGGCACGTCACTGCAGACGAAGTCGTCGGTCGTCGACGACCCCGCGCCCATCGGGTTGACCGCGGTCGTCCCCGCCGCCACGCCCGGTGCCATCTTCATCCCGATGCGGATGACCAGGACGCTGCCGACCTCGAAGCGGCCGGGGAAGTCCCAGACGAGCCGGGTCACTCGCCCGCTGGAGTCGGTCTCCGGGGTGAAGACCACCGGCCCGGGCGGGGTGGTCCCGTCGGGGACGTCGAAACTCTCGATGGCGTAGGGCTCGCCGTTGACGCCCGTCTCGTCGAACTCCAGCTCCGGCGGGACCGGGTCGGAGACCTCCAGGTCGGGCAGCGCGGCCGTGCCGGAGTTGCGGATCGTCAGGTCGAAGTAGGCGGTCTGGCCCGGCGCGATGGCCGCGGGCCCGACGACGGTCTTCTCGACGTCGAGGGCCGGTGTGCCCTCGACGACCGTCAGGTCGGCGTCCACCGGCGGGATGTCGAAGCCGCCGCCGAGGTTGCCGAGTGCCTCCCCGTGGGCGTCGGCCGTGTCGGTGTAGGTGCCCAGGACGGGCTCACCGGTCTCCCGGTCGGTCTCGCGAGCGGTGACGGTGAAGCAGACCGAGGCCTGGACGCACGGCCCGCCGGCCGGGAAGTTCTCCCCCGGCGTGAGGTTGTATCCGTCGTGGGCGGGATCCGACGACGTGAAGGTCACCCGGATGCCCTGAATGTCGCCCGGGCTCACCCCGCCCGGCAGCGGCGGTGTGTTCGACGAGGTCGGCGTCCCGTTGATCCAGTCACCGTCGGCGCAGCCGTCGGTGCACACGTCGACCTGGACCAGGTCCGAGCCCGGCGGGAACGACACCCCCACCAACTCGACGAAGTCGAAGGACCGGAAGAAGTCCGAACCCGCGCCGTCCTCGTCGAAGTCGGTGACCATGAGCGACTTCAGGTGGGTGTTGCCGGTGTTGGCGACGCGCAGCTTCACCTCCGCGAGCTCCGGGTCGAGGCCCGGGGTGGGCTTGTCGACCGTGCCCGGCTCGATGAACTTCTGCAGGCTCGCCGCGCTGTTGGGCGGGCTGGTGATCAGGTCCGGGCCGCAGGAGGTCGAGGCGTCGACATCGCCGTCGATCACCGGCTGCCCACCGGCCAGGACGATGTAGCAGTTCGGAATGGTCACGCCGTCGGGAACGCCGTCACGGCGCACGACCTCGACGTCGACCGTGCACACCGTGCCGGCCGGGAGCGGATCGGAGACGACCTCGAACCCGCGTGCGGCGTCGTAGTCGGCGTCGGTCGCCGAGTCCAGCGGCACCCTGGTGAACCCGCCGGAGCCGTTGGGGATCAGCAGGTTGATCGTGGCGTTGGGCCCGCAGTCGGCGGTCAGTTCGGTGATGCGCACCGAGGCGAACGGCTGCGAGTCGTCGGAGAGGCCACCGGTCGTCGAGGCCGGGTCGATCAGGTGGAAGTCGGCCAGGTCCTGCCCGGAGTCGTTGTTGAAGGTCAGCGTGTACTCGACCGGCGTGTCCTCGGGCAGCTCGCGCTGGCTGGCGGTCTTGGTGCCCGGACCGGACGGCTGAAGCTTGTCGACGACGGTCAGGATGGCGCAACCGGTGCCGACGGCCGTGGTGGAGCCGTTGCCGGTGTTGACCGCGGAGCCGTCGGCGCAGTTGCTGTAATCGCCGGGCACGGCGTTACCGGTGAGGGTTCCGTGGACGTCGAGGCCGGCCTTGGTGTCGACCGCGATCGTCGCCTCGCCGGGAGGGCTGGCGTAGACGACCTCGATGGAGGTGACCTGCATCGAGGGGTCGTCGGGCCCGCCGGCGGGGCAGGTGAAGTCGCCGGGCCGGTCGTGGACCACGGTCGTCGGCGGTGCGGTGTCGTCGAGCTCGACCGTGGAGCCGTCCTCGCAGGTGATCGTCGTGTGGGCGGTCGCGGCTCCGTCGGGGAAGCGCAGCCGCACCTCGGTGACGTCCATGTAGTCCAGCCCGCTCTGCGGGTTGGACACCGAGGGCTCCCGGACCGTCAGCGTCTCGACCGGGAACGCCGAGGTGTTGGCCACGTCGATCATCGCCGAGACCGGCCAGCGCCGCTGGGCGGGCGGCGTGGGCGGTGCGTCGGGCACGTAGTCGCCGTCGGCGTCCGCGGCCCACTGTTTGTTCACGTCGACCGAGGCGATGTTGGGCACGATCTGGAAGTCGTCACTGGCCGGGGTGCCCTCGGTGGTGCCCTCGTCGTTGGTCGCCGACGGCGTCGCGGTGTTCGTGACCGTCTGGGTCGTGGTCGGCTCGATCGGCGTCGTGCCGTCGACGCGCTCGTTGTCGCGCAGGGTCAGCTCGAAGGCCACGCTTCCGCTGGCGTCGTTGGGGATCGGGTCGCCGGTGGAACCGGAGAACACGAACTGGAGACCGGTGACCTGTGCCAGGTCGATGCCCGCGTCGGGAGTCAACGGCGAACCGGTCTGGACCGCGCCCTCGGTCCAGGCACCGCACTCCTGGGCGTACGGGAGGGTGCAGTAGAGGACCTGCACCTGGTCGGCGCCTTCGGGGTAGGTGACCTCGCCGAGGTCGGTGAGGTCGAAGTAGTTCCACGGGTCCCCGTCGGGCGTGCCCGTGGTCTGGTCGGTGAGCGTCATGCTCGTGACCTCGGCGGCGCCGCTTGAGGCGTTGGCGATGCCGAGCGTGACGGTGGTGGCCTCGTCGGAGGCCGCCAGGGCCGATCCGTCGGCCCAGTCCTTCGTGGCGCCGGTGTCGACCTCGACCGGGACGTTCACCTCGACGGCGGCGTCGTCGCTGTCCGGATCGGCGTTGTCGGCGTCGACCGACGCGGTGTTGGGGACGATCGTCCCGTCGGGCACGTCGGTGTCGGCGGGCAGGGACGCGCTGACCTGAACCGAGGTCGAACTGCCCGCCGGGACGCTCGGGACCGTCACGGTGAGCTCGCGGGTGTCGGCGTCATAGGTGTAGGTGTACGCCGCGACGCCGGGGAAGACCGTCCCGCCCGGCGGGTCGGTGTCGGGCCCGCCGCTCCAGGTATAGGTGCCCGGGACGAGGTCGATGTCGAACTCTTCGGGGAAGGTGTCGGTGACGGTGACGTTCTGGCACTCCTCGGCCAGCGAGGTGCAGTCGACGCGGATGACGTAGTTGAACGAGCCGCCCGGCTCCAGACCGTCGGCGGGAACGCCCACCGTCGACTTGTCGATCCCGATCACCGCCGCCCATGCCGGAGACGCCGGCACGATCACGAGTGCGGCGGCGGTGAGCGCCGCGAGGGTGATCCCCAGCGCCCGTCGCAGGCTGGCGCGGGCATTCGTCCACTGTGTGCGCACGAACTCCCGAACACGGAACAACGACATCCGATTGGTGAGCATAGTCACCAATATCTACTATTCACGTGGCTTTTGCGGTGATATCCATCCGGGAATGTCTCTTTCGGTGCCGTCCGATAAGCACTCGTTGCGTGACCGGGCCTGCCCGCGCGGCTGCCCTCCGGATCTGTCTACTGTGGACTTCGATCGGGTAGGCATGGAGCTGTCGCCGACAGGCAGGAAACCCCATGCGCGAACACGAGCATCTTCCCGACGGCCCCGCCCCGCGCCGCGCGCCGCGCATGGCCGCCACCGCACCCCGGTCGGTCCTCGACCTCCAGCGCACCGCCGGCAACCGGGCGGTGAACGAGGCACTGGCGGTGCAGCGCGTCTACACCGGCACGCACTCCGTCCAGTACGGCCCGCTCTGGAACGGCAGCGGCACCGAGATGCACGCCGAGCTGCACCCGAAGAAGGTCACCGAAGGCACCGTGCCCAGCACCGTGCCACCCTGGTGGCCGGCGCCCGGCACGCCGGCGCGCGCGTGGACCGCGGGTCATCTCGTGCAGGGCCACCTGCTCAACCACAACATCGGCGGGCCCGGCAACACGATGAGCAACCTGACTCCGCTCACCAGGAGCGCCAACGGCCAGCACCACGGCAAGGTGGAGAAGACCGTCAAGAAGGCGCTGCTGGAACACGGCCACGTGGTGGAATACAACGTGAAGGCCGACTACACCGGACATCCGAGCGCCGCGCAGATCGGCGCGCCGCCGGGTGTCGCCAAAGCGGTCACGCCGACCATGGCCAAGGGCATCGCGGCCGAGTACACCATCTACGTGAACGGCAAGGACAAGGGCGGAGACCGGTGGGAGATCACCAACGAGACCAGTGCGTTCAAGTGAGCGACGCCCGGACGCGGCTGGAGGCGATGGTGGCCGGCCTGCGCGACAATCCCCGCGTCGAGGTGGTCTCGGCAGCGGTCGGCGATCCCACGTCCGCGGCCGACCTCGCGTCGGTGGAGAGGCTCGCGCCGGCCGGCGTCCTGGACTTCTACCGCCAGGTGGGCTCCTTCAGCCTCGAATGGCGGCACACCGTGGCCGAGCTTTCGCAAGGCGACCTCGCCGACCAGGGCTTCGTGAACATCATCCCGATCACCGAGGTGTACGGCGACTGGGCGGGGAACGTGTGGTTCCCCGGCGACGACGAGACCTTCCGCGACGTGAAGCCCTTCGACGCCTTCGTCCCCGAAGCCTGCGCGGCCTTCACCGACGGCGACACCGTCGTCTACCACTACTACGGCGAGGAAGTGGAGGACACCGGCCGGACCTTCGCCGAATGGTTCGAGCTGCTGCTGGTCTCGCGCGGCTACTGGTACTGGATCCAGACCCTGTGCGCCGAGACCGCCGGCTCCCACGAGGCCGAAGCGTTCCGGCGGGTGATGCCGCAGGTGTTCCCCGGGATCGACATCGCGGAGTTCCGGCCCCTGGCCTGAGCGTGTTCACGACCCCCCGCCGACACGCGGCCCGCCCGCGAAGCCGTGCGCGCGGGCGGTCAGCGGCACCGCGAGCGCCGCAACGAGCAGCACCAGGAACGCCCACGCGAGCGGCCCGACGGTGGACAGGCCGAGCAGGACACCGGCGAAGACACCCGTGGTCGCCAGCACCGTCCCCCACAAGGTGGCGAGCGCCGTGCCGTCCGCCGCCTGCCGCAGAAGGGGCCGCCCGCCCCAGCCCAGTGCCGCCAGGACGACCGCCAGGTAGACCGAGGCCGGGTCGTCGGCGAGCAGTGCCAGGGCGGCCGCGACGGCGGTGACCGCGAGTACCGCCGCGACGGGAAGTGCCCGGAGCCGGCGGTTGATCCAGCGGACGGCGGCCCAGAGACCGAACAGGACGGCGGCACCGAGGGCGAGGAGGGCGACGTCAGAGGCACCACCGGCACCGACCCGGTCGAGGGCGGAGGCGACGTGGGCGTCGAGTGTCGCGTGGGTCCAGACGAGGACGAGCGCGGTGAACAGCGTGGCCGCGACACCGGCCACGCGCACGGCGGTCAGCGTCGGCGGGCGTGCTGTTCCGGCTCGCTCGGGGAAATCGGGGACCGTGAGGGTGATCCAGGCCAGGAGCGCGAGACCGAGGGCGGCCGTGGTCGCGAAGGTGATCCGCCATCCGACGGCCTCGCCGAGGAGGGCGCCCGCGGGCAGTCCCAAGGCCAGCGCCACGGGGGCGCCCGCCATGGCGATCGTGACGGATCTGCCGCCGGGGCGGGCGGTGTATCCGGCGAGGAGTGCCCAGACGAGCCCGGCGGCGGCGCCGGCGGCCAGGCGGGCGCCCAGGGCCATGGGGTGATTCGGCGAGACCGCCGTGATCGCACCGGCAACGGCGAACCCGGCCACCGCGAGCATGAGGAGGGGCTTGCGGCGCCACCGGGCGGTCATGGGTGCGAGCGGAATCGCGGTCAGGGCGGCGCCGATCGCGTAGGCGGTGACGGTCTGGCCGGCAGCGGACTCGCCGGTGCCGAGCCCGTCGCCCATCTCCGGCAGGATCCCGGCGGGCAGTGTCAGGGTGAGACCGGTGAGGAAGACGGCCGCGGCCAGCGCGGACAGGCCCGACGCGGGCGCTTCGGAATTCGCGGGCGAGGAGTCGGTGGCGACGCGAGCCGACGGCACCGAAAGTGTGATCATGTTTCGCATGCGGGTATCGTCGGGCGCTCACATTGATGTGAAGGTCAACCGGACGAAGCGTTAGGTCGGACACATGATGCGCATCGGCGAGCTTTCGGAGGCCACGGGCACACCCCGTCGACTGCTGCGCTATTACGAGGAGCAGGGGCTCCTCACGCCCCAGCGTTCCCCCAACGGCTACCGGGAGTACCACCCGGGCAACGTGGACCGGGTCGCACAGATCCGCGGGCTGCTCGCCGCCGGCCTGCCCACCAGGATCATCCGGCAGGTCCTGCCGTGTCTCAACAAGCCCCGCGACATCCACATCCCGGACGCCCCGCCGGAGGTTCTCAAGGCCCTGGAGCATGAGCGCGACCGCATGACCGAGCGGGTCGAGTTCCTGACCCGCAACCGCGGCGCGATCACCGAGTACCTCGGCGTCGCGTGCAGTTCGGCGACCACGGGCGCCGGCGCCTAGCGGGCCGCCTACCGCCTCTGGAGGTAGGCGAGGACCGCCAGCACGCGCCGGTTGGCGTCGAGGTCGGCGGGCAGGTCGAGCTTCATGAAGACGTTCCCGATGTGCTTCTCGACCGCCGGCAGACCGATGACCAGGGAGCGCGCGATGGCGGCGTTGTTGCGGCCCTCGGCGAGCAGTCCCAGCACCTCCGACTCCCGCGGGGACAGCCGCCGCAGCCGGTCGTCGTCAGCGTTGCGGCGCAGCAACCGGTTCATCAGCTCCGTGTCGACGGCCGTGCCCCCGCCGGCGACCAGGCGCACGGCGCCGAGGAAGTCCTCCACTCGCGCCACCCGGTCCTTCAGGAGGTAGCCGACCCCGCCACTGGGATCGGCGAGCAGCTCGGCGGCGTACTCGGTCTCCACATAGGACGAAAGGACGAGCACCGGCACGGGCGGCCGCAGAGCCCGCAGTGAGAGGGCGGCGCGCAGCCCTTCGTCGGTGGACGTCGGCGGCATGCGCACGTCGGTGATGACGATGTCGAGGTCGGCGGTCCCGGCACGGATGCGGGCCGTCAGCGCGTCGCCGTCGCCGACGGCCTCCACGTGGTGTCCGGCGACGCGGAGGATCTCGGTCAGCCCGCCGCGCGTCAGGGCGGCGTCCTCGGCGAGCAGGACCCGCAGCGGTTTCAGCGGCTCGTCGGCCGGCACGGTATCTCCAGGGTGATGTCGGTCGGTCCGCCGATGGGGCTGGACACGGTGAGCGTGCCGTCGTGGACGGCGAGCCGGTCGGTGATGCCGATGAGTCCCGTGCCGCGTTCGGCGTCGGGGCCGGGTTCGCCGACCTCGGCGCCGCCGCGCCCGTCGTCGTGCACGACCGCGACGAGCCGTTCCCCGTCGAAGCCGATCCGGACCGAGGCGCGGGTGGCACCGGCGTGTTCGGTGGCGTTGCCGAGCAGTTCGCACACCGCGAAGTAGGCCGCGGCCTCGACGGCCGGATCGAGCCGGCCGGGGAGGTCGGCGTCGACGGTCACGGGCAGGCGACTGCGGTCGGCGACGGCGCGGACCGCAGCGGGCAGTCCCCGGTCGGTGAGGAGGCGGGGATGGATGCCCCGCACGGTCTCGCGCAGCGCACCGAGGGTGTCGGTGATCTGGTCGGCGGCGTTGTCGAGGCGTTCGGTGAGCGCTTCGGCGCCGGGGATCGCCGAGGCCTGGAGGCGGGCGAGGCCGATCGTCGAGGCGAGTCCGGCGAGCTGCTGCTGGGCGCCGTCGTGCAGGTCGCGTTCGATGCGGCGGCGCTCGGCGTCGAAGGCGTGCGCCAGTCGCGCCCGCGAACCGATCAAGCGCGCCATCGCCTCGGTCGTCTCGCGGGGGCGCGGCGCGAGCAGGAGTCGTGAGAGCGCGGCCCTGGCGGCCGCGTAGAAGGTGAGGAGGTAGGCGGTCACCACGGTGAGGCCGACACCGGCGGCGAACGCCAGCCACGCCTGGGTGGTGCCGCTCAGCGTGACGTCGAAGAAGGGCAGGCGGCCGTCGTCGCGGGTGAGCAGCGGTGCGAGCAGCAGGACGATGACCGCCGAGAGCAGGTTGCCGACGACGAGCAGATCGATGAGCAGGAAAGGGATCGCGCCGAGCACGACGTGCCCGAGCTCGCGCCAGGTCGCCGCTTCGCGCAGACGTGTGTGCAGCCAGGGACGCAGTCCCGGGGCGGGCGGCCGAGCGTGCGGGCTGGGGACCGCTTCGGCGGTCATGAGCCGCAGCCGACGGCGTTCGAGCGAGGCCGCGGGGACGCCGACGAGGGCCACGCAGGTCAGGATGACCAGACCGAGACCCAGTGGAGCGGTGGCCACCCCGAGCAGCAGGCCGAACAGGAGACCGGGCAGGGCCGCGATGTTGAGGAGCATGCCGCCGAGAAGGTAGGCCGACGATCGCCACGGCCAGCTCGACGACAGCCATCGGTGAGGGCGGGCGAGCGACCACCACACACCGGGACCGGTCACCGGCACATCCTAGATCCACGCGCGCGTCGCGCTTTCCGGGCGGCGGGTATGGATTTCCATACCCCGCTTTCGTGGGTCCGCCCCACCGACTCCGGCGCCGTAGATCCATAACGTCGGCAGTGGACTGTTTCGCCGATGATGAGGATGGACATGACACGGTGGGCTGGAGCGGCACGCTTCGCGGGCACGGCGACGATGGTGGTGGCGGCGGTGCTGGGGGCGAGCACTCCGGCCGCGGCCGATCCGCCGGACACTGCCGCGACCAGACCGGATCCCGCGGTGCTGCGGGACTTCTTCGACACGCGCGTCCCGCAGCTGATGGCCGAGCAGAATGTTCCGGGCGTCGCGGTCTCGGTGGTCGACGGCGACGGCGAGGTCTTCACCGGCGGCTACGGCTTCGCCGACGTGGCCGCGGGCCGGCCGGTCGTCGCCGATGAGACGGCGTTTCGGACCGCGTCGGTCGGCAAGACATTCACCGCGGCGGCGGTGCTCCAGCAGGTGGAGGCCGGTGCGCTGGACCTGCACACCGACGTCAACGCCTACCTGCCCGACGGGTTCCGCATCGACGACACCTACCCCGGGCGGCCGGTGACCCTTCATCATCTGCTGAGCCACACCGCCGGGTTCGCCGACCTCTGGCGCGGCGATCTGGCCGTCAGCCCCACCGAGGTAACGCCGTTGAAGGACTTCCTGCCCGCACACCAGCCGGACCGCATCCACGCGCCGGGCGAGTTCGTCAACTACTCCAACTACGGCCTCCAGCTGGCGGGCTATCTGGTCGAGGTCGTCTCCGGCGTGCCATTCGAGTCCTACATGGAGCAGCGGCTGTTCGCTCCCCTCGGCATGACGAACAGCGGTTTCGTGCAGCACTCGAAGGCCGCCGAGCGCTTCTCCGTCTCGGTCTACTACGGCACCGGCCCCGGCGTGATCATGCCCGAGCGCTACCCGCAGGGCGGGCCCGAGGGCTCGACCGGGCACACGACGGTCACCGACATGGGCCGCTTCCTGCGCATGCTGCTCGACGGCGGCGAGTCGGGCGGGGTCCGGGTGCTTCAACCGTCCAGTGTGGACACGATGCTGGCGAGGCAGGCCGGAAACCATCCGGCGCTCGACGGCGCAGGCTACGGGACCTGGCAGCTCGGCCGCGTCGGGCCGGGCATCGTCACCGGCTACGGCGGTGACGGCGGCGCGCACACGCAGTTCGCGCTGGTCCCCGGAAAGGACCTGGCGATCTATGTCGCCGCCAACGGCGACGGGACACCGCCGGAGTTTCGCACCCACATCCGGGCGCTGATCGTCGAGGAGTTCCTCGCCATGGTCACCGAAGCACGCACGGACTCCCCCGGTGGTGCCACGGCCGCGCCGCCGTCGGGCGACTACCTGACCACCCGCCACTCCGAAGGCGAACCGGTGAAGCTCTTCCAGCTCGCCTTCGACCGCGTCTCGGTGAGCACCTCGGCCGACGGCACCGTGACGACGGCGCAGCCCGCCCAGCCCGCCCACACGTGGACACCCACCGGCGACGGGGTCTACGTCTCCCCCGACGGACGCGACCGGCTCGGGTTCATCGAACGCGACGGCGAGGTGGTCGGCCTGGTCTTCGAGAGCAACCCGACCCAGGCCTATCTCCTGGTGCCCGCCCACGCCTCCCCGGCGGTCAGGCTGCCGGTCGCGGCCGCCGCGCTGCTCGTCTTGTCCACAGTGGCCGCCTGGCCGGTCCTCGCGCTGATCCGCCGACTCCGCCGGCGCGGCACGCCCGGTCCCCGCGCCGCTCTGGCCGCGCGGATCCTCGCGGGCGCCGTCGCCGTCACCTGCTTCGGCTACGTCGCCTTCCTGGCCTACGCCGCGGCCGACCTGACCGTCCTGGAGTTCGGATCCGCCGCACAGAACCTGCCCCTGGCCCTCGCCGTGCCCGCCGCGATCGCCACCGCCGGATTCGCGATCGGAGCGTGGGCGCGACGCTGGTGGACGAGGGCGGGACGCGTCCACTTCACGGCGGTCGCACTGGCCGCGGGCGTGTTCCTCGGAGTGGCCGGTCAGTACGGGCTCGTGTGGAGTCCGTGACGTCCCGGCTTCGGCCCGGCCGGCGGTTCCCGCGCGAGGGAACCGCCGGCCGGGCCGCATCGGTTGAACGATCGATGTGGACATGTCGTGCCCTGTCTAGGTTCAGGCGCAGTTTCCCCAAGCGGCGAACTACCCCCTCGCGGCGGCCGGCGTCACCGCGGGATCCTCGATCGTGGGAGTCGTCATGGCACGTAAGAACATCAGCAGGCGAGCCTTCCTGCACACGACGGCCGCGGCCGGCACCGCGGCCGTCATCGGACTCGGCACGGCGACCCCGGCCCAGGCCGCAGCCGGGTTCTACAACCCCTTCACCGGCTATGCCGTCAGCGACGGCTGGGCCGAGCACATCGCCCGCGGCTCGCTCGGCGGCATCGACTACGTCATGTCCGTCGGAACGCGGCTGCCCGCCGCGGGAGGCGGTGTCGTCACCAACATCCCGTTCAACGGGACGGGCGGGCACACCGTCAGCATCCAGCACGACGACGGCTACCGGACCCAGTACATGCACCTGTCCCAGTTCCTTCTCGGCAACGGCGCCCGCGTCAACGCCGGGGACGTCGTCGGCCTGTCCGGCGGCGCGGCGGGAGCGCCCGGATCCGGTTCGTCGACGGGCCCGCACTGCCACTGGCACATGATCAATCCGAGCGGGGTCCGCGTCAATCCCCTCGACTACATCAGCGACGGCGGTGGCCCTCCACCCTTCGACATCTGGCGGGACAACATGAAGCTCATCCAGTCCACGAACCGCGGCATCGCCCTCGTCGGCCCCGGCTACTTCCGTCCGCTGCGCTCCGACGAAGAGGTGCACGCGGCGGTCGCGCTGGTCGGCAACCCGGTGGTCGGCAACGACCGCCAGTTCGACCTGTGGCGCAGCATCGCCTACGACGGTCAGGTCAAGCCTCCGACGGCCTGAGCCGCGGGCGTCCGCAACGGACGTTCGCCCGACGAGTAAAGGAGACCATGTGTTAGCGAAATTCCTCGCCACCGCCGTACTGGCGACGGTGGCCGTGGTGGCCCCGGCATCCACCCCGGCCGCCGCCGCACCGGTACCGCCCGGCCTGCTCACCGGCGTCGACGTCTCCCAGTGGCAGGGCGGCATCGACTTCGGCCAGATCGTCGCCCAGGGCCACACCTTCGCCATCGTCAAGGAGGGCGGATCGCAGCTCTCCGAGGGCAACTACATCACCGCCCGCTACGTCGAGCAGGTCGACGCCGCCCGTGCCGCCGGGATGCGCGTCGGGCACTACTGGCTCGCCGGCGACTTCGCCGCTCCGGCCGCGGCCGCCGACTACCTCGTCGACCACCTGCACGACTACCGCAGCGGGGACGTCATCGCCCTCGACAACGAGGTACTCGACGAATCCACCCGGCTGTGGAACGACGACCAGGTCGTCGAGTTCTTCAGCCGCGTCCACGAGCGCATCGGCGACCACGTGCCCTGGCTGTACATGGGCGCCTCCGACCTGCGTTCACTGACCTGGGCGCGGACCATCGCCTTGGGCGTGCGGCTCTGGGTGGCGTCCTGGGGCGCCAACGACGGGACCTATCCCGGCGAGCCCTCGCTGGGCGGCGCGTACCCGTCGTGGAGCGCCCATCAGTACACGTCCATGGGCCAGATCGACGGCTACCGCATCGACCTCAACGTGGCCAAACCAGGTGCGTTCGAAGTCGTGACGCCGGGTGATCCCGGGGAACCGGGCAGGCTGCCCAAGACGACCACCGAGCAGGACGGCGTGCCCGGCCCGGTCTTCTGGATGCGGATGCAGACCTGGCTCTCGGCCGACTGGGGCTACCCCGGTCCGATCGACGGCCTGCCCGGCCCGAACACGTATTCGGCGCTGCAACGCGCCATGCGTGAGCACGGCTACACCGGGCCCATCGACGGGATCCCGGGCGTCAACACCTACTCGGCACTGCAGCGGTTCGCCACCCAGTGGGGCTACACCGGCCCCATCGACGGCGAACCCGGTCCGAACACGTGGCGCGCGGTCGCGCGCTTCGTGAACCAGGACCTGTACGACTAGCGCCGAGCGTGCGAGCGGCAGCGCGCCCGGCTCCGTGAGTGGAGGCGGGCGCGCTGCACCGTCCTGGCGACGATCGTCGGTCAGGCTTCGACCCAGCCGAGCTCCACCGCGAACTCCAGCATGGACGCCTCGACCACGGGCAGCGTCAGGACCGAGACGGCGAACATCGCGACCAGCAACGCCATCGGCACCGCCCACGCGCGTGGACGCGATTCCCAGGCACGAGAACGAGTCCGCGGCGAACCGTTCGGGCGCAGCCGCGTCTCGGGGATCCGGCGGTCGGCGGGCCTCAGCAGCCACGACGTGACGGCGAGGATCCCGAACGTCAGCGGCACTCCCCACGTCTCGATCGGGTCGCCGTAGTTCAGATGCGACGCCACGGCACCCGACCACAGGAAGAGGCAACCCGCGTACGCCCACTCCTTGAGCAGCGGGAGCCTCGGCGCGATGATCGCGACGGCCGCGAGAGCCTGCCACACGCCCAGGACGTAGGCGAAGAAGTGCGGGAATCCCAGGTGCCGCAGCTGGGCCTCGATCCACTCGATGGTCAGCAGGTTCCACACCGATCCGGCCGCCAGCTCGAACACGACCACGATCGTGGCCGACCAGAAGGCGACGGGACGGATCCGGCTCCAGCCACCGGCCCGCTCCTCATCGCCGGCGTGCCCTGATGTCATCTGCGTCTGCATCTCGAACTCCTCGGGTGACCGGGTCCACGTGCGGGTGCACGCTCGCAGTTACGACAAGGCGGCCTACCGGTTCGTGAGGCGGCGGCCCGACCTCACATTCCAGTGGGCTGTCCTGTCGAAGCGGTGAGGATGGAAACGACCGAGGGAGACGGCGAGCAGATGACCGGGAGACCATGACCACCCGATCCGAGGCGGAGCACGGCCGGCCCGACCGGAGCCCGCACGCGCTCATGGGCGAGCGGCGCAGGCTGATCAACCTCGCCTACCGCCTGCTCGGCTCGCTGGCCGAGGCCGAGGACGCCGTTCAGGAGACCTACGCGCGCTGGTACGCCATGTCCCCGCAGGCACGGGATGCCGTCCGCTCCCCCGCCGCGTGGCTGACCACCGTCGCGGGGCGCGTATGCCTGAACGTGCTCTCCTCGGCGAGAGTGCGCCGGGAGCGCTATGTCGGGGAGTGGATTCCCGAGCCGATCCCGCAGCACGGGGCTTGGATCGGCGGGCGACCCGGAGGCGTGTCGGCAGACCCCGCCGACCGTGTCACCCTCGACGAGTCGGTCAACATGGCCTTCCTCGTCATCCTCGAATCCATGACCCCCGCCGAACGCGTCACCTTCATCCTCCACGACATCTTCTGCCACCCCTTCACCGAAATCGCCCACATCATCGGCCGCACCCCCGCCGCCTGCCGACAACTCGCCACCTCCGCCCGCCGCCGCATCCACACCGCACAAACCCCCACAACCCCAGCCACCCACAACAAAGCCGCCCTCATCCGCGACTTCAAACACGCCTGGGAGGCCAAGGACATCAACGCCCTCATCAACCTCCTCGACCCCAACGCCACCGCCACCGCCGACGGCGGCGGAGTCGTCGGTGCCGTGCTCCGGCCGATCGAAGGCGCCGCCGAGATCGCGCGCTCGCTGCTGCGCCTCGACGGCAGGCTGCGCGCCCTGACGCTGCTGGAACGCACCGTCAACGGTCAGCCCGGCCTGGTCGCCGAGCTCGACGGCGTCACCGTGTCGGTGTACGCCTTCGAGTTCGCCGGCGACCGCATCCGGCGCATATGGGCGGTGCGGAACCCCGGCAAGCTCCGAGCGTGGAAGGCCTGAGGCGCTCAGTCGTTCGCGCCCTCGACGACCGTCGACGTTCCCGTGTTGAGCACCCCGTCGAAGGCCTCCAGGACCGGCGTGTGCACATAGCCGCTGTGCATGCGGATGCGGTCCGGGCCGACGCCGGCCGTCTCTCGCCGCGCCCGGCGCAGGTCGGCGAGACCGAACCCGCTGCCGGGCCACGCCGCTTCGACGCTGCCCTCTTCGGGTGGCGCCAGCGGGGTGTCGTCGACGACGAATCCGAAGCGGGCCCCATCGTCGAGGCGCATCTCCCCGGTATTCCCTGTGCCGCTGGTCAGGGCCATGGCGAAGTAGTCGTCACCGAGGGCCGCGCGCAGATGCCGGCCCATCGGCAGCGCCGTGAGCAGGCCCCCGAAGTAGATCGGCTCGGTCTGGATGTGGGCGTTGTGGGAGGCCAGTACGACGCGGGTGCCGGGCTCGGCGCGGTCGAGATGCCACCGGACCGACTCGGCCATGTAGACGTCGCGCGCCGAGGCGTCGGCGGTCAGGCCGGTGCCGGCGAACAGCCCGGCCATGGCCCGGAAGGTGTAGTCACCGCGGCAGGCGCCTTCGACCCGCCAGCGCGCAACGTCGTACCCGTGGCGGCCACCGCGCGAGACGTACAGCGGCTCGACGGCGCGGAAGCGGAGCAGCAGCCGGGTCAGGGCCGCGGTGAGGGCGTCCTGCTCGGCGGCGGGCAGTCGCGCCCAGGCCGGGGCGGCCACCGCACCGGAGCCGCCGGCGAAGGTCGCGGCGATCCGCACCGCCGTCTCGGCCGTCGGCAGAGCCTCGGGATCGACCTCGCGCAGATACTCCACCACGGGTTCCAGGGCCGGCAGCAGCGAGCCGCCGGCCGCCGGGATGTCGATCCCGGCGAAGCGCACGGGACGCGCGGCCGTGCGGTTGTACCGGCGCATCCAGTGCAGCGGCCCGTCGAGCCCGACGGGGATAGACCCGGCGACATGGCCGGCGAGCGCGGTGTCGGCGCCTTCGCCGCCCGCCCACGCGTCGAGCGGGAAGCCCTCGCTGAAGCCGTACTCGAAGGCCAGGACCGTGAAGCCGCAGCGTTCGGCGAGGAACCTCAAGACGCGTTCGCGCATCCGGGCGAACTCGTCGATGAAGTGCGAGTTCTCGCCGAGCGCGACGACCCGCGCGTCGCCGATGATCCCGCGCAGCGGTTCCAGGTCGTCCAACGGCGCCTCGGGGTCGAGGTGGGTCAGCGGGACGACGTTGGCGCGCAGCCAGTCGGGGAACGAGTCGGTCATCTCGGCGGGATCCTTCCGGCGGGTGCGGCCGCTTCGAGGTCGGCGACGCGGCCCGACATGATCGTCCGCACGTGTGCCGTGATCTGCTCGGCGGGCCAGTCCCACCAGGCGACCGCCAGCAGGCGCGCGATGTCGCCGGGTTCGAAGCGCGTGCGAATGAGACGGGCGGGGTTGCCCGCGACGATGCCGTAGTCCGGCACGTCCTTGGTGACCACGGAGCCGGTGCCGATGATCGCGCCGTGCCCGATCCGTACGCCGGCCAGGATCGTGGCCCCGTTGCCGAACCAGACGTCGTTGCCGACGACGGTGTCGCCTCGGCCGGGCAGGCCGGTGAGCAGGTCGAAGTTCTCGGCCCACGAGCCGCCCATGGTCGGGAAGGGGAAGGTCGATGGACCGTCCATGCGGTGGTTGGCGCCGTTCATGATGAACCGCACCCCGGTGCCCAGCGCGCAGAACCTGCCGATGACCAGCTTCTCGGGCCCGTAGTGGTAGAGCACGTTGCGGGTCTCGAAGGCCGTGGCGTCCTCGGGGTCGTCGTAGTAGGAGTACTCGCCGACCTCGATCAGCGGCGAGGTCACCAGCGGCTTGAGCAGCACCACTCGCGGCTGACCGGGCATGGGGTGCAGCACGGTGGGGTCCGCGGGGACCGCTGCCGGACGGTCGGACATCGAAGCTCCTATTAATGCGACGGTTGTTGCATTAAGATCGTGCCATGCCCTATCCCGCCGGACAACCGGATCCCCGATGACGAGCCCCACACCCCCGGCGCGGTCCCGTCCGGGCGGCCGATCCGCCCGCGTCCGCGCGCAGGTGCTCGACGCGGTTCGCGCCGAACTGGCCGAGCACGGCTACGACGGCCTCACCGTCGACGCGGTCGCGGCCCGTGCGGGCGTGCACCGGACCACGGTGTACCGGCGCTGGGGCGACGTCGGCGGTCTCCTCGCCGACGTCTACGACGCCGCCGGTGACGACGGCTGGGAGGCTCCGGACACCGGCTCCCTGCGAGGCGACCTGGCGGCGCTCAACCATGAGATCCAAGCCGCCATGAGCGCGCGGCCTCCGGTCATGGAGGCCCTGATCGCGGCCTCGTTTCGCTCGCCGGCGGCCGCCGAGGCCCAGCGACGCCTCTGGGAGGACCGCTACACGCGGTGCGAGGTCATCGTCGAACGCGCCGTCCGGCGCGGCGAGCTACCGCCGGGCACCGACGCGCGCCGACTGCTCGTCACCGCCACCGCCCCGGTGTACCACCACCTGGTCCTTCTGCGGACCCCACCCGACCCCGCCCTGCCCGACGCAGCCGCCGACGCCGCCGTACTCGCCGCGACCGCCGGGGCCTTCGCCGGACCTCCGCCCGCATGACCCGGACCCGCGCGCAGGGTCCGCCGGTCGCCTGCGGCCGAGCGAGGACGGAGCCTCGTGAGACGGATACGACGACGGTGGGCACCCGCGTCGCGGGTGCCCACCGTGGATCCGATCGTCAGCAGTAGGCGTAGTGGCACTTGGCCGCCGGGCAGTTGTCGTAGTAGGTGCAGCACCTCTTGACGTGCTCCAGGCGGTTGCAGCTGCCACAGCCGATGTAGCCGCCGTAGCAGGCCGCGTCGGCCTGCGTCTTGGGCACGAGCCGGCCGAGCATGCGGTCGCCGAGCTTCCCGATCAGTCGCACGATGTGTCTCCTAGGGGTGTTGGGACCTCAGTGAAACATCGGCTCGGGTGTCCAAACAGGACGTGGACGATATGAGACTCCCTGGGGTGCAGCCACGGCCGTGCCGGCCGGCTGCGTCGTCACCCTGCTGCTGTTCCCGGTCGAGATCTGACCCTCACGCCTTCCGCATGTGAATCAGCTTCCCGTAGGTGTGCGAGAGGGCCTGGAGGTTGCCCCGGAAGCGAGCGGCCAGGAAAGCGGCGTGCACGACCGCCCGCCAGGCGTCCACCGTGATCGCGTCACCCGGGGCGTCGGCCGCCAGCCGGACGTTGGCGAAGTGCAGGCCTTTGAGCACCTGCACCAGCTCCTGATGGGCGTCGGCCGCTCCGGCGACATGGACGTGGTCGTTCTTGATCGTGTTCACCACGGCCGCGCCGTGCGTGTTCGCCGCGATCCCGTCGTAGCGGGCGTCGGGGATCGACACGGCGAAGGTGATGGGGTTGGTGAAACCGCGGGCGCCGGGCGACACCGGCTCGTGCGTCGCCGGCGCCGCCCCGGCGCCGGCGATGGGCTGCATCGGCGTGTTCGCCCAGGCGCGGTGCCAGGACCGCGCGCCACCGGCGGGCGGGTTCGTGTCGTACATCTGGAAGTAGTAGCGCTGGTCGGTCGTGGCGAGCGCGTCCTCGACGTTTCGCGCGTAGTTCTCCATGGTGATCACGTCCGCACCGTCCTTGGCGACCACGCCGCCGTAGTGGGATGTCCAGCTCCTGGCGTGCTGGACGACCTGCGGTCCTCCGGCGGCGGCGAGCTGGAAGTGATCCTGGTAGGTCGCGGGGGCCGCGCCCGGCGTGACGCCGGTCCCGAGGGCCGTGGCGAGCATCGAGCAGGTGACGAAGCCTTCGCCGACCTCGGGCGCGGCGTACTCGTTGAGCCCGTAGTTGTTCAGGTCGGCGACGAATCCGGCGGCGGCGCCGCGCGCCTGCGTCGCGAAGCGGACCGCGATGGACCGCATGGTGGTCGCCAGGTTCGCCGGGGTGCTGTTGTCCAGGTCCGGCGGCTTCGGCGGGCTGAGGAGTTCGCGCGCGATGTGGTATTCGATCAGTGGGTGCGGTACGGGTGCCAGGGGCTGGGCGAAGACCGGCTGCGGGCCTTGCGGTGCGGTGGTGCCGACGAGGGCGTCGAACAGCGAGTTGCAGGACTGTTCGGCGGTCATCGTGATGCCCGTGCCGGCGTTGGTGACGTTGGTCGGGGTCACGCGCAGCAGGGTCTGGGCTCCGTTGGTGATGCGCCGCCGGGCGGGGCCGGGCGGGTCGGCGAGGAGCCGGAAGTCGGAGTTGAGCAGCGCGAGCCGGTCGTTGGACTCGTCGACCACCGCCTGGGTCGCGTAGAAGACCTTCGGCTGCCGCTGGTCGGTGCTCGCGTCCTCGATCGCCATGTTCCCGTTGGCGGACAGGCGGAGCGTCACCGCCGCCGGGTTCGCCGACCCGAGGTTGGGCGCGCCGCCCAGGAGGCGAAACGAGGCCGCGCTCATCGCCGCGCCGCCTTTGCGCTGGCTGATGAAGGAGTCCTGCGGGTTGGTCGGCGCGTTGTGCGCACCGTTGACCACGGCGACGCCGAGCGCCGCCGGGAGTCCGACGGTGTAGTGCTGCGTCGCAAGTGTCGCCGGGCCCTCCGGCATGGCGGGGACGTTGACGGGCCGGCCCGCCGCGAACGCGCGCCCGGCTCTGATCGCCTCGGCCTCGAGTGCCCGCCGGCGGCCGTCGCGCACCCTGCCGAAGCGCTGCTGGAGCACATGGGCGAGCTCGTGGGCGAGCATCTCGCGACCGGCCGGGGTCGACGGATCGTAGGCGCCGGGCGCGAAGTGGATGTGCTCGCCTCGGGTGAAGGCGGCCGGTGCGCCCGGTTCGAGCGGCGCCGACTCGTGGACGCGCACCTCGGTGAAGTCCGCGCCGAAGGCCTCTTCCAGCTCGCCGCGCAAGGTTCGGGGCAGGGGGCGGGCGGGCGGAGTCGGCACGGTTGCCTCCAGCGGATCGTGAACGCCACGGGTCACGGCGGTGTGCCCCCATGGTGAGTGAGACGCGTCCGCGGTGTCAGGGGCGTTCGGGCCGCCGACCGAGCCGTGGGGGACGTGGTTTCTGCCTGCGCGGCCGCCTTTTGGCGCAGTGCGCGACCGGCGCCTTCCCAGGACCGTCGAGGGCCAGGATCGCCACTGCGTGAGCGGATCGCCCTCGCATCACGCGAATCCACCACGACCGGCGCGCTTTCGCTCGCCGCCACACGGATGATTCGCGCCCGTGGTGGGTAGGGAGTCGGGAGGAGCAACTTCGAGCGAGGAGTCCCCATGAGCGGCCCCCACACGCCACCCACCCCCTCACCAGGATCGGCAGGAGAGCCGGCGAAGAAACCCGTCCGGGCGCGCAAGGCGGTCCAGAAGGTCGCCGAGGCCGGCGGTAAGGCCGCCGAGCAGGCGCAGGAGGTCGCCGAGGAGGTCACCGCCAAGGCGCGCAAGGCGACCGCCGAGCTTCGCGAGACCGTGGTCGGCCAGGCGAGGAACGTCACCGACGGCATCGCCGAGAACGCCGAGCACATCGCCGACGAGCTCGACAAGTTCACCGCCGGGCACGGCGACTCGCCGGCCCGCACGGTCGTGACCACGGTGTCCACCAGCGGCCGCCAGGTCGCCGACTACCTGCGGGAGAAGGGTCCCGAAGGTGTCCTGAACGAGGCCAAGCGGCTCATCAGGCGCTACCCCGCGGCGTTCGTCGTCGCGGCGCTGGTCGGAGGTTTCATCCTCGGCCGCAACAGCAAGGGTTCCTCGGCCGACGAGTGACGGCCGAGCCGGCGGACCCCGTCACGCGTCGGGGTCCGCCAGCCCCGCCTGCCACGCCCAGGTCGCGATGTTCACCCGGTTCCGCGCGCCCGTCTTGCGCTGGATGCCGGCCAGATGCGTCTTCACCGTGCCCGCTGTGATGAACAGGCGCGCCCCGATCTCGGCGTTGGTCTCGCCGGTCGCCACCAGCCGGGCGACCTCCGTCTCGCGCTCGGTCAGCGCCACCTTCGGCGGGGCCGCCGCTCCGGGCGCGCGCAGGTGGCGCAGCAGGCGGACGGTGATCGAAGGGCTGATCAGGGCGTCTCCGGCCACGGCCGCGCGCACGGCTTCGGCGAGCAGGCCTGGTCCGGAGCGTTTGAGGAGGAAGCCGGCGGCGCCGTCGCGCAGGGCACTGTGGACGTACTCGTCGATGTCGAAGGTGGTCACGACGACGACCTTGACCGGGTCGGCGGCGAGTTCGCGTACGACGTCGAGGCCGCTCTTGACCGGCATGCGAATGTCGGCGAGGAGCACGTCGGGGCGCAGCGACCGAACGGTCTCAACCGCCTTCGCCCCGTCGGAGGCCTCGCCGACGACGCGCATGTCGGGTTGCGCGTCGAGGATCATCCGGAAGCCGTGGCGGACCATCTCCTGGTCGTCGGCGATCACGATGCGGGTGGTCATGCCCGGTCCTCTCCGGTGGCAAGCGGGATTCGAGCCGACAGCAGCCAGCCGCCGTCGGCGTCCGGCCCGGCGGTGAGACGGCCGCCGAGGGCGGTGACGAGTTCGTCGAGTCCGGCGAGGCCGAGGCCCCCGTGTTCCCGGGCGCGCAGGCCGAGACGTCCTCGGGCGGGGAGGTCGTTGGCGAGTTCCACGAGCAGGTCGGCGCCGTCGCGCGCGAGGGTGACGCGGACGGCGAGGGCGCCGGGGGCGTGGGCCCGGACGTTGGTGAGGCCCTCGGCGACGATGCGGTGGGCGGCAGCGGCCGGGGCCGGTGGAAGGCCGCTCAGGGACGGGTCGATGGAGGTGATCGCCGTGGTGCTGCCGGTGTCGGCGAAGCGGTCGAGCAGTTCGGTCAGTGTGTCGAGGCCGGCGGGAGGCTGCGCGGGTCCGTCGGTGTGCAGGGCGTGCACGGTGCGGTCCAGTGTGGACAGCGCGCCGAGTCCGGCGCGCTCGATGCGTCGCAGCGCGTCCATCGCCTGCGCGGGGTTCGTCTCGCCGACGTGCAGGGCGGCCTGGGCGAGGACGACGATCCCGCTGACGTCGTGCGCGACGAAGTCGTGGAGGTCGCGGGCGAGAGCGACGCGCTGGGCCCGGCGGGCGGCCTCGATCGCCCCGGCGCGGCGCCGGGCGTGTCCGCGCCGGTAGAGTCCGGCGCCGACGGCGAGGAGGCCGGAGGCCGTCCACAGCGCGGTCAGCAGCGCCAGTTCGCCCGGCGGGGACGGCGGGTCGAGCCGCAGCCACAGGCGCAGCGGTGAGACGGCTGTCGCGGCGAGGAGCGCCGACCCGGCCGGCAGTGCCCGCGTGACCGGAAGCCTCGCGGTGACTCCGAAGAGCAGCGCGCACAACGCGACGGTCTCGGCGAACCACCACGGGCCCGTGCGGTTGTCATCGCCGCCGCTGTACAGGCATGTGGCCGAGACCGAGACGGCCGTCGCGGTGATGGCCGACCAGAACAGCGTCGCGGGGCGCCTGGCGAGCAGCGCCGCGCCGATCGCCGTGGACGCCGAGGCGGCGATGACCGGCGCGGCCGTCGCGAACGCCGTCACGGTGGCCGCCGCCGTGATCGCGACGCGCGCGGTCCGCCGGAACTCCATCGGCCAAAGGTAGGCGGCGTTTCGATCATCCGCCTCTGCCGTTCGGCAGAGACATCGCCCGCTGCGGCTTTCGAACCCCCTCTTCTCGGCGAGGCCGCCCGCGTCGTCGCCGAAGAGGCTGGACACATGCCGAAACGACGATTGGCCATGGCCGCCACCACCGTGATGTGCGCGGTCCTCATCCCCACCACCGCGGGGGCCGCTCCGCCCCGAGCGCACCTGCTCGCCGACACCGACCGGGACGGCCTCGTCACCGGCGCCGATCACCGGGGCCGCGGCGAGTGGACGCGCGATCGCGGCGCCATCGCCCTGCCCAACCTCGACGACGACCAGGGCCGCTGCCGGCCGGCCGGACCCGCCGGGCGCCTGACCGACGCCGAACTCGCCGTGTGCGACGACGGAGCCGACGAGGTCGTCAACGGCGTCACCGATGCCGAGGACCTCGCGCCGCTGCGGGTCGCGCCGGTGCGAGGCGCGGGCTCACCGACGTCAGGCCGCATCTCGGTCGACGCGGCCTCCCGCGACCACGTCCGCGTCTTCCTGCCCACCTCCGACGGCCACGTCGCGCTGTCGCCGGACCACCGGTTCACCGCGGCCCGACTACGGCGGGGAATCGACCTCGCCGTCGAGGTCCGCGACATCCCCCGCGACGCCGCGGTCTGGGACGGATTCGTCGACGTGACCCTCACCGTGGAGCGCGGCCACCGCGTCGACACCGACACCGTCCGGCTGCGCGTCGCGCCCCTCCTGCTCACCCACGACCTGATGCCCGTCGAGCGGGTCCTGGTCAGCGACAACAACACCACCCCGCAGGACGTGGAGACCGGCGACTACGACCCCGACGCCCCGGTGGTGCCCCGCTACGCCGGTGAGGAACGGTTCCTCACCGAACTCGCCGGCGGACTGGCCGCCGCCGGCGTCGACGCGCGGCCCCTGGGCTACCCGACCGGCGGCGACCGCTGGATGCGCGATCACTTCATCACCGGCTACACCGCCGCCCCGGGCTCCGAGCAGACCGTGCTGGTGCGCGCGCCGGGAATGCCGCCCGGTGAGAGCACGCCCGACTTCCCGCTTCGCGACAGCGGCCGCCCGCTGTTCTCGGCCTGGCGCGGGCCCGGCGTCGCCGCCGTCCAGCAGTTCGACCCCGCCCGCGTCGGCGACGACGAGCGCAACGGCCTCTGGGGTTCGTTCGGCTCCACCGGCAACTTCCTGGTGGCTCCCCCGCACGGCGCCTGGCCGGCCGGGCGGATCCTCTACGGCTCCGACGGCGGCGAGGCCGCACCCGACGAGACCTTCGTCCGCATGCTCGAAGCACAGCGCGACCAGGGGCCGATGCCGGTCGACACGAGCTGGCTCGGCGTCGGCCACATCGACGAGTTCCTGTCCTTCCTCCCGGCCGACAACGAGCGCGGCTGGACCGCCATGGTCGCCGACCCCCGCCTGGGCGAGGAACTGCTGCGCCGGGTCGCGGCCGATGGGGGCGGCGACGGCCCGCTGATCACCGGCGTCGACCCCGCCGCCACGCCCCACCCCGGCATCACGGTGAACGAGGCCCTCGCCGCGCCCGGCCTGACCGCCGGGAACCGCATCGCCACCGCCGGCATCGACCGGGCCCTGGCCGCTCTCACCACCGAACTCGGCCTCGACCCGGCCGAGATCGTGCGGGTACCCGCCCTGTTCGAACGGCTGGAAGTCGACGGCTACCCGCGCCAGGACATCGTCGCCAACTACCTGCCCGCGATCGTCAACGGCGTCGAGACCGGCACGGGGACCTTCCTCGCGGCCCGGCCGCACGGCCCCTCCGGTACCGACGGCCGCGACGTGTTCCAGGAGGCCGCCGAACGCGCCATCGGCGAGGTGGGCGGGCGGATCGCGTGGGTCGAGGACTGGGAGTACGCGCACGCCGTGGGAACCGTCGGCGGCGAACTGCACTGCGTCACCAACGTGCTGCGCGACCGCACGGCGACCCCGCCCTGGTGGCTCGGCGCGGGGTGACGAGGGGGCACGGCGTCCCCCTCAGCGGTGACCGTGCACCCGCATGCCTTCCTTCCGCCACACCTTGAGCAGCCGTCGCGCCGAACCCCCGACCGGCCCGACCGCCTCGTAGAGCACGTCCCGTGAAACCGGGCGGGCACTCGCGACGGCGCTCACCGCGTCTCCGGCGGCATCGATCGTGCCGGAGCAGACGCTGAGCAGGTAGTCGGGGATCGCCAGGCGCGGGTCGACGCAGCCGACCAGCGGGACGCCGAGCGCGGTGACCACCGGGAACACGGTCCCGGGAATGCCGATGGCGGCCTCGGCGCGGGCGGCGGCCTGCACCGACGGCACGGTGCTGATCTCGTAGCGCTCCCACAGGGTGCGGTCCTCGCGCGGATGCAGACCCACCAGGATGTGCTTACCCGCCGCGGCGAGGCTCTCGGCGGCGTCGAGGAGCAGTTCGGTGCCCGGCGCGGAACCGCCGGTCCCGTCGGAGCGCGTGACACTCGTCAGCACCAGGACCGTGCCCGCCTCGGGCGCGTGGCGCGGCAGGTCGTCGGTCTGGGGAGTGCCGACGACCGTGATGCGGCGGCGTGTGCCGAGGTAGTCGTCGAACACCTTCGCCTCGGCCGGGGACGAGGCCGTGACGGCGCGCAGCCGGCTCCGGAACTCGTGCGCGCGGGGCGCCTCGACCGGCAGTTGGTAGGCCAGCGAGGACGCCGCGAGCGGGAGCCGGTGCAAACGGGCGGCGCAGTCGGCGGGCCAGTCACCCGCACCGGTCACGATCAGCAAGTCGGCGCGCGGCGCCGCGTCGAGCGTCGCGACGGGGACCGGATCGCCGGGCTTGATGCCGCTGAGGTCGGGGACGAGCTGGACGAGCTCCCAGCCGAGGCGCCGGGCTTCGGCCAGGAGCGGTTTGACGTGGTAGGTGCCCCACGGCTCGTTCGTGGCGATGAGGACCCGCCGCCTCCCCCTTCCGGCCGCACCGGCGGGATCGGCGCCGGCGACGGCGATGCCGGCGCCGGCCAGAGCACCGGCGAGGAGCGTTCGGCGGGAAAGGACGCGGGTCGCGGCGCTGGAGGTCGTCACAAGATCGAAAACTAGGAGACGACGGGAGCGCGCGGGTGAACGAGCGGCGGCACGAGGGTGAAGTGCTCAAGGCCGGGGCGACGCTGGAGCCGCCCGCGACAAGGTTTTCGACAAACCCGGCAGAGGCGGGCCGAGACCGAGCGGTCCGTACACTGTGGACTCCGATGGGGGGTGCCCGTGACGGGTCTGGAGACGGCGTTCATCGCACTGGGAACAGCCGTGGCGAAGACGGCGTGCGACGTGTGGATGGGTAACAACAAGTTCCTCTCCGGGGTGAGCTCCGCACTGATCGGCCTCGGCGGAGATCGTTTGACCAAGAGCCGCGAGCAGCGCAGCTTCCGCCGCGTCTGGGAGCAGGCCGCCGACATCCTGAGCGAGCGTCTGGAACCGCTGATCGACAAGGAGTTCCGCGACCTCGCTGCCAACGAGGTCCTCGCGGCGGTGGAGGCGGTGCGCACGACCTTCGACGTCGCGGAACTCACCGAGGCGGATCTCTTCGCGCAGGACCTCGACGCCGGCTACCTCGAGAGGTTCCTGCGCGGACAGGACCCCGACCGCAAGGATCGGGCCGCACTGTCCGACTCCGGTGCCCTCTATGACCTTCTCCTCAAGCAGTCCTGCGCCTACCTGATCGAGACGGTGCAGGCCATGCCCATCGCCGCGAGCGGCAGCGCCCTGGCCGAGCTCCTCGGCCGAGACCGGCAGATCCTCGACGAGTTGGCGAAAGTACTCCAGCGGGTGCCGATCCGGCGCGGCCAGGACGACTTCGAGCTCAACTACCGGCAGCTGATCGCCAACAGGCTCGATCACGTCGAGTTCTTCGGGGCGACCCTCGAAGAGTCCAGCAGGCGCTACTCGCTGTCGGTCGCCTACCTGAACCTCAACGTCTCGGGCGACTTCCGCTTCCCCGGGCACAACGCCGCCGCACCCGGCCCGGCCCGAGTGGACCAGGTGCTGGCGTCCACGGACCGCCTGTTCATTCGCGGTGAAGCCGGCCTGGGCAAGACGACCCTGCTCCAGTGGATCGCCGTCCAATGCGCCCGGCAGAGCTTCTCGGGACGGCTCGAACCGTGGAACCGCATGACACCCTTCTTCATCCCGCTGCGGCGGCACGCCACGGGCCCCTTGCCGACACCGGAGTTGTTCCTCGACGAGGTGGGTCGCAACATCGCCGCCGAGATGCCGCCCGGCTGGGCCCATCGGCAGTTGCGGTCAGGGCAGGCGATCGTACTGATCGACGGAGTGGACGAACTCGCCGACGACCGCCGCGAAGAGGTCCGGAGCTGGCTGCGGGGCCTCGCCGCGGACTTCCCCCTCGCCCGGTACGTCGTCACCTCACGACCCGCCGCGGCGCCCCCGACGTGGTTGGGAGGCGAGAAGTTCACCGTCGCCGAGCTGGAGCCGATGACCCGTGCCGACGTTCCCGTGTTCATCGGCCGCTGGCACGACGCCATGCGAGACCAGTGCACGCGGGACGTGGAACGCGACGACCTCGACGACTGCGAGCGGCAGCTCAAGAAGGCCTTCGGCGAGCATCGGCACCTGCGCCAACTGGCCGGTTATCCGCTGCTGTGCGCGCTGCTCTGCGCCCTCAATCGGGACCGTGGCGCCGATCTGCCGAAGAACCGCATGGAGCTGTACGACGTCGCGCTCCAGATGATGCTCGAACGCCGCGACAGCGAGCGCCGTGTCTCCGGCGGCCTCGCCTTGAGCCGCACGGACAAGAAGGTCCTGCTGCGCGACATCGCGTACTGGCTCATCCGCAACGACTGGACCTCCGCGCCCAGCGACCGGGTGCGCGAGCGCATTCGGACGAAGCTCACCTCCATGGCGCAGGTCAGCGCCGACGCCGACGCGGTGTACCGGTTGCTGCTGGAGCGAAGCGGCCTCATCCGCGAACCGGTCGAAGGCAGCACCGACTTCGTGCACCGCTCCTTCCAGGAGTTCCTGGCCGCCGAGCAGGCCGTGGAGAACGACGACATCGGGGTCCTGATCGCCAACGCCTACACCGACATCTGGAGCGAGGTCGTCGTCATGGCCGCCGGCCATGCCAGTTTCGGGCAGCGGGAGGAGCTGCTGCGCGGCCTGCTCGACCGCAGCGACGGCGACGACCAGCGCGACGCGCTGCGCCTGGTGGCCGCCGCCTGCATGGAGACCTCACCCGAACTCTCACCGCAGCTGCGCCATCTGGTCCGCGAGGCGACCGCCGCGCTCCTCCCGCCGAAGACCATGGAGGCGGCAGGCGTGCTCGCCAGGACGGGATCGTTCACCCTGGACCTCTTGGCGCGGTCCACCCCGATCGCGGAGAACGAGGTCGCCGCGACGATCCGCGCGGCCGCCCTGATCGGGGATCCGGCGGCGCTGTCGCTGATCGCCCGCTTCAAGCGGGACACCCGCAACATGGTGGCCGTGGAGCTGTACCGGGCCTATGACATGTTCGACGCGGTCGAGTACACGCGCGAGGTCCTCGTCGGGTCGTGGCAGGCCGACACCTACATGGCGGTCGACGATCCGGAGTTCATCGCGATCCTGCCCATGCTCAAGCAGCTGAGGCACCTGTCCCTCTCCTTCGACCCGCACGGGCCCCCGGTGCGCCTGGCCTTCGTCTGCGAGATGCCGACACTGGTGGAGATCGACCTCCTGTCGGGCAGGTTCGACCTCTCGCCGCTCACCGGCCTGCCTGCCTCGATCACCGTGCGACTGTCACCGCAAACCGTCATCACCGCCCGCCCGGGCTTCGGCCCCACCCTCACTCAACTCTGAGCCGACGCCCCTCCCCCGCACGCTTCACCCGAGCGCGGCCGCGACCTCGTCGAGGTACGCGCCTCGGGATCCCTTGACCAGCACCACGTCCCCCTCGGTGAGGTGTCGGCGCAGCCAGTCGACGGCCGCGTTGTTGTCGCCCTTCACCACCGCCCGCTCACCTGCGCCGACGGCGATCGGCCGTGCGGCCTCACCGACGGCGACCACCGTGTCGGCCCGGGCGGCGGCGTACTCCCCGACGGCTCGGTGCTCGGCTTCGCTGTCGTCGCCGAGTTCGAGCATCTCGCCGAGGACCGCGATGCGGCGCCCGCCCTCGACCGCCGCCAGCGCGTCCAAGGCGGCGCGAGCCGAGTCGGGGCTGGAGTTGTAGGAGTCGTTGAGCAGGGTCACGCCTCCGGCGAGGTCGCACAGTTCCATGCGCCACTGCGACAGCGTCGCGGTGGCCAGCGCCGCCGCCGACGTTTCGAGAGCCACCCCGGCCGCCAGTCCCGCCGCGGCGGCGGCCGCCGCGTTGAGCGCCTGGTGGGCGCCTACCAGCGGCAGGGCGACGCGGGCCGAGGCGTCGGCGGTTCGCAGCGTGAACGACGGGCGGCCGAGCCGGTCCAGCGTCAGGTCCGTGACGCCGACGTCGGCGCGCTCGGCCCGGCCGAAGGTCAGCAGCGGACCCTCGGCCGGCGAGCGCATCGCGGCCACGGCGGGATCGTCGGCGTTGAGGACGGCGGTGCCTCCGGGCGCCAGCCCTCGCACCAGCTCGCCCTTGGCCTCGGCGACGGCCCCGCGTGACCCGAAGTAGCTCAGGTGGGCCTGCCCGACGTTGAGGACGATCGCGATGTCGGGCGGGACGAGAGCGGCCAGCGCGGCGATGTCGCCGACACGGCGGGCGCCCATCTCCAGAGCGAGGAACCGGGTGGCGGCCTCGGCGCGGAGCATGGTGAGCGGCACGCCGAGTTCGTTGTTGCGCGAGCCGATCGTGGCGACCGTCGCACCGGCGCTCGACAGCACGGCAGCCAGCAGGTCCTTGGTGCTGGTCTTGCCATGGGAGCCGGTCACCCCGACGACGCTCAGACCGTCGCGCAGGAGGGACACGACATGCGCGGCGAGGGTCTGCAACGCGGCCCGGGTGTCCCCGACGACGACGGTGGGCAGCGATGTCGGGCGGGAGCCGAGCACGGCGACCGCACCCGCCCGGCCCGCCTGCTCGGCGTGGTCGTGGCCGTCGACGTGCTCACCGGCGAAGGCGGCGAAGAGTCCACCCGCCTCGGCCTGCCGTCCGTCGAGCACGGCCGGGCCGGTCACCGTCACGGCGGCGTCGCCGTGGACCGTCCCGCCGACGAGGGCGGCGATCTCGCCGAGGCTGAGCGGGATCATGTCCGACTCGCGGACGGGCGCGGGCTGATGTGGCGGGCCTGTTCGTGGAAGCTCATGTCCCCAGTCAAAGGAGCACGGTGTTGCAGGAACGTAAGCGCTTCCCGATATGCCGGCGATACACGAGGAGGATTACCCGCCGGTAACATATTGCCGGGGTATCGGAAAAGGCATACGTGCCCGCAACGCCGCGCCGCCTTGACTGTCGGCATGAGCCACAGCGAACCGACGCGAACAGCGACCCGGCCCATCCGTTCACCGGTGCCGGCGCCCTCCACAGCCTCGCCCGCATTGGGCGTCACCGTCTACGGATGCGGCCGCGATGAGGCCGTCGTGTTGAGCGAACTGGCGCCCCGCTTCGGCGTGCTCCCGACCGTCACCGAGGCCGCGCTGACCGAGTCCAACACCGAACTGGCCGTCGGCAGCCGATGCGTCAGCGTCGGGCACAAGACCCCCGTTTCGAACCGCGCTCTCCTCGGGCTCGGCCGGGCCGGCGTCGAGTACGTGTCCACGAGGAGCGTCGGTCGCGACCACATCGACGCCGACTTCGCGGCGAGCGTCGGCATCACCGTCGGAAACGTCGCCTACTCGCCCGACAGCGTCGCCGACTACACGCTGATGCTGATGCTCATGGCGCTGCGCGACGCCAGGTCCATGATCCGCCGCACCGACCTCCACGACTACCGGCTGAGCGCCGTGCGCGGGCGGGAACTGCGCGACCTGACCGTCGGCGTGATCGGGACCGGGCGCATCGGCACCGCGGTGATGCAGAGACTGCGCGGATTCCGCTGCCGGACGTTGGCCCACAACAACGTCCCGGGCTCCCCCGGCCACGTCTCGCTCGGCGAGTTGCTCGAACTCAGCGACATCGTCACGCTCCACGCGCCGCTCACCCCCGAGACGCGCCATCTCCTCGATCGCGCGCGTATCGCGCGAATGAGGCCCGGCGCCGTGGTCGTCAACACCGGACGCGGTGGGCTCATCGACACCGAGGCCCTCATCGCGGCGCTGGAGAGCGGCCGCCTGGGCGGCGCGGCGCTCGACGTCATCGAAGGAGAGGAGGGGATCTTCTACGCCGACCACCGGGACAAGCCCGTCGACAACGCGGCACTGCTGCGGCTGCAAGGGCTTGCGAACGTGATCGTCAGCCCGCACACCGCGTACTACACCGACCACGCCCTGCGCGACACCGTCGAGAACAGTCTCGTCAACTGCGTGAACTTCGCCGAAAGGAACCAGCATGGATAGGTTGAGGCTCGGCATCGTCTTCGGGGGCTCCACCGAGGAGCACCCCGTCTCCGTCAAGTCCGCGCGACAGGTCGCCGAGCATCTCGACACCGAGAAGTACGAACCCTTCTGGATCGGCATCACCAAGAGCGGTGCGTGGATGCTCTGCGAGGGACCCGGCGCCGACTGGGAGAGCGGCGACTGCCGCCCGGCCGTGCTCCCCCCCGACAGCAGCGTCCGCGGGCTGCTCGTCCTGGAGAAGGGCGAGTACGAGACGATCGGCCTCGACCTCGTGCTGCCGGTCCTGCACGGCAGGCTCGGCGAGGACGGCGCGGTCCAGGGCCTGCTGGAGCTGTCCGGCATCCCCTACGTCGGCTGCGACGTCCAGAGTTCGGCGGTGTGCATGGACAAGTCGCTGACCTACATCGTGGCCAGGAGCGCGGGAGTGGCGACGCCGGAGTTCTGGGTCGTCACGGCGGACGAGAGCCCCGACCCCGCCGAACTCGACTATCCCGTGATCGTGAAACCGGCCCGTTCGGGTTCGTCCTTCGGTGTCACCAAGGTGACGTGCGAGGAGGAGCTTTCGGCGGCGGTGGAGGCCGCGAGCCGGTACGACACGAAGGTGCTGATCGAAGAGGTCGTCGAGGGAAGCGAGGTCGGCTGCTCCATCCTGGGCGAGGATCCGGACCTGTTCGCGAGCGAACCGGACCGCATCGCGCTGTCGCACGGCATCTTCCGGATCCACCAGGAGATCGATCCGGAGAGCGGGTCGGCCAACTCCACGCCGATCGCGCCCGCCGACATCCCGGCGCAGTCGCGCGCGCTCGTCCAGGAGACGGCCAAGGCGGTGTACCGGGCCATGGGCTGCCGGGGGCTGGCGCGAGTGGACCTGTTCCTCAAGGAGGACGGGACCGTGGTCCTCAACGAGGTCAACACCCTGCCCGGCCTGACGCCGTACAGTCGTTACCCGCGCATGATGGCGGCCACGGGTTTGTCGCTGTCGGACGTGCTCGACCGGGCCATGGCGTCGGCACTGACCAGGGGAAGAGTTCGATGAGAGACGGGTTCGCCTTCGTCGACGAGTTCGTGCCCGGCATCCGCTGGGACGCGAAGTACGCCACGGGCGACAACTTCACCGGTGGGCTCGTGGACGGCTACGCGGCGAACCGCGTCGTCGGCACCGAGGCCCTGTGCGCGGCTCTGGCGAACGCGCAGGAGAAGGCCGCGCCACTCGGTCTCGGTCTTCTCGTCTGGGACGGGTATCGCCCTCAACGCGCCGTCGACCACTTCCTGCGCTGGTCGCAGGAGCCCGAGGACGGGCGGACGAAGCCGCGGCACTACCCGAACATCGACCGGACCGAGATGGTCGCGAAGGGTTACGTGGCGGCGAAGTCGGGCCACAGTCGCGGCAGCACCGTCGACCTGACGCTCTGCGACCTCGGCACCGGCGAACCCGCGGCCATGGGCGGCGGCTTCGACCTGATGGACGCGATCTCGCACCACGGCGCCGGGGGCGTCACGAGGACCGAGGCCGAGAACCGCCGGCGGCTGCGCTCCATCATGGAGGACTGCGGATTCGTTCCCTACGGCAACGAGTGGTGGCACTACACCCTCGCCGACGAGCCGTACCCGCACACGTACTTCGACTTTCCCATCGCCGACTGAACCCGAACCGCGCGGCCGCCGGGCATTGCCCGGCGGCCGCGCGGTTCGGGCGTCGGGGGTGGTCAACCGGCCGAGCCGTACAACGCGCTGGAACCGTCCCGCACGCGATCGATCGGACACCGAGGCCTCGCCCAGCTCACACGTCGGGAACCCGCACCGTCACCCGAAGCCCTCCGTCCGCCCTCGGCGTGAGGCTCAACGTCCCCCGGTGCGCCTCGACGATGCTCTTGACGATCGCCAGGCCGAGCCCCACGCCCGCATGCCCACTGCGCACGCGCTGCGTGCCGCGCTGGAACGGTTCGGTGAGCGTGTCGACGAGGGCGGAGGTGAGCCTGACCCCGGTGTTCTCGACGGTGAGCGTCACGGATCCGGGACGCACGGCGGTCGCGACCCGCACAGCACCCTGCTCGGGCAGGTTGTGCACGATCGCGTTGTGCACCAGGTTCGTCGTCATCTGCAGCAGCAGCGCGTGCGAGCCGGACGTGGTGGCGATGTCGCCGGAGGTCTCGATCGCCACACCCCGCTTCTCCGCGAGCGGGAGAAGCGTCTCGGTGGCCTCCTCCGCCACGAGCGACAGGTCGACATGCTCCCGCGTGAACGACCGCCGATCGGCGCGGCTGAGCAGGAGCAGGGCCTCGGTGAGCTCGATCGCCCGGGTGTTGACGAAGTGGAGGCGCTCGACGAGTTCGCCGGTATCGCCGTCGGGATCGTTGCGGGCCACGTCGAGGAGCGTCTGCGTGACCGCCAGCGGGGTGCGCAGCTCGTGGGAGGCGTTGGCGGCGAACCTCTGCTGCTCGGCGACGTGCGCTTCGAGCCGAGCGAGCATCGCGTCGAAGGCGTCGGCGAGTTCCCGGAACTCGTCCTCGCGGCCTTCCAGCTGGATGCGGTGGGACAGCGACCCGCCTGCGGCCTCGCGCGTGGCCTCGGTGATCCGGGACAGGGGCCTGAGCATGCGGCCGGCCAGCAGCCATCCACCGAAGAGCCCCAGCAGCAGCAGGAAGATCATCGCCCAGGCCGCCTTCGGTGCGAAGGCCCGCCAGAGTTCCCACCGGTCGGGCCTGGCGGGAACCATGCACCCGGAGGGCCGCAGGTCGCCGTCGGGGACGTAACGCAGCAGGAACACCCACACCACCGCGAGCAGCAGAGCGCCCGCGACCATCAGGAATCCCGCGTAGCTCAGGGTGAGCCTGAGTCGCACGCTCGGACCGGGCCCCCTACCCACGCTCGCCGACCTCGGCTCCGGTGTCGATGCGGTACCCGACGCCGGGCACGGTGGCGATGAGCCATGGCGCGCCGAGGCGCTTGCGCAGGGCCGAGACGGTGATGCGCACGGCGTTGGTGAAGGGGTCGGCGTTCTCGTCCCAAGCCCGTTCCAGCAGATCCTCGGCGCTGATGACGCCCCCTTCGGCCGCGACGAGGACTTCGAGCACGGCGAACTGCTTGCGGGTGAGCGCGACGTACCGGCCGTCCCGGAAGACCTCGCGGCGGAACGGGTCGAGCCGAAGCCCCGCGATCTCGCGCACAGGAGGCCTGTTGTGGGCGCGCCTGCGGTCGAGCGCCCGAAGGCGGAGCACGAGTTCCTGCAGCTCGAACGGTTTGGTGAGGTAGTCGTCGGCTCCCAGACCGAAGCCGGAGACCTTCTCGTCGAGGCGGTCGGCGGCGGTGAGCATCAGGATCGGCATGCCGCTGCCCGAGGCCACAATGCTCTCGGCGACCTCGTCGCCGGAGGGTCCGGGAATGTCGCGGTCGAGGACGGCGATGTCGTAGGAGTTGACGCTCAGCATCTCCAGGGCGGTGTCCCCGTCGCCGGCGATGTCGGCGGCGATCGCCTCCAAACGCAGTCCGTCACGGATGGCCTCGGCCATGTAGGGCTCGTCCTCGACAACCAGCACACGCATGGTTTCGATGCTACGAGCGGGCACATATCGTGGGCGTAGGCAAAACCACATACGCACCGGCAACGCCGTGCCGCCTTGACTGGCGGCATGACTCGAACCGCAGCAGCACGAACCGCACCCCACCGAACGCTCCTCACCGGCGCGCGGGCCGTGGTCGCCGCGCTCGCCAAGGCCCTCGGCCACCGTTTGCTCCGCATCCACGACCGGGGCGGACTGGGCATCGCCGACGGCGCCGTCCCCTATCGCACGTCGGTCTTCGACGACGAGGTCCCCGGGGTGGCCAACCTCGATCCGGCGCTCCTCGGGGCCCTGCGCCAAGCCGCGTCGGCCGCCGCCGCCGAGGGCGTCGAGTTCCGCGTCAACAGCGGCTGGCGCTCCCCCGCCTACCAGAGCCGGCTGCTCAGCGAGGCGGTCGCCGGGTACGGATCCGAGCAGGAGGCGGCCCGGTGGGTCTCCCGGCCGGAGACGTCCGCTCACGTGTCGGGCGACGCCGTCGACATCGGGCCCGTCGAGGCCTCGTCGTGGTTGTCCGAGCACGGCGCCCGGTACGGGCTGTGCCAGATCTACCGCAACGAGCGCTGGCACTACGAGCTGCGCCCCGAGGCCGTCGACCACGGTTGCCCGGCCATGTACGCCGATCCTTCGCGAGATCCGAGGACGCGGCGGTGAACGCGACGCCGCCGGGGGCCGGATCCGAAGACGATCTATCGTCGTCGAGTGCCCGCGCGTCGACAGGGTGGTCGAGTCGCGGCGAATGGAGCGCACCGGTCGCTCCCCCTACCCAGAAGGAGCCGCGTCATGGCCACGCCGCACGCCTTCCCCCTGGAACCCACCCCGATCCACGTGTCCGACGAGGTCCTCACCGACCTCCGCGCCCGGCTGGCGTCGACCCGTCCCCCGCTGGACGAGGGGAACGAGGACTGGTCCTACGGCGTCCCGGACAGTTACCTGCGTGAGCTGCTCGCCTACTGGCGGGACGGCTTCGACTGGCGCAAGGCCGAGGCCGCCATCAACGCCCACGAGCAGTATCGAACGAGCGTCGACGGTGTCCCGGTGCACTTCATGCGCGAGCCCGGCCGCGGCCCCGACCCGATCCCGCTGATCCTCACCCACGGCTGGCCCTGGACGTTCTGGCACTGGTCGAAGGTGATCGGCCCGCTCGCCGACCCGGCCGCGTTCGGCGGTGACCCCGCCGACGCCTTCGACGTCATCGTGCCGTCCCTGCCCGGCTTCGGTTTCCCCGGCCCGCTCACGGGTTTCCCGGACGTCAACTTCTGGAAGGTCGCCGATCTCTGGCACACCCTGATGACCGAGACCCTCGGCTATGGGCGCTACGCCGCCGGGGGTTGCGACATCGGCGGGATCGTCTCCAGCCAGCTGGGCCACAAGTACGCCGAGGAGTTGTACGGCGTCCACATCGGTTCCGGGTTGCCGCTCGACTTCTTCAACGGTCCCCGCGCCTGGGACTTCGCGCGCAACCGGCCCCTCACCGACGATCAGCCCGCCGAGATCCGCGCCCGCATCATCGAGATGGACCACCGCATGGCGACGCACCTCAACGTGCACATGCTCGACGGTGCCACGCTGGCGCACGGGCTGAGCGACTCCCCCGCCGGGCTGCTCGCCTGGCTGCTGGAGCGCTGGGCGGCCTGGAGCGACAGTGGCGGCGGCGCCGGTGTCGAGTCGGTCTTCACCAGGGACGACCTGCTCACCCACGCCACGATCTACTGGGTGAACAACTCCATCGGCACGTCGATGCGGTACTACGCCAACGCCAACCGTTACCCCTGGAAGCCGGCACACGATCGCACGCCGGTCGTGCAGGCCCCGGTCGGTCTGACGTTCGTCACGTACGAGAACCCGCCCGGCGTTCACGGCGCCGACGAGCGGGTGCGGGCGTTCGAGTCAGGTCCGCAGGCGGCTTGGTTCAACCACGTCAACGTCAACGCCCACGAAGGCGGTGGGCACTTCATCCCGTGGGAGAACCCCGACGCCTGGGTGGGCGACCTGCGCCGGACTTTCCGCGACCGCAGGGGCTGAACGGCTCCGCGAGCGGGGACGGGCGGCCCGGGGTACTCGGTGGGTTTCGCGCCGGGTACCTGGGCGTTCGGGCGGGGGCGGGGGCGGGGGCGGCGGTTCGGGCGTCACTTCGGGGCGGGACCGCTCGTCCAGGCGTGACCCCGGGACGTGGCCGGCGGCTTCGCGTCGGGGACCCGGCAGTGCGAGCATCACCCGGGCTCGGGCCGGCGGCTTCGCGCCGGGGACCGCCGGTTCAGGCGTGACAGCGGGGCGGGGCCGGGGGCTTCGCGCCGGGTACCCGCCAGTTCAGGCGTCACCAAACGGCGGGCCGGCGGCTTCGCGCCGGGGACCCGCCAGTTCAGCCGTGACCCCGGGCCGGGGCCGGCGGCTTCGCGCCGGGGACCCGGCAGACCACGCCGGGTACCCGTCAGTTCAGGCGTCACCTTAGTTCGGGGACCCGGCACCGGAGGAGGTGCCGCAGCCCGATCCCCTACCTGGCAGGAGGTTTCGTTAGCCTCCGACCAAGCAAGCACAGAAGTCAGACGTAACAAAACCCCAGGGACCCTGCCGCAGCGTGCTGACCCGCCGCCACTGCCTCCGGGTTATCAGGCGTCACCCCACCCGGGCCACCACCAGCAGGCGTCACCCCAGCCCGGGGACCCTGCCGCAGCCGGCTTACTCACCGCAGCCACCCCGGCGTTAAGCCCAGCCCCGG
>NZ_JBFAKK010000022.1:0-62984 GCF_040655735.1 Phytomonospora sp. NPDC050363
TGGGGGCGAAGCCTCCCAGCAGGGTCTGGGACGGAGTCCCAGCGGGGTCCGGGGCGGAGCTCCGGTGGGGGTGCGGGGGGCGAAGCCCCCGGCCGAGGGCTTGACCTTGCGGGCTGGGGAGGGCTGGGGTGGGACGAGGGCTCAGGGCGGGGGTGGCTGCGGTGAGGAAGCCGGCTGCGGCAGGGTACCCCGCGTGGTCTGCCACGCCCCCGGCACGAAGCCCCCAACCCCGCGCGCAGCCACGCCTGCCCCGAGCCCGCGGGCGTCAGCCACGTCCACGGCCACGACGCCCCAACACCTCACGCAGCTCCCCGCACTTCTCCCGGACAAAAGCATTACCGTGCCCCTCCCCCACCCGCAGATACGGCTCCGCGTCATCGGCATCGACGAGGTCACCGAACACGAGCTGGTCGAGAACACCGATACCCCACGCCTGCACCACGCGATCGGCGTCCGCAAGGAACTCCGCCACCAGCGGCAGATCCTCCGCCGTGGCGACGACCCGCAGCAACTCAACGGCCAGATGACGACGGTCGGCGTCGGGATCGCCGCGGTAGATCTCCAGGCAGCGGGCACGGGCGGCATCGGGTTGCAGCAGACGCAAGACCGACCGTGCGTGCTCGGAGGCGGGGCGGCCGTCGACGTACCAGTCGACGGCCGCCCGCACGGCATCGTCACCCAGCAGGAACGCCAGCGCCCGACGGGCGACGCGGTCACCGCCGGAGTTCGGGTCGACGCCGATGTCCTCGGCGAGTTCCTGCCAGTCGATCCGCGCACCGCTCGTCATTCCGACATCGTGGCAGCCGGCGACCACCCCCCGCCCCCTCACTTCGCGATGACGATGGCGCGGCGGTGCGTCGCGGCATCACCGACCGCGCGCAGCAGGAAGTCGGCGACGTCGGCGCGCGTGATCGTGAACGCCCCCTTGAGCCCTCGCTCGTCGCCGACCCGGTAGCGGCCGGTGCGGGGGTCGTCGGTGAGGCGGGGCGGGCGGGCGATCGTCCAGTCGACCCTGGAGGCGCGCACGATCTCCTCGGCGACGCGGGTGTCGTCGAAGCTGTACCGGAAGACCCTGCCGACCAGGGGCTTGACGAGCAGGCGGGTGCCGATGCCGTCGGCGGCCTCCGGGAAGGCTCCGGCGGCCGAGACCATGAGAAAGCGGGTGACGCCGGCGGCCTCCATGGCCTTCAGCGCGGCGGTGGCGCCGTTCGCCAGGAGACTGACGGGTCCTTTGACCGGCGGGCGGACGCCGAGGGCGCTGATGACGGCGTCGGCGCCGCTCAGAACGGGTGTCAGCGCGGCCGAGTCGAGGGCGTCGGCGGTGCTCACTTCGAGGTTGTCGCCCCGGGTGGTGAGGACGGAGGGGTCGCGCACGACGGCGACGACCTCGTGTCCGGCGGTGACGGCCTGCCCGACGACGTGCTGGCCGATGCCGCCGGTGGCGCCGAGAATGACGAGTCGCATGATCAGGCTCCCGGTATGGTGGTGAGTGTTCACTAACCAAGGTAAGTGAATACTCACCAACCCAGCAACCCCGGAGAGTCAGATGGATCTCACACCCCGACAGGCGGAGGCGCGCGACCGCATCCTCGACGCGGGACTGGCCGTGCTGTCCGAGAAGGGACTGATCCGGGCGACCACCAAGGAGATCGCCAAGGCCGCCGGCTACTCCGAGGCGAACCTGTACAAGCACTTCTCCAGCAAGGACGACCTGATGGTCGCGGTCTTCATGGAGCGACTGCCCGCGCTCGGCGCCCTGCTGACCGCCCTCATCAAGAAGCCCGGCACCGGCGACCTGCGCGCCAACCTCGAAGACGTCGCGGCCACCGCGATGGCCTTCTTCCGGGGGTCGGTGCCGATAGCGGGCGCGATCCTGGCCGCCCCGGAGCTGCTGCGAAAGCAGCGTGCGAGTGACGCCGACGACAGCAAGGGCCCCTGGGTGCCGATGGTGGCCCTGACCGCCTACCTCTCCGCCGAGAAGGAGGCCGGCCGCCTGACCCCGGGAGATGACCCCGAGGTGATGGCCAAGCTCCTCATGGGCGCCTGCATGCAGGAGAGCTTCATCCACGTCGTGCGCGGCTCACAGCCGCCCAGCCCGGCGGAGGACCGCGAACTGGCCGCGCGACTCGTCGGGACGCTGCTGAAAAAGTGATCCGGATCACTTGACAGGTGAACCATTCACCCTCTTTGGGATGTTTACCACCACTTCGACCGTCCCTCACTGGCCCGAAACAGCGTATGCGTTGTTGACAATGATTGTCGATAGCGCGCAGGCTGGTCCCATGCGACAGACACCCCTCAAGGTCGCCGGTGCGTCCCTGCTGGTCACCGGCGTTCTCGCCCTCGCCGCGTGCGGTTCCAAGGGAGGCGGTGGCGCAACCACCCCGGACCCCGACGCCAACCCCAACGCCAGCGTCGAGGCGGTCGCCGCCTTCTACCCGCTCCAGTTCGTCACCAAGAAGGTCGGCGGCGAGCACGTCAACGTCGCCAACCTCACCGCGCCCGGGGTGGAGCCCCACGACCTCGAACTGTCGCCGCAGCAGGTCGCCGACCTCGCCGAGTCCGACCTGGTGGTCTACCTCGGCGGTTTCCAGCCGGCCGTCGACGACGCGATCGCCCAGCAGGCCGCCGACAAGTCCCTCGACGCGGCCACCGCGAGCCCGCTCGAAGACCACGGCACCGGTCACGACCACGAGGGGGAGGCCGAGCACGCCGGGGAGTCGGCCCTCGACCCGCACATCTGGCTCGACCCGACGCGCCTTGCCACCGTCGGCGACCAGGTCGCCGCGAAGCTCGCCGCCGTCGACCCCGGCCACGCCCAGGCCTACACCGACAACGCCGCGGCCCTGCGCGCGAGCCTGACGACCCTCGACACCGAGTACCGCGACGGCCTGGCCACCTGCGAGCGCAGGGAGGTCGTCACGAGCCACGCCGCCTTCGGCTACCTCACCGAGCACTACGGCCTCGAACAGGTCGCCATCGAAGGGCTGAGCCCCGAAGGCGAGCCCTCGCCGGGAAGGATCTCCGAGGTCGCCGCGTTCGCCAAGGAGCACGGCGTGACCACGATCTTCTTCGAGACCCTCGTCAGCCCCGACGTGGCCCAGACCCTGGCCACCGAAGTGGGGGCGCAGGCGAAGGTCCTCGACCCGATCGAGGGTCTCGCCGCCGACTACGACGGCGACTACTTCTCCGTGATGCGCACCAACCTCACCGCTCTCCAGGAGGCGCTCGGCTGTGGATAAGAGCTTCGAACCACCGGTCGCCGTGCGGCACGGCGTGGTCCACTTCGGTGACCGCGCCGTGCTGCACGGCGTCGACCTGCGGGTGGAGGCAGGGCAGGCGGTGGCGCTGCTGGGCGCCAACGGGTCGGGGAAGTCGACCCTGATCAAGTCCGCGCTCGGCCTCGTCCGTCTCTCCGAGGGCACCGCGAGCCTGTTCGGGACGCCGGTGCGGCGCTTCCGTAAGTGGCATCGCGTCGGCTATGTCCCGCAGCGCCTCGGCGCCGGGTCGGGGGTGCCCGCCAGTGTCCGCGAGGTCGTCGCGGCGGGCCGCCTGTCGCGCCGGACCATCGGCCTGCCCGCCCGTAAGCGCGACAAGGCCGTGATCGAGGCGGCGCTGGAGGCCGTCGGTCTCGCCGACCGCGCGAAGGACCCGGTGGGGACGCTGTCGGGAGGTCAGCAGCAGCGCACCCTCATCGCCCGCGCGCTGGCCGCGCAGCCCGAGCTTCTCGTCCTCGACGAGCCCACCGCCGGTGTCGACGCCGCCAGCCAGGAGGCCCTCGCGGCCGTGCTCGCCGACCGCGTCGCCGACGGCGCGACCGTGCTGCTGGTGGCCCACGAGCTGGGTCCGCTGGCGCCGCTGATCGACCGGGCCGTCGTCCTCTCGCACGGCGAGATCGTGCACGACGGACCCGTTCCCGAACCTGCCGGAGTGCACGCCGATCCCGGGCACGTGCACGTCCATCCGCACGCCAAGGAGGAGGAGCGGCTGTGGACCTGAGCATCTTCGGCTACGACTTCATGATGCGGGCGCTCGTCGGCGCGCTCATCATCGGCGTCGCCGCGCCCTCGGTCGGCGTGTTCCTGGTCCAAAAGCGCATGGCCCTCATCGGCGACGGGATCGGCCACGTCGCGCTGACCGGTGTCGCCGTCGGCTTCCTCATGGGCACCTCGCCGGTGTGGACCGCCGTGGTCGTGACCATCATCGGCGCCGTCGCCATCGAGCTGATCCGCGAGCGCGGCAAGGCCAGCGGCGACATCGCGCTGGCGCTGCTGTTCTACGGCGGCATCGCCGGCGGTGTCGTGCTGATCGGGATGAGCGCCGGGAAGTCGAACGCGAACCTGATGTCCTACCTGTTCGGGTCGCTGGTCACGACCTCGCCGGAGGATCTGCGCACGATCGCGCTGCTCGGCGCCCTGGTGACCGTGCTGATGGTCGTGCTGCGGCCGTGGCTGTTCGCGGTGAGTCAGGACGAGGAGTACGCCAAGGTCTCCGGCGTGCCGGTGCGCGCCCTGAACATGCTGCTCGCGGTGACCACCGCGGTGACCGTCACGGTGGCGATGCGGGCGGTCGGGCTGCTGCTGATCAGTGCCCTGCTCGTGGTGCCGGTGGCGACCATGCAGCAGTTCGCGCGCGGTTTCACCGTGACCATGTTCGGCGCGATGGGCCTCGGTGTCCTGGCCGCCGGATCGGGCGTGGTCGTCGCCGGTGTCGGCGACCTCCCGCCGGGCGCGATGATCGTGCTGATGGCGCTCGGACTGTTCGTGCTGGTGGCCGTCGTCACCGGCGTCGTGAAGCTCGTGCGCCGCGGTCTGCGGCGCAAGAGGCCGCGGCCGGCCGGGCCGTCGGTACCCGAACCGCTGGACTGCACCCTTGACAAGGCCGCCTGAACATTTCCCGGGACCGTCGCAGACGACTTCGGTTATCGGTGCACGCTACGGTTGCTCCATGCTCGCCGAGAACCGCACAGAGGCGTACCGGGCCGCCGGGGAGCTGCTGCGCGCCCTCGCCGCCCCACTGAGGGTGGCGATCGTGACCGAACTGGCCGCGGGCGAACGCTGCGTGCATGAGATCGTGGACTCCCTGGGCGCCCCCCAGCCGCTCATCTCCCAGCACCTGCGGATCCTGCGCGGGGCGGGTGTGGTGCGGGGCCAGCGTCGCGGTCGGGAGATCGCGTACTCCCTCATCGACGACCACATCGCGCACATCGTCGCCGACGCGGTCCACCATGTTCAGGAGTCGTCTTGACCGAAGAAGCCAGCACCGGCACCCTCACCCGTTCCACTCGTCAGCGCACGGCGGTCCTCGACCTGCTCGGCGAGGTCGACGAGTTCCGCAGCGCGCAGGATCTGCACGCCCTCCTCCGCGACCGCGGCGCCAAGGTCGGGCTGACCACCGTCTACCGCACACTCCAGGCCCTCGCCGACGCCGAGCGCATCGACGTGATGCGCCTGCCCGGCGGCGAGCACCTCTACCGGCGCTGCTCGCAGGGGCACCACCACCACCTCGTGTGCCGCTCGTGCGGGCGGACCGTCGAGGTCGCCGGGCCGGCCGTCGAGCGGTGGGCCGACAAGGTCGCCGCCGAGCACGGGTTCACCGACGTGGCGCACACGCTGGAGATCTTCGGGACTTGCGCGGGGTGTGCGGGGAGGTAGTGGGAGACCCGGTCAGAACAAGCCCAGCTTCAACAGCAGCGCCCGGTCGAGATCCTGGATCTCGGCGGAGTCAAGGCCGCCCTTGACATCGCCCAGCCGTTCGGGGGCGATCGAGAAGAGCTGATCGGTGAGGACGCGTGACTTCACACCGTCGATATCGATCTCAGGGCGGTAAACGGCCGCACCCATCTCCAGAACCCACCCCGTCCTCTCACTCATACTGCTTCGCCGGCGTCCCCACCCGCTCCAGCGACTCCGCCGCGATGAACGGGATCCGCTCGTTGTTGATCGGGTCGCGCACCATCGCCGGCGAGTACGTCCCCACCACCGCGACCCACGTGTCGTCGGCCATCCCGTCGGCGCTCGCGCCCTCGATGCCGACCTTGATGGGCCGGGCGTCGGCGGCGCAGCAGCTCAGGATCATCCGGGTCAGGAAGACCGTCCCGTCCTCGCCGCGCGTGATGAAGCCGGTCAGCTTCACGCGGCGGCCCTCCATCGAGCGGCCCTCGTCGAAGATGGCACGCGAGGCGTAGTCGAGGACGCCGATCTCGGCGGGATCGCCGTCGGGCAGCGGCGAGTAGTCCGACTCCTCGTCCCAGGCGCCCAGCGCGGTGCCGGTGGAGTCGGCGGCGTAGGCGCCCAGCGCGCCGGGCGCGACGAGGAGCAGCCCGACGACCGGGAGCAGCATCAGCCACGAGACCTTCGGCTCGGGGTGGTCGTGCCCGTGCGGGGCCCGCCGGGCACGCAGCTCGTAGTACAGCGTGGCCACCGCGATGGCGATGAGCGCGACACCGGCGGCGATGAGGAACGGACGCAGCCCCTCCTTCACATACCGCAGGTACGCGTCGGTGAGACTCGTGCGCAGCACGGCCCCGCCGAGCAGCATCAGCACGACCGCCTGCGCCTGCCGCCTCACAGGAACACCGCCCCGACCAGGGCCGCCGAGGCGAGCGCGACGACGAAGGTCGCCGGTGCGAAGCGCACGGCGAAGGACTTCCCGAACACGCCGGTCTGCATCGCGACGAGTTTGATGTCGACCATCGGCCCGACGACCAGGAAGGCCAGCCGCGCGGTCAGGGAGAACTGTGTCAGGGAGGCCGCGACGAAGGCGTCGGCCTCCGAGCAGATCGACAGCAGCACGGCGAGGACGGCCAGGGCGAGTACCGACAGGACCGGGTTGTCGGCGAGGGCGGTCATCCAGCGTTCGGGGATCACGACGTTGAGGGTGGCCGCCGCCGCGCCGCCGATGACCAGAAATCCACCGGCGTGCATGATGTCGTGCCTGCACGAGGCCCAGAAGGCGGCGGCCTTGGAGCCGTCGTCGTGGGGGCGGGCGGGCGGTTTGAGCCAGTCGGTGCGTCCGAGGCGCAGCCACAGCCAGCCCATGACGACCGCGGCGAGCAGTGAGGCGCCGAAGCGGGCGGCGACGAACTCGGGCTGCCCGGGGAAGGCGACCGCCGTGGAGATGAGCACGATCGGGTTGATCGCCGGCGCCGACAGCAGGAACGCCAGTGCCGCCGCCGGGGTCACACCGCGCCGGATGAAGGCCCCGGCGACGGGCACGGAGGCGCACTCGCAGCCGGGCAGGATCGCGCCGGCGGCTCCGGCGACGGGGACGGCGAGGGCGTCGTTGCGGGGCAGGACGCGGGCGAAGAACGCCGGTGGGACGAACACGGCGATGACGGCCGACAGGACGACGCCGAACACGAGGAACGGCAGGGCCTGGACGATCACGGAAACGAAGACCACGGTCCAGCGCTGGAGCCAGGGCGCGGCGAGTGCGCCGGTGAGCCAGGGGCGGGCGACGAGGATCACGATCAGCCCGGCGGCGAGGAGTTCGAGCCCGCCCAACGGGAGGCGTCGGCCCTTGCGGCGAGGGCTTTGCGGGCCCGCGTGCCGGGCGTCGGGTTCGGCGTCGACGAGCATCATCCCAGCCTGCCGGGCCGAACCGCCGATGGCAAACCACCACGCCCGGTGCTAACGTCGCATCGACGACAGGGGAGCCCCCTCGGCTGAGAGTGCGCAGCAGCGCAGACCCTACGAACCTGATCCGGTTAGCACCGGCGAAGGGAGTCGTATTCTCTCGTGTTCCCCCTGCGTGCGATCAGGGAGGTAGCAATGTCCAATGTAGGTGGTTCTGTTGCGCGGTGGCGCACCGTCGACATCGTGGTCGCCGCGGTCCTCGCGGTGGCCTTCGGCGTGGTGTTCCAGGTGGCCAACGGCCTGTGGTCGGTGACCGAGGGCGCGTTCAAGTTCTTCCCCCCGGCGCAGGCAGTGCTCTATGGGCTGTGGATCCTGCCGGCGGTGCTGGCCCCGATGATCGTGCGCAAGGCGGGCGCGGCGCTGTTCACCGAGACACTGGCCTCGGCGGTATCGGTCCTGCTGGGCTCGCCCTACGGCGCGATCGTCATCGTGCAGGGAGCCGTGGAGGGCCTCGGCGCCGAGCTCGGCATCGCGGCCGGCGGGTACCGCCGCTTCGGCATCGGTGTCGCGCTGCTCTCGGGCGCCCTGGGCGGTGCCGCCGCCACGACCTGGGACGTCTTCTACTCCTACGCGTCGTGGTCGGTGTCCTGGAAACTCGGCTACATCGCCTGCGCAGCCGTCGCCTGCGCCGTCGTGGCCGGCCTCGGCGCCCTGCTGCTGACCAAGGCCCTGGCCCAGACGGGCGTCCTCGATCGCTTCCCCTCCGGGCGAGAGCGCGCCTCGGTCTGACATGGCCTCGGTCGAACTGCGCGGTTTCAGCTGGCGACACGCCGGGCGCAAGGCCCCGGCGGTGCGCGACGTCGACCTGCGGATCGGCTCGGGCGAGCGGGTGCTCCTGCTCGGCCCGTCCGGTTCGGGCAAGTCGACGCTGCTCGGCGCGCTGGCCGGGCTGCTCCCGGAGGATTCCGGTGAGCAGTCCGGCGAGATCCTCGTCGACGGGATCGACGCCCGCAAGGCCCGCGAGCGCACCGGGATCGTCTTCCAGGATCCGCAGTCCCAGCTGGTCATGGTCCGCAGCGGTGACGACGTGGCCTTCGGGCTGGAGAACCGCGGGTTCCCCGCTGGAGATCTTTGGGCGCGAGTGGACACCGCCCTCGACTCGGTCGGGTTCGGGTACGGACGCGCACGCGAGACCACCGCCCTCTCCGGCGGAGAGCAGCAGCGCCTGGCGCTGGCGGGAGTGCTGGCGCTGCGGCCGTCGCTGCTGCTGTTGGACGAGCCGACCGCCAACCTCGACCCCGAAGGCGCCGGGCAGGTCCGCGATGCACTGCGGTCGGTGCTGGCTGCGAGCGAGTCGACGATGGTCATGGTCGAACACCGCGTCGCCGACGTGGTCGGGCTGGTGGACCGGGTCGTGGTGCTCGCCGAGGACGGCGGGCTGCTGGCCGACGGGCCGCCGGGCAAGGTCTTCGCCGAACACGGCGAGGAGTTGACGCGGCAGGGCGTCTGGGTTCCCGGGGCCGAGCCCGTCGCGGTCCGGCACGCCGGCGGCCCGCCCGGCGCCGAACTCGTCCGGACCGAAGACCTGGGCCTGACCCACCCTGGCGCCGAAACGGCGTCCCTGAGCGGCGTCGATCTCGCGGTCGGCGCCGGTGAGCTGGTCGCGGTCCTGGGCGCCAACGGCTCGGGCAAGTCGACCCTCGCGCTCATGCTCGGCGGACTGCTGCGGCCGACCTCAGGACGGGTGATTCTGGCCGGTGGCGCCGCCTCCCCGCACAAGTGGCGGGCACCGAGACTCGCCCGCACCGTCGGCTCGGTGTTCCAGAACCCCGAGCAGCAGTTCGTCGCCTCCAACGTCCGAGACGAGCTGGCCCTCGGTCCCCGGCGCATCGGCATGCCCGCAGGTGAGGCCGACCGCGTCGTCGGTGAGCTTCTGGAACGGCTGCGGCTGTCGGCACTCGCCGAAGCAAACCCCTACACCCTCTCTGGTGGGCAGGCCCGCCGTCTGTCGGTGGCCACGGCGCTGGCCACCGCGCCGGGACTGCTGGTCTTCGACGAGCCGACCTTCGGGCAGGACCGGCGGACCTGGGCCGAGTTGGTCGACCTCATCGGGACGCTCCGCGATGAGGGACGCGGCATCGTCGCGGTGACCCATGATCGCGACTTCACCGCCGTACTCGCCGACCGGTCCGTGACCATTCACAAGGGACGAATCGCGTGCTGACCCTCGCTCCGCTGGCGGCACCCTCCGGGTGGCTGTCGCGACGCAATCCAGCCGCGAAGCTCGGTGTGGTCGCGGTGATCTCGCTGGCGGCCGTCTCCACGACCGACCCCTTGACGCCGGCGATCCTGCTGGCCGCCGAGCTGCTCGCGCTGCCCTTCTGCGGGATCCGGATCGGGGCGTTCCTGCGCCGAAGCCGTCTGCTGCTGCTGGCTGCGCTGAGCGTCACCCTGGTCAACGCCGTGTTCGCCGATGGCGGCGGGGACGTGGTCCTCCAGGTCGGGCCGTTGAGGCTCACCGACGCCGCGCTGTTCACCGGCGCGGCCCTCGGCCTGCGTGTGCTGGCGGTCGCGGTCCCCGGCGTGCTGGTGTTCGCCACGACCGACCCCACCGACCTGGCCGACTCGCTCGTCCAGCAACTGCGCGCTCCGGCCCGCTTCGCGATCGGTTCCCTGGCCGCGTTTCGGATGCTGCCACTGCTGTCGGCCGAGTGGCGGATGATCGCGATGGCCCGCCGCGCGCGCGGAGTCGACGCCGGATTCGACCCGGTCGCACGGATCCGGCTGTTCACCTCGACGATGTTCGCACTGCTGGTCGGAGCGATCCGGCGCGGCACGCGCCTGGCGACCGCGATGGACGCGCGCGGCTTCGACGCCCGAACACCGCGCACGATCGCGCGCCCGCAACGCATGCGGCCGGTCGACTGGGTGATGCTCACGGCGGCCGTGCTGGTCGCGGCCGGGGCCGTGGCGATCAGCGTCGCCCTCGGAGTGTTCCGCGGGATCTTCTAGCGCACTTCCCGCATCTTCTTCACATCCCAGATCCGCACCGTCCGGTCGCCGCTGCCGCTGACCAGGTACTTGCCGTCGGCCGTCCAGCAGACGGCGCTGATGTCGCCGGCGTGGCCGGTCAGCTCACCGATCGGATCGCTGGTCTCGGCGTTCCACAGGCGGATCACGCGGTCGACGCCGCCGCTGGCGATGCGCTTGCCGTCCGGGGACCAGGCGACCGTCTCGACGGCGGCGCTGTGTCCATTGGGGAGGGTCACTGCCTTGGTGCCGCCGATGGTCCACATCCGCACGTCGCCGCCGGCGTCGCCGAAGACCAGACGGCGGCCGTCGGGCGACCAGGCGAGCTGCCGGATCGTCAGCGGATCGGTGCGCAGCACCATCGTCGGGTCCTCGCCGACGACCTGCCAGATCTTCACCAGGCCCTGGCAGCCCGCGGCGGCCAGCAGCTGACCGTCGGGCGACCACGCCACGCAGCGCACGCCCTTGGGAACGACGGTGCTGTTGGGGTCGGCGAAGGTCAGCTCACGCTTGAGCTTGCCGTCATAGCTGCGCCACACGCGGATCGAGTTGATGTTGGCACCGGCGATGCTGCCGGTCGCCCAGGACAGCGAGCGGACCTGGTCGGAGTGCGAACCGAGGCGCCGCTGGAGCACGTTGGGCCGCCACATCTCCTGCGACACCTTCCATCCCCAGCTCGCCTGCGCCCACAGCTGCACGGCGTCGCCGTCGGCACTGGAGGCGAGCACGGTCCCGTCCTCCGACCACGCCAGCGCCCGGGGTGTGGAACTGTGCCCGTCGAGGACGGTCACGCGGCGGCCGGTGCTGGCCTCGGCGATGACGATCCCCTGGGTGGTGGCCACGGCGAGGTAGCGGTCGTCGCGCAGCGCGAGGGCTGTCACGGCGCCGAGGTCGCCCTCGGGCACACGGACGGGGACGTCACCGTCGGCGGGAGGCGGGGGCGGCGGCGCGACCGGCTCTTCCGGCTGCTCGGCGCGCGCGTCGAGGAACTCGGGGTCGGTCTCGACGCGGGTGGGCGTGTACGGGAGCGGCTCGTGCACGACGCGCTCGGGCGGCTGCGGCGGCTGCGCCCGGACGGGGACCTTCGCCACGCCCCGGATGACCTGGCGCGGTGGCGGCGGAACGGTCTGGACGAACATCGTGGGGTCCTGCGGCGCGGGCGCCGGGGCGGGCGGCGCGGTGGTCGGCGCGTCGACGGCTCCGCTGGCGACGACCAGTTCGGGCTGTTCGAGGACCGTCGGCGCGACACCCGTGCGGCGAAGGAGCAATGTGGACACCAGTGGCATGCGGCTGGCCCCGCCGACCAGGAACAGGCCGGACACGTTCTGCGCACTGACGTTGGCGCGTTCGAGGACGTTGACGGTCAGCGCGACCGTGCGGTCGAGCAGTGGGGCGGCCAGGCCCTGGAGCTCGTCGCGGGTGAGGTGGACGTCCTTGTCGAGCAGCGGGATGAACAGCGCCGCGGTGCTCTCCCGGCTGAGGAGTTCCTTGGCGTCCTTGACATCGCGCCACAGGCTGCGCCGGTGCCGGCGGTCGCTCGGCGTCTCCGGGGAGCGGATCTTGCGCCACGCCTCGTCGGGGTAGACGCGCTGGAGGTGGTCGACGATGGCCTCGTCGATGTCGAGACCGCCCACATCGGACAGTCCACCCGAGGCGACGACCTGCATGCGCCCGCCGTCGTTGCGCACGACCGTCACATCGCAGGTGCCGCCGCCGAGGTCGTAGACGACGGTGTCGGTGCCCTCGGGGAAGGTGTGGCCGAGGTGGGCGGTGAAGTGCGTGGCGGCGGCGACCGGTTCGGGCGTGAAGCGCGGCGCGTTGAGCCCGGCGAGTTTGGCGGCCAGGCGCAAGACGCCGAGCCGTTCGGCGCGCCAGTCGGCCGGGTGCGTGAGGACCGACACCTCGGGCAGCGCGCCGGCCACCCGCACGGCCTCGTCGACGACGCGCCGCAGCACCGAGGCGATGACCTCGGTGACCGGGAACTCCTTGTCCCCCAGCAGGACGAGACCGTCGCCGACGCAGCGTTTCGGGTTGGGTTCGAAGCGCGCGGGATCGGCGGCCGCGGAGCGTTCGGCGTCGCGTCCGATCAGCAGTTTCCCGTCTCCGGCGAACACCGAGGACGGCAGCACCGGCGAGCCGTCGAACAGCAGCGTCTCGATCGGCCGACCCTCACGGGCCAGGACGGCGACCGTGCTGGACGTGCCGAAATCGATGCCCAACCGCACGCCACTCGCCGACTCCGCCATGACGGGAAGGATAGGCCACTTGCGCCCGTGGCGACCGCCTCACCGGGTGTACTCGGAGGGGTGTCGGTGTGGCACCTTCGGGCAACCGGCCGGTCACGGCCCGCAGGCGCCGGATCCGCGCCCGCCGGACGCCCGAAAGCGCCTCACACGCTCCGGGGAGCCGGGCCCGCGCCGCCCGCGACGACACCGCCGCCGGCCGTCTCCAGGACCCGCAGCCCGGCAGGTCCTCCGTCGGCGACCAGGAGGTACCGGCAGTCGGGCGTCCAGGCCAGCGAGCCCGCGCCGATCCGCACGTCGAGGGGCCACCAGAAGCCCGCGCGGGCGGCCAGGTCGAAGGTCCACACGCCGGTCGCGGTCCCGGCCGAGGCGAGGGCGGCGACCCGGCGGCCGTCGGGTGAGCAGCACAGTTGCGCGCCCTCCCAGCGGTCGAGCCGGGCGACGTCGTGGTCGAGGCCGCGCCGGGGGTCGTAGAGGCGCAGCGCGCCGTGGGTGCCGACCTCGACGAGCGCGCCGTCGGGGTGCCAGGTCAGGTCGGCGACGTTGCGGCGGGTGGTGATGCGCCCGTCGCGCCACAGCCGCGCGGTCCCCTCGTTGCCCAGCGCGGCCAGGCGCGGCTCGGTGCCGCGCGACCACGACAGTCGCGCGATGCCGCTGCCGTCGAGGGGTTTTGCCGGCGGTCCCGGCGCCCATTCGGGGTAGTCCTCGACGACTCCGCCGCGCGCGGTCCACAGGAACAGCTCGCCGGTGACGGTCGCGCTGGCGAGGTAGCGCCCGTCGGGCGACCAGGCCAGCGCCGAGACCGGTGCCTCGTGGCCGGCCAGGTTCGGCAGGCGGCCGCTCCCGCCGGGCTGGACGAGGCCGATCTCCCGGCCGTCGGCGGCGGCGAGGACCCGCCCGTCGGGCGACCAGGCGAGGGTCTCGGCGGTGAGCCGGTGCCAGTCGTCGTCGAGCCCGCGAGCGCCCTCGGGGTGGAGGCCGCCGACCGGATCCCACAGGCGGATCCCGGCGTCGGCGGCGTAGGCCCAGACCAGACCGTCGGGACGGATCGCGACGACGTCGACGCCCGGCTCGGGCGGTGTGAGGGGCACGCGCGGGTGCTCGACGGGCGGGGGCCGCGAGGCGGCCGGCGGGGGCGTCGGCGCGAGCAGGGACAGGCCCCGCAAGGCTCCCCCGGCGACGACGAGTTCCGGCTGCTCGACGACGACCGGCGCGAGCCCGGTCGCGCGCATCAGCGCCGTCGCCACCAGTGGCATGCGGCTGGCCCCGCCGGTCAGGAACAGGCCGACGGCACCGCCGTTGGCGGCGAGCATCCGCGCGGCGAGCTCGGCCGTCGCGCGGATCTGCGGGCCCGCGAGGGCGTCGACCTCGTCGCGGGTGAGGTGGACGTCGGTGTCGAGGAGGGGCAGGAACAGCGCGGCGGTGCTCTCGCGGCTGAGGTTCTCCTTGGCCTCGCGGGCGTCGTCCCACAGCATCCTGCGGTGGCGTCGGTCGTTGCGGTCGGCGGGTGAGCGCAGCCGGTCCCACTGTCCGCCGGCGCCAGGGTGCACGCGGGCGAGGTGGTCGACGATGGCGGCGTCGACGAAGGTGCCGCCGGTGTCGGCGAGGCCGTCGACGGCGGTGATCACGATGCGGCCCTGCTCGCGGCGCACGAGGGTCAGATCACAGGTACCGCCGCCGAGGTCGTAGATGAGGACCTGGCGGCCCTCGGGGAGCCGGGCGCCGTGGTGGTCGAGGAAATAGGCGGCCGCCGCGACCGGTTCGGGGACAAGGTCGGGCGTGGGCAGGCCGGCGGCCTCGGTCGCGGTGCGCAGCAGCCGCAGCCGTCGCGGGCCCCACCCGGCCGGATGGGTGACCACGACGCGCCCGGGTCCGGCGCCGAGCACCCGCCGCGCCTCGTCGGCGACCCGCCCGAAGACCGCGGCGAAGAGGTCGGCGACACCGAACTCGCGCTCGCCGAGCAAAACGGTGCCGTCGTCGACGCAGCGCTTGGGGTGCGGTTCGCAGCGGGCCGGGTCGATCGCCGCCGACCGCAGCGCCACCCGCCCGGCGAGGAGGGCGTCGTCGGTGGCGTAGACCGCGCTGGGCAGCAGTGGCGAGCCGTCGAAGAGCAGTGGCGCCGCCGGACGGCCCGGGCGCGCGACGACGGCGACGGTGTTGGAGGTGCCGAAGTCGACGCCGAGGGCCGCGGCCTCGTCCACTGTGGTCATGAGGGCGAGGATAGGCGCGGGACGGGGAGGTGGGAACGGCCGCGAGGGCGGCGGAGTGTCTACACTCGCGTGGCCCTTTCCGATCGCCCATCGGAGCCCACTGTGTCCCTCGCCGTGTCCGAATACTGCCCCGACTGCCAAGCCCGGCTGGTCACCGACCTGTCCGAGGCGCCCTGGTGCCCCGTCTGCCTGTGGAACCTGGCGGCGTTCGAGCCGGCCGACGATCCGCACATCCTGGACCGCCTTTCGCGGCGGATCGCCTACCGCGACACCATCGCCACCTTCGAGCGGCTGCGCATGACCGTCGGCGTGCCCGAGGTCAGCCGCAGCCGGTACCTCCTGACGGCGATCTCCGCCGTGCTGCTCCTGGCGACCGTGGGTCTCGCGGGGCTGGGCGTGTGGCTGTGCCTGCGGTCCTTCCCGAACTGGTGGATCGTGCCGGGGGCGTTCTGCCTCGCCGTCGCCTGGGCCATGCGGCCGCGCTCGAACAAGCTCGACGAGTACGCGCAGGTCGTGGAGGCGAGTGCCGCGCCGACGCTGCACGCGCTGATCGACCGGGTGGCCGCGGCGGCGGGGACGCCGAGGCCGCAGGTGGTGGTGACCGACCCAAGTTTCAACACCGCCTCGGGAGTCGTCGGCCTGTTTCGCAGACGGCGGGTACTGGCGATTGGGACTGCACTGTGGATCGGGCTGGAACCGCAGGAGCGGGTCGCCCTGCTGGCCCATGAATTCGGGCACTTCAGCAATGAGAACCCGCACCGCAGACTCGGTGCACGGCCCGCGCTGACCGTCCTATACGCCCTGGCCGACATGACCCGGCCGCAGTTTCGGCCCGGTGTCCACCCATCTCCGCTCGACCGAGTCGCATACCTGCTGCTCAGTCCGCTGCACAAACTGCTGGAGCTCGCCGACATAGGCGTCTACGCCATCGCCATGCGCGAGTCGCAGCGGGCCGAGTACCGCGCCGACGCGGTCGCCGCCCGCATCGCCGGCCGCGATGGCATGGCGGCGCTAATGGAGAAGGGCGTAAACGGTGAGAGTCTGGTGACGGTGGTGACGTCGAAGGCGCGGGCACGGGAGTTCACGCCGGAGAAGGTGCGGCCGGCGGTGCGCGAGGCCATGGCGCGTCTGGCGCCCAGGTCGGCCCATCGCCGGCAACTGACGATCCGGGCCGAGATGAGTCTGTTCGCCAGCCATCCCCCGACGGGACTGCGAGTGCGGCTCATCGAGGAAGCGGCCGGTGCGGCGGCGCAGGTGGCGTGCCCGGAGGCGGAGTCGGCGCGGATCGACATGGAGCTTGCCGGGGTTTACGAGAAGGCGCGGCGGGATGTGGCACGGTTTGAATGAGATCGATCCACCGCCGGTGCCCTGCCCCCACTGCGGTGCGGCCGTGCTCGGCGCGGCCGAGCCGTGGGGTGTCGGGAGGGCTGGTTCCCGGCGTTAGAACCGGCTGGAGGGCTCCGCCCCCAGCACCCCCGCCGGGACGCTGTCCCGGACCCTGCCAAGGACTCCGTCCCTGGACCCGGTCCTCAACCTGGGCTGCGGGAGCCGGCTTCCTTCTACCCGGCGGGGGTGGGGCGCTTTTGCCTGGCGGCTCTATCCGGCGCCGTTGGTTACCGGCGCCGGGTCCTCACTCAAGTCCTCACCCGTGTCCACCACCGGGTTCGGCACCGCGCCCCCGTAGCGGCGGTCGCGGCTGGCGTAGATCTCGCAGGCCCTCCACAGGTGGCGGCGGTCGAAGTCGGGCCACAGGACGTCCATGTACACGTACTCGGCATACGCGCTCTGCCACAGCAGGAAGTTCGAGCTGCGCTGCTCCCCTGACGGACGCAAGAACAAGTCCACGTCCCCGATATCGGGGTTGTACAGGTACTTCTGGATGGTCTTCTCGTTGATCCGTCCCGGCTTCAGCCTGCCCGACGCGACGTCCTCGCCCATGCGGGCCATGGCGTCGGCGAGTTCGGCGCGGCCGCCGTAGTTGACGCAGAACTGCAAGGTCAGCTTGTCGTTGTCCTTCGACATCTCCTGGGCGACCTCGAGTTCCTTGATGACGCTGCGCCACAGCTTCGGCCGGCGGCCGGCCCAGCGGACGCGCACGCCCATGTCGTTGAGCTCGTCGCGGCGGCGGTGGATGACATCGCGGTTGAAGCCCATCAGCCAGCGCACCTCCTCGGGTGAGCGGCGCCAGTTCTCGGTTGAGAACGCGTAGGCCGAGACCGTCTTGATCCCCATCTCGATGGCGCCCTCGATGACGTCGAAGAGGACCGCCTCACCGCGCTTGTGCCCTTCGGTGCGGGGCAGACCGCGCTCCTTGGCCCAGCGGCCGTTGCCGTCCATGACGATCGCGACATGGTCGGGCACCAGCTCGGCGGGAAGCTGGGGCGGGCGGGCGCCGGAGGCGTGCTGCTGCGGCGGGCGGTACCGGGTCAAGATCTCTCCACATAAGACAGTGAGCGCAGGTCGCGCTCAAGGTGCCATTGCAGGTGCGCGGCGATCAGGCCGCTGGATTCCTTGCGGACCCCGACGACGCTGGGGACGGCCTTGCGCCAGTCGCCGACGGCCAGGGCGCGCATCAGGTCGAGCGCGGCGGGTGAGGGGTGCGCCGACCCGGCCGGTCGGCAGTCGCGGCAGACGCAGCCGCCGGCGGCGATGGAGAACGCTCGGTGGTCGCCTTTGAGGCCGCAGATGGCGCAGGCGACCAGGATCGGCGCCCACCCGGCGTCGTGCATGCCGCGCAGCATGTACGAGTCGAGGACCAGCGCCGAGGGGTACTGGCCCTCGGCGAGCGCGCGCAGTGCGCCCAGCGTGAGCTGGAACAGCCGCAGCGCGGGTTCGCCCTCGATCGGGCTGAGGCGTTCGGCGGTCTCGGCGATGGCCGAGGCGGCGGTGTAGCGGCCGTAGTCCTCGGCGATGCGGCGGCCGTAGAGGTCGATGCCCTCGACTTGGCTGACGATGTGCAGATTGCGGCCTTCGACCAGTTGGAGGTCGATGTGCCCGAAGGGTTCGAGGCGGGCCCCGAACTTCGAGCTGGTGCGCCGCACGCCTTTGGCCACCGCGCGCATCCGGCCGTGGCGCCTGCCGATCATCGAGACGATGTGGTCGGCCTCACCGAGTTTCTGGACGCGCAGGACCACCGCGTCGTCGCGGAAGAGTCGCCTGCGCATACCGGTCACGGGCCCATTGTGCCTTGCGCGTGTGACGGGCTCCCGGGAGCGCCTGGCGGCAGGAAGGGCAGGCCGCCGGGCGCGCCCTCCTCGATGACGCGCAGGAGGGCTTCGGTGTCGAGGTGCTCTTCGACCAGGTCGCCGAGCAGGTCGAGCATGCTCTCGCGGACGGCGGCGAAGTCGGTGTCGGGGGCGGCGGCGAAGCCGGTGCGGCCGGCGAGCGCGGCGGCCTCGGTCAGGAAGGCGCGGCGGAAGCCGTCGTGTTCGAAGGCGCCGTGCCAGTGCGTGCCCGACACCGATCCGGCGCGGGCGCCCTCGCCGGTGCCGTCGGGGAGGGTGAACATGGGCGCGGCGCCCTCGTCGACGCGGTCGACGCCGTGGTGGATCTCGTAACCGCCGACCGGCACGCCGCCGTAGGTCCCTTGTGGACGGCGCAGGGTCTTCTCCGGCGCGAAGGTCACCTCGACCGGCAGCAGGTCCAGTCCCGCGACGCTCCCCCGCCGGCTCTCGACCTCGTCGTGGACGGCCCGGCCGAGCATCTGGTAGCCGCCGCACAGCCCGACCAGCGGCCGGCCGGCGGCCGCGTGCGCGGCGATGACGTCGTCGAGTCCCCTGGCGCGCAACCACTCCAGATCGTCCACAGTCGACTTCGAGCCCGGCAGGACCAGCACGTCGGCGGCGGCCAGTTCGCCCGGCTCGATCGTCATGCGGACCCGCACCCCCGGCTCGCAGGCCAGCGCCTCGGCGTCGGTGGCGTTCGACATGCGCGGCAGCCGCACCACCGCCACGTCGAGCCACTCGCTGCCGCGCGGCGGCGCCGGGCGGCCCAGCACCCGCCCGTAGGCGACGTCGTCCTCGGCGTCGAGCCACAGGTCGAGGTGCCACGGGATCACCCCGAAGGCCGGGCGCCCGGTGAGCGCGCGGAGCTGGTCGAGGCCCGGGCGGAGGAGCCCGAGGTCGCCGCGGAACTTGTTGATCACGAACCCGGCGACCAGCGCCTGGTCCTCGCGCGGCATCAGCGCGACCGTCCCGAAGAGGTGCGCGAAGACGCCGCCCTTGTCGATGTCGCCGACGATGACCACGGGCATGTCGGCGTCGCGGGCCAGGCCCATGTTCACGAAGTCGTGGTGGCGCAGGTTGATCTCGGTGGGGCTGCCCGCCCCCTCGCAGATCACCGCGTCGAAGTCCCGCCGCAGCTCGGCGAGGGACTCGCGGACGGTGTCGACGACCATCGGGCCGAGCGTGGCGAAGTCGGCGGCGTCGAGGAACCCGTGCGGCCTGCCGCGCAGCACGATCTGACTGGAGCGCTCGCTGCCGGGCTTGAGCAGCACCGGGTTGAAGCGCGTGTCGGCGGCCAGCCCGCACGCGGCGGCCTGGAGCGCCTGCGCGCGGCCGATCTCGCCGCCGTCGGGGGTCACCGCGGAGTTGTTCGACATGTTCTGCGCCTTGAACGGCGCGACCCGCACGCCCCTGCGCCGCAGCCAGCGGCAGATCCCGGCGGTCACCACGGACTTGCCGGCGTCGGAGGTGGTGCCCGCGACGAGCAGGGCACCGGAGGTCGCGCGAAGGCTTCGGGTCACCCGGCCATTGTGATCATCCGCTCGCCGGGGCGTCCGGGCGGATCGGGGCATCCGGAATCCACCACTTGACTCCCTTTTCCCCGAGCCCTACTTTTAGGGATATTTACTCAGGGTGCCGGCCACCCCTTGGGAGAGGTAACCGCCATGGGACGACTCCTCGCCGCGAGCGCCTGCGCCGCCGCGGTATTACTCACCGCCTCCGCCTGTCAGGGCGCGGCCGACTCGGAGGAACCCGGTGCGCCGGGGCTCACCTTCCTCGTCGCCGAGACCGCCGAGCGGCCCGCCGCCTACTGGACCGAGGCCGTCGAGCGCGTCGCCGACGCCAACGGGCTGGAGATCGAGCTGACCGTCATCCCCCTCGGCGGCGATCCCACCGCGCACGTGCGGCAGATGCTCGGCGAAGGCGCCCCCCTTCCCGACATCATGGCCGGGGTCTCGCCGAAGGGGTTGGGCACGCCCGAGCTGCTCTACGGCTGGCAGCCCGAGGAGATCGCGCGCTTCCGGCAGCCCTACTCGGGCAGCGTCGCCGGGCAGATCTACCGGCTCCCCGCCACCGGCGAGGCCGTGCCCGTCGTCTACTACAACAAGGACCTGCTCGGCGAAGTACCCGGCACTTACGCCGAGCTCCTGAAGACGGCGGGCGAGTTGAAGGGCGACGGCGTGCGGCCCTTCGCGCTGGGCGGTGTGGAGGCCGCGACGCTGCTGTGGTCGGCGACGATCACCACCGACGTGTACCGCGAGTCGCCGACCTGGATGCAGCACCGGCGGCTCGACCACGTGCACTTCTGCGACAAGGAGTTCCGCGCCGCCGCCGAGAAGGTCACCGAACTCGGGGAGTACGTCTCGATCACCGACAACGGCGGTGACGCCGCCTTCCTCGCCGGTGAGGCCGCCATGTATCCCGCGAGCAGCCGCTTCGCCCTGGCCGCCGCCGCGCAGCCGCCCGCCTTCGAGATCGGGGCCTTCGCCTGGCCCACCGACGACGGCGGCGCGGTCGTGCCCGCCTACCACGGCGGGGGCCTGTCGGTCAGCGCCGCGGCGAAGGACCTGGAAGCGGCCCGCCGCTTCGCCCTCGCCTTCTCCCTCGACCCCGCCAACCTCGACCACGCCGCCACCGCCGAAGGCCTCTTCCCCGCCGTCACCGAGTACACCCCACCGGAGGCGATGGGCGACATCTACCGCCTCGGCTACGAGCTGTACACCGCCGCCGCCGACACCGGCGCCCTCCTCCCCTCGGTAGCCGCCGAGGACGGCGACGACGGCGTGCCATCGGCGACCGCCGAGGAGTGGCAGGCGTCGGCGGCCCGCCTCCTGGGCGGGCTGACGGACGCGAAGGAGGTCTGCGCGACGCTGGACGGGGGGTACGCGCCGGCGGGGTGAGGGGCCAGGTCTGAGAGGTGGGTGAGGGGCAGGGCGTCCTTGGGGTGAGGCGGGGGCCTGCGGAGGTTCACGGTGGCGTGCCCGACCTCGACGGCACGCCACCGCCATGACGCCGCCGCCGACGCCGACGGGCGTGCGTGACGTGCGGGCGTGCGGGCGTGACGTGCGAGTGGCTGCGGGCGACGGGGTGGGGCGTGCGCGTGTGGCGCGGGGCGCGGGGCGCGCATGAGCGACGGACTGGCGCGTGCGCGCAGCGCGCTGGGTTGTGGGTGAGGCGGTGTACGCACCGCACCGCACCGCCGAAGCGGTAGTTCGCTCCCCCTGCGTCTGGCACGACATGGGGGCAGGGCGTGGCCCGGTTTGGGTTCGCCTGCCGCTGCCGGCGTGGCCTTGCCTCATGCGACTTCGCCACCGCGCCGCCAAATGAGGCGCTGCCCGTGCGCGGCGCGCCTGGCAGGCGAGCGGCTCTGGACGATGTCGGTGGCGAGCGCAGCGGCGTCCAAACGCCGCACAGGGGCGAGCTGGCAGCGTTTCGCGGGCCGGTCGAAGGCCGGTGTACTGGTGGAGCTAGTGGGGCTAATAGGGCTAATAGGGCTAACGCACGGAGGCCACGGACGCCTCGCCCAGCAGTACCCACCGCGCCTCCGGAGGGGAGAAGGGGGAGAAGGGGGAGGAGGCGGGCGACCACCTGAGCTGCCTGCCTGCCGCGCCGGATGCCGGGCATGCCGAACGAGTGAGCGGGCAAGAGTTCCGGCGAGCTCGCGTGCCGCCTCGCGCTGGGACGGTTGGGCCCCACGCCAGCTGGCCACGGGAGGTGGCCGGTGGAAATGCGGCGGGCGTTCGTAGAGCCACGCACTAGGTGGGCGGCCGGACACGTGGGTGGACAGGAGCGGCGGCGCGGGTAAGCCTCGCGATGGCTGGCTGGGACGTGGGCAAACCGGACCCGGACCCGGGCGGCGGGCGGCGGGCGGCGGGCGGCGGGCGGCGGGCGGCGGGCGGGCGAATGGTCTCGCGGTGGCCGACTCGGGCGTAAGCGGGTTCGACACGGGAGGCGGCCGGAGGCGCGGCAGCCACGGGTAAGAGTCTCGCGTTGAGCCGGCCACGATGTTGCACCGGACGGACGTGGGCCGGCTGAACACGTGCGGGCGGCACCGGCAAGCGCCTAAGCCTCGGCCTAGCGAACTGGGACACGGCGGAACGGACATGGGGGTGGGCTGCTCGGAATGCGGCGGGCGCTCGTAGAGCCGCGTGCTCGGCGGGTTCGGCGGCGCGCGGACCGGGGTTCGGCAGACGCGCGAGGAACATCGCGCTGAGTCGGCGGGAGCGGGAGCGGGCGACACAGCGAGAGAGTGCAGCCCTCGCGCTGGGCAGGCTGAGACGTCGGCGGGTCGGACGCCATACCGGGGCGAGACGACGGGCGCGTTCAGGACCTCGCGGCAGGCGGAGTGGGACGTGAACGGGCCGCGCACGGAAGGCGTGCAGGTGGAAAAGCGGCGAGCGCCTGCAAGAGCCTCGCGCTGGGCAAACTAAGACATGGGGCGAACTGCAGCGTGGGCGGACACGTGAGCGACCGGACACGTGGGCAGGCAGGTAGGCGGGTCGGCGGGCTCCCCACCCATCCCCCTTCGGCCCCTCGCCCCGCAACCCACCCCTCGCACCCCTCGCCCCGCAACCCTCACCCCTCGCACCCCTCCAGCCGTCGGCGCAGGTACCGCCGTTCCGGCTCCGTCGGCGCCAGCTCCAGCGCCCGCGCGTAGGCCTCGCGGGCTTCGCCCGTCCTCCCCGCCCGGCGGAGCATGTCGGCGTGGGCGGCGGGTAGCAGGTAGTACGCATCCAGGCCGCCGGCGGCGGTGAGGTCGTCGAGGATGGTGAGGGCGGCGGTGGGGCCTTCGGCCATACCGATGGCGACGGCCCGGTTGAGTGCCACGACCGGTGTGGGGACCAGGCGCAGCAGCTCGGTGTAGAGCCCGGCGATCTGGAGCCAGTCGGTGTCCTCGGGGTCGGCGGCGGTGGCGTGGCAGGCGGCGATGGCGGCCTGAAGCTGGAACGGGCCCGCCCGGCGGCGGCGCAGTGCCTGCCTCAGAAGGGCCTCGCCCTCGCCGATCCGCTCGGCGTCCCACAGGGACCGGTCCTGCTCGTCGAGTGGCACAAGCTCACCGTGGGGGTCGGTGCGGGCGGCGCGGCGGGCGTCGTGAAGCAGGATGAGGGCGAGCAGGCCGCGGGCCTCGGGTTCGTCGGGCATGAGGGCGACCAGCAGGCGCGCCAGCCGGATCGCCTCCTCCGTCACCCGCTCACGGGAGGGATCGCCGTACCCGGCGTTGAACAGCAGGTAGAGCACGTGGAGGACGGTCGGCAGCCGCTCGGGCAGCAGGTGTGCCGGCGGCACCCGAAACGGGATCCCGGTGTTCTTGATCCGCTGCTTGGCGCGAAACAGCCGCTGCCCCATCGTCCGCTCGGGCACCAGGAAGGCGGCGGCGATCTCGGCGGTCGACATGCCGGCGAGGCTCCGCAAGGTCAGCACCACCTGCGCCTCGACGCTGAGCGCCGGGTGGCAGCAGGTGAAGATCAGTTCCAGGCGCTCGTCGGGGATGTCGGAGTCGTGCGGGGGCGGCGAAACCGGCTCCATCTCGGCGACCTCCCGCAGTTTCCCGGCCTCGACCGAGGCACGCCGGATCACGTCGATCGCGCGGTTGCGCGCCGTCGTGGTGAGCCAGGCCAGCGGCTGGTCGGGCACGCCCTTCTCCGGCCACAGCCGCAGGGCCTTCGCGAAGGCGTCCTGCGCGCACTCCTCGGCCAGGTCCCAGTCGCCGCCGGTGAGCCGGATCAGTGTCGCCACGATCCGGCTCCACCCGTCGGCGTAGACGGCCGCGACACGGCCGGCCACGTCCTGTTCCGTCACTCGTCGTCGCCCTCCCAGAACGGCCGCAGTTCGATCAGCCCGCCCCAGGCCATGGGGTGCTTCGAGGCGACCTGGACGGCCTCGTCGAGGTCGGCGCAGTCGAGGACGTCGAAGCCGACCATCTGCTCCTTCGTCTCGGCGAAGGGCCCGTCGGTGAGGAGCACCTCGCCGCCCCGGACGCGAACGGTCGTGGCGTCGGCGGCCGGACGGGTGCGCTCGCCGATCAGGCGGATGCCCCGGCCGTCCATCTCCTTGACCCACTCGTCGACGTCCGGGGCGTCGTCGAGCTCGCCGGGACCGGGCTTGAAGCTCGGGTCGAGGCAGACCAGCATCAGGTACTTCATCGTGTCGCTCCCATCGTGTTGTCGACTGTCATCTGAATGACGAACGGGCACGACGCTCTACTACCGGCCTCGCGAAAAAACTTCGGCCCGTCACCGCGCCAGGCGAAACTCCAGCAGGACCTCCCACTTGTTCAGGTCCGGCTCGTCTCTGGGATCGGTGAGGTAGAACTCCAGCCGCGACCCCCAGCGCTCGTTCTCCGCACCGTCCTCCTTGTCGAACTCGAGGTCCTGACCGGCCGCCCACGCCAGCAGGGACGCCGTCACGTCGACGAGCTGGTCGGGATGGCCGACGTGGGAAACGGTCACGTAGCGCCCGGCGGGCAGGACGCCGGCGAAGACCTCGCCCTCCCCCTCGACGGCCTCGGCGACGGGAATTCCCGCCTCGATGTCGAGCGGGCCCGGCATGGCCACGCCTCTGTAACGGAAGAAGGGCGCGCCGGCGGGCTCGGCGCCACGCGCGGCGAGGTGTCCGAAGACCTCCCCGAAGCGGTCGGCGATCTCCGGGAACGTGGACATGGTGACGCGCCCGGCCACCGCCGCGTACGGACGGTCCGGGTGCGTGACGATCTCGGGAGTGCTCATGCGGCCATTGTGCGGCCGGGGTCCGACAAAAGGGTCTAGAACCCCAGACGCTGAAGGAGCTTCGGGTTGCGCTGCCAGTCCTTGGCGACCCGCACGTGAAGGTCCAGGAAGACCCGCGAGTCGATGAGCTTGCCGATCTCTTTGCGCGCCTGCGTGCCGACGTGCTTCATGCGCGCGCCGCCCTTGCCGATCACGATGGCCTTCTGGCTCGGCCGCTCGACGTAGATGTCGGCGTAGATGTGCTTGCGGGGGTTCCCCTCGCTCTCCTCGTCGAGGATCTCCTCGATGACGACCGCGATCGAGTGCGGGAGTTCGTCGCGCACGCCTTCGAGGGCCGCCTCGCGGATCAGCTCGGCGATCATCACCCGCTCGGGCTCGTCGGTGATCATGTGGTCGGGGTAGAGCTGCGGGGACTCCGGCAGGTGCCCGCTGATCACCTCGACGAGCGTGTCGACCTGCTCGCCGGTGACGGCGCTGCACGGCACGATGTCGGCGAAGTCGGCGAGCTTGGAGACGTCCATGAGCTGCTTGGCCAGGTCGGCCTTGGAGACCAGGTCGGTCTTGGTGACCACGGCGACGATCTTCGTGCGCAGCTCCTCGATCTCCTTGGAGATCAGGCGGTCGCCGGGTCCGACCTTCTCGTTGGCGGGGATGCACAGCCCGACGACGTCGGTCTCGCTCCAGGTCGCGCGCACGAGGTCGTTGAGGCGCTGGCCGAGCAGGGTGCGGGGTTTGTGCAGGCCGGGGGTGTCGACCAGGATCAGCTGCGAGTCGGGCCGGTGCAGGATCCCGCGCACGACGTGGCGGGTCGTCTGCGGCCGGTTGCTGGTGATCGCGATCTTCGAGCCGATGATGGCGTTGGTCAGCGTGGACTTGCCGGCGTTGGGGCGGCCCACGAAGCAGGCGAAGCCGGCGCGGTACGGCACGTGATCGGTCATGCTCGTATTGTGCCGTCCGGGTCGGCGACGTGTACCGGCGCGGCCGAAGACAAGTGACGTACGGCGGCCAGGCCGCCCTCGTCGACCTCCCCGGCGGTGACCACGACGGCCGCCTCCAGCTCCTCGGCACCGGCCGCAAGGGCGTTGGCGACGGCCAGTTGCAGCGCCGACAGCTCGACGCCGGGCAGCTTCACCGACGCCGCCGCGTAGGTGCGCCCGTCGCCGTCGCGGACCGCCGCGCCCGTCTCCGCGCCGATGCGGCCGCGAGCGCCGCGCGCCAGGATCAGCAGCTTGTTGTCCTCGGTGTCGAGCTCAGGCATCGGCGTTCATCCTCTTCTCCGTCTCGGGTTCGGCCGGCTCGGCCGCCTCCCTGCGCACCAGCACCGTGTCGATGCGGTTGCGGCGTCCCGTCGTGCCCTCGGCGGTCAGCCGCAGGCCCTCGACGACGGCCTCGGCGCCGGGGATCGGGACCTTCCCCAGGGCCTGCGCGAGCAGTCCGGAGACGGTCTCGACGTTCTCCTCGGGCAGCGTGACGCCGAACAGCTCGCCGAGGTCCTCCACCGACAGCCGCGCGGTGACCCGCACCGAGCCGTCGGCCAGGCGCTGCACGGGGGCGCGCTCGACGTCGTACTCGTCGGTGATCTCGCCCACGATCTCCTCGAGGATGTCCTCGATGGTGACCAGCCCGGCGGTGCCGCCGTACTCGTCGACGACCACGGCGATGTGCACGCGCGCCGACTGCATCTCGCGCAGCAGGTCGTCGACCGGTTTCGACTCCGGCACGAAGGTCCCCTCGCGCATGATGTCGCCGACCTTGACGTCCTCGCCGTCGCCGGACAGCCGGATCAGGTCCTTGAGGTAGACCACGCCGCGGATGTCGTCGATGTCCTCGCCGACCACCGGGATGCGCGAGAAGCCCGAGCGCAGCGCCAGCGCCCGCGCCTGGGCGGCGGTCTTCTCCGCCTCGATCCACACCATCTCGGTGCGGGGCACCATCACCTCGCGGACGATGGTGTCGCCGAGCTGGAAGACCGAGTGGATCATCTGCCGTTCGCCGTGCTCGACCTCGCCGCGCTGCTCGGCGATGTCGACGAGTTCGCGCAGCTCCGTCTCGGTCGCGAACGGCCCTTCCCGGAAGCCCTTGCCCGGTGTGACGGCGTTGCCGACCAGGATCAGCAGCCTCGTCAGCGGCCCGAAGGCGCGGCCGAGGAAACGCACGATCCCCGAACTGACCAGGGCCACCGGGTAGGCGTGCTGGACGCCGATCGTGCGCGGGCCGACGCCGATGACGACGTAGGAGACCACGAGCATCGACGCGGCCGTGGTCAGCGTCGCCGCCCAGCCGGTGCCCCAGGCGCCGAAGGTGATCAGCGCGACCAGTGTGGTCGCGGTCAGCTCGCAGGCGAGCCGCAGGAGGAGGAGCAGGTTGATGTAGCGGGGGCGGTCGTCGGCGATGGCCTGGAGACCCGCGGCGCCTCGCACACCGTCCCGGGCCAGCTCGGCCGCGCGGGCCGGGGAGATCCGGGACAGCGCCGCGTCGGTCATCGCCGACAGTCCCGCCAGTACGACAAGGGCCACGGCGATGCCGAGCAGCGTTGGGGTGGACATCAGCGTGTTCGTCGCCAATCTTCGAGCAGCTTGCCCTGCAGACCGAACATGCGCTTGGCCTCGTCGGGCTCCACGTGGTCGTAGCCGAGGATGTGCAGCACCCCGTGGACGGTCAGCATGTGCATCTCGTCGGCGGCGGTGTGCCCGGCCGCGGCGGCCTGTTTCTCGGCCACCTCCGGGCACAGCACGACGTCGCCGAGCAGCGCCGGCGAGGCCGGCTCGTCGGAGTTGGGGCCCCGGTCGACGGGCATCTCGTCCATGGGGAAGGCGAGCACGTCGGTCGGGCCCGTGCCGCCCATCCACCGGTGGTTGAGCTCGGTCATGTACTCCTCGTCGACGAGCAGGATGGACAGCTCGGCGAGCGGGTTGACGCCCATCTCGGTCAGCGCGTAGCGCGCGACCTCGAGGATGGTGTCGCCGTCGACCTCGTGGCCGGACTCGTTGGCGATCTCAATGGACATGGTGTCCCCCTCGCGTCACTGCCGTCCGGACCGGCGGTCGGTCCGGCGCGGCCGTTGCTGCCCGTGCTGTCCGGGCCGGTCCTCGTTGTCCTGCTGCCGGATGGCGTCCCACTTCTCGTAGGCGTCGACGATGTCGCCGACCAGGCGGTGCCGCACGACGTCGGCGCTGCCCAGCGTGGAGAAGTGCACGTCCTCGACATCGCCGAGGATGTCACGGACGATGCGCAGCCCGCTGACGGACGCCCCGGGCAGGTCGACCTGGGTGACGTCGCCGGTGACGACGACCTTCGAGCCGAAGCCGAGGCGGGTGAGGAACATCTTCATCTGCTCGGGCGTGGTGTTCTGCGCCTCGTCGAGGATGATGAACGCGTCGTTGAGGGTGTTGTGGGTGAGGATGAAGTCCTCGGTCACGTAGAGCGAGTCGGCCGCCGCGACCTGGATGCACACCGCCTCGGCGCGTCCCTCGGACTCGATGCGGTCGATGAACCGCTCCGGGCAGGCCTGCCCGGCCGCGCGGTACTTCTCGGCCTTGCGGGACAGCCGGAAGGGCTCCACCCGGTCGGGGAGGCGGATGTCGAGGGTGTGCGCGTTGTTGCGGACGCGGGTGGCGACGACGCCGCCGAGCGAGCGCACCAGGTAGCGCAGGTCGTCGCGCAGCTGCGTCGACGGGGTGATGTAGCGGACGCTGACACCGCCGTCGGGGAGCGTGGCGACCCGGCCGTCGGCGTCGAGGAGGCCCTGGAGGACCGCCAGGCGCACGTCGGGGGTGTTGTGCAGGTAGTCGGCGGGGACGAAGGCGGTGTCCGGGCAGACGCCGGTCAGGCCGAGCCCGCCGGGGATCTCGGTGCGGGACTTGACGATCCGGCCGAGGCCGACCGCCTCGTTCTCGCGGTGCCCGGCGGCGACGGTGTCGAGGCAGCCGTCCCACAGGCGCAGGCCGAGCTCGTAGGCGTCGACGCTGGTCTCGCGCGCGGGAAGATGCGCCGGGCCGCTGAGCAGCGGAAGCTGGTAGGCGCCGGCCTCGGCGAGGCCGTCGAGCAGCTCCGTGGTGGTCTTGACCTCTCCGCCGTCGACGGTCCACAGGTGGTCGCCGGTGGCCAGCGTCGAGGCGGCGTCGCGGGTGCGGACGCGGTAGATGTCCTTCTCGCCCTGCGGGTAGACGCCGAGGACGGGCGTGGGTTCGCCGTTGGAGCCGACGACGAGGTCGCCGACGCGCAGCTCACCGATCGGGCGCCAGCCCTGCGGGGTCAGCACCGGCGTGAACACCGGCTGCGCGCGGCCGCGCATGTAGGCCAGCGGCGCGACCTCGATGGTCCCGTTGGTGATCAGGCGCGGGATCGAGTCGGGGTCGACCATGTCGTGCAGCGCGTCGTAGAGCGGCCGCAGGTAGGGGTCGATCTTCTCGAAGAGCGTGCCGGGCAGGTAGCCGAGGCGCTCGCCGGCCTCGACGGCCGGGCGGGTCAGGATGATGCGCGTGACCTGCTTGGCCTGGAGCGCCTGGACGGCCTTGGCCATCGCCAGGTACGTCTTGCCGGTTCCGGCGGGGCCGATGCCGAACACGATCGTGTGCTCGTCGATGGCGTCGACGTACTTCTTCTGGCCCATCGTCTTCGGGCGGATGGTGCGGCCGCGGCGGGACAGGATGTCGAGGGTCAGCACGTCGGCGGGACTCTCGTCGCCGTCGGTGGCCTTCTCCAGCATCCCGAGGGTGCGGCGGGCCACGTCGATGGTGACCGGTGCGCCCTTGCCGACCAGCGCGATCAGTTCGTTGAACAGCCGCTCGGTGTCGGCGACGTCCTTGGGCGTACCGGAGATGGTGATCTCGTTGCCGCGCACGTGGACGTCGCTGCGAACGGTGCGTTCGAGGTAGCGCAGGATCTCGTCGTTCGATCCGAGCAGGCTGACCATCGTCTGCGGGTCCGCGACAGTGATCTTGATTTGCGATTGGGGAGGCGTCGCGGAGGACGAATGCTCGGACATAGGCACGGCCCGAGGGCCTTGAGCCACCTGCTCTCACTACCGGGGACCGCGTGTCACGCGGTCCGTACAGCTCGGGAGTACATCTTATCGCTGCGGGGCACGGCCCCGTCGACCGAGATTCGCCGGTCTCAGCGGGCCAGCAACGGCCCCAGCGGTTCCCCGCCGAGAACGTGGACGTGCACGTGCCGGACCTCCCAGCCGCTGTCGTCGCCGGTGTTGACGATCAGCCGGTAGCCGCCGTCGAGGCCTTCCGACTCGGCGGCGCGCCCGGCGGCCTCCAGAAGTTCACCGGCGAGGCCCGGGTCGGCCGCGGCGAGTTCGGCGACGGTGACGTGGTGGTCCTTGGGGATGGCGAGCAGGTGCGTCGGGGCCTTCGGGGCGATGTCGCGAAAGACGAGGACACGGTTGGTTTCGTGCACGGTCGCCGAGGGGATCTCACCCGCGACGATCCGGCAAAACAGACAGTCCGCCATGCCCGCCGATGCTAGCGGAGGGTTTCCGGGCGGGGCCGTTCGGGCACGAAGGCGGCATGCGGGCGAAAGGGCGAAATCGCCGTTCCGGCCCGCCCGCGGCCTCCGTGTCGTCGACTGGAGGCGCAACCGAGAGGGGATCTCCATGTCCAAGCACGTCCTGCTGGCCCTGTCGAGTCACGCCGAACTCGGCGACACCGGACGCAAGACCGGGTACTACGTGCCCGAGGCGGCCCATCCGGCGGCGGCCTTCGCGAAGTTCGGGTACATCCTCGACTTCACCTCGCCCCAGGGCGGGCAGCCGCCCGCCGACGGCCTCGACGGCAGCGAGGACGACCCGGTCGTCAAGGCCTTCCTCGACGACCCGGTGCTGTCGCGCAAGGTCGCCGAGACCACCAGGCCGGGCGGGTTCAAGCCCGCCGACTTCGACGCGCTCCTGTACGTGGGCGGGCACGGCGCCATGTGGGACTTCCCCGGCGACGCCGACCTGCTGAAGCTGGCCGCGCAGATCTACGACAACGGCGGCGTGATCGGCGCGGTGTGCCACGGTCCGGCGGCGCTGGTGAACCTGCGCCTGCGCGACGGGTCCTTCCTCGTCAAGGGGAAGAAGGTCACCGGGTTCAGCAACGAGGAGGAGGAAGCGGTCGGTCTGACCGACGTCGTGCCCTTCCTCCTGGAGACGCAGCTGCGCTCGCGGGGCGCCGACTACAGCGCCGGGGAGAAGTGGTCGCCGCACGCGGTGGCCGACGGGCGGCTGGTGACCGGGCAGAACCCGGCCTCGGCGACGCGGGTCGGTGAGCTGATGATCACGGCTCTCGGGGGGCACTGAGGGCCGGGCGCCCTCACCACCGTCCCAGCCGCACCGACAGGGCGGCCAGCGCCGCGACGCCGGCCGTCGAGGTCCGCAGCACCTCGCGGCCGAGGCGGACGGGCAGCGCGCCCGCGGCCTCGAAGGCGGCGAGCTCGTCGCCGGAGACCCCTCCTTCGGGTCCGACGACCAGGACGATCTGGCCGGCGTCGGGGAGTTTCGCCGTCGACAGGGGCTCGGTGGCGTCCTCGTGCAGCACGAAGGCCGCCGAGGCGGCCGTGACGCGGGCGGCGACGGCCTTGGTCGAAGCCGTCTCGGCGAGTTCGGGGACGCGGTGACGGCGGGCCTGCTTGGCGGCCTCGCGGGCGGTCGCGGCCCACTTGGCGTGGGCCTTGTCGCCGCGGTCCCCGCGCCACTGCACGACCGACCGGGACGCCGACCAGGGCACGATCGCGTCGACGCCGACCTCGGTCATCGCCTGCACGGCCCGTTCACCCCGGTCGCCTTTCGCCAAGCCCTGCACGACGGTCAGGCTCGGTTCGGGGAGGGGTTCACGGTGGGCTTCGCCGACGTCGAGGACGAGGGCGCCCTTCTCTGTCGCGGTGACCGTGGCGGGGCATACGCCGCCTTCGCCGTCGGACAGGAGCAGGTGCTCGCCGACGCGGAGGCGCTGCACGTCGGCGGCGTGGCGCCCTTCGGGGCCGTCGAGGCGGAAGGCGCCGGGCGCCGGGAGGGCCGCGACCAGGAACAGCGGTGCGCTCATGCCGCGACGTTAACCCACGGGCGGCGCGGCCAGGCCCCTCCATAGGCTGAGGGCATGGATCTTGACTACGAACTCGTCGAGGGCGTGCCGACGGTCGAGGAGTACCGGCATCTGCGCGGCTCGACGGGCCTGGGCGCCAAGTCCGTCGAGGCCTCGGCCTTGGGCCTGCCGAACACGTGGTTCGGGGTGCTGGTGCGTCGGGAGGGTGAGGCGGTCGGCATGGGCCGGATCATCGGCGACGGCGGGTGCTTCTTCCAGGTCGTCGACATCTGCGTCCTGCCCGGGCATCAGGGCCGCGGCCTCGGGAAGCGGGTCATGGCCGCGCTGAGCGAGGCGATGGAGGCGGGCATGCCCGAGGGCGCCTACGTCTCGCTCATCGCCGACGGCGAGGCCCGCCACCTGTACGAGAAGTTCGGGTTCCGGGAGGTCGCGCCGGTCTCGGTGGGCATGGCGCGGTTGTTCTTGTGAGCCGGGGAACAGCGCGGCATCGCCGGACGCTGTAGTTCGCGTCTTCAACGGCGACGAGAGGCAGACATGAGCGAGCCCACGATCTACGAGTTCATCGGCGGCCAGGACGCTTTGCGCAGACTCGCCGAGGCCCATTACCGCCGTTGCGTCACCGACCCCGTGTTGTCGCAGGTCTTCGGTACCGAGCCGCGGCCCGAACATGCCGTGCACCTCGCCGACTGGCTCGGTGAGGTCTTCGAAGGCCCCGCGACCTACACCGCCGAGCACGGCGGGCATGAGGCCCTGCTGCTGCACCACGCGGGCAAGCACATCACCGAGGAGCAGCGGGCGGCGTTCGTGACGGCGTTCGTCGAGGCCGCCGACGAGACCGGTGTCCCCGACGATCCTCACCTGCGGGCGAGGCTGACGTCCTACCTGGAGTGGGGCACGAGAATCGCGAAGGACGTGTCGGAGGCGGACGCGTCCGACATCTCCAGCTCCGACCCGGTCCCCACCTGGGGCTGGCGAGAAGACCAGTCCCCCGCCTGACAGCAAACAAGAGGGCGGGACGACCCGCGGCGAGTAGAGGCACTAACGACGAAAGGCGCCCCGAGGGGCGCCTTTCGTCGACTCACAAACCGCGATCAGGCCGCAGCAAGCCTCGGCCGCACCCGGCCGCCGGCGCAACCCCCGCCGACTCTGCCGCGTACTGCGTGGTGGTCGCCGAAGCCGTCCACCGCCACCACCCACCCACAACGACCACAGACGGCGGCGGCGCCCGCCGCGCTCAGCGGCAAGCGCGCGAAGCGCGGATGCGGCGAAGCCGCCAGAAACCCAGCCGCCAGCAATCAAGCATGCCCGTTAAAGGCGTCTCTCATTCGGGAGAAAAAACCTCCGCCGCCCCGTGTCTCGATGATCTCCTCATCGCGTAGTTGGGCGAGTTTCTGGAGGAGTTCTTCTTGTTCGGCGTCCAGCTTGGTGGGTGTGCGGACGTCGAGGTGCACGAAGAGGTCGCCTCTGGCTCCGCCTCCGCGCAGTCGGGGGACGCCTTTGCCGCGTACGCGGAGGGTGCTGCCGGGTTGGGTGCCGGGGTTGACGTCGACGACTTCTTCGCCGTCGAGGGTCTTGAGGGTGATGCTGGTGCCCAGGGCGGCGGCCGTCATGGGCACTTTGAGTTTGCAGTGGAGGTCGTCGCCCTTGCGGGTGAACACGTCGTGGGGTCGTTCGTGGATCTCGACGTAGAGGTCGCCGGCGGGTCCGCCGCCGGGGCCGACTTCGCCTTGTCCGGCCAGGCGGATGCGCATGCCGTCTTCGACGCCGGCGGGGATCTTGACGGTGAGGGTGCGGCGGCTGCGGACGCGTCCGTCACCGGCGCACTTGGGGCACGGGTTCGGAATGACGGTGCCGAAGCCGGAGCAGGTGGCGCAGGGTCGTGAGGTGACCATCTGGCCGAGGATGGTGCGCTGCACGGACTGGACTTCGCCGGAGCCTTCGCAGGTGTCGCAGGTGACGGGTGCCGAGCCGGCGGCCGCGCCGGAGCCTTCGCAGGTTCCGCAGACGGTGGCGGTGTCGACGGTGATGGGCGATTCGAGCCCGAACGCGGCCTCTTCGAGGTCGAGGTCGAGGCGCAGGATCGCGTCGGATCCGGGGCGCACCCGGGAGCGCGGGCCCCGGCGGGGTCCGGCGCCCATGGGGCCGGAGGCGCCGAAGAACGCGTCCATGATGTCCTGGAAGTCCATGAACGGTCCGGCTCCGCCGGGTCCGGCCCCGCCTCCGCCGCCGGGGGCGAGGGGGTCGCCGCCGAGGTCGACGATCTGGCGTTTCTGCGGGTCGGAGAGCACCTCGAAGGCGGCGTTGATCTCCTTGAATTTCTCCTGCGCCTCGGGGCTGGGGTTCACGTCGGGGTGGAACTCCCGCGCGAGCCTGCGGTACGCCTTCTTCAGGTCGTCCGGGGTCGCGTCCTTCGCCACACCGAGGATTCCGTAGTAGTCCTTGGCCACGTGTGCTCTCATCGCCTCAACAGCTCAATATCGAAACAAGAAATGTCGTTCATCAGTTCTGGGCGAGGACCTCGCCGACGTACCGTGCGACCGCGCGCACGGCCGCGATGGTGCCGGGGTAGTCCATCCGGGTCGGGCCGAGAACGCCGAGACCGCCGACGACGTCCCCGGAGGGGCCGTAGCCGGCGCTGACCACCGAGGTGGCGCGCAGTCCGACGATCTCGTTCTCGTCACCGATCCGGATGTGCAGCGCGGCGGAGGTGTCGACCTCGCCGAGCAGCTTGAGCAGGATGACCTCTTCCTCCAGGGCTTCGAGGATAGGCCGCAGGGATCCGGCGAAGTCGAGCGAGTGCCGGGTGAGGTTGGCGGTACCGGCCAGCGCGATGCGCTCCTCGCCGCGTTCGACGAGGGTTTCGAGCAGGACGGTCGACAGGTTGGTCATGGCCGGGCGCAGTTCGGCGGCGGCCTCTTCGACGAGGGCCTGGATGAGCTTGGGCGTCTCGGTGAGCCGGGCGCCGGTGAGCTTCTCGTTGACGGTGCGGCGGATGGCCAGCACGTCGTCTTCGGCCACGGGCCCGGGGAGTTCGACGAGGCGCTGTTCGACGCGGCCGGTGTCGGTGATCATGACGAGCATGAGGCGCGAGGCCGTCAGGTGCACCAGTTCGAGGTGCCGGACGCGGCTGCGCGACAGGCTCGGGTACTGGACGACGGCGACCTGCCGGGTGAGCTGCGCGAGGAGCCGGACGGTGCGGTGGACGACGTCGTCGAGGTCGAGGGCGCCGTCGAGGAAGCGGTGCAGGGCGCGGCGTTCGGCCGCGGTGAGCGGCTTGACCTGGCTGAGCCGGTCGACGAACAGGCGGTAGCCCTTGTCGGTGGGGACGCGGCCGGCGCTGGTGTGGGGCTGGTGGATGTAGCCCTCGTCTTCGAGGACGGCCATGTCGTTGCGGACGGTCGCCGAGGAGACCCGCAGGTTGTGGCGTTCCACGAGGGATTTGCTGCCCACCGGTTCCTGCGTGGCGACGTAGTCCTGGACGATCGCGCGCAGTACCTCCAGCTTGCGCTCATCCATGGGCATCCGGCGTCCTCCTCGCGCTCTCGTCAGTGGTCGGGCATCGGCACCGAGAGCGGCGGTCGCAGGCATGGAGCTGGCCTGGCACTCGGGCAGACTGAGTGCCAGTCTACTGGCGCGAGGGCCGGTATTGCCTCATCGTTCAGGGCGGAGTGATACGGCCACCTTCGGTGACGAGGGCCGCCGTCGCCCCGAAATCGTCGCGGGACAGCCGATTGCACGTCTCGTGTGCCGTGTTGTCCGGATCCGCGGCGGGATATCCCCCGTCGACCATGCGCGTGGCGCGCAGGACGCCGCCGGCCCAGTCGCCGTCAATGGTCAAAGTCACGGCGAGGACGCCGCCGACTCCCCGGTTGCCTTCGGTCGATAGGACCCGGTATCCGGCGAAATTCCCGAGGCTGTAGGCGATCAGCCGGCCCTTGTAGAACTCCATGCCGCGCATCACATGCGGGCCGTGCCCGACGACGAGGTCGGCGCCGGCGTCGATGACGGCACGGGAGAAGGCCATCACGTCGCCGCGGTCCTCACCGAGGAACATCTCGGCGCCGGGGACGACGTGGTCCTTGTCGGCGCCCTCACCGCCGGCCTGCATGGAGACCACGACGAGGTCGTTGCGCTCGGCGGCCGCCTCGACCAGCGCGGCGGTGCCCTCCAGGTCGTGCATGTCCTGCGACCACGCGTACGGCGAGACACCCACGACGGCTATCTCCACCCCGTCGACGGTCAGCTCGGCGTACTCGCCGCGCATGCCGGTGTACTCGATCCCGGCGTCGTTGAGGTGTGTCCGGGTGTCGGCGAGCCCTTCGCCGCCGTAGTCGAGGGCGTGGTTGTTGGCGAGGTTGAGGACGTCGAAACCGGCGTCGGCGATCACCTCGGCGTAGCCCGGCGGCATCCGGAAGGCCGCGCAGTTCTCGGCCTTCGGCTTGCACTTCGACGACTTCTCCCGCTCGGTGAGCGTGCCCTCGAAGTTGCCGATGAGCAGGTCGCCGGTCAGCACGCCGGAGGCCCGCTCGAAGAAGCCCTCGGCATCACCGGGCGGCAGGTCATCGGGTGCCGAACCGAGGATGATGTCGCCGGTTCCGGTGATGGTGACCGTCTTCTTCGGCGGAGCCGGCGTCGAGGTGGACTCGGCGGCCGCCGGGGGCCCTCCGAGCGGCGCGTTGACCGTCACGGCGGGCGACGGCAGCGTGAGCGCGGTGGCGGTTCCGGCGAGCGCGAGCACGGCGGCCGCGACCGTCGTGCGCGTCAACCGGGGATCGAACCTGGGCGGTGCGGCGTGGCGGGGCCTTCGTCTCGGCATGGGGCGTCTTCTCAGTCGCGAGCGCCGGGAAACACTCTCAGTCGGGCAACAGGTCGCGCACCACCGCGTCGGCCAGGAGCCTTCCGCGGAGCGTCAACCGCGCCAGGCCCTTCTCGAAGGCGGGCTCGTCGAGTAGCCCGTCGGCGACGGCGCGGGCCGCGCTCTCCTGCCCGGGCGGCGCCAATGAGGATACCTCGATACCGTCGACGATCCGTAGTCTTAGCAATACATCTTCGACATGGCGGTCGGCGTCGTCGAGTACTTCGCGGCCCTCGCCCGGGGAGGCGCCCTCGGCGAGGCGTCCGGCGTAGGCGCTGGGGTGGCGCACGTTCCACCACCGGACTCCGCCGACGTGGCTGTGCGCGCCGGGGCCGAGGCCCCACCAGTCGCCGCCCTGCCAGTAGAGGAGGTTGTGGCGGCAGCGGGCGTCGGTGTCGGCGGCCCAGTTGGAGACCTCGTACCAGTTCAGTCCGGCCGCGGAGAGTGCGGCGTCGGCGGCGAGGTAGCGGTCGGCGGCCACGTCGTCGTCGGGCATCGCGACCTCGCCGCGTCTGATGCGGGCGGCGAGGCGGGTCCCGTCCTCGATGATCAGCGAGTAGGCCGAGACGTGGTCGACGCCGGCGGCGACGGCCGCGTCGAGGCTGGCGGCCCAGTCCTCCTCGCGTTCGCCGGGGGTCCCGTAGATGAGGTCGAGGTTGACGTGGCCGAAGCCGGCCTCGCGCGCCTCGACGGCGGCCTGCGCGGCGCGGCCGGGCGAGTGCTTGCGGTCGAGGACGGCAAGGACGTGGCGGGCGGCCGACTGCATGCCGAGCGAGACGCGGTTGAAGCCGCCGGCGCGCAGCCGCGACAGGTAGGCGGGGTCGACCGACTCGGGGTTGGCCTCGGTGGTGATCTCGGCGTCGTCGGCGAGCCCGAAGGCGGCGTCGATGCCGTCGAGGATGCGGACGAGGTCGTCGGCGGGAAGAAGGGTGGGGGTGCCGCCGCCGAAGAAGACGGTGCGCGCCTTGGGGGCGGTCCCGTCGAGGACGCGCGCGGCGAGGCGGAGCTCGTCGAGGACGAGGGCGGCGTAGGAGTCGCGCGTCACTCCCCCGGCGAGTTCGGCGGCGGTGTAGGTGTTGAAGTCGCAGTAGCCGCAGCGGGAGGCGCAGAAGGGCACGTGGACGTAGAGGCCGAAGCCCTGTTCGCCGACACGGGTGAGCGCGCGAGCGGGTAGCGACCCGTCGCGCGGAACCGGTTCACCGTCCGGAGGTAGTCCAGGCACGGGCGCTAGCGTACGGGACATGCCGAGCCACGAGCCCGACCGACTTGTCCGCTATGACGCCCATGACGGTGTCGCCACGCTGACGCTTGACAGCGATCACAACCGCAACGCGCTGTCGACGCCGCTGATGACGCAGTTCCTCGAACATCTCGCCGTCGCCGTCGCCGACGAGAGCGTGCGGGTGATCCTCCTCGACCACGAGGGGACCGTGTTCTGCTCGGGCGCCGATCTCACCGAGACCGCCGCCGCCCGCGAGGCCGGGCAGGTGCCGGCCGCGATGCTCACCGAGGTCCTGGCCGCGCTGTGGGAGTCGCCGAAGCCGGTCGTCGCCCGGGTCGGCGGGCCGGCGAGGGCGGGCGGGCTCGGCCTGATCGCCGCCGCGGACCTCGCCGTCTGCCGCACCGACAGCACCTTCGCGTTCAGTGAGGTCCGGCTCGGGGTCATCCCGGCGGTCATCTCCGCGACCGTGCTGCGCCGCCTCTCGCCGCGCGCGGCCGCCGAGCTCTACCTGACCGGCGAGACCTTCGACGGGTACCGCGCCGCGCACGTCGGGCTGGTCACCCGCGCCGTCCCGCCGTCCGATCTCGACAACGCCATCGCCGGATACGTCGGCGCGCTCGTCAAGGGCGCGCCGGGAGCGCTCGCGGGCGCCAAGGCCCTGCTGCGCCGACGGCACGAGACCGACATCCGCGCCGAGCTCGCCGAACTGGCCACCGAGTCGGCCGGCTTCTTCCTCTCGGAGGAAGGTCGCGAAGGTGTGGCCGCTTTTCGTGACAGACGCGACCCGCGGTGGGTACCCAGAGTGGAACAGGGGACGTAATCTCGGTTAGGTCACGGTGTCCTCTGGTTACGCCGACTAGGAGGTTGGATGCGCGCGCGACACGTGGTCACGGGAATCGTGGTCATCGCGGTGCTCGCCGGTGTCGGATTCGTCATCGCGCGGATCATCGACGCCGATCTGCCGAATCCCTTCGCCAAGCCCATGTGCACGGTGACCGGGGCGGAAGGTTCCACCATCAAGGTGGATCCGACCCAGGCGTCGAACGCCGCGACGATCGCGGCGGTCGGCTCCAAACTGGACATTCCCGAGCGGGGTGTCGTGGTCGCGCTGGCGACCGCCTACCAGGAGTCCCGGCTGGAGAACATCGGTCACGGTGACCGTGACTCGGTCGGGCTGTTCCAGCAGCGGCCGAGTCAGGGCTGGGGGACCGAGGAGGAGATCCAGGATCCCCGCTACTCGTCCAAGCGCTTCTTCAAGGCACTGGTCAAGGTGGAGGGCTGGGAGGACATGCGCATCACCGACGCCGCCCAGGCGGTGCAGCGCAGTGCCTACCCCGACGCCTATGAGCAGTGGTCCGACGAGGCCCAGGTCCTCGCCGACGCGATGCTCGGCTCGGTCAACGCCGCCGTGGCGTGCCGGGTCGACGACAAGGGCGTGGCCGGCGACGACGCCGTCGACGCGGTGACCAGTGAGCTCAGCCTCGACTGGGACAAGGTGACCGCGAAGGCCGACGGCCGTGTCATCCGGATGTCGGATGTGGACAACGGCTGGCAGTTCGCGCACTGGATGGTCGCCTACTCGGAGGATCTCGGCGTGTCGAGTGTCGTCTACGACGGGCACGAGTGGTCGGCCAAGAGCGGCGAGTGGACGGCGGCCGAGAAGGGCGGCGACCACGTCACCGTCGAGGTCCGCGCCAAACCCTGACCGGTTGACCCGCCGGGCCGGACCGCATAGATTCGGCTCCACATAGGACAAAAGCGGACGCGCCACGCCGAACCGGCGTGGCGCGACCTTTTTCCGAGAGGAGCGAGGGCCGTGCGCATCGCCAAGTCCATCGCCGTCACCGCCGCCCTGGCGGCCACCACGTTCACCGGGGTCTGCGGCGCCGAGGCGCAGACCGCCGCCGACGCCGACTTCGACTTCGACGCCGGCGAGCAGGTCGCCGCCGGACTGACCTACCCCTGGGGGCTGTCCTTCCTCCCCGACGGGACGGCGATCTTCGCCGAACGAAACTCCGCCCTGATCAAGACGGTGGCACCCGGTACACCGCCGCAGACCGTCGGGCAGGTCCCCACCGTCGTCCCGGGCGGTGAGGGCGGGCTGCTGGGCCTCGCCGTGTCGCCCGACTACGCCGTCGACGAGACGATCTACGTGTACTTCACCGCCGCCGGCGACAACCGCGTCGCCCGGCTGACCCTCGCCGACCTCACACCCGAGCCGATCGTCACCGGCATCCCGAAGGCGTCCATCCACAATGGGGGGCGCATCGAGTTCGGCCCCGACGGCAAGCTCTACATCGCCACCGGCGACGCGGGAAACCGCGACAACTCGCAGGACCCGGGAAGCCTCGGCGGCAAGATCCTGCGGGTGAACCCCGACGGGACGGTGCCCGAGGACAATCCCTTCCCGGGTTCGCGCGTCTACACCCTCGGCCACCGCAACGTGCAGGGTCTCGACTGGACCGGCGGCGGCGAGCTCTACGCCAGTGAGCTCGGCCAGAACACCTGGGACGAGGTCAATCACATCGTCGCCGGCGACAACTACGGCTGGCCGGTCGTGGAGGGCGAGGGCGGCGAGCCGGAGTTCCACGACCCGCTGGTGACGTGGACGACCGCGGAGGCCTCGCCGAGCGGGGCGGCGGTGGTCGCCGACACGATGTACGTCGCGGCCCTGCGCGGGCAACGGCTGTGGACGGTGCCGCTGGCCGGTGGTGAGCCGGTGGCCGTGCTCACGGGCACCTACGGACGCGTCCGCAGTGTGGAGCACGGCCCCGACGGGTGGCTGTGGATCTGCACCAGCAACGGTTCCGGCGACGTGATCGTGCGTTTCCCGCCGGTCTAGGCGCCCTCCACCGCGGCCCTCGCGCGCGGGAAACCGTGCGCGGAGGCCGTCAGGACGACCAGCGCGACCGGCACCAGCAGTGCCAGCACGCTCCACGGGAACGACTCCGAGCCGAGTGCGCCGAGGAGTACTCCCCCGACGACGCCGCCCGCCGCCATCGCCGCGTTCCACAAGGTGACCAGCATGGCCTGGGCGGCGTCGGCGTGCTCGCCGCCGGCGTCACCGGCGGCGGTCTGGAGGAGGGTGGGCGCGCCGCCCCAGCCCAGTCCCCACAGGGTGACCGCGACGTAGACGAGCGCCGGGCTGTCGGCGAGCACGGCCATGATGGCGGCGGCGGCGCCGACGAGCAGGACGCTGGCGATGGTCAGGAGGCGCAGGCGGCGGTTGATGAGGGCGCCGACGATCCAGATGCTCAGCAGGGACGCGGCGCCGAAGACGAGCAGGACGAGGTCGGTGGAGCGGCCCATGCCGAGGCGGTCGAGGAAGGGCGCGATGTAGGTGTAGAGGATGGTGTGGGCCAGGACGAACACGAGCGTGACGAACAGGACGGGTGTCACGCCGGGGACGCTCAGGGCGCGCAGCATGGGGGTGCGGCTGCCGCGCTTCTGGCCGGGGAAGTCGGGCACGGTGGCGGTGATCCAGATGAGCAGGACGACGGTCAGCGCGGTCATGGTCCCGAAGGCGCTCTGCCAGCCGAATGCCTTGCCGAGGAAGGTTCCGGCGGGTACGCCGAGGGAGAGCGCGACGGGGATTCCGGCCATGGCCACGGCGATGGCCTTGCCCTGGAGGTGGGCGGGGGCCATGCGGCGGGCGTAGCCGGCCAGCAGTGCCCAGGCGAGTCCGGCGGCGACGCCGGCGAGGAAGCGGGCGGCCATCGTCAGCGGGTAGGAGACCGAGACGGCGGTGACGGTGTTGGCGAGGGCGAATCCGGCCATGGCGCTCAGGAGCAGGCGCTTGCGGCGCCAGCCGGCGGTGAGCGCCGACAGCGGGATGGCGGTCAGGGCGGTGCCGAGGGCGTAGACGGTGATCGACTGGCCCATGGCCGACTCGCCGACGCCGAGGTCGGCGCTCATGGCGGGCAGGACGCCGGCGGGGAGGGTCTCGGTGAGGCTGGTGATGAACACGGCGGTGGCCAGGGCGAGCAGGGCGCCCATGGGGAGTTTCCCGCCCGGGGCGCGGGTCTCGGGGGCGGCGGTCTCGGTTCGCATGGGACTATGCTCAAACCTTCACATCAGTGTGAAGGTCAACCCGAACCAGTGTGAGGTGGGGCACGTGCGCATCGGAGAACTGTCGGAACGCACCGACACCCCGCGCCGTCTGCTGCGCTACTACGAGGAGCAGGGTCTGATTCTGCCCGACCGCGCGGCGAACGGCTACCGGGACTACGCCGAGTACAACGTCGACCGGGTCGTGCAGATCCGCGGGCTGCTCGACGCCGGCCTGCCGACCAGGATCATCAAGCAGATCCTGCCGTGCCTCGACAAGCCGCGCGCGATCTACTTCCCCGACGCCACGCCGGAGATGATCGCCACGCTGGAGACCGAGCGCGACCGGATGAGCGACCGGATCCGCTGCCTGACGCGCAACCGGGACTCGATCGAGGAGTACCTGGGCGCGGTCCTCGACTACAACCGCGCCCCCGAGCCGGTCGCTTAGGCGCGGTCGAGCGCGCCGGAGAGGTCGGCCCACAGGTCCTCGACGTCTTCGAGGCCGACCGAGACGCGCAGCAGGTTCTCGCCGATGCCGCCGGCCTCGCGGTCGGCGGCGCCGACGACGCGATGCGTCAGCGAGGCGGGGTGCTGGATGAGCGTGTCGACGCTGCCGAGGCTCACCGCGGGGGTGATCAGGCCGACGGCGGCGACGACCTTGTGCGCGTCCCCGTCGACTTCGAAGGCGACCAGCGCGCCCCCGCCGTCCATCTGGCCGGGGCGGTCGACGGCGAAGCCCGGGTAGTGCACGGCGGCGACCTTGGGGTGGTCTTTGAGGCGCAGCGCCAGCTCGTGGGCGCCTGCCTGGGCGGCGCGCACGCGCACGGGCAGGGTCGCCAGTCCGCGCAGGAGCAGGTAACCGGCCAGCGGGTGCAGCAGGCCGCCGGTGGCCACGCGCACCTGCCGCAGGCCCCGGGCGAACTCCTCACCGCAGGCCACGACACCGCCGAGCACGTCGCCGTGCCCGCCGAGGAACTTCGTCGCGCTGTGCAGGACGACCGAGGCGCCGCGGGTGATGGGCCGCTGGAGGACCGGGGTGGCGAAGGTGTTGTCGACCAGCAGCGGGACCTGGCCGCAGTCGGCGGCCAGCGCGGCGAGGTCGAGTTCGGTGAGCGTCGGGTTGGCCGGGGACTCGACGATGACCAGGCCGGTGTCGGGCCGGATCTCGGCGGCGACGCCCTTCGGGTCGGCCCAGGTCACCTCGGTGCCGAGCAGTCCGGCGCCGAGCAGGTGGTCGCTGCCGCCGTACAGCGGGCGGACGGCGACGATGTGCCGCTTGCCGGCGGCGGCCACGGCCAGCAGGCACGCGCTCATCGCGGCCATGCCGCTGGCGAAGGCCACTGCGGCCTCGGCGCCCTCCAGTTCGGCCAGCGCCGACTCGAAGCGCGCGACTGTCGGGTTGTGCAGCCGCGCGTAGATGGGCGAACCCTCGGGCTGCATCCCGGCGGCGAACTCCTCGATGCGGGCGGCCTCCGCGACGCAGTCGACGGCGGGGTAGGTCGTGGACAGGTCGATGGGCGCGGCGTGCACGCCGAGTGCGGCGAGGTCGTCGCGCCCGGCGTGGACGGCGCGGGTGGCGAATGCGTGAGCCGGGGTCGCGTTCATGCCGGAAGTGTGGAGTCGCGGTCACCGCCACGGGGTGAACGCCGGATATCGTTCGGCGCATGTCGGAAACGGTGGCGCTCGACACGGTGGATCTGCGGATTCTCCGTCAATTGCAGAACAACGCGCGGATCACCAACCGCGAGCTGGCCGCCGGCGTGCACATCGCCCCCTCGACCTGCCTCGACCGGATCCGGCGGCTGCGCGACGCCGGGGTCATCACCGGCTACACCGTCCGCCTCGACCCCGGCTCTCTCGGCCGTCCCCTGCAGGCGTTCCTGGCCGTGCGCGTCACCCCGCACCGGCGCCCGCTGGTCGCGGAGTTCGTGACGCACGCGCGATCACTGCCGGAGGTGCGAGCGGTGTTCCACCTCGCCGGCCCCGACGACTTCCTGGTGCACGTGGCCGTGCCCGGCGTCGGCGACCTGCAACGGCTCGTCCTCGACGAGTTCACCGCGCGGCCGGAGGTGTCGCTGGTGCACACCAACCTCATCTTCGAGCAGTGGGACGGGCCGCCGCTGCTACCCCCGGGGGCCTGACCTCACCCCACCCGCCGCGCGGCCTTCTCCCTGATCTCCACGGGGACCGCCGGGGCCGTCAGCACCTTCGGCAGCAACTCCGGCTCGATGGTCATCGCCCGAAACAGCTCCCCGACGGTCAGGTCGTGCTCCGCGGGCCGCTCGACGATCGTGATCGCGTCGCCCGCGCCGACCGTGCCCTCCTGGACGACCCGCAGGTAGGCGCCCGGCACCGCCCGCTGGGTGAAGCGCTTGATCAGGTCGGGCACGTCCCAGAAACCCGAGAAGGTCCGGCACGGGATCCGCACCGAGCACACCTCGAAGACGGCCTCGCCGATCGCCCAGCGCTCGCCGATGAGAGCGCCGTTGACGTCGAGGCCGACCGTCGACAGGTTCTCGCCGAAGGCGCCGGGGTCGACCGCCCGGTCGAGCTCGTCGGCCCACCACGCCGCGTCTTCGCGGGCGTAGGCGTAGACGGCCTGGTCGAGACCGCCGTGGTTCTCGACGTCGACGATCACGTCGCCCTCGACCCCCAGCCGTCCCATGTGGACACGGCCTTCGGCGGGGCGCTTGTCGATCCCCGTCCGGCCGAGGCTTCCGGCCCACTTCCCCGACCGCAGGACGCCCAGGTTCACCGATGCGAGCTTCATGCCCCCACGCTACGAGACGGCCGCGGCGGCGGCCAGAGTGATTTGCCTCGCGGCTGTCACAATCGTCCAATGCCAGCGATCTTGCGCGTCGGAAACACCGAGATCATCGCCCTCGAAGACGGTGCCGGGCCGTTCTTCGAGCCCCGCGAGAACGCCTTCCCCGAAGCCGGCGAGGCGCACTGGGCCGCCGCCGACGCCTTCGACCCCGCCTCCCGCACCGACGACGGCCGCTGGTGGCTGAAGTTCCGCTGCTTCGCGGTGCGCCTCGACGACGGCCGCGTCATCCTCATCGACGCCGGCATCGGCCCGGCCGACTCCCCCGCCGCGTCCTGGGCGCCGGTGCCCGGGGCGCTGCCCGCCGAGCTGGCCGCCGCGGGCATCGACCACGCCGACGTCGACACCGTCGTGCTCACCCACCTGCACACCGACCACGTCGGCTGGGCCGTGGTCGACCACAAGCCCTACTTCCCCGACGCCCGCTACGTGCTCCAGCGCGCCGAGATCGACGCCGTCGGCACCCTCAACCCCGGCCTCGCCGACAGCCTCCTGGCACCCCTGCGCGAACGCGGGCAGCTCGCCCCCGCCGACGGCGAGCGCCGCCTGGCCGGGCCGGTGAAGGTCCTGCCGACCCCCGGGCACACGCCCGGGCACCAGTCGGTGCTGGTCCGCGACGGCGACGATCTGGTGGCCGTCACCGGCGACCTCCTCGTCCACGCCGTCCAGCTGCTCCACCCTGAGGTGGCCTACGTCCACGAGATCGACGTCGAGCGGGCCCGCGACTCCCGTAGCCGCCTGCTGGGCGAGCTGGCCGAGCGCGGCGGGACGGTCGCGACGCCGCACCTGGGCGAGCCGTTCGTGCGGGTGCCGGGCGGGGTTCGCTGAGGGACGGCGGGAACTCCTCACCGCAGCCGATCCCGGCGCGGGGTCGGTCCCCACGACAACGGCCCCACCCCTTTCGGGGCGGGGCCGTTTCGGCGTCGGCTAGCTCTTCTTCTTGTCGGCGGCGTTGTCGTCGGTCGACAGCGCGGCGACGAAGGCCTCCTGCGGCACCTCGACGCGGCCGACCATCTTCATCCGCTTCTTGCCTTCCTTCTGCTTCTCCAGCAGCTTCCGCTTACGCGTGATGTCGCCGCCGTAGCACTTGGCCAGGACGTCCTTGCGGATCGCGCGGATCGTCTCGCGGGCGATGACGCGCGAGCCGATGGCCGCCTGGATCGGCACCTCGAACTGCTGGCGCGGGATGAGCTTGCGCAGCTTCTCGGCCAGGCGCACGCCGTAGGCGTAGGCGCCGTCCTTGTGCACGATGGCCGAGAACGCGTCGACGGGCTCGCCGTGCAGCAGGATGTCGACCTTGACCAGGTCGGCGACCTGCGAACCGGTGGCCTCGTAGTCCAGCGACGCGTAGCCGCGCGTCTTCGACTTGAGCTGGTCGAAGAAGTCGTAGATGATCTCGGCGAGCGGCAGCGTGTAGCGCAGCTCGACGCGCTCCTGCGACAGGTACTCCATGCCCATCAGCGAGCCGCGCCGCGCCTGGCACAGCTCCATGACCGCGCCGACGAACTCGTTGGGCGTCAAGACGGTGGCCCGCACGACCGGCTCGTGGATCCCGGCGATCTTGCCCTCGGGGAACTCGCTGGGGTTGGTGACCTCGATCTCGACCCCGTCCTCCATGTCGACGGTGTAGACGACGTTGGGCGCCGTGGAGATCAGGTCGAGCCCGAACTCGCGTTCGAGGCGCTCGCGGATGATCTCCAGGTGCAGCAGGCCGAGGAAGCCGCAGCGGAAGCCGAAGCCCAGGGCCGCCGAGGTCTCCGGCTCGTAGACCAGCGCGGCGTCGTTGAGCTTGAGCTTGTCGAGGGCCTCGCGCAGGTCGGGGTAGTCCGACCCGTCGATCGGGTAGAGGCCGGAGTAGACCATCGGCTTGGGGTCGGCGTATCCGCCGAGCGCCTCCTGCGCGGGCCGGTTGTTGAGCGTGACGGTGTCGCCGACCTTCGACTGGCGCACGTCCTTCACGCCGGTGATGAGGTAGCCGACCTCGCCGACGCCCAGCGCCTTGGACTTGATGGGCTCGGGCGAGATGACGCCGATCTCCAGCAGCTCGTGCACGGCACCGGTCGACATCATCTTGATGCGGTCGCGGGCCTCCAGGAGGCCGTCGATGACACGCACGTAGGTGACCACGCCCCGGTAGGTGTCGTAGACGGAGTCGAAGATCATCGCGCGGGCGGGCGCCGACGGGTCGCCGATGGGCGCGGGGAACTGGTGCACGATCTTGTCGAGAAGCTCCCCGACGCCGACGCCGGTCTTGCCCGACACGCGCAGGCAGTCCTCGGGCTCGCAGCCGATGAGGTGGGCCAGCTCCTCGGCGTACTTCTCCGGCTGCGCGGCCGGCAGGTCGATCTTGTTGAGGACCGGGATGACCGTCAGGTCGTTCTCCAGCGCCAGGTACAGGTTGGCCAGCGTCTGCGCCTCGATGCCCTGCGCGGCGTCGACGAGCAGGACCGCGCCCTCACAGGCCGCCAGCGAACGCGAGACCTCGTAGGTGAAGTCGACGTGGCCGGGCGTGTCGATCATGTTGAGCACGAACTCGTCGCCGGTCCGCTCGCCCGAGCGGGCCGTCCACGGCATGCGCACGGCCTGGCTCTTGATGGTGATGCCGCGCTCGCGTTCGATGTCCATGCGGTCGAGGTACTGGGCGCGCATCTGCCGCTGGTCGACCACCTCGGTGATCTGCAGCATCCGGTCGGCGAGCGTCGACTTGCCGTGGTCGATGTGCGCGATGATGCAGAAGTTCCGGATCCGCTGCGGATCGGTGCCGCCTGGCGCGTACGTCACTTCCATCATCCATTCGCGAGGTAGAGGGTGGGCTGGTGCCCATGGAGCGGTCTCAATAATCCCATGAGCGTGATCACCGCTTATGCGGTGGCAGCCGGTGGCGACGGGTGACACGATCAGTGCCCATGAGCAGTGGCATCGCCGTTCCTTACGACAAGACCGCCGAGCGCCCGGGCGCCGAGAGCCTTCCGGCGGAGGTTCGGGCCGCCGTCGAGCGCGAGCTCGGTGGCCCGATCGTATCGGCACCGCCCGCCGGGGGCGGCTTCACCGGTGGTTTCGCCGCGGTGGTGACCGCCGCCGACGGCCGTTCGCTGTTCGTCAAGGCCGCCGGTCCCGACAAACCGCACGTGGCGAGCTCGTACCGCCGTGAGGCCGAGATCAACGTGGCCCTGCCCGCGGGGCTGCCCGCGCCGAAGATGCTGTTCGCCGAGTCGGCCGGCGACTGGATCGTCCTCGGCTTCGAGCCGGTGACCGGGCGCGCGCCGACGCTGCCGATGGCCCCCGCCGACCTCGACGTGATGCTCGCCGCCTGGGCCGACGCCGCCGAACGCCTCGCACCGGTCCCCCAGGCGCTGCGGGCGGCCGGGATCCGCACCCTCGCCGAGGACGCCGGGGACCAGTTCCACAACTTCACCCGCGCCGCGGCCGGCGAGGCCCCGCTGCACCGGGCCGTCTCGCCCCGGCACCTCGGCGAGCTCGCCGAACTCGAACTGGGCGTCTACCCGGCGGTGGCCGCCGACGCCGTCACGCACGGGGACCTGCGGCCCGACAACATGATCCTGACCGCGTCGGGGGCGATGATCTGCGACTGGAACTGGCCGTCGATCGCCGCGCCCTGGTTCGACACGGTGTTCCTGCTCATCACCGCGCACGGTGACGGTCACGACGCCGACCGGCTCTTCTTCGCCCACCCCACCGCCGTCGGTGTCACCGGTGAGCAACTCGACTCGGTGCTGGCCGCCGCGGCGGGCTACTATCTGGACCGGGCACAGCAAAATCCCATCCCCGGGGTGTCGTCATACCTCCGCCGCCACCAGGCGTGGTGCGGGGAGGCGGCCCTGGCCTGGCTGGCCGCAAGACGCGGCTGGTAAGCTTGCCCCTTGTGTGTTGGGCCCCCATGCCCCCGCACGGCAGTGTCGACGGAAAGTTCCGCAGGCACTTACTCCATTGCATGCGGAACGAATCGAGACCGAGGCTTCAAACGTGGCGAACATCAAGTCCCAGATCAAGCGCAACCGGCAGAACGAGAAGGCCCGGCTGCGTAACAAGGCCGTGAAGTCGTCGCTGAAGACCGCCATCCGGAAGTTCCGCGAGGCCGTCGAGGCGGGCGACTCCACCGTGGCCGGCACCCAGGCCCAGTTCGCCTCGCGCGCTCTGGACAAGGCCGCCAGCAAGGGCGTCATCCACAAGAACCAGGCCGCCAACCGGAAGTCTTCGATCACGAAGGCCTTCAACGAGCTGGCCGCCAAGTAGTCCTTACGGACTCACACGCTTCAACGGCCCCCGCCTGCGCGGGGGCCGTTTCGCGCACCCGCGAAACGAAGAAAGGCCCGGCCTGGGCCGGGCCTTTCACGCGCGTGCGCCTCAAGCGGCGACGGTGATCTTGCCGCGCCACCAGGCGATCGTCTCGGCGAGCGCCTCGTCGAGGTCGGTGGCGGTCTCACCGAAGGTCACCGTGTAGCGGCCGGAGTCCATCTCGAACGGCAGGTCCCACTGGTGGCGGGTCTCGGTGAAGCCGCGCATGGCCGGCTGGACGGTCCCGAGCAGGTTGATCAGCACGAACCAGGGCAGCTTCGAGACCTTGACCATCGGCACGCCGGCGACCCGGGCGATCGCCTCGACCATCGCCCGCTGCGACAGCGCCGGCGCGCTCGGCACGTGCCACGCCTTGCCCCAGGCGCGCTCGTCGGTGCCCAGCCGCACCAAGGTGCGCGCGATGTCGGGCATGTAGCTGAAGCTGTGCGGCGCGTCGGGGTCGCCGAACAGCGACACGCTCTTGCCGCGCAGGACGCGCGGGACGACGCGCTCGCCGATGACCGCGTTGGCGGTCGGGCCGGGGCCGAAGAAGTCGGAGGCGCGGGCCTCGGTGACGCGCAGCCGGCCGGCGCGGTGGCGGGCGAGCGCCTCGTTCCACATCTGGGCGCGCAGGCGTCCCTTGACGCCCTCGGCGGCCAACGGGGTGTCCTCGGTCATCACACGCGCGCCGGGCCCGTAGCCGTAGAGGCAGCTCATGGTGACCAGGACCGCGCCGGCCGACTCGGCGGCGTCGAGCAGGGCGCCGGCCATGCGGGGCCACTCCTGTTCCCAGAGGTGGTAGCCGGCGGGGTTGGCGCAGTTGTAGAGGACGTCGGCGTCGGCGGTCGCGCGGCGCAGGGCCTCGGCATCGCCGGCGTCGACGGCCAGGTGGGTGACACCGTCGGCGTCGCGGCCGCCGGAGCGGCTGAGCACGCGGACGGTCTCGCCGCGCTCGGCGAGCATGCGCGCGGTGGTCGAGCCGACCGGGCCTTTGCCGAGGATCACGTGAGTCGACATCTTGGATCTCCCATCAGTTTCGAGAGCAGTGCTCTCGCTCATGGAGAGAGCATGACACGACGGAAGCGCGTCGTCAAGAGCGGTGCTCTCGAATTTGTGCACCGCTTCCGAACCTTTGTTAGAGTCGCCTCATGTCAGCACCCAGGACCGCCCGCGAACGCGCCCGGGCAGAGCTCACCCAGGCCATCAAGGACGCCGCCCGCCGCCAGCTCGGCGAGGTCGGGCCACGCGCCCTCTCCCTGCGCGCCGTCGCGCGCGAACTCGGCATGGTCTCCTCGGCGGTCTACCGCTACTTCGCCGGCATCGACGACCTGCTCACCGCGCTGATCATCGACAGCTACAACGCCGTCGGCGAGAAGGCCGAACACGCCGACGCCCAGGCCGTCGCCGCCGACGCGAGCCCCACCGAGAGGTGGCTGGCGGTCTGCCACGCCGTGCGCGACTGGTCGATCGAGCACCGCCACGAGTTCGAGCTGCTCTACGGCACGCCCATCCCCGGATACGCCGCCCCCCAGGACACCACCGTCGCCGCGGCCCGCATGCCCATGACCCTCGTCGGGATCTGCAACGCCGCCATCGAAAACGGCGCCACCTACCCCGCCGACCGCCCCACCGTCGAGCCCTCGCTGATCGCCGACAACGTCGCCGCCCTCGTCGACGATCCCTCCCGCGCCTTCAGCGGACGCGTGATACTCGCCTGGAGCGGCCTCATCGGCGTCATCGGCTTCGAACTCTTCGGCCAGTACGTCGGCGTCATCAGCGACTACCGCGCCTACTTCGACTACGCCGCCCGCGCCACCGCCGCCGAGCTCGGCCTGCCCTAAGGCCGGCGCCCCGCCCCCGCGATCACGTCGTTGAGCTTGACCATCACCGCGACCAGCACTGGCAGGATCACCACCACCCACCAGCTCACGATCTCGGTCAGCGCCAGCAGCACGCCCAGCGCGACACTGCCCTCGAAGAACACGAAGCACAGGGCGGCGCCCGGCCGGATGTGGCGAAGGCGCAGCACCCGCGCGTAGAAGGGGCGCCGAGGCGACGGGACGTCCCCGTCGCTCACCGCACCCCGCCGCGCACGGACTCGCCCTTGCGCGCGGCCGCGATCGCGAAGATGGCGCGCTCCAGCGCGTAACCGCGGTCGTCGGAGCCACCCTTGACGGCGGCGTTCACCTCGGCGGCGGCCTCCATCGCGGCCGCCAGGCCCTCCGGAGTCCACCCGCGCGTCTGCGCCTGCGCGCGCTCCACCCGCCACGCCGGCATGCCCAGAGTCGAGGCGAGCTGGAACGCACTCCCCCGCCCCGCACCCGCGACGCGTGCCACGTTGCGCACCCCCGTGGCCAGCGCGTCGGCGATCGGGACCGCGTCCATCCCCACCGACAGCGCCCAGCGCAGCGCCTCCAGCGCCCCCGGCACGTCGCCGACGACGGCCGCGTCGGCCACCGCGAAGCCCGTCACCTCGGCCTTGCCCCGGTAGTAGCGGTTGACCACGTCCACCGAGATCGAGCCGCCCGTGTCCGACACGAGCTGATGCGCCGCCGCGGCCAGCTCGCGCAAGTCGTTGCCGATGGCCGTGAGCAGCGCGTCGGCGGCGTCCGCGCCACACCGCGCGCCCAGCCGCCGGAACTCCTCGCGGACGAACGCCGCGCGGTCGGCCGGACGCTTCAGCTTCGCCGCCGACACCACGTCGGCACCCGCCTTCTTCAACGCGTCGGCGAAAGCCTTGCCCTTCACCCCACCCGCATGCGCCACCACGAGGTACACCCCGTCCACAGGGCCCTCGGCGTACTTGAGGACGGCGGCGGTGAGGTCCTTCTTCGCGTTCTGCGCATTGCGCAGCACCACCACCGTGCCACCCCCGAACAACGCCGGGCTCACGCCGGACACGAACTCGCCGACGGTCGCCGAACCCGCGTCCCACTCACGCACGTCACTGTCGGGCTCGGTGGCCCGCACGGCCGCCGAGATGTCGGAGATCGCGCGGGACACCAGGAGGTCCTCTTCGCCGAGGACCAAACGAAGCGGGGGTATGGAGGTCACGCGGCAATCCTCCCACGTGGGCGCGGGGTGGGCGGGGGTGTGGGAGGGGCGGGTGGGGGCACGGGGTGGGGGCACGGGGTGGGGACAGGGTGTGGGGTGGGGAAGTCTTTCGTTCCGTTCTGCCGCTCCCGCTCCCCTGCTCCCGCTCACGGCTCCCTGTCGCGTCGCGGCTCCCGCCCTCGCCTAGCGCCTCACGGCTCGCGCCCGGCTGCACGCGGCTCCCGGCTCCCACCTCGCGAATCGCACATCGCGGCTCCCGGTCTCGCGGCTCACGCCTCCCGCCTCCCGGTCTCGCGGCTCACGCCTCGCGCCTCCCGCCTCCCGGTCTCGCGGCTCACGCCTCCCGGCCTCGCCTAGCGCCTCACGGCTCGCGACTGGCGGATCGCAGCTCCCCTCTCGCCTCCCACCTCGCGCATCGCGGCTTCCGCCCTGGTGCGTCGCGTCTACACCCCCGGGATCCACGTCATGGGGGACGCCGCCGCGCTCGCCGGGACATGGGGCGACAGCCTCGCCTACGGCTGCCGCTCCGGCGGCTTCCAAGGCCCCTACATCGCCGACGCCCTCGCCAAGGCCATCTCCGGCGGCCGGCCCGAGCCCTTCACCTTCCGCCACATCCACCAATGCGTGAGCCTGGGACGCAAGGACCCCGCCTCGCGCATCACGCCTCCCGGGCTCCCGCCTGACACGTCGCTGCTCCCGCCTCGCAGCTCCCCTCCACGCCTCGCGTCCCGCGCATCGCGTCTCGCGGCTCCCGCCTCCCGGGCTCCCGCCTGACACGTCGCTGCTCCCGCCTCGCAGCTCCCCTCCACACATCCCGCCTCACGGCTGGCCTTGAGCCGCAGGGGCGGCAGGCCCGCGCTGCCACGGCATCCACAACGGCGCTCCCACCACCCGTGCACCGCACCTTCGCGGCTCCCCCGTGCCCCTCGGCAGTCGCAAGAGCAGCCCACCACCCGCACACCACGGCCACCCTGGAGCAGCCCTATCCACCCGCGCCGGCCAGCGCCCACCCCTCCCGTCCCCACACTTATCCACAATCCACCAGTTATCCACAGCCCTGCGGCTCGCCCTGGTGCGCCCACACCGCATCCGCTCTTCACTTGACCAGTGCGAACCCTCACCTCAAGCCGCGAACAAGTCGAGCGCATGCGCCGCCGCCTCGCCCTGCTCGCTCACCCGCCCGGACCGCCGCCGCCTACGCCTCCGTCGTCACCGCCATCGCCGTCGTCCCCGGCGACACCGCCTTCACCGCCGTCCCCGACAGCGCCGACCCCCACCAACCCGCCTCTACCCGGCCACACGCCGCGCACCGCCCGACCGTCCCCCGCCCTCTATCCCGCCGACCTGCCGCCACCCGACGAGGCCGTCATCACCGTCGTCGAGTGCGATGCCGCCGACGACACTCCCAACGTCCACGGCGTCCGCCCAGCCCTGGGCCCTCACGACACCCACGACATCCACGGCGTCCACGGCACCGCCGACGCCCACACAGTCCCCAGCGCCCCCGACACCCGCGCTGCCCGCAGCCCTCACAACACCCCGGATACTCCCCGCGCCTCCGCTGCCCCCGGCCGCCACGCCACCCCCACCTCCACCCCCGCCCACACCGACGTCCCTTCCGCCCAACCCCGCACCACCCTCCACCGCCGTCTCCTCCCGACCGTCGGCGCGCTCCCCCGGCGGGTCCTGGCCGTAGTGGCGGCGGGGGTCGTGGTCGTCGCGGGGGTGGTGGCGTGGCTGTCGTGGCCACGGCCGGAGGCGGTCACGCCGGTCGGCGGTGGCGTCGAACAAGTCGCGACCGCAAGCGCTCCCGTGGTGATGCTCGTCGTGTCGGTGGCGGGGGAGGTGCGTCGTCCGGGGCTGGTGGAGGTGCCGCCGGGGTCGCGGGTGGCCGACGCGATCGCCGCCGCGGGTGGTGTGCGCGACCCTGCCGACGTCGGTCTGCTCAACCTCGCGCGCAAGGTCGTCGACGGCGAGCTCATCGTGGTGGGCTCGACGGCGACCGGGCCGGGGCGACCGGGCGGCGGCGCACCCGGCGCACCGGCAGTCCCCGGCGCGAACCCCGCGCCCGTCAACCTGAACGCCGCCACCGTCGCCGAGCTCGACACCCTTCCCGGCGTCGGCCCGGTCCTCGCCCAGCGGATCGTCGACTACCGCGACGCCAACGGCGGCTTCACCACCGTCGACCAGCTCCGCCAGGTCGACGGGATCGGCTCGGCCCGCTTCGCCGACCTCAAGGACCGGGTGACGGTATGAGCCCCCGCCTCGACCTGCGCCTCGCCGTCGTCGCCGGCGGCGTCTGGCTCGCCGCCCTCGCCTCGCTCTCGCTGTCGGCGGCGGGCGGGTTCTGGCTGGCCGGGCTCTCGGCCGCCGGCGCCGGCGGCGCCGAGGTGTGGGCGCGGCGGACCGAAAGGGCCATTCTCGGGCTCATCGTCGTCGGGTTGCTCGGTGTCTCGTGCGGTGCCGCCGTCACGGCGTGGAAGGTCGCCGTCCGCGACAATCCCGTCGTCGCCGGCCTGGTCGCCGCGCAGGCCGAAGGGACCGCGACCCTCATCGTCGGCGACGACCCGCGCCGGCTCAGGAACCCCGCCGTCCCCGAACGCCACCTCATCCCGGCCCGTCTCATCCACATCTCCGCCGGCGGCGCCGCCCACGACGTCGACGTCCGCGCGCTCGTCTTCACCACCGGCCCCACCTGGGCGGAACTCCTTCCCGGCCAGCGCTTCCGCACCGAAGGCCACCTCGGCCCCGCGAACGGCGGCGGACTCGAGGCCGCCGTCTGGATCGCCCGCGGCGAACCCCTCGACCTCTCGGCGCCGTCGTGGTGGCAGGACACCGCGGGCGACCTGCGCGCCGAACTGCGCGCCGTCTGCGCCCGCCTCTCACCCGAGGTCGGCGGCCTTCTCCCCGGCCTCGTCGTCGGCGACACCAGTGCCCTCGACCCTCGCGTCGCCGAGGACTTCCGCGCCACCGGCATGACCCACCTCACCGCCGTCTCCGGCGCCAACGTCGCCCTCGTGATCGGCGCCGTCCTGCTCACCGCCCGCTGGTGCGGCCTCTCCCGGCGCTGGGCGCTGCCCATCGCGGGCGTCGCCCTCGTCGGCTTCGTGATCGTCGCCCGCCCCTCCCCCAGCGTTCTGCGGGCGGCCGTCATGGGCGCCATCGGCCTCATCGCCCTGGCCCTCGCCCGGCCCCGCCGCGCCATGCCCGTCCTGGCAGCCGCCGTTGCCGTCCTCGTGCTCATCGACCCCGGCCTCGCCGGGGAGCCGGGCTTCGCGCTGTCGGTGCTGGCCACCGGCGGACTCCTGGTGTTCGCCGCGACCTGGAGCCGCCGCCTGCGCCGCCGACGCTGGCCCCGCTGGCTCGCCGAGGCCCTCGTCGTTCCCGCCGCCGCGCAACTGGCCGTCGCGCCCGTCGTCGCGGGCCTCTCCGGCCAGATCAGCCTCGTCGCGGTCCCCGTCAACGCGCTGGCCGTGCCCGCCGTGGCCCCCGCGACGATCCTGGGCGTCCTCGCGACCGCCTGCGCCCCCTGGTGGCCCTCGGCCGCCTACGTCCTCGTGTGGCTCGCCTCATGGCCCGCGTGGTGGCTCGTCTGGCTGGCCCGCAACGGCTCGACGCTCCCCATGGCCGCCTTGCCGTGGCAGGCGGGGATGAGTGGCGGGCTCCTCCTCGCCGCCATCCTCGCCCTCCTCGTCGCCGGACTGCGCTGGCGGCGTTCACGGCATTGGGTCGCCGCCGCCTGTGCGCTGGCGCTGGCCGCCTGCGCCGGCGTCGTCCCCGCGCGCCTGCTCGTCGGCGGCTGGCCGCCCGCCGACACCGTGATCGTCGCCTGCGACGTCGGACAGGGTGACGCGCTCGTCCTGCCCACCGGCGAGCACGCGGCCATCGTCGTCGACACCGGCCCGGATCCCACCGCCGCCGACCGCTGCCTGCGCCGCCTCGGCGTCAGCGAGGTCCCGCTGCTGGTCGTCAGCCACTTCCACCTCGACCACGTCGGCGGGCTCAGCGGGGTCCTTGGCGCACATCCGGTCGGGCGCGTCCTCGCGCCCGCCTTCGCCGAACCCGTCGAAGGCCACCGGGCCGTGCACGACACCGCCGCCGCGCACGGCGTACCGGTCACCATTCCCGAAGGGGGCGAGCGCTACACCGTCGGCGATTGGGTCCTCGGCGTCCTCGCGCCCGCCACGCCCATCACCGGTACCCGCTCGGACTCCAACAACAACTCGCTCGTCCTGCGCGCCGCCCGGCCCGGTGTGTCGATCCTGCTCGCCGGGGACCTTGAGGAGACCGCGCAGGACGCGCTGCTGTCGGCCGGGGTGCCCTTGGGCGCGGACGTGCTGAAGGTCGCCCATCACGGCTCGGCCTACCAGAGCCCGGCGTTCTTGGAGGCGGTCGAAGCGCGCGTGGCGCTGGTGTCGGTGGGCGCGGGGAACGACTACGGGCACCCCAACCCGGGAGTGCTCGGCGTGCTGTCCCGTGCGGGCGCGCGTGTCCTGCGCACCGACGAGCACGGCGACGTCGCCGTCACCGTGGGAGAGAAGGGATTGTCGACGGCGAGCCGCCGTCCGGGGAACTCCTGGGCGCTCAGTCCACCCGACGGTGCACCACGGCACCCACCAGGCCCGGTCCCACGTGCGCGCCGACGGCCGCACCGACCTCGGAGGTGTAGAGAATCCGCAGCCGTCGCCCGAAACGCTCCTTCAAGCGCGCCGCCAGCTCCTCGGCCGGGCCGGGCGCGGCGAGGTGGTGCACCGCGACGTCGACGGCGCCCTCGTGCCCGGCCGCCTCCAGCAGGTCGGCGAGACGGGCGAGCGCCCGTGACGCCGTGCGCAGCTTCTCCCGCACGACGAGGGTTCCCTCGTCGACGTGCAGGATCGGTTTGACCGCAAGGGCCGTGCCCACCAGCGCGCTGGCTGCGCCGATGCGGCCTCCTCGGCGGAGGAACTCCAGGGTGTCGACGTAGAACATCGTCGTCGTCCGCTTCACGGCGGCGACGGCGTCGCGTTCCACGATGTCGATGCCCCGTCCTCGCCCGGCGGTTCGCGCCGCGGCGAGGACGGGGAAGCCCAGGCCCATGGCCGTGCTGAGCGAGTCGACGACCCGCACCTTCCCGTCGAACTCGGCGGCGGCCGAGACGGCCGCGTCGTATGTTCCCGAGAGCTTCGAGGAGATGTGCACCGACACCACGCCGGTGGCGCCTTCGTCGAACAGACGCCGGTAGCACTCGACCAGTTCGGCCGGCGCCAACCGCGAGGTCGTCACGCGTACGCGGCGCTGTGCCATGGCGACGGTGACGTCGGCCGGGGTCACGTCCACGCCCTCACGTCCCTCGGAACCCGACAGGGTCACCGGGAGGGGGAGAACCGAGATCGCGTACTTGGCGACCGGTTCGGGCGGCAGGTAAGCCGTTGAGTCCGTGACCACCGCGACTGGCATAGACGAACGGTAGCGGATCGGCCACCCCGATCACAGTGCCCGGGCGGTCTCCACCTGGAAAGGCAGGCCCTGCTGGCAGAAGGACATCACGTCGGGCGCCTCGTGCCCGGTCACCTCGACCTGCGTGCCGGCGGTCAGGATCTGCTTGTCCCCGCCGAGCAGGGAGTAGGTCTTGCCGTTGGCGTTCAGGACCAGGCATCCGTGCTCGACGCCCGCCTCGACCGTTCCGGTGATGGTCACCGACTTGCCCTTCGTGGGGTCCACTCCCGGCTCGTCCTTTCCTGGTGGCAGGCTCACGCCCGGACTGCCCGAGGGGCCCGGGTCGGAGCTCGTCGGGCCGCTGAGCACGTCGCTCGGCGCGGGTGAGCCGGAGCCGGAGCCCTGGCCGTTCGCGCCGCACGCGGTCAGCCCTGCCAGCATCAGTACGCCGGCGGCGGTGGCCATCGAAGCGGTCGTGAAGCGGGAACGCGTTCTCGTCATTCTCGTCCTCATGCAAGATCCGACGCGCGGGACGCGCGCGCCGTTCCACTCAGAACGCGACACCCACGTTGTAAGCGTGCAGGCGCCATCCCCGCGAGAGGCGGACGTCGGCCCAGTGGCAGTTGTCGAGACCGTGGATGGTGTTGGTCATCTCCGCGTCCCAGCCGAGGACCGCCGCGACGGCCTGCCGCGCCGAACCGCCGTGGCAGGCGACGACGGCGGTGCCGTCGCCGACCTTCTCGATGATCTCGGCCATCGCCGCCCCCGTGCGGGCCTTGAGGTCCTCCCAGCTCTCGATGCCCTTGAGCGCCACGGGCCGTCCGGCACGCCAGAGGGCGTGCTCGTCGGGCCAGTCCACGGCGATCTCGGGCATCGTCAGCCCTTCCCAGGGCCCGTAGCCGCGCTCGCGCAGGCGCTCGTCGGTGCTCACCGACTGGCCGGTGAGGTCGGCGACGGCCTGCGCGGTGTCGAGGGCACGGCTGAGGTCGCTGGCGACGATCAGGTCGGGTTCCTGCGCGGCGAGCGCGACGGCGGCCTTGAGCGCCTGCTCACGGCCGATCTCGTCCAGTTCGATGTCGGTCCACCCCTGGAAGCGTTTGGAGCCGTTCCAGGAGGTCTGACCGTGCCGGACGATGAGCAGACGGGTCACGCCTCGACCTCGGCGGGCTCACCCACGGACGGCTCGCTCTCGAAGGGGACCGTCGGGCAGTCCTTCCACAGCCGGTCGAGGGCGTAGAACTCGCGCTCCTCGCTGTGCTGAACGTGCACGACGACGTCGGCGTAGTCGAGCAGCACCCAGCGTCCGGCGCGCTGGCCCTCACGGCGCAGCGGCTTGGTGTCGTGCTTCTCGCGGAGCTGCTCTTCGACCGCGTCCACGATGGCCTGCACCTGGCGCTCGTTGGGCGCCGAGGCGAGCATGAAGACGTCGGTGATGAACAGCTGGTCGCTGACGTCGATCAGCACGATGTCGTGGGCCTTCTTGTCCGCCGCGGCCTCCGCCGCGGCGAGGGCCAGAGTGCGGGCGGTTTCGGTGGCGGCCACATGGCTCCTAACGTCGGGTCGTCTAGACCTCCAGTCTGTCACGCTCCGCCGACGAGCGCCTCATGCATTAGGCGCGGTAGAGGCCGCGTTGTGCGATATAGCGCACCACGTCGTCGGGAACAAGGCCCCACAGCGGCCGTCCCTGGGCCACGCGGCGGCGGCAGTCGGTGGAGGAGATGTCCATCAGGGGGATCTCGACGAGCTCGACCGACCCGGGCGGGAGCCGGATGTCGAAGAGGTCGTAGCCCGGCCGCGAGACGCCCACGAAGCGCGCGAGGTGCAGCAGCTCGTCGGCGTCCTTCCAGGTGGACAGGCCCGCGAGGGCGTCGGCGCCGGTGATGAAGAACAGCTCGGTCTTGGGCCGGTAGAGGCCGCGGATGTCGCGGAGGGTGTCGACGGCGTAGGTCGGGCCCGGCCGGTCGATGTCGACGCGGCTGACGTGGAAGCCGGGATGGCCGGCGGTGGCCAGCACGGTCATCATGTACCGGTCCTCGGCCGGCGAGATCTGCCGGTCCTCCTTCTGCCAGGGTTGACCGGCGGGCACGAACACCACCTCGTCGAGCCCGAGCTTCTCGGCGGATTCCGAGGCGGCGACCAAGTGCCCGTTGTGGATGGGATCGAACGTCCCACCCATGACCCCGACCCGGCGCCCGGCACCCACCATCTGGCGATGTTAGATGACAGGGACGCCGGGTCAGGGGCGAACGCTAGGGTGTGTCGGCCGCCTCACGGACCCGAACGGCCCGGCTCAGGTCGTCCAGACGGTCGGCCGCGGTACGGCGGAACTCCTGTGCGAGACCGTCGGCGGACAGCATCTCGGCGGCCAGCTCGGCCGTGCGGGGCTCCACCGCGAAGGACGGGAACATCGCCGCCGTCAGGTGCATCTTCTCCCACGGCATGCGCGCGTCGACCGCGTCGGGGAACTCCGCGAAGAAGCGCTCCACGTACGGTGCGAGCAGTTCTCTCTGCTCGGGCCGCCAGAACCCGTCGGCGGTGGCCCGCAGCACGTGGTTGGACAGCTCGGTGCTGTGCAGGACCGTTTCCCAGGCCGCGGCCTTCGCCTCGGCGTCGGGAAGGGACGCGCGGCACGTTGCGGCGTGCTTGAGGCCCTCCGAACTCGGGTCGCGCGACAACTCGGCGGCGATGTCGTCCTCACCGGCCTCGCCCAGCACGCACAGGCGCGACAGGATCTGCCAGCGGATCTCGGCGTCCACCGCGAAGCCCTCGGGCACGTCGACGCCGTCGAGCCAGCCGCGCAGGCGTGCGGCGTCCCCGGAACCGGCCGCACCGATCTGCGCCCGGATCCCCGACAGCCGGCGGCCGCTGCCCGGCTCGGCGCCGTCGGCCAGGGCCGCGCCCAGCTCGGCGAAGGCCCGCAGGCCCTCGGCGCGGTCGCGCGGGTGCAGGTACTGCTCGATGACGACGTTGCGCGCGACCATCAGCAGCTGCTCGACGATCGGCATGATCGGCTCGCTCGGCAGGCACTCGCGCAGCAGGTCGAGGAACTCCTTGGGCGGCAGCTCACCGTCACGGCAGCTGTCCCACGCGATGCTCCACAGCAGCGCGCGGGCGACGCCGTCGCTCAGGCGCGGCAGCGCCGTGCGCATCGCGGAGAGGCTGTCGGGGTCGAGGCGGACCTTCGCGTAGGTGAGGTCGTCGTCGTTGACCAGCAGCAGCGCCGCCCGCTCGACACCGGCCAGCTCCGGCACGTCGGTCAGCTCACCGCTGACGTCGACCGACACCTGCTCACGGCGGACCATGCGGTCGCCCTCGATGTCGTAGAGGCCGACGCGGAGGTGGTGGGTGCGCAGCGTCGGGTGCCCGTCGGGGGCGGTCTGGCGGATCCCGACGGAGGTGTAGCGGCCCTGCTCGTCGAGGGTCAGCTCGGCCCGAAGGGTGTTCGGGCCGGTGGTGCGCAGCCAGGAGCGGCCCCACTCGCCGAGGTCGTGGCCGGACACCTTCGACAGGCAGTCGAGGAAGTCGGCGAGGGAGGCGTTGCCGTAGCCGTAGCGGTCGAAGTACTCCCGCAGGCCGGCGAAGAAGGTCTCGTCGCCGAGCCAGGCCGCCAGCTGCTTGAGGATCGCGCCGCCCTTGTTGTAGGCGATGCCGTCGAAGTTGGCCAGCGCGTCGGCGCTGACGTCGAGTTCACAGGACACCGGGTGCGTCGACGGACGCTGGTCGGCGGCCAGACCGCCGAGCTTGTTGAAGACGACGTTCGCCCAGCCGCCCTCGAAACGGGTCGCCTCGGCGGCGCCGCGGAAGCCCATGTAGTTCGCGAAGGACTCGTTGAGCCACAGGTCGTCCCACCAGCGCAGGGTGACGAGGTCGCCGAACCACATGTGGGCCATCTCGTGGGCGATCGTCACCGCGCGCCCCTCCCGGCGGGACTCGGTGACCGCCGAGCGGTACACGAAGGCCTCGTCGCGGAAGGTCACGCAGCCCGGGTTCTCCATCGCCCCGGCGTTGAACTCGGGCACGAAGGCCTGGTCGTAGGTGTCACCGAAGGCGAAGCGGACGCCGTAGAGCTCGTGGAAGCGGTCGAAGCAACCGAAGGTCACCTCGAAGATCTCGTCGACGTCCACGTCGAGGTGCGCCGCCATCGACTGCCGGCAGTGCAGGCCGAAACGCACGCCGTCGTGCTCGCGATAGACCGAGTGGTACGGCCCCGCGCACAAGGTCGTGAAGTACGTCGCGACCGGTTTCGTCTCGGCGAAGACCCACCGTCCCGGCTCCACCTGCTCACCGCCCTCGTTGGCGACGACGGTCCAGTCGGTGGGCGCGGTGACGCTCAGCTGGACGGTGGCCTTCAGGTCGGGCTGCTCGAAGCACCCGTAGACCCGGCTGGCCATGTCGTGGAAGCCCATCATGTACGTGTAGACGAGCTTGTCCTCCGGGTCGACGAAGCGGTGCAGCCCTTCGCCGGAGTGGGAGTAGCGCATGTCGGCCTCGACGATGAGCTCGTTCTCCGCGGCCAGCCCGGTCAGGGGGAAGCGGTTGTCGACCAGGTCGCCGGCGGCCAGTTCGGTGCCGTTGAGGACGACCCGATGGAGCGTCTCGGGGACCACTTCGAAGAAGGTGGCGGTGCCGGGATCACCACTGCTGCGGAAACGGATGACGGCGGTCGACCCGAACAGCTCGTCGCCCTTGGTGAGGTCCAGGTCGATGGCGTAGGAGTCGACGGTGAGGAGCTCCGCCCGGGTCTGGGCTTCGTCGCGTCTGAGGCTTGGCATGGCGTCCATACTGCCCCAGGTAGATCGACCACTTCCAGGTTCGCGGGGTCACAAAAGGACGCCCGGAGAATCGCTGTTCGGTGAGGTTCCCGAAAAGGCCCGAGGTGACGACAGGGGACGCGGAGTGGCGAACACGAAGGCTCCCACGAAGGCTTCGCGCCGCGGTTTCGCTGGTTTGGAACGGAGGGGCCACCCGGTCCGCCTCCCACTTCTGACTGTAGAAGAGGGCTGGGCGTGGGTGTTAAGGGCAGGTTCGTCGGGCCTGTGGATAACCGACGGGTTGTGGACGACCGGGCCAGCCGGGGCAACCCAAGGCCCGCCGCAGCCGATCGCGACAATGGCCCGCAGCCTTCGGCGTAGGTCTGGGTCCAGGGACGGAGTTCCTGGCGGGGTTTGGGGCGGAGCCCCAGCAGGGTCCAGGGACGGAGTCCTTGGCAGGGTCCGGGACGGAGTCCCGGC
>NZ_JBFAKK010000023.1:0-58163 GCF_040655735.1 Phytomonospora sp. NPDC050363
ACCAGTTGAAGCAGTGGCGGGGCATCGCCACCCGATACGACAAAACCCACCAGTCCTACCAGGCAGCCATCACCCTCGCCGCCATCCACCAATGGCTACCCACCCTTTGACGACACACCCTAGCCCTGAACGTCGAACAGCTCGGCCATCCGGGCCGCCTGCCGGTCCCAGGTCCACTCCTCGCACACCCACGACCGCCCGGCCGCGCCGAGCTTCGCGGCCAGCGCGCGGTCGCCGAGCAGCGTCACCAGCCGTTCGACGAGGGCGGCGGTGTCGGTGCCGCCCACGACGTAGCCGGTCTCGCCCTCCCTGACCGCGTCGGGCGCGCCACCGGAGTCGCCCGCCACGACCGGCAGCCCCGTCGCCGAGGCCTCCAAGTAGACGATGCCGAGCCCTTCGACGTCGAGGCCCCCGTTGCGGGTTCGGCAGGGCATGGCGAAGACGTCCCCGGCTGCGTAGTGGGCCGGCAGTTCGGCGAAGGGAACGGCGCCGGTGAAGAACACCGCGTCGGCCACACCGCGGCTCTCGGCCAGGGCCTTCAGCTTCTTGCGGTAGGGCCCGCCGCTGACCAGCAGCAGGGCCACGTCGGGGACCTTCGCGCGGATCGCGGGCAACGCGTCGATGAGCGTGTCCTGGCCCTTGCGCGGCACCAGGCGGGAAACGCACACGATCACCGGCCGGCCGGTCAGGCCGTAGCGCTCGCGCACCTCGGTTCCGTCGACTTCGGGGGTGAAGTTCTCGACGTCCACGCCGGGCGCCAGCCTCCGCAGCTCGGTGAGCTCCCCGACGACCGGGGCCAGCCGCTCGCGGGTGTACTCGCCGAGGTAGGTCAGGACGTCGTTGCCGCGCGCGATGCGCCGCAGCGCCGCCCGAGCGCCGGGGAGGGCCGCCCAGCCGACCTCGTGGCCGTGGGTGAGCCCGATCGCGCGGGTGATGCCCGCCTTGTCGCGCAGGGCGCGCGCGAGCAGACCCAAGGGCGCCGCCGCGCCGAACCACACCGAGTCGCAGTCGTGCTCGCGTGCCAGCGCGACGGCACGGCGGGAGACCGCGGGGGTCGGCAGGAGGACGCCGGTCTTCTCACGGATGACTGGGAAGGGCTGTTCGGCGTCGAAGGCCGTCGGGTCCCGCCAGGTGGAGGAGTAGACGACGAGGGAGCCGGGGGGCCGCCGGACGGCGAGGTTGTGCACGAACGACTGGATGCCGCCCGGTCGCGGCGGGAAGTCGTTGGTGACGAGCAGGGTACGGCGCACGCTGGGGACGATAGCCGACAAGACGGGTGGCCGGGTCAGCCGCCGTCGGCGTGCACGCGGGCGGCGGCGATGCGCTGGACGGTGCTGGGATGGGACGCGAACAGCCAGAACAGCACCGCCGGCGGGTCCACGTCGCCGAGGTTCGCCGTCGCGAGCCGCTGCTGCATGGACGCGAAGGTGCCGGGGTCGCCGGTGAGGACCAGGGCGTGCTCGTCGGCGGCGGCCTCGACCCGGCGCGAGACGAGGTTCTGGATCGGGGTTCCGACCAGTCCGACGACGGCGATCACCGCGAGCAGCAGGGCGACGGCCCGGGGACTGGTGATGGAGTCGACGCCGGCCCGGCGCAGCAGGCCGGGGAAGCCGCCGAGAACGGCGATGCCGCAAACGGTGGCGGCCGCGCCGATCGCGCCGAGCGCGGTGCCGATGACGACGTCGTTGTTCTTGGCGTGGCCGAGTTCGTGGGCGACGACCATGACGACCTCGTCGTCGGGCGCCTCGTGGAGGAGCGTGTCGTAGACGACGATGCGGCGAGTGGGGCCGATGCCGGAGACGTAGGCGTTGACCGCGCGCGTGCGCCGGGAGGCGTCGGCGACCAGGACGTCCTTGACGGGGACACCGTCACGAGCGGCCAGGTCGAGCAGTTCGGTGCGCAGCTCGCCCGCCGGCATCGACTCGAACTTGTTGAACACCGGTTCGACCAGGACCGGGTAGATCAGCGACATCAGCACGACCAGCAGCGCCGCGCCGGTCGCCGCGAAGACCCACCACAAGCGCGGGGCGAGGCGCGTCAGCCCGTAGAAGGCGATCAGCGCGACCAGTCCGAACACGATCGTGATCGCGTAGGACTTGGCGAGGTCGGCGGCCCATCCGCCCCAGTTCTGTGTGGACAGTCCATAGCGGACCAGGACCGTGTGCCGCCAGGCGGTGAACGGGAGCGTGACGAGCTGCGCGGCGAGCAGTACGGCGAGTCCGCCGAGCGCGGCCTCGGCAAGCCAGTGACCGCCGAAAGGACGCCCGCATGCGGCGACGAGCCGGGCACCTAGCGGGGTGAGCCCGAGGACGAGGGCCGCGATCAGCCCGGCGGCCATCGACAGGTAGCCGCCGGGCCGGGTGGCCGCGGCGAACTCCTTGCCCTTGGCCACCGCGGATGCCGGGATTTCGGCGAGCGCGGCGAGCTGCGCCGAACGCGAGGGGGTCGGCGGGTGCTGCCAGGGGATGAGGACGACGGCCGCGGCGACGAGGATGAGCAGGAGCACCGCGAAGGCGATGAAGGCGGGCTGCCGAACTGCTTGGGACACGGCCATGAGGTACCGTACCGTCGTCCGTTCAGGTGGTGTGTGGCGAGATATGGGCCACGCGCGGTATGAACCCTAGGCTGCGCGGCCCGAACCCGCCGGGCAAGTGCCACACTTGACGCATGTCGGTACGGACCCCAGCGCGCCGCGAGTGGCGGCTTGTCGTGTCCTCGGGGCACGCTGCGCTCTTTTCACCCGTACCGGCAGCGCCATGACCGCCCGGCCGGGCGGTGACCCGGCCGACGCCGACGAGATCCGCCCCGGGGAGGCGGTGGAGGTCGGGGTCGACGATATGGCGGCCGGGCCGAATCTCCCCGAGGCCGAGGCGCACGGCGCCGGACCCGGGGACGCCGGGCGTGGCGAGGCCGAACCCGACCTGCCCGAGGCGACGCGCCAGCGGATCGTGCACCTGACCGCGCAGACGCTTCCCGCGCTGCGCCGTGACGAGCTGCCGATGCCGCTGCGGAAGGTCGCGAAGTTCGCGCCGAAACAGCGTGCGCGTCTTGGCGGTTCGACGATCGCGGCGCAGCTGGCCTCGGACACCGCGTTCCGGCAGATCATCGCCGCGAAGGTCGTCGAGGGCACCGGTGAACTGGGCGCGGCCGTGGCCGCGGGAAATCCGCCCGCCGCGGCGGATCCGGTCGAGGTCGCCGCCCTGGCCTATCTCACGCGGCCCGTCGGCTGGCTGGACATGCTCGACGTGGCCGGCGCCGCGGTGCGCACCAAGGACGAGGAAGCGGCCGTCTCGGCGCAACTCGCCGAGGCGCAGCAGCTCGTCGCGCACGCCGAGCACGACAAGGCCGCCGCCGAGCGCGAGGCCGAGAAGCTGCGCGCGGAGCTGTCGGAGCTGCGCACCGAGGTCGTGGACCTTCGCGCGGCCAACCGAGGCCTGACCAAGGACCTGCGCGAGACGGCCCGCCGCGAGCAGAAGGCGAGCGACTCGCTCGCCGCCGAGCGCGGTCGCCTCAACAAGGCCGGTGAGGACCACAAGCTGGAGGTGCGCCGGCTGCGGCAGGAGCTGGAGCAGGCGAAGAGGGCTCTCGAACAGGCCCGGCACGGCGCCCGGGACGCCCGCGCGCTCAACGACGCGCGGTTGTGGCTGCTGCTGGAGACGATCGGCGAGGCGGCGCAAGGGCTGCGTCGCGAGCTCGCGCTGGAGCCGGCCGAGCGGACGCCCGCCGACCTGATCGGCGGTGTCGTCGCCGAACTGCCCGGCGCGACCGCCGCCTCCGCCGCGCGCGGCCTGGAGGCCGACGATCCGTCCAGGCTGGACGATCTGCTGGCGTTGCCGAAGGCGCACATGGTCGTCGACGGCTACAACGTCACCATGCGCGGGTACAAGGACCTCTCGCTCGAACAGCAGCGCGCGCGGCTCATCCGGGGAATGTCGGGGCTGGCGGCGCAGACCGGCGCGGAGACGACGATCGTGTTCGACGGGGCCGAACGCATCCACGGGCTGCCGCCGGCGCCCAGGGGCGTGCGGGTCCTGTTCAGCCGCAAGGGCGAGACCGCCGACGAGGTGATCCGCGCGCTGGTGCGCGCCGAGCCCAACGGACGGCCGGTCATCGTGATCTCCTCCGACAAGGAGGTCGCCGACGGGACACGCCGCCACGGCGCCTACCCCCTGTCGTCGGACACGCTCCTGCGCCGCCTCAGCCGCACCTGAGGACGGGCGAAACTCCGCCCGCACCCACGCTCGACCGAAAAATCAGCGCCCCTAGGGTGCTTTTGTCGTGCTTTTCTCGTGCCGCAGGCCACGATGGCACGAATCCGTCAGCGAGTCGATCTCGTCGCCTCCTAGCCTCGACCGTGGTCACCGGCAGTCCGGCCCACGAAAAGCCGAGCCCGAAGAGGACAAGCCTTGAAGAAGACTCTCGCCACCTCCGCCGCACTCGTCGCCGTCGCCCTGCTCGCCGCGTGCGGGCCGGCCGAGGAACCGGTGGAGAACGACGACAAGCCCGCCGACTCCGCCTCCCCGACGCCCACGGGTGAGGAGCAGTCCGGTGAGCAGGCGCTGGAGACCCCGTACGTCTACCCCGATGGTTTCGGCGTCGCCCTGTCGGACTTCGAGCGCGGGAAGTCCTCCGACACCGCGCTGCCGGCCGACACCGATTTCATCGGCTTCACGATCCAGGTGGAGAACAACGTCGGCAAGCCCGTCGACCTGGGCCTGTTCACGGTGATCTGCAAGACCGGCGAGGCCGGCGACGCCGCCGAGGAAGTCTTCGACGAGGGCCTCGGTGGCCAGCTGACCGGCACCGTCGGGGACGGGAAGAAGGCCACCGGCGACTTCGGTTGCGTGATGGGGCCCGACGAGACGAAGTTGCGGGTGGAGGTCTCCCCGAACTACGGGGACGACATCACCGAGCTCCCCGACACGGTCGTGTTCGCCGGCGAGATCGCGGTGGATGCGGCGGAGTAGGGGGCGTGACCGGGGCGCGTGACCGGGGCTGCGTGGCGGGGCCGGCCCCGCCCTTGTGGGGGAAGGGCGGGGCCGGGTGTGGGTGTGAGGGGTGCCAGGTGCGGTGTGGTGTGGGGTGGGTGTCTACGTCGGGGAGCGCGTGCACGTGCGGGGAAGGGTGTGGCGTGGGGCTGTGCATGGGGAGAGGGGGAGTGGGGCTGGCGGGTGGTTGGGCGGCGTAGGCACGAGGTGACGGGTTGGTCGAGTCGGCTTAGCCACCACCCCGCACCCCGCAGCCCTCAGCAGTGGATTCCGGAGTTTGGCGGCGCGAATGAGCCCACGCCGGCGAACTCTTGAGCGCGTGGCGGGGTGGGCAAGCCCGAACCCCCGCTCCAGGTCAGTGAACTCTGGTGCGTGGCGAGGAAGACGAGCCCATACCAGTTGACTCTGGCGCGTACGGCGGGATGAGCTCCTGCTACTCGCCCCACGCCTCCGAGCTCTGGCGCGGCGCGGGAAGGACGAGTCCAAGCCAGCCAACTCTGGCGCGTAGTGGGGCTGGCGAGCCCGAACCCCACCCGCCACGCCCACGGGGATCTGCGTGGCCCGGCCGGCGCCCCGCGCCCGCGCCCTGGCGTGTGGCCCGGCCTTCGCCTCGCGGACTTTGGCGCACGTAGCGGGGCGGGCCCAGGCATGTGGATGGGCAGGGACAAGGGCCGGCGAGGACGGAGGGCGGACGCGCTCCACCGCCCATGCCACCCACACCCGGCCTAGCCCAACCTCACGCCAGCGAGTTCTGGCGCGCGTGGCGGGGCGAGCGCGCGCACGCCCCACTTCCCCCACGCCAGCGAACTCTGGCGTGCGTAATGGGCGGACGGACGCGGACGGACCCTGGCTCCCGCCCCTCTCGCGCGGTTCACGCTTCACGCTTCACGCTTCACGCTTCACGCTTCACGCCAGCGAATTCTGGCGTGCGTGAGGGCGGCCCGCACCGCACCGCACCGCACCGCACCGCACCGCACCGCACCGCACCGCACCGCACCGCACCGCACCGCACCGATGGACTCTGGCGCGCGGAACGGGGCGAGCGGACCCAGCCTCACGCCACCGAGCTGGCGCGTGTGGCGGAGTAGGTGAGCCCTCGCCCTATACCCCACGCTGCCGAGCTCTGGCACGCGTGGCGGAGCAAGCCAGATCCCACGCCCCACGCCCTGCGCCCTGCGCCCTCTGACGCACGTAATGGGGCGGGCGGACCCACACATGTGGAAGGACGGGGCAAGGGCAGGCAGCGGATGCCCTTCACAGCCGTCTTCACCGCCCAGGCCACCCGCCCCCGACCGAGCCTACGACCCTCCACCCGCCACGCCCCGCCACCTCCCACGCCTCACGTCCTCCCGCCCCCACGCCCCCCGCGGGCGACTCTGCCGCCCTGTTACCGGTGACCGGTGACCGGTGACCGGTGACCGGTCACCGCGCCGGCTACCCCTCGCGCACGCCGGCAACTCTGCCGCGTACGACGGGGCGGTCGCCAAAGCCGTCCACCGCAACCACCCACCCACGGCGACCCCCGACGGCGGAGGCGCCCGCCCCGCCCAGCGGCAAGCGCGCGAAGCGCGACCGCGGCGCAGCCGCCGGCAAACACAGCCGCCCCACACCATCGTTATCGGCCTCCTCGGTCCTCGCGCAGCGTGTAAAGGGCGACGATGAGTCCGGCGAGGAAGGTGAGTGCGCCGGCCATGAGGCCGGTCGTGTATCCGTGGGTGAGTGCTTCATGGACGGTGGTGGTCGTCGCGTGGCTGGTGGTGACGGTGGTGGCGAGTCCGGCGAGGAGGGCGAGGCCTAGCGCGCCTCCAATCTGCTGGCTGGTGTTGATGAGGCCGGAGGCGATGCCGGTGTTGTGCGGGGGGATGTCGCGGACGCCGGCGATGGTGCACGCGACGAAGCCCATGCCCAGTCCGGCGCCGACGACGGCCTGCGCGGGGATGAGGACCAGCCAGGGATTCTGGTCGGGTGTGAGGAGCCCGAACCATGCCATTCCGGCGGTGGCGACGGCCATCGCGATCGCGGTGAGGGTGCGGGTCGAGGTGGCGGCTTGGAGTTTGGGGCCGATGACGCCCGAGCCGATGCCGATGGCGGCGGCCATGGGGAGGTAGGCGATGCCGGTCAGCATGGGCGGGTATTCCTTGACGGCCTGCATGTAGAGGGTGAGGAAGTAGAAGGTGGCGAGCATGCCGCCGCCCATCAGGAACATGACGAGGTTGGCGCCGAGGCGTCGGCGGTCGGCGATGACGGCGCCGGGCAGGATGGGATGCCGGGTGCGGCGCTGGATGACGGCGAAGGCGGTGAAGAGGGCGGCCGCGACGGCAAGGGTCGTCAGGGTCACGGCGTCGTCCCATCCGTGGCTGCCCGCGCGGTTGATCGTGTAGACGAGGGAACCGAGGCCGAGGGTCACGGTGAGGGCGCCGGGCACGTCGACTCCGCCGCGCTGTCGGCTGCCCGCGGGCAGGGCCGCGGTTCCGGCGAGGACGGCCAGGGCGATGGGGATGTTGACGAACATGATCCAGCGCCAGCCGAGGTATTCGGTGAGCGCACCGCCGAGCAGGAGTCCGGCGACGGATCCCAGGCCGCCCATGGCTCCGTAGACGCCGAGGGCCTTGTTGCGTCCTGGCCCGGGGGGATAGGCGTCGGCGAGGAGGGAGAGCGCGGCCGGAGCGATGACCGCGGCGGCCAGCCCTTGCAGCGCGCGGGCGGTGATCAACAAGCCGCCGTTGGTGGCGACACCTCCCAAGAGGGACGCCACGGTGAAGAGCACGAGCCCTCCGCGGAAGAGCCGACGGCGCCCGAACAGATCACCCGCTCGTCCCCCGGCGAGGAGGAGTCCGCCGAAGGTGAGCGCGTAGGCGGTCAGGACCCAGTTGAGGTCGCCGTCGGTCATTGCGAGGCCGCGCCCGATGTTGGGCAGGCCGACGGTGACGATGGTCCCGTCCATCACCATGAGCAGTTGCGCCGCGGCGATGACCGGCAGGGCCCAGGCGCTCGCGCGCCCGAGGGCCGAAGGATGCGTGTCAGTGGACATCGGTTGTTCTCCCCTGTTGTGGGACTCCAAAGGTCTCGGTGTGGACTTCGATCGCTCCACGCCTCCCTGACGAACCCCCACGCGTCAACGTGACGGCCGCTCGTCACCGCAACCCCGGGCCCCGCACCCGTCCGCCGCCGACCGGTGCCGCTGACCTGCCCGCCGGTCCCCCGCTATGACTCCCGCCACGTCGGCCGACCTCGCCGCGCACGCCAGGCGCGGTCAGCGAAACCGTGCGCCGCGAGCCTTCGACGAGCGGCGAGCAGGAGCGGCGGTGGGAGAGGGCGGGCGGGGAGGCGAATCCGGCGATCGATGCGGGCAGGTCCGGTGGGCGAGTTGAGCTGAGGCCTGCTCGACGGGCGTTGCGTCCGGCGAGACCAATGCCTGCCACGGGCAGGAGGGCTCCGGGCGAGTGAGTTGAGGCGGCAGGCGGCAGGCGGCAGGCGGCAGGCGGCAGGCGGCAGGCGAATCTAGCCAACAACCCCGCCACTGAAGCCCCTCACACCCACCCGCACCCGCCCGCCCACCCGCACCCACCTCCACCCCTCCCCCACGTCGGCAAACTCTGCCGCGTACGACGGGGCGGTCGCCAAAGCCGTCCACCGCGACCATCCCCGCACGGCGACCCCGACGGCGGAGGCGACCGCCCCGCCCAGCGGCAAGCGCGCGAAGCGCGGCCGCGGCGAAGCCGCCAAGAAACACTGCCGCCAAGCAACACTGTCGGTGGTGGGCGGTAGGGTCCCGGGCGTGGTGGACGTTAACGGCAGGGGTGTTCCTGTTCAGGGGAGCTCGCGGGTGAGGGCGGTGCAGCCTTCGCTTCTTGATCGTGGGGAGCCGTTGTCGGATATCACGTTCGTGGTGGTGGACTTGGAGACGACGGGGGTGGCGTCGGATTCGGCGGCGATCACGGAGATCGGTGCGGTGAAGGTTCGGGGTGGGGAGATCCTGGGGGAGTTCGGGACGCTCGTCAATCCGGGTGAGCCGATCGATGCGCGGATCACGATGTTGACGGGCATCAATGACGAGATGGTGCGTGACTTCCCGCCGATCCGTGAGGTGTTGCCGTCCTTTCTGGAGTTCGCGGCGGGGTGTGTTCTGGTGGCGCACAACGCGCCGTTCGATGTCGGTTTCTTGAAGGCCGCGGCGGATCGTTGCGGGTATGTGTGGCCGAAGCCTCGTGTGGTGGACACGGTGGTGTTGGCTCGGCGTCTGGTGGATCGCGATGAGGTGCCCAATAAGCGTCTTGGCACTTTGGCTCGCTATTTCCGCTCGACGGTGTCGCCCAATCACCGGGCGTTGGCGGATGCCCGGGCGACGGTGGATGTTCTGCACGCTCTGATCGAGCGGCTGGGCAGCCATGGTGTGCACACCTATGAGGAGTTGGCGGAGTTCGGCCGGGCGGTTCCGCCGGAGTTGCGCAAGAAGCGTCATCTGGCGCAGAAGGTTCCGAGCGCGCCTGGTGTGTACATCTTTCGTGACGCGGATGATCAGCCGTTGTACGTGGGCACGTCGATCAACATGGCGGCGCGGGTGCGCAGTTACTTCACGGCGGGTGAGACGCGTCGTCAGATGCGGGAGATGGTTCGCCGGACGGCCCGGATCGAGACGGTGGAGTGTTCGCACGGTCTTGAGGCGGAGGTGCGTGAGTTGCGGATGATCGCGGCGCACAAGCCGCCTTTCAATCGCCGCTCGAAGCATCCTGAGGGCGTGACGTGGCTGAAGTTGACCGACGAGGCCTATCCGCGCCTGTCGATCGTGCGGAAGCTGTCGGAGGGCGACGGGAGCTGGCTGGGGCCGTTTCGTTCGCGTGGGGCGGCGGAGGCGACGATGAACGCGATCGTCGACGCGATTCCGTTGCGGCAGTGCACGACCCGCTTGTCGGTGCGCAAGGTCAGTCCGGTGTGCGCGCTGGCGGAGTTGGGTCGCTGCCCGGCGCCGTGTGTGCACGAGATCTCGGTCGAGGACTACGGCGTGATGGTCAGCGCCTTGTCGGAGGCGATGACGGGTGACCCGGAGGCGGTCGTGGGGCCGCTGCTGACGCGTATCGAGACGCTGGCGGCGGCCGAGCGTTTCGAGGAGGCGGCGGCGGTCCGGGAGCGGCTGGTCTATTTCCTGCGCGCGGCGATCCGTACGCAGCGGCTGGCGTCGATCACCCGTATCGGCGAGTTCGTGGCCGCGCGTCGTGCGGCCGACCGCGGCTGGGATGTGGCGGTGGTGCGTCGGGGTCGTCTGGTCTCGGCGGGGCACAGTCCGCCGGGCGCGGATCCGATGCAGACGGTCGAGGTGCTCGTGGCGACCGCTGAGACGGTCGTGGGGGTTCTTCCGGCGGCCTATGCGGCCGAGACGGAGCGGATCCTGCACTGGCTGGAGCATTCGGACACGCGTCTGGTGCGCAGCAGTGAGGGCTGGTCTTCGCCGGCGAGGGCCGCGGGGCGTTACGGGTGGCTGCTGGCGAAGGCGGAGGACGCGGACTTACGGTCGCCGCTTCGGCGCTGAGTCAGCCGTCGACGCGCAGGGGGTGCTGCCAGTTCTCCGGGGGGACGGAGTCTAAAGGCACGCGGTCGACGATGTCGATGAGCCGGTCGGCGAGCTGCCCGGCGTCTATCTTGCCGTCGCTGACGGCCAAGCAGAGGGCGTCGACGTCGCGGTAGCCGAGGTCACGGCCCAGGCGCATGAGCGGCTCGTCGGTCGACAGGCCGCGGTCGCGCTGGTGGAGGGCCTGTTTGAGGGCGGCCCGGCCGGCGGTGATGCGTTCGGCGAGGGCCTTCTCGGGGATGCGGTCGTCGCGGTGCCCGGCGAACCACTGGCTGATCTGGAGCTGCGCCTGCGGGGTCTTGGCCGTGAGCAGCCACTCCTGGGAGGGGCCGGGGTAGTCGCCGCCTTCGGCGGTGATGATCTCGACGAGGTCGCCGTCGGCGAGTCCGCGCGAGAGCGGGACGAGCCGGCCGTTGACGTAGGCGCCGATGAGGCGGTCGCCGATGCGCGTGTCGACGCTGTAGGCGAGGTCGACGGGTGTGGCGGCCAGCGGCATCAGGACCTGGCGGCCCTGGGAGGTGAAGACGAGGATCTGCTCGTCGGCGAGGTCGCAGCGCAGCGACTCGAGGAACTTCGCCGAGTCGTTGGTCTCGCGCTGCCAGTCGAGCAGGCGGGTGAGCCACAGCAGCTTCTCGGGGCCGCGGTGGGCGCGCTGTCCGCTGGGCGAGAGCTGCGCGATGATGCCGAGCTCGGCGACCCGGTTCATGTGCCGGGTGCGGACCATGACGTCCATGGGCTCGTGGTCGGGACCGAAGACGGTCGTGTGCAGCGACTGGTACATGTTGAACTTCGGCGAGGCAATGAAGTCCTTGAACCGGCCGGGGATCGGCTGCCAGGTGTTGTGCACGGCGCCGAGGGCGGCGTAGCAGTCGGTGTCGGAGCCGTCGACGAGCAGGACCAGGCGCAGCGGGTCCTGGCGGCCGCTGGGGCGCCCGGCGTTGCGTTCCCGGTAGACCGAGTAGTGGTGACGGGGCCGGTCGACGATCTCGGCGCTGACGCGGACCTCGCGCAACTGGGGCGCGAGCTTGCGCCGCGCCGCCTCCACCCTCGCGTTGCGCTCGCCGCCGCGCGAGAGGAACGCGTCGATCTCCTTGTACAGCTCGGGTTCGATGATGCCCAGGACGAGGTCTTCGAGTTCGCGCTTGAGGACGTAGAGCCCGAGCCGGTCGGCGAGGGGGATGAGGACGTCCTGGGTGCCCTTGGCGATGCGGACCTGCGAGGGGCGCGACTTGAAGCCGAGGGTCTGCATGTTGTGCACCCGGTCGGCGAGCTTGATCACCATCACGCGGATGTCGCGGCCGGCGGCGACGATGAGCTTGCGGGTGGTCTCGGCCTCGGCGACCTCGCCGAAGGAGACCTTGTCGAGCTTGGTGACGCCGTCGACCATCCAGGCGACCTCGGTGCCGAAGTCGGCGCGCAGCTGTTCGAGGGTGTAGCTGGTGTCCTCGACGGTGTCGTGGAGGAGCGAGGCGGCCAGCGTGGTGGTGTCCATGCCGAGTTCGGCGAGGATCTGGGTGACCGCGAGGGGGTGGGTGATGTACGGCTCGCCGCTCTTGCGCATCTGGCCGCGGTGCATCTGCTCGCCGATGCGGTAGGCCTTGCGGAGCAGGGGGATGTCGGGACTGGCGTATTCGGCGCGATGTGTGCGCACGAGCTGATCCACGAGGGCGCTGAGCCCGTCGTTGGCCTCACTCGACCTTGAGAGGATGGCTCGCAGCACGTCGCACCTCCGTCCGCCTGATGTCGCGTCTTTGGCGATCCTAATGGGACGACTGGGCAGAACCTAGTGATCGAGGGCGAAGTGTCGCTCATCCGATCGGACGATTCATCGGTGCTGGAGGCGGTGTCGCACAGGTGGTGCGACGTGGAGTGAAGTGTTTCGATGTGCCTTTTCGGCGGGTCGGCGGGAGGGCACTCAGCGTCCACATAGGAGGGCCGGTTCCGGCGACGCGCGAGCCGCCGGAACCGGTCGGATCAACGCGGCGGGTACACGCAGAAGTCGTTGCCGTCGGGGTCGGCGAGGACCACGTGCTCGACGTCGCCCTGGCCGATGTCGAGCGACTTCGCGCCGAGCGAGATGAGACGGTCGACCTCGGCCCGCAGGTCGCCGCCCGGGGGCGTGACGAGGTCGAAGTGGAGGCGGTTCTTGCCTTCCCGCTCGTCCATCGGGGGCCCGCCCCAGGTGATCTTCGGGCCGCCGTGCGGGGACTGGATCGCGGTCTCCTCGTCCTGGTCCCACACCAGCGGCCAGTCGAGGGCCTTGCTCCAGAAGTAGCCGACGGCCTGGGAGCCGTCGGAGGAGACGGCGCCGATGAACGGGCAGCCGGCGAGGAAGTTGTTGCCCGGTTCGAGCACACAGAATTCGTTGCCCTCGGGGTCGGCCATGACCACGTGGTCCACGTCGCCCTGGCCGATGTCGAGGTGGCTTCCGCCGAGTTCGAGCACCTTGGCGACCGTCGCCGCCTGATGCTCCGGCGACTGGCTGGTCATGTCGAAGTGCGCCTGGTTGGAACCGATCTTCTCCCGCCGGCCACCGGGCAGATACCGCAGGCGGAACCCGGTGTCGTCATCGGGCAGGAGGACGATCCCGTCGCGCGGGTCGTCGACCAGCTCGAAGCCCAGGACTCCGCTCCAGAAGCGCGCGAGGGCGCGCGGATCGTGGGCGTCGACGCTGAGGGCGTAGAGCTGAGTGGTCATTTCCGTTCTCCGATCTGACGCATGTCCGCCGGCTGACACCCGAACGGCCCATGTGAACCGGACGTTAGGCCAGGTGAGGACGGCGCCGCAAGTGGATTAGCGGAGACGAGGCCGGTCTCGGAGCCGGACCGGAAGGCGCTATAGTCGAACTCTGCTATCAGGAGTCGACTATGCCAAAACGGAGCACCGAGAACCCGCTGGCCCTCCCCCTCATGGGCCTGCTGATGGAACGCCCGATGCACCCCTACGAGATGGCCGCGGTCCTGCGCGAACGCGGCAAGGACGCCACCGTGCGCGTCAACCGCGGCTCTCTCTACGACGTCGTCCGAACCATCGAAGCCGAAGGCTGGATCCGGGCGACGGCCACCGAGCGCGAGGGCGGCCGGCCCACCCGCACCGTCTACGAGCTCACCCCCGAGGGCCGGGCCGAATTCACCGCCCGCCTCGACCGCCAGATCAGCCTGCCCCACCGCGAGTACCCGCGCTTCCTCACCGCCGTCGCCTACATCGGCGCACTCGGCCCCGAGGGCGCCCTGGCCGCCCTCCGCGAACGCCGAGAACGCCTCGACGCCATCATCACCGCCGAGCGGCGCACTCTCGACGAGGTGCTGGCCGCCGGCACCGTCCCGCGGCTCTACGTCATCGAGGCCGAGTTCGCCCTCCACATGCTCGACGGCGAACGCGCCTGGATCACCGCCGTCGCCGAGGAGATCCGCGACGGGACCCTGGCCTGGCCGGCCGACCCCACAGGAAGCGAGAGCACATGATCTTCGGCATCTATCCCGGCGGAGCCCTCGGCGACGATCAGGGCCGTGTCCTCACGGGCTCCCCCGACGACCCCTCCGCCGTCGCCGAGGCTCTCGACGAGCTCGGCGTCGGCCTCGTCCGCGGCTATCTCACCTACACCGGCGAGGGCACCGGCCCTTCCACACCCGAGCGGTTCGAGCTGTACGTCGCGCCCGGCCGCCGCCTCGACCTGGTCCTCCAGTACCAGTCCCCCACCGGAGACGTCGCCGGCTACACCGACTTCGTCCGCGAGGAGGTCCGCAGGCTCGGCCCGTCCATCGCCACCCTCCAGATCACCGAGGAGGCCAACGTCACCGGCAACCCCACTCTCGACGGCCACTACCCCCGCGTGAACGAGGCGCTCGTCGCCGGCGTGCAAGCCGCGAAGGACGAAGCCCGCGTACAAGGGCTCACGGAACTGCGCGTCGGCTTCAACACCACCGTGCTGTTCGGGCCCTCGGCCGGGTTCGTCGCTGGACTGACCGCCCTGGGCGGACCGGACTTCGTCGACGCGCTCGACTACGTCGGTCTCGACTTCTTCCCCGACGTGTTCCGGCCAGTGCCGGCCGCCGAACTCGGGGCCACCGTTCGCGGGCTGCTCTCCTACCACCGCGAGCAGATCCTCGGCGCCGCCGGGATCGGCGCGGACGTGCCGCTGCACATCACCGAGAACGGCTGGCCGACCGGCCCGGACCGCACTCCCGAGCGCCAGGCCGAGGTCCTCGCGACCACCCTGGAAGCGGTCCTGCACCAGGCCGGGCGACTCAACCTCGGCGCCTACACGCACTTCTCCCTGCGCGACGCCGACAGCGCCGGGCCCGGCCTGTTCCACCGCTTCGGGCTCATGACCGACGACTACACGCCCAAGAAGGCCTTCGGCGTGTACCGGGACCTGATCGCCGCCGCCTGAGCCGCCGACGAGACGAGCCCCGGTCCCCACAAGGGGACCGGGGCTCGTCGCCGAGAACTCCGCCGTTACTTGCCGGCGGTGATCTCCTCGCGCTTCTCGCCGCCCTCGACCTCGCCGCCATCGGCGGTGGGCGGGACCGGCGGCTGCTCGATCGGCCGGAAGAAGCCCTTCAGCGTCGGCGCCAGGGCACCGAGGCGGTTCATCTTCTTCGGGACGGTCCAGCCGTTGTACTCGAGGTGGGTGTGGCCGTGCTCGTCGGGCTGCGCCAGCGGCTGGTGCACCTCGTAGAAGCGGCCGTCGGCGTCACGCTTGATGATGCCCGTCTCGACACCGTGCGCCAGCACCTCGCGGTCGTGCTGCTGGAGGCCCAGGCAGATCCGGTAGGCCATCAGGTACGCGATCGGCGGGACGACCAGCAGGCCGATGCGGCCGGCCCAGGTCATCGCGTTCAGGCTGATGTCGAACTTGTCGGCGATGACGTCGTTGGCGCCCGAGAGCGTGCAGATGACGAAGAACGCCAGGGCCATCGCGCCGACACCGGTGCGCGCCGGAACGTCACGCGGACGCTGGAGCAGGTTGTGGTGCCCCTTGTCCTTGGTGAACCGGCGCTCCAGGAACGGGTACATCAGCGGCAGCATGGTGAACAGGCCCATGCCCACGATGCCGGGCCAGAACACCGCCGGGATCGTGAACCCGAAGGCGGTGATCTCCCACGCCGGGAACAGACGCACGATCCCGTCGAGGAACATCACGTAGAAGTCGGGCTGCGAACCCGCCGACACGACCTCGGCCTTGTACGGGCCGAACAGCCAGATCGGGTTGATCTGGAACAGGCCCGCCATCAGCGCGATCACCGCGAAGACGAGCATGAAGAACCCGCCCTGCTTCGACACGTAGTTCGGGAACATGCGGTACCCGACCACGTTGTGCTCGGTGCGCCTCGGCCCCGGCCACTGCGTGTGCTTCTGGATGAACACCAGACCGACGTGGATGCCGATCAGCGCCAGCAGGATGCCCGGCAGCAGGAACACGTGCAGGATGTAGAACATCGGGATCACCGAGTCGCCCGGGAACTCCCCGCCGAACAGGGCGAAGGAGACCCAGGAACCGACCAGCGGGATCGACTCGGCGATACCGCCGGCGATCCGCAGACCCGTACCCGACAAGGCGTCGTCGGGAAGCGAGTAGCCGATGAAGCCCTCGGCGAAGCCGAGCCAGAACAGCAGCACGCCGATGAGCCAGTTCGTCTCACGCGGCTTGCGGAACGCGCCGGTGAAGAAGGTGCGGCCCATGTGGACGATGATCGCGGCCATGAACAGCAGCGCCGCCCAGTGGTGCATCTGCCGCAGGATCAGGCCGCCGCGGACGTCGAAGGACAGGGTCAGGCTCGACTCGTAGGCCTTCGACATCTCGATGCCGCGCAGCGGCGCGTACGAACCCTCGTAGTGCACCTCGGTCATCGACGGGTCGAAGAACAGCGCGAGGAACGTGCCCGTGAGCAGCAGCACGATGAACGAGAACAGCGCGATCTCGCCCAGCAGGAAGGACCAGTGGTCGGGGAAGACCTTGGTCAGGACCTTGCGCAGCGGGCTCGCCAGCTGGAACCTGTCGTCGAGCTCTCCGGCCGCCTTCGCGGGGAGCTGCTTGACGTCGAGTTTGCGACGCTTCACTTCTTCTCACGCTCCCAGAAGGCCGGGCCGATCGCGACCTTGTAGTCCGACACCGCGTAGAAGTATCCCTCTTCGTCGACGTCGATCGGAAGCTGCGGCAGGGCGCGGGTCGCCGGGCCGAAGATCGGCATGGCGTTGTCGGTGATGTGGAACTGCGACTGGTGGCACGGGCAGAGCAGCCGGTTGGTCTGCTGCTCGTAGAGGCTGGCCGGGCAGCCGACGTGCGTGCAGATCTTCGAGTACGCGATGAAGTTCTGCCACTGCGAGCCGCGGTTCATCTCGTAGGCGTTCGCGCGCGCCTCGGCGCCGTCGGGCTCACGCAGGTGGATCAGCAGCGTCGGGGAGTCGGCGTGCTTGAGCGTCGCGCCTCCCGGGATCGCCGGGAAGACCGTGATCTGACCGCCGACGCTGACGTCCTCGGGACGCACCAGGGTGCCGTCCTCGCGCATGAGGCGCACCGGCTTGCCGCCGTTGAACTTCTCGGCGTCGAAGCCGGTGGTGAACAGCGCGTCACCAGGGTCCTTGATCAGACCGCCGATCGGCATGAGCGCGGCCAGACCCAGCGGAGCCGCGCCGAACAGCAGCGCGCGCTTGAGCATGGGACGGCGGGCGATGCCGGTCTCGTCGCCGATGTTGGCCAGGGTCGCGCCGGTGAGCCTGCGCTCGACCGGGTCGGAGGCGCCGTCGTGGCGCTCCTGGACCAGCTCCTCCACCGGGAAGAGCTTCTTCGACCAGGTCAGGATGCCGATGCCGATGCCGCCCAGCGCGATGCCGAGGAGCGCGCCGAGGACGGGCGTGTACCACTTCGACCAGGTGTCGGCGCCGCCGAACTCGTACTCCCACGGCCACCAGATGTAGGCGACGATGAAGCCGAGCGCGGCCAGGCCGGACAGCACGAAGAAGAAGGAGATCGTCCGGACGATCCGCTTCTCCTCCTTGGTCCCCGGGACCGGGAAGCGCGGCTCGTAATGGAGGATCTCGATGCCGTCGCGGCGCAGAGCCTCCTTGACGAGCTCGAAACGGGCTGCGTTCGGGTCGAGGACGTCGAAGGGCTCCGCCTTCTCGCCGTGCTCCCCGCTCGCCGGTAGTTCGGTGCTCATGACTTCCCTGCAATCCAGAGCGTGGCGATCGCCAGCGCCACAATTCCCACGAGGAAGATCGCCAGGCCCTCGGTCGACGGCCCGAAGGCCCCGAGGTCCCAGCCACCCTGCGCCTGGTCGTCCTGGATGTACTTGATGTAGGCGATCAGGTCGCGCTTCTGGTCAGGGGTGAGCTGGTTGTCGGCGAAGACCGGCATGTTCTGCGGGCCCGACAGCATCGCCTGGTAGATCTCCACCGACGAGGCCGGGTAGAGACTCGGCGCGTACTTGCCGGAGGACAGGGCTCCGCCGCCCGTCGAGAAGGCGTGGCAGCTGGAGCAGTTCACGCGGAACAGCGTGCCGCCGGTGGCGATGTCGGCGCCCTCGAGGTTTTCGAGGTCGACCGATTCGGGCACCTCGGGACCGCCGCCGATCGCCTGGATGTAGGCGCCGAGGAAGGCGGCCTCCTCCGGCGTGAACATCGGGGGCTTGCGCTCGGCCTGGGCCTCCTGGCGCACCATCGGCATGCGGCCGGTGTTCACCTGGAACTCGACGGCGGCCGAACCCACGCCGATCAGGCTGGGACCGCGGTCGTCGACGCCCTGGGCGTTGGCGCCGTGACAGCTGATGCAGCTCTGGTCGAAAAGCTCTTTGCCCTTCTGCGCGTCGAGCGTCAGGGCGGCGTCGGTGGGCTCGTCGGCGTAGATGCCGGGCGAGAAAGCCGTGTAGGTGGCGCCGACGAAGGCGAGGGCGGCGATGAAGCGCGCCACCTTGCCGAGCCGACGGAACCGCCCGCGTTGACGGCTTCGAGGTCTGCTCTCTGCAGCCACGGTCATCCTCACTTATTTCAGGAAGTAGATCATGCCGAACAGTGCGATCCAGACGATGTCGACGAAGTGCCAGTAGTAGGACACAACGATCGCGGAGGTCGCCTGGGCAGGCGTGAAGCGCCCCATGGTCGTACGGATCATGTAGAAGATGAACGCGATCAGACCGCCGGTCACGTGAAGTCCGTGGAAGCCGGTCGTCAGGTAGAACATCGTGCTGTATCCGTCGAGGTCGAGCGGCATGCCCTCGTGAACGAGGTTGCGGTACTCGTTGACCTGTCCGAGCACGAAGACCAGGCCCATCACGAAGGTGATCGCGAACCAACGGCGCACACCGTAGACGTCGCCCTTCTCCGCGGCGAACACCCCCATCTGGCAGGTGACCGAGGAGGCCACCAGGATGATGGTGAACGTGAGCGCGTAGGGCACGTTCAGGTTCGCCGCGTGATGCTCCCACAACTCGGGCACGTGCGCCCGGATGGAGAAGTACGCGGCGAACAGCGCCGCGAAGAACATCAGTTCGCTGGATAGCCAAACGATCGTGCCGACACTGACCATGTTGGGACGGGTCAGCGAATGGATCCGGCTCTTGTCGATGGTGGCTTGGGCCGCTGTCACGCGGTCATTATTACCGTTGATCGTCGACGAGTTGTAGAGGGGTGCGTAATCCGCGCGTGTCTCATGTAGTCGACGCGCGCTGAGCAGCCACAACGATCGGTGCGTCGCGACGCGGTAACTCGACGGCGCCCATCCCCGGTGGGTCCCGGGCGGCCGTCCGGCGGCGAGTACGATCCGCAGTGTGCCCCACCGGCGCACGGACCCCGTCACCCGTCGGGTCCGCCAAGAGCTACCGCGGAGTCAGCATGAGCACCGAGTACACCGTCCTTCTGTACAGCCACAACACGGCGGTGCGAAAGGCCATGCGCTCGGCCATCGGCGACAACCCGGCCGCCGACGTCCACATTGAGTACGTCGAGTCGTCCGACTACGCCGAGACCGTCCGGCTCATCGACGACTATGAGGTCGATCTCATGCTCCTCGACGGTGAGGCGCAGCCCGCCGGCGGGCTGGGCGTGGCGCGCCAGCTGCGCGATGAGCTCGACGAGCCGCCCACCTCCTGCGTCGTGCTGGCCCGCGCCGCCGACGAGTGGCTGGGCGCCTGGTCGCGCGCCGACGCGACCCTCACGCACCCGCTCGACCCGGTGACCACCGCCGAGTCGGTCGTCGCCCTGCTCAAGAAGCGCCGTTCCCCCGCCAACACCTGATAGACCCGGAGGCCCATCATGGGCGCGCGTACCTGGCCGCACCTCCTGTCCACCGTGCTGTCCGGCACGCGCCTGTCCGCCGAGGACACCGCCTGGGCGATGGGCGAGATCATGGCCGGTGAGGCCACTCCCGTGCAGGTCGCGGGCTTCGCCGTGGCGCTGCGGGCCAAGGGCGTGACGCCAGAGGAGGTCGGGGGTCTCGTCGAGGCGATGGTCGCGCACGCGGTGCAGCTTCCCGGCGAGCTGCCGGTGGCCGCCGACATCGTCGGCACCGGCGGAGACCAGGCCCACACCGTCAACATCTCCACCATGGCCGCGCTCGTGGTCGCCGGCGGCGGCGTGCCCGTCGTCAAACACGGCAACCGCGCGGCCTCCTCGAAGTGCGGCTCGGCCGACCTGATCGAGGCGCTGGGCGTTCCCCTGGACCTGTCCCCCGAGGCCGTCGTGCGCTGCGTCCGCGAGGCCGGGATCGGCTTCTGCTTCGCCCCGCGCTTCCACTCCGGGATGCGGCACGCCGCGGTGACCCGCCGCGAGCTGGGCATCCCCACCTTCTTCAACTTCCTCGGCCCGCTGACCAACCCGGCGCGGCCGAAGATCGGCGCGATCGGCTGCGCCGACGAGACCATGGCCCCGGTGATGGCCGGCGTGATCGCCCGTCGCGGGGGCACCGCCCTGGTGCTGCGCGGAGTCGACGGCCTCGACGAGTTCACCACCACCTCGCCGACGCAGGTCTGGCTCGCCCACCGCGGCGAGGTCACCTTCAGCGTCCTCGACGCCGTCGACCTCGGCCTGGCCCGGGTCGAGCCGGCGGCGCTGCGCGGAGACGACGCGGCCTTCAACATGAAGGTCACCCGCGATCTGCTGGCCGGCCGGACCGGACCGGTCCGCGACGCCGTCCTCGTCAACGCCGCCGCCGCCTTCGCCGCGCAGGAGGGACTCCAGTCCGCCGACGACGAGTGGGCCGCCGACCTGCCCGGCGCGCTGCGGCGCGGCCTGGATCGCGCGGCTCAGGCCGTCGACTCCGGTGACGCGAGGCGCACCCTCGCCCGCTGGGTCGAGGTGGCGGCCGCCTGAGCCGCGGCGGGCGCTGCGTAAGGTATGCCGTCATGGTGAATCGTCGTCGGGCCGGGCTCTTGCGCGGCACCGTCTACCGCGTCTTCTACCGGTTGCCGCGGCGCATGCAGCGCTTCCTGGCGAGGCGGATCTCTCCCAAGTACATTCTGGGCGCGGTCGTGCTGCTGCACGACCTGGAAGGCGAGCGGCTGCTCCTGCTGCGCCAGCCTCCCGGCCACGGCTGGGGCCTGCCCGCCGGGCTCATCAACCGCGGTGAACGCCCCCAGGTCGCGGCCGTTCGCGAGCTCGCCGAGGAGACCGGCGTGCGGCTGGAGGGCGGCACGCAGCTGGTCCCGGCGGAGCCGAGCGCGGTCGTGCACACCAGCGGCCGCTGGGTAGACGTCGTGTTCACCGCCCGCGTGGATCCCGACGAGGTCGAGGTCAGCGTCGACGGCGCCGAGGTCCTCGACGCGCAGTGGCACGAGCTGTCGGCTCTCCCGCCGCTGACCCCGGCCAGCGCGAAGCTGCTGTCGCACTATGGGATCGGGCCCTACACCGAGAGCCTCGGGGAACCGGTCCATGACTAGCGTGCCCGAGCGGCTGTGCGCCGTCGTCCTCGCCGCGGGCGAGGGGCGGCGGTTGCGGCCGGTCACGCTGACCACCCCCAAGCCGCTGCTGCCGGTCGGCGGTGTCTCGCTGCTCGACCGCACGCTCGCCCGTGTCGCCGGCGTGGGTCTGGCCGGGCCGGAGCTGGTCGCGGTCAACGCCTGCCACCTGGCGGAACAGATCGTGGCGGCCGTGGACGGCCGCGCGCGCCTTTCGGTGGAGGAACCTCCCCCGCTGGGGACTTCCGGCGGGGTCGCCGCGATCAAGGACTGGATCGACGGCCGCGACGTGCTGGTGTGCAACTCCGACGCCTACCTCGACGGCGGTGTCGAGCCTTACCGCCGCCTGCTCGACGGGTGGGACCGGCGGGAGGTGCGGCTGCTGGGAGTCGTGGCGCCCGAGGAACCGCACCTGTTCAGCGGTCTCGCCTTCGCCGGCGCGTCCCTGCTGCCGTGGGCGCGGGTGAAGGACCTGGAGGCCGTGCCGGGCGAACTGGTGCACACCGTGTGGCGCCCGGCCGAACGGGACGGCGAGCTGCGGCCCGTCGCCCATGATGGAGTGTTCATCGACTGCGGTACCCCGCAGCGGCTGGCCGCCGCCGACCGGCACGCGGCCACGATCGAAGGAGCGAAGCTGTGATCACCGCCATTGTCCTCATCGACTGCGCCACCGACGCCATTCCCGAGGTCGCCCAGAAGCTCGCCGAGCTGCCGGGCGTCAGCGAGGTCTACTCCACCGCCGGGCACGTCGACCTGATCGCGATGGTGCGGGTCCGCGAGTTCGAGCAGATCGCCGAGGTCATCGCCGGCGGCATCAGCAAGGTCGAGGGCGTCGCCGACACCGACACCCACATCGCGTTTCGCGCCTACTCCAAGCACGACCTGGAGGAGACCTTCGCGATCGGCTTCGACGCGGAGTGACGCTGCGGCCGGTCAGGTCCGCTGACCGGCCGTGGCGTGCCCCTCCTACAGGGAGTTCCCGCAGATCTTCCAGTCGCCCGCCTCGGTGACGAGCTTCACGGTGTCCTCGCCGGCCTCACCGAGGCCCTTGAGCTCGACCGTGACGGTAGCGGTGTCCCCGCGGACGCTCTCCCCGGTGATCTCCCACTCCAGCTCGGCGACCAGGCCGGCCAGCGCGGCCTGCGCGTCGGCGTCCTGCTCACCCGCACCGACGCGCTCGGCCTCGCACAGGTAGCCGCGGGCCTCGGCGATGTCGGCGTCCTTGAGGGCCCCGAAGTAGTCGTCGACCACGTCCGAGGGCCCGTTGGCGTCCAGCACGAACACCACGAGCAGCGCGATGGCCACGAGGATGGCCACGGCACCCGCTCCAAGCCCTATCAGCAGCCCCTTACGGCTCCGCTGGGGCTCGGGTGCGTACTCGGGCACCGTCTCGGTCTCGGCGCCCGGTACGGCCTCGTCCGGCTGGTCGCTCACGTGGTTCCCTCCCGTTGTCGGCCGGCCCGTCGCAGCGGTCCGGCCCATGGTCTAACTACCGCTGCTGCAGACCTTCCAGTCGCCGTCGATCTTCTCCAGCGTGAAGGTCTCGGTCCCGGCCAGGAACTCCGAGGAGCTGGTGATCTTGACGACGACCGATGCGCTGTCGCCCACCTCGGACTCGCTGAGGACCTCCCACTCCATGTCGGCGACCGCGGCCTCCCACTCCGCCCGGTCGGCGGGGTCGGAGAACGCCGTGGGGTCGAGGTAGGTGTCGCTGTCGAGGGAGCAGACGAGGTTGTTGGCCTCCTCGAAGTCGGCGGCCTTGGCGGCTTCGAGGTACTCCTCGACGACGCCGCCGGGACCTCCGCCGCTGAGGGCGACGATCAGCACGACCAGCAGGATGACGACCAGGAGGGCACCGCCGCCGATGGCGGCGAACAGGCCGACCTTCGACTTCTGCGGGGCCGTCGGCGCTGCGTACATGGGCTGCTGGGGAACCTGGAAGTGCTGGGTGGGCGGCTGCTGGGCGTAGGGGTCCCCGCCGGGCTGACCGTAGGGCGCGCCGGAGGTGTGGCCATAGGCGCCGGGCTGCTGCGGAGGAGGGTACTGCCCCGGCTGCGCGTACGGGTCCTGCGCGGGCTGCGCGTAGGGATCGGGCGCGGGCTGGGCGTACGGGTCGGGCGCGGGCTGCCCCTGGCCGTACGGGTCGGGCTGGGCAGCGGGCTGCTGCGCCGGGTCGTATGGCTGGCCCGGCTGAGGGGGGTAGGTCACCTGGGTCCTTCCGAATGGTCGAGGAGATCGAGTCGAGCAATCCCGACGGCGGATCCTAGCCCTTCAAAGCTACGTGGCCGCCAGCGCGACGATGCCTCCCAACACGATCAGCGCACCGGCGATTCTCCGCACGGCCTGCGACTCGCCCAGCAGAAGCCAGCCGAACAGCGCGCCGACCACGATGGACAACTCCCGCGACGGCGCCACGACGGTGACCGGCGCGTACTTGAACGCGAAGAGGACCAGCAGGTAGGCGAGGGGTTCGAGGATCCCGACAACGAACACCGGCTTGCGGTGCTCGCGCCAGACCTTCTTCAGCTCGCCGACCCTCGGCAGCGCGTAGGGGGCCAGCGCGACCGTCCGGACGAACCCGGTCCCCCACTGCATCACCAGCGGGATGATGGCCAGTTCGCTGACCGCGTAGCTGTCCCAGACGGTGTAGGCGGCGATCATCACACCGCTGCCGACGCCGTAGAGGACGCCCGTCATGGCGCCCATCCGCTCGCCGCTGGAGCTGCCGAGACCGATGACCAGGATCCCGCAGACCACCACGCCGGTGCCGAGCAGCGCTATGACGCTGGGGCGCTCACCGAGGAACACCACCGCGACGATGACCGAGAGCAGGGGCCCGGTCCCACGCGCGAGCGGGTACACCACGGAGAGGTCCCCTTTGGCGTACCCGCGTTGCAGGAACAGGATGTAGCTGAGATGTAAAAGTCCGCTGACACCGACACCGAGCAGGAGCTTGAGGCTCCAGTCGGGTTTGACCGCGAGCGCGACGCCCGCCACGACCGGGAAGTAGAGAACGGTCGAGGCGGCGCACGCCAACCAGACGAAGACAGGGCCTCCCGTGGAGGCTCGCTTCGCGTACAGATTCCAACTGGCGTGCGCGATAGCTGCGCACACGACCAGCCCGATAGCGAGGGGGGACATCGGGGTGGAAGGGTCCGCTGGCTATTCGGGACCGAGACGGCGGGTACCGGTGTAGTACTCGAACAGCAGCCCGCCGACGGTGACCAGGACGGCGATGAGGCCGACCGCGATCAGCCACGGGTACCAGAACACCACGCCGACTCCGGCGATGGTGCAGGTGGCCGCGATGCCGAAGGGCCAGTAGCTGCCGGGGCTGAAGAAGCCGACCTCGCCGGCGCCTTCGGCCATCTCCCCGTCCTCGCGGTCTTCGGGGCGCGGGTCGATGCGGCGCGCGACGAAGGAGAAGTAGAGACCGCACATGGCGATGAGGCAGGCCGACAGGACCAGCGCGACGGTGCCGACCCATTCGATCTTCCCGTCGACGGCCTTGGCCCACCAGACGTAGCCGCCGGCGAAGACGAGGAGGGTCACCCAGATGACGTGGAAAATTTTCGCTTCGGTTTTCATCTCGACGACTCCCTTAGCCCTGCTCGGCCTGGCGGTCTGTGTCGAACGGCTTGGTGGTGACCGCGTAGGGCTCCTGACCGATCGCGGACAGCGCGTCCTGCGTGGTCATGCCGTCTACCCGGTGCTGGATGTAGGCGTTGTAGTCGTCGAGCGGGACCGCGCGGACCTCGAAGTTCATCATCGAGTGGTACGTGCCGCACAGCTCGGCGCAGCGGCCGACGTAGGCGCCCGGGATGTTGATGGTGACCTGGAACTGGTTGGTCACGCCGGGGATCACGTCGCGCTTGAAGAGCAGGTCGGGGACCCAGAAGGAGTGGATGACGTCCGCGCTGTCCTCGAGGAACCTGATGTTCTGGCCGGTGGGGACCACGAGGATGGGGATGATGTCGCTGTCACCGGTGGTGGTGACGTCCTCGGCGTCCTTGGCGTTCGGGTCGGTGCCCGTCGCCGGGTACTGGAACTGCCAGTTCCACTTGAACGCCGTGACCTGAATGGTCTGGTCAGGGTTCTCGTCGACCTTGGTGACGTTGCTCTGGATGATCGCGGTGTAGTAGAAGAGGACCGCGATGATGATGAACGGCGTGACCGTGAACAACAGCTCCATCGGGAGGTTGTAGCGGGTCTGCGGGGGCAGTTCCTCACCCTTCTTGCGGTAGCGGATGACGCACCAGAAGATGAGGCCCCACACGAATACGCCGACGGCCAGCGCGGCGATCGCGGAGTAGATCCACATGTCGAACATCTGCTCCGACTGCGGGCTGGGCTGCGTGCGCGGCCACCCGAAGTAGAAGGCGTCCTCCACCGAACAGCCCGCCAGGACCGTGGTGAGGACCGCGCCGACGACGCTGAGACCGATCAGCCGGCTGAACCGCCGGGAAGCTGCGGACGATGGGCTCGCGGCCACCTGCTCCTGCCTTCCTATTTCGATCCTCTCCCACCGCTTCGGCGGGGGCGACACGGTGCGGCGAAGAATCGTCGACCGGTGATTCGGTCCTTGGGCACCAACGTCGGCAGACTACTGGACTAAACGGCTTGGTCGCACCACGGGGTGGAATATTGTCGTGCGTGTCCTCGACCTATTTCGACGCCGCGAGCGCGTTTCCACTGCACCCCGCCGCGTCCCAGGCACTGGCTGCGGCTTTGGCCGACGGCTGGGCCGATCCGTCCAAGTTGTACAGCGCCTCGCGCCGTGCCCGGCAGCTGCTCGACGCGTCTCGCGAGGCCGTCGCGGCGGTCGTCGGCGCGCGTCCCGACGAGATCAACTTCACCGCGAACGGGACGCAGGCGGCCCACGCGGCGGTGCTCGGCGGTCTGCGCGGACGGGCCCGGGCCGGGGACGTCCTCGTTCACTCGGCGATCGAGCATTCGGCGGTGCTGCACGCCGCCGAGGCCCATGAGCGCGACGGCGGGCGGGCGGTGCCGGTCGGGGTGGACCGGGCCGGGCGCGTCGACGCCGGGGCCTTCGCCGAGGCGGTGTCGGCGCCGGGTGTGGCGCTGGCGGCGCTGATCAGCGCCAGTCACGAGGCGGGGACGGTGCAGCCGGTCGGTGCGGTCGCGGAGATGTGCGCGGAGGCGGGGGTGCCGCTGTTCGTCGACGCGGCGCAGAGCGCGACGTGGCCGGGCGGGGTGCCCTCGGGCTGGTCGCTGCTGTCGCTGAGCGCCCGCAAATGGGGCGGACCGCCTGGAGTGGGCGTCCTCGGGGTGCGGCGGGGGACGCGCTGGGAGTCGCCGTGGCCGTCGGACGCCAACGAGACCGGCGCGCCGGGAGCGGTGAATCTGCCCAGCGTGGTCGCGGCGGCGGCGTCGCTGCGGGCGGCGGCCGGCGAGGCGGCGGAGCTGGCGGAGCGGCTGCGGTCGCTGACGGCGCTGGTCCGCGAGCAGGTGCCGCTGCTGGTCCCGGACGTGGAGGTGGTCGGGGATCCCGACGAGAGGCTCCCGCACCTGGTGACGTTCTCATGTCTCTACGTGGACGGAGAGGCGATCCTGTCGGCGCTCGACCGGGAGGGTTTCGCGGTGTCGTCGGGTTCGTCGTGCACCTCCTCGACGCTGCGGCCGTCCCATGTCCTGGAGGCCATGGGTGTCCTTTCTCACGGCAATGTGCGGCTGTCCCTCCACCGTGGCGTGACCGCCGGGGACGTCGACCGTTTCCTGCGTGTGCTGCCGGGGATCGTGGCCAGGCTGCGCGAGGAGTCCGGGGTCACGGGACTGTGAAGGAGGGCCGGCCGGTCAGGACCCGGGCACTGGACCTGACCGGCGGGCACCTCGCCGAAGCGGCCCGTCATTGCCGCCCCGGTGACAGCGAAGCCGGCCCCAGTCGCGCCTTGCCGCCTTGGGCAGCCCGCCCACACCGGCTTGCGTGCGAGCCGGTGGACGGGTCAAGGCTTTCGGCTTCGTTGTCGTCGGCGCAACAGTAAAGGCGGGCGCTTTATTTGCGCTTTACGGCTGGTGGAACGGCGTTTACCGGGCTGCCGGGAACGCTTTTCGGGTCAGGTCGGGGGTGGGCGGAAAGGGCCGTGCGCTGGGCGGACGGGCGGTATTTCCGCATGGTGGAGAAAAGTGCTCGACGGGGGACTCGCGGCCTCGAAACGGGCTACGGCGCGTTCGAGGTCGGGGTCCTGCGCGGAGACCGATGCGCGGAGTGGTTGTCGCGGCGTCGCTGGAGCACCGCGCCGAGGAACACCAGCGCCCGGCCATCCCTGACGCGGGAGCCGGCCTCGGTGAAGTGCCGCAGGGCCGCCTCGGCCCGCCGACGACGACGTCGGCGGCTCGCAACGCGTCCTGGGCGCAGCCGACTCGCGATCGGCAGGCTCTCGCGCAGCTTCCGTCGACGTTGAGCGGGAAGACGCCGACGGTCAGTTCGAATGCCCGAGTATGCCGAGGTGAGCGTTCACAGCGCGATCTCCAGCGCTTCGTCGGGCCGGACGGGTCCGTCGCGGAGGACACGCGCGGCCTTGTCGGCGAGTTCGGGAAGGTCCGCGGCGGTGGCCAGGCGGGCGCTCTCGGCGAGGACGGCCTCGGCGCGGTCGTGTTCCCCGCTCAGGAGGTGGATGACGCCGCGGACGCGCAGGGCGCCGATGAGCAGGACGGGGTAGGGGAAGGCGGCGAGGGCTTCGATCACGGTGTCGGAGGCGGTCGCGGCGGCGCCGAGCCGTCCGGCGGAGACCAGGGCGCCGACGGTGTACTGCTCGGCGAACAGGCGGCCGGGGGTGTCGCCGAGTTCGGCGTGCAGGTCGACGCAGCGCCGGAACAGGGCCAGGGCGGTGTCGTGGTCACCGCGCCGGTAGGCGACGACGCCGGTCATGGTGAGGGCGTTGGCCTCGCCGACGCGGTCGCCGCAGCGCCGGAACTCGGCGAGAGCCTCGGTATAGGCGTCCTCGGCGGCGTCGGCGGGCGCGAGGAGGTTGCCGAGCATGACCAGCACCCAGCCGCGCAGGCCGCGTTCGCGGTGGTCGCGTTCGCGGTGGCCGAGCCGCGCGAGTGCCCAGCGCAGCTGCGCTTCGCGGGCTCGTGGCGGGGTGCCGGTCTGGCGGGAGGCGATGGACAGGTCGGCGGCGACGGCCGCGGCGTGCGCGTGCTCGCCTTCGCGGAGGAAGTCGCGGCGCAGGCGGCGCAGGATCGAGACGGTCTCGGCGACGCGGCCTTCGAGGCGCATTCCCTTGGTGCGGCTGAAGAGCACGTGTGCCCTGGCGGTGGTGCCCAGGTCGAGGGTTTCGGTGTGCTCGGCCATCTGGCGCAGGTCTTCGGTGTGGCCGTGCAGTTCGAGGTGGTTGGTGGCGACGGTCGCAAGGCGCCAGCAGGTGTCGGTCTCGCCGAGTCTGGCGGTGTCGGCGACGGCGGCCAGGAGCGTTTCGTGCTCGGCGCGCAGCCAGGCCGCCGGGTCGGCGCGGACGTGGTCGAGGGCCGCCGGGTCTGCGTCGGCGGGTTCACCGAGGGCGGGGGTGAGGTGCTGGAAGTAGGGCAGGTGCGCGTCGGCCTCCCAGGCGCAGCGCAGCAGCGCCCGGTAGCCGGTGGCGAGCGCTCGCCGGGAGGCTTCCGCAGTGCCGGCGACGTGGACGGCGTAGAAGCCGACGAGATCGTGGACGCCCAGGCGGGTGCCGGGGCCCCAGCCTGCGCGGACCGGGCGGATGAGCTGGGCGTCGGCGAGTTCGCGGGCCTGGTGGAGGGCCTCGGCGATCGTCGCGCCGGTCATCGCGGCGGCGAGCCAGAGGCCGGCCTCGGGCAGCGGGAGTGCCGAGACGGCGCGGAGCATGGCGGCCGCGCCGGGGCTGACGCGGCGGTAGGCGAACTCGACGCAGGAGCGGACGCGGCGGTCGCCGGCGCTGAGTTCGTCGAGGCGGCGCTGCTCGTCGGTGAGCAGGGCGGTGAGCCGGGCGAGGGCGTGGGGTCGGCGGGCGAGCCGGGGGCCGACGACGCCGAGGGCGAGAGGCAGGCCACCGGTGAGGGCGGCGAGTTCGGCGAGGTCGCTGCGGCCGGCGGCGCCGGGCAGGCCGGACAGTCTCGCGAGGAGGGTGACGGCGTCTTTTTGCGGGAGGACGTCGACGGGGACGCGTTCGGCGTCGAGGCCGTGGAGCCGGGTGCGGCTGACGACCAGGGCGGCCGACCCGGCGGGTGGCAGCAGGGGACGGACCTGGTCGGCGCCGGCGGCGTCGTCGAGGACGACGAGCATGCGGCGTCCGGCGAGGGTCGAGCGGTAGAGGTGTTCGCGTTCGGCGGGGTCGTCGGGGATGGCGCCGTCGGCGACGCCGAGGGAGCGCAGGAAGGAGGCGAGGACGCGGTGCGGGTCGCGGGGGTCGTCGGTGCCGCGCAGGTCGGTGTAGAGGCAGCCGTCGGGGTGGCGGGGGGCGGCGTTGTGGGCGGCGCGGATGGCGATGGTGGTCTTGCCGACGCCTCCGAGTCCCTCGATGGCGATCGGGGACTTCGCGGTGGTCAGAGCCCCGGCGATGGCGGCGAGTTCGCCGTCGCGTCCGACGAAGTGGCGGGGTTCGGGCGGCAGCTGCATGGGGTGGGGAATGTCGGGGCGGCTGGGGGCGGTGATCCAGGCGCGGGCCGCGTCGAGCGCCGGGCGCGGGTCGGCGGCGGGGTCGAGGCCGGCGAGTTCGGGGCCGGGGTCGAGGCCGACGGACTCGGCGATGACGGCGTGGGCGCGGCGGTGGGCGTCGGCTGCTTCGGTGGCGTCGCCGGCAAGGAGGTGGGCGAGGGTGAGCAGGTACCAGGTGCGCTCCCGCAGGGGTTGCGAGGTGAGCAGGGCGGTGGCGTCGGCGATGACGGGCGCGGTGTCGCCGGCGGCGAGGTCGGCGACCATGCGCTGTTCGAGCGCGGCGAGGCGTTCCTCCTCCAGTTGCGCGGCGACGGCGGCGGAGGCGAGTTCGCGGCAGGCGGGTCCGCGCCACTCGGCGAGCGCGGCGGCGAAGGCCTCCCGCGCGGCGGGCCAGTTCCCGGCCGCGGCGGCGGTGGCGCCCGTGCCGACGAGGCCCCGGAAGTCGGTGAGGTCGGTGGCCACGCCGGCGAGGACGTAGCCGGGGGCCTTGGTGCGCAGGACGGCCGTGGCGTCGAGTCCGGCGGCGGTGAGGGCGGCGCGGATGCGGTGGACGGCGATCTGGAGTTGGTTGGCGGCCGTCTTCGGTGGTTCGGGGCCCCACACCTGCGTGATGAGGCGCTCGCGGGCGACGGTCTCCCCGGGCCTCAGGGCGAGGGCGGTGAGCAGCGCGCGGCCGCGGGGGCCGCCGAGGCGTGCCGCGGCGCCGTCGACCGACAGTTCCACCGGGCCGAGGATCCGCACCCGTACCACTGGTGCGGCCATGATCCCCTCCCCCGATTCGATGTGGGAGGACGAGGATAGTGCGTGGGTCCGGGAGGGTCAGGCGGGGTCGCGGGCGTCTTCGATCTTGTCGAGGAGCTCGCGGACGTCTTCGTAGCGTCGGCCGGACCGGTCGGGCAGGAGTTCGAGGGAGCGCCGGGCCGCGTCCTCGGCCTCGTCGAGCCGGCCCGCGCCGAGGTAGGACTCGGCCAGCAGTGTCGTCATCGTCTGCTCCACCAGCGCGTGCTCGTGGTGCCTGGCGACCTCGATGCCCTCGACGCATGCCGCGACGGCTTCGGTGTGGGAGCCGGTGGCGTTGCGGATGACCGCGCGGCGTTGTAGCGCCCTGGCCAGGAACGAGTCGTGACGGAACTCCCGGACGGCCCGGATGACCTCGTCGTTGATCGCCGCCGCCGTCGCATGGTCACCGGCCGCGGTGTGGCAGCCGGAAAGGACGTGGCGAATGTTGAGCAGCCCCACGACGTCCCCGGATCTCGTGGCCACGGAGATGGCCGCGTTCTGGAGTTCGATCGCGCCTTCGATGTCGCCGAGGTGCTGGGCCACCGCGCCCATCGCGCTGAGCGCGGCCGCCTCGCCGCTGCGGTCTGCCGCCTCGCGAAAGAACACGTGCGCCGCCGCGAAGTGCCGCCCGGCGGCCTCCCGGTCGTGGAAGTAGGCGTGGTTGCCGCTGCCGTACTCGACGATGCCCCGCTGCGCCGAGACGGCCGGGCTCTGCGGTTCCGCGCTCGCCAGGGTGGCGCGCGCCCAGTTCAGCGTCGCCTCGGCGAGCCGGCGACGATCCAGTGGCAGATAGGCGTTGGCGAGGTCGGCGGCGACCGCCCCGGCTCTAGCCGGTTCACCGAGGGCGAGGTACCTGCGCCGCAGTGAGCGCAGCAGCGGCACCATCTCACGGTGCCGGCCGCGTGCCCGCAGCAGTGCGCCCTTCTGGCAGTCCAGCGCGGCGAGCGCGTCGGGGCCGAGCCCGGGCCTCAGCGGTTCGGTGGCCTCCTGGAGCCGGGCGAGGTCGTCGGCGAGGTCGCGGTGGTCGAAGGCATTGGTGAGTCCGGCGCTCAGGCGCCACGCCGTGTCGGCCTCGCCGAGGACGGCGGCGTCGGCGACCGCGCCGACCAGCAGCTCCCGCTCGACGGTGAACCAGAGTCCGGGGTGGGCCGCGGCACGGGCGATCGCCGCTTCCGCGCCGGGCGGTGCGGGCTGGTCGCGGTCGGGTGCGATGTAGGCGAAGTATCCGAGGTGCGCGTCGGCGACGGAGACCAGGTGGACGAGGAGACGGTATCCGCGGCGGCGCGCCGCCCGGGTGTCGCCTTCCTCGCCGCGGGCGTACACCCGCACCAGGTCGTGGGCGACGTAGCGTTCGCCCAGCCGCGGGTGGCGTCCGTCGGCCCGCAGGAGTTCGGCCTCGGCGAGCTCGTCGGCGAGTCGGCGGGCCTCGTCGACGGTCGTCGCCGTCATCTCGGCGATGAGATCGAGCGAGCAGTCGGCGACCGGCAGGGAGGCCATGGCGCACAGCATCGCGGCGGCGGCCGGGCCGAGCCGGCCGTAACCGACGGCGATGCAGGAGCGGATGCGCCGGTCGCCGTCGGTGAGACGGTCCAGGCGGCGCTGCTCGTCGGCGAGGCGGGCGGCCATTCCGGGCAGGTCGAGGTCGCGGCGCCGGGCGATGCGGGCGCCGATGATGCGCAGCGCCAGCGGCAACCGTCCGGTCAGCGACATCAGTTCCCGCAGGGTCTCGGCGTCGCCCGGGGCGACGGACGTGAACCTCGACAGCAGGTCGGCGGCCTCCTCGTCGTTGAGGACGTCGAGGCCGATGCGCAGGTCCGCGCGAAGGTCCGACAGCGCCGAGCGGCTGGTGACCAGAAAGGCGGAACGGCCGGCCGGTGTCAGCGGCCGGACCTGGCCGGCGTCGAAGGCGTTGTCCAGGACGACCAGCACCCGCCGTTCGGCGAGGACGGCCGCGTAGAGCTCCGATCGGCGCGCTTCATCGGAGGGGATGACGGGGTCGGGGACGCCGAGGGAGGTGAGCAGTGTGCGCTGGGCCCGGTAGGGGCTCTGCGGCTCCTCGTCCGCTCCGCGCAGGTCGACGAAGAGGCAGCCGCCGGGGAAGTCGGCGAGTCTCTCCTCGGCCGCGCGGACGGCCAGCGCGGTCTTGCCCAGTCCGCCGATGCCCGAGACGGTGACGACGGCGCCGTCCTCGCCGAGGGCCGCACCGATCCGGGCGAGTTCGCGCCCGCGGCCGACGAAGTCGCGGATCCGGGCCGGGAGTTCCATGGGACGCGCGGGTTCGGCGGCCGAGGACGGGCCGGTGACCCAGCCCCGGATCCGCCCGACCGCGCCGGCGGTGTCGCCGTCGCGGACGTCATCGGCGAGCCGGGTCAGCTCGGGGCCCGGGTCCAGCCCGAGTTCCTCGGCCAGCGCCCGCCGGACGCGGCGGTACTCGGCGAGCGCGCGCTCGGTGTCGCCGGCCAGGGCGTGGGCCAGGATGAGCAGGTGCCGGATCCGTTCGCGCAGCGGGCTTTCGGCCAGGGGCCCGGCGGCTTCGGCGAGGACGGCGGCGTGGTCGCCGGTGACCAGGTCGGCGACCATGCGCGACTCGACGGCGCCGAGGTGCTCCTCGGCCAGAGCCGTCGCCGGGGCCGATTCCGCCAGTGACGGGATGTCCTGGAAGGCGGCTCCCCGCCAGTGGGCGAGCGCGACCCGGTAGTGACCTCGTGCCGCCGGCCAGTCCCCGTCGCGTGCGGTGTTCTCTCCGGCGGCCGTGGCCCGCCGGAACTCGGCGAGGTCGCAGACGACCCGTGCGGGCGGATCGAGGACGTACCCGCCGTCCTGGCGGCGCAGGGTCCGGTGGGCGTCGAGACCGGCGGCGGCGAGCGCGGTTCGCACACCGTGGACGGCGATCTGGAGCTGGTTGGCGGCCGTGCGCGGCGGCTGCTCGCCCCAGATCAGGTCGATCAGCTCCTCGCTCGGGACGGTGCGGCCGAGCTTCCACACCAGGGCGGCGAAGACCGCGCGGGACCGGATCCCGCCGAGCGGGATCTCCGTCTCACCGGCGCGCAGCGCGGTGGGGCCGAGCACGTCGAAGCGCGGGGTGCTGTCCGTGGTCATTTCGGCCTCCCGGCGGCGAAAGGCCGGAGCCCACGGTGCGATGTGGGCTCCGGCCGTCTTCTCGTGGAAAGAACCGCTATTCGACGGCGTGCACGACGTCGCGGGGTGCGGCGTAGTGGCAGGCGTTGGGGTGCGGGGCACCGGCCCGGATCTGGAGCAGGGGCTCCTCGGCGGCGCACTTCTCGGTGGCCTTCCAGCAGCGCGTGCGGAAGCGGCAGCCCGAGGGCGGGTTCGCCGGCGAGGGCACGTCACCTTCGAGGACGATCTCGTCGCGGTGACCCCGCAGGGTCGGATCCGGGACGGGAACGGCCGACAGAAGCGCCTGCGTGTAGGGGTGCATCGGGGCTTCGTAGATCTCGTCCTCGGTACCGAGTTCGGCGATCTTGCCCAGGTACATCACCGCCACGCGGTCGGCGATGTGCCGCACCACCGACAGGTCGTGCGCGATGAACACATACGACAGGCCCAGCTCGTCCTGGAGTTCCTCCAGGAGGTTGATGACCTGCGCCTGGATCGACACGTCGAGGGCCGAGACCGGCTCGTCGCAGATCAGGATCTCGGGTTTGAGCGCGAGCGCGCGGGCGATGCCGATGCGCTGACGCTGACCACCGGAGAACTGGTGCGGATAGCGGTTGATGTGATCGGGGTTCAAACCGACGACATCGAGAAGATCCTGCACCGCTTTGCGACGGCCGACCCTCGGCACCGCGTCCGGGTGGATCGCGAAAGGCTCACCGATGATGTCGCCGACGGTCATACGGGGGTTCAGCGACGTGTAAGGGTCCTGGAAGACCATCTGCACGTTCCGGCGAAGCCGTCGCATCCCGGCGTTGCCCAACCGGGTCACGTCCTCACCGCGCACCGAGATCGAGCCCGAGGTGGACTTCTCAAGGCCCACCAGCAGCTTCGCCAGGGTCGACTTGCCGCAGCCGGACTCCCCGACCACGCCGAGGGTCTCGCCCTTGCGCAGCGTCAGGCTGACGCCGTCGACGGCCTTGACCTGACCGACGATCGTCTTGAAGACGACACCCTGCCGGATCGGGAAGTGCTTGACGAGGTCGGTGATTTCGAGAGCCACCTGCCCGTTGCCCTGGGGACTAGACATCATTGATCACCTCCGAGGCGAAGTGGCAGGCGGACGCGCGGCCGGAGGCGACGACCGTCAGCGGCGGCACCTGGGACCGGCAGATGTCCTGCACGTACGTGCAGCGCGGGGCGAAGGCACAGCCCGGCGGGATGTTCGTCAGCACCGGCGGGAGGCCCTTGATGATCTCCAGCCGCTGGCCCTTGGTGTCCAGGCGCGGAATCGACTTCAGCAGCGCCTTGGTGTACGGATGCGCGGGCCTGGCGAAGATCTCGTGCACTTCGGCCTGCTCGACGATCCGCCCGGCGTACATGACGCTGATCTTGTCGGCGACGTCGGCGACCACGCCGAGGTCATGGGTGATCAGGATCAGGCCCATCTGCCGCTCGACCTGGATCTCCTTGAGCAGGCGCATGATCTGCGCCTGCACCGTCACGTCGAGAGCCGTCGTCGGCTCGTCGGCGATCAGCAGATCCGGATCGAGGGCCAGCGCCATCGCGATCATCACGCGCTGGCGCATACCACCGGAGAACTGGTGCGGATACTCCTTGATGCGCTGGGCAGCCGCAGGGATCTTCACCAGGTCGAGGAGTTCGAGGGAGCGCTTCATCGCGTCCTTCTTCGACATCCCCCGGTGCTGGCGGAACAACTCCGAGAGCTGGAACCCGACCGTCCACACAGGATTGAGCGCCGACAGCGCGTCCTGGAACACCATGGCCACGTGGTTGGCCCGCGTACGGCGCCGGGTGTCCTTGGGCAGCGTCAGCAGATCGACCCCGTGGAACAGGACCCGGCCGCCGGCGACCTTCGCCGGCGGGGATTCGAGGATCCCCATGATCGCCTGCGAGGTCACCGACTTCCCGCAACCCGACTCGCCGACGACGGCGAGGGTCTCACTGCGCTCGACGGAGAACGAGGCTCCGTTGACGGCCTTGGCGACCCCGTCGCGCGTGTGGAACTCCACCTGCAGGTTGTCGACCTCCAGCAACGGCGCGGTCGGGTCGAGGCCGTCGAGGACGTTCGACTTCACCGATACCTTCGCAGTCATCGCGTCACCTCAGCTTCGGGTCGAGAGCGTCACGGATCGCGTCGCCGAGGAGGGCGAACGACATCGTGGCGGCGAGTAGGAAGAGGGCGGGCGCGATCAGCAGCAGCGGGTGGCCGGAGAGCACCTTGTCGACGTTGTTGGAGATCATGCTCCCCCAGGTCACCGTGGGCGGCTTGAGACCCAGACCGAGGAAGGACAAGGTCGCCTCGGCCTCGATCAGCGCCCCGATGGTCAACGGCACGCCGCTCATCATCGGCGCCATCGCGTTGGGGAAGATGTGCCGGAACATCAGCCGGCCGTCGGAGGCGCCCAGCGAACGGGCCGCGTGCACGTAGTCGAGGTTGCGCGCCTCGATGAAGCTCGCCCGCAGGATGCGTGCCGTGAAAGGCCAGCCGAACACCGACAGCGCCAGGATCGTCGGCCAGACCGTGTCGCCGGCCGAGCGCCAGATGGCCAGGATCAGGATCGCGCCGAGCACGAACGGGATCGCGTTGAACACGTCGATCACGCGCGAGACCAGCGTGTCCCAGATACCGCCGTAGTAGCCGGCGACCGCGCCGAGCACACTGCCGAAGATGACGATGAGCGTGGTGCCCACCAGACCGACCACGATGGACGGACGAGCGCCGTACATGGTCATCGAGAAGTAGTCGCAGCCGAACTGGTCGAACCCGAACCAGTGCCCGCCCGAGGGCGCACCGTAGAAGCGTTCGAGACGGCAGTCCTCGGGGTCCTCCGAAGTGAACAGGCCCGGGAACGCGGCGATGAAGATGAGCACCACGATGATCAGCGAGGACGCGATCACCACCGGCCGCTTGCGCAGCTCGTGGAAGGCGTCGCTCCAGAGGTTGCGGTTCTTCTCGGGCTTCCTCGGGGCGATCGGCGCGGTGGACTCCCGGATGAGTTCGGTGGTGTCACTCATAGCGGATCCTCGGGTCGAGTACGGCGTAGAGCAGGTCGATCAGGAGGCTGAACAGCAGGAAGGTGACCACCAGGATCGTCACCACCGCGATGACGATCGGTGTGTCGTTCTGCCGCACGGCGTTGAAGACGAGCTGGCCGATGCCCCTGATGTTCCACAGTCCCTCGGTGATGACCGTGCCGCCGAGGGCGCCGCCGAACGAGAGTCCGATCAGCGTGATCACCGGGATCAGCGAGTTGCGCAGGGTGTGGGCGACCATCACCCGCCTCGGCTTGAGCCCCTTCGCCTTCGCGGTGCGCACGAAGTCGGCCCGCAGGTTCTCCAGCATGCTCGTCCGCATCAGCCGGGCGATACCGGCCGCTCCGACGACCGACAGCGCGATACCCGGCAAGAGGATCGTCAGCCACGGGTGGTTGTCGTCGAAGGACGGCCGGAAGATTATGGACAGCGCGTTCTCCTCACCGAGGGTGTCGCGCAGCCAGTCCCCGATGGCCACACCCCCGATGTACTTCAAGGCGAGAACGATCAGGAAGATCGGCACCGCCCCGGCGATGATCGTGCCCATGCGGATGAAGTAGTCGAGGAACTTCTCCCGCCGCATCGCCGCCACGATCCCCAATCCGATGCCCGCGAGGGCCCAGACGGTGGTCGAAACGGCGAAGACTCTCAAGGTGTTCGGCAACCTCTCGGCCACCAGCTCGGTCACCGGGCGGAACTGAAGGTTGGTGCCGAAGTCGCCGTGGACGTAGCGCCAGAGGGTCTCGCCGAAGTTCTCGATGCACCAGTTACCCGGCTCTTTGAGGCAGGGGTGGTCGGTGTGGTAGAGCTCGGCCACCTGGTCGAGTTGCGCCTGGGTGGGCGTGATCTGGGGACCGAAGAACGCGTAAGCCGGATTGCCGTTGATCTGAATGGACAGCGAGGTCAGGTAGTGCAGTAGGAACAGTGCCAGAAACAGGGTCAACACCGCTTGCAGAAGCCGGCGGAGTACGTAACGCCCCACAGATCGCTCCTCTCCAGGGCAGGTCACTCAGGTGTATCGACCGAAGAACGGTGGCCGGCGGTATCACTCCCGCCAGCCACCGTCCACTTCGGTCCGGACTGGTCGTGTTCGACCGTCTCGGCTACTTCAGCTTCAGCAGCCGCAGGTCGACACCACCGAGCACGGGGTTGATCACGACACTGTCGAGATCGATGTTCTCGCCGATGGCGGTCGCGCTCTTGGCGTAGAACATCGGGATACCGGGCATGTCCTCACCCAGGACGCGCTCGGCCTCCTGGTACTTGGCGATCGCCTCGTCGAGCGTCGCCGCCTGGTCACCGGCCTCCAGGAGGGCGGTGAACTCCGGGTTCTCGTAACCCGAACGGTTCTGGTCGGCTCCGCCGCCCCAGACCGGGGTCAGGTAGTTCTCGTTGAGCGGGTAGTCCGGGCTCCAGCCGAGTCGGTAGGGACCGTCGACCTCGTGCGCCTGGGTCTTGGCCAGGTAGGCGTTCCACTCGACGAGCTCGTACTCGAACTCGATGCCGAGGTTCTGCTTGATCTGGTCACCGAAGGCCTTGACCCACTTCTCGTTGGCACCCGAAGCGGCCGTGTTGATCCACAGCTTCAGCTTCTTGCCCTCGGGCCAGCCACCGGCCTCTTCGATCAGAGCCTTGGCCTTGTCGACGTCCAGCACGCAGTAGGCGCAGGTGCCCTCGACCGCGCCCGGGATGATGCCGGCCGGCGAGAAGCTCGTCGCGACCTGGTAGCGGCCCTGGTACAGCGCGGTGTTCAGCAGCTCACGGTCCACGGCGAGGGAGAGGGCCTGACGGATCCTCTTGTCCTTGTAGAAGTCGTCGTAGACGGGGAAGCCGAGGTAGCTCAGCGAGGGGGTCGGAACCTCCAGCAGACGCTCGCCCAGGCTGGACTTCGCCGTGTCGTAGTCGGCCTCGGGAACGGTCTCGAAGTCGAGCTGACCGGCCAAGAAGTCCGGGTAGGTCGGCGCACCGTCGGGGAAGATCTTCCAGGTGAGGGTCTTGTAGGCCGGCTTCTCGCCCGCGTACTCCTCCCAGCGCTCGACCGTCAGGTCGACGCCCTTGTTCCAGCTCTTGAGCTGGAAGGGACCGTTCCCGATCGGCTTGTCCTTGCAGGTGTCCACGGCTTCGATGCAGGCCTTGGCCATCGGGTAGAAGACCAGGTAGCCCAGCATCGTCGGGAAGCCGGAGAAGGGCTTCTCCAACTCGACCTGCAGGGTGGTGGCGTCGACGGCCTTCAGACCGGTGAGGGCCTCGGCCTTCGGCTTCGGGGCTTCCTTCGGGCCGTCGCCGTCCGGGTCCTCGCTCGTCATGTCGGCCGCGCCCTTGATGCGGCTGTAGAAGTACGAGCCGCCCATGGCGTTAGGGCCGTAGGCGCCGTAGTTCCAGGCGCGCACGAAGGCCTCGGCGTCGACCGGCTCACCGTTCTGGAACTTCAGACCGGACTTGATCTTGATGGTCCAGTTGATGTTGTCGGTGCTGGTCGGCACCGCCTCGGCGATCACCGGGATGAGCTTTCCGGTGGTGTCGTAGTCGAACAGTCCATCGTGGACCAGGTTGATCAAGGTCGCACTGACGGACTCGGTCGCGTCAGGCGGAAGAGTGTGGCCCGGGTCGGTTCCCATGGACAGCGTGATCGTGCCGTCTGTCCCGGTCTCGCCAGAGTCTCCACCACTGCTACATGCACTCACCACGAGCGCCGTTGCGGCAGCGAGGGCAATGACACGCGTGATGCGCATCCTCAGCCTCCTATGTATATGTGGGCACGGAAAGCACGCCTCCCATGTGGACCACGTGCGTGCCATCACCCTGACCGAGCGCATTCCAGATTGGAAGAGGTGTTACCGAGCTGATACCGATGAGTCGCTTGATCGTGGCCAGCTGGGTGAAATGCGCCGCGTGACGAACCGATCACTAGACTGGAGGGCGTGGACGTACTCGACTGCCGGGGGAAGCGATGCCCTCTGCCCGTCATTAACCTCGCGAAACACAGTGGACATGCCGCGCCCGGAACGATCGTCAGGGTTCTGGCCGACGATCCGGCGGCCGCGCTGGACATCCCGGCGTGGTGCCGGATGCGCGACCGTGAGTTCCTCGGCGTGTCCATAGTGGATGGCGTGGCGGCATACGACGTTCGGCTCTGAACCATCCGGGAAAGCACACAGCGCACGGTGAGAATCACCGTGCGCTGTCGGGTCTTGCGGTCGCTGAAGGGTCAGACCCCGAGGTATCCCGCGGCCTCGGCCGCGCTCGCCGGTCCATAGGACTCGCCGAGGCGCTTGACGAACTCCTCGCGGCTGACGGTGTACTCCTGCGTGCCGACCGTCTCCAGGACGAGGGTCGCCATGAGGCTGCCGATCTCGGCGGCGCGGCGCAGCGGCAGGCCCCACGACAGCGCCGAGAAGAAGCCCGCGCGGAAGCCGTCGCCGACACCCGTCGGGTCGTAGGCCTTGATCTCGCGGGCGACGGGCACGTGGATGGTCTCCATGCCCCGTCCGGTGATCTCCACGCCGTCCTTGCCGAGCGTGGTGACGCGGACCGTCACGAAGTCGAGGACCTCGGCGTCGCTGAGCCCGGTCTTGCTCTCCAGCAGTTCCTTCTCGTACTCGTTGGTGAGCAGGAACTCCGCGCCGGTGATGAGGTTGCGCACGCCCTCACCGTCGAGCCGGGCCAACTGCTGCGAAGGGTCGGCGGCGAAGCGCAGGCCGAGTTCGCGGCACTCGGCGCTGTGCCGCAGCATCGCGGCGGGGTCGTTGGCGCACACCAGCACCAGGTCGAGCCCGGCGGAGCGCTCGGCGATCGGCGCGAGTTCGATGTTGCCCGCCTCGGCCATCGCGCCGGCGTAGAAGGACGCGATCTGGCACATGTCCTCGTCGGTGGTGCACACGAAGCGCGCGGTGTGCGCGGTGTCGCTGACGTAGACGGAGTCGCAGTCGACGCCGTAGGACTTCAGGTGCGCGCGGTACTCGTCGAAGTCGGCACCGACGGCGCCGACCAGGATCGGGCTGAGACCGAGTTGGGCCATCCCGTAGCAGATGTTCGCCGCGATACCGCCGCGTCGCAGCACCAGGTCGTCGACGAGGAAGGACAGTGAGACCTTGTCCAGCTTCTCGGCGATGAGCTGACCGGAGAAACGGCCCGGGAAGTGCATGAGGTGGTCGGTGGCGATCGAGCCGGTGACGGCGATCTTCATGAAGAGAGGTCCCTGTGGATGTCGGTGGTCTTCCGGCGCACGGGCTTGGCCGGGCCGCGAAACAATATAGCGGGGCGAGACGCCCCGCCATCGCCGACGGCGAGCGTGTCGGCCCGCGATGTGGGCGGGAGCACCGTCCGGGCGGCGCGCAGGACGCGGCGTGAACCGGACAAGGGAAAAGGTCCCGCCCAAGTGGGCGGGACCCTCACATCCGCGTGGTGCGCGACCCGATGGGCGCACCGGGCGCCTTCGGGGAAACGCGCCGCAGTCCGGCACGAACCGGCCGTGCTGCTCTCCGGCCCCGGGCCTTTGACCACCCCGAGCCTGTGACTACCCCGAGCGACTAGTGGAACGAGTCGCCGCAGGCGCAGGATCCGCCCGCGTTGGGGTTGTCGATGGTGAAGCCCTGCGCGTCGATCCGGTCGACGAAGTCGATGCTGGCGCCCACGAGGTACGGGACGCTCATCCGGTCGATGACGAGCTCGAAGCCGTCATAGGCGGTGGTCTGGTCGCCGTCCAGGGAGCGCTCGTCGAAGAACAACTGGTAGCGCAGTCCCGAACAGCCACCCGGCTGGACCGCCACGCGCAGGCGCAGGTCGTCGCGCTCTTCTTGCGCGAGGAGGTTCTTGACCTTCTCGGCGGCGTTCGCGGTCAGGCTGGCGCCCGTGGCGACCGGGGCCTCGGTGGCCTCCGGCGTGGTCTCTGTACTAGTCACTTGCTGCTCCCTGTCGACGGTTGCTAGGTCCCACCGTAACGAACCATGCCCGGCACGCCCACATTCCCGCGCTATTCCTCCGGGCGTGGCCCCGACGTGTGGGTCATGTCACCCGGAGGGCCGGTCCCACTGCCGCGCGAGCCTGGCGGCCAGGGCGCGCAGGCCCTCGGCGGGCTCGGCCATGGCCTGCTCGACGGAGCCGAAGTGGTCGACGAGCGAGTGGGTCTCGGTGACGCCTGCCGAGGAGGCCTCACGCCTGCCGACGCTGACCTGCCCGGCGACGACGACGCAGGGGATGCCCCGCTCGGTCGCCGCGGCGGCCACGCCTGAGACGAGCTTGCCGCGCAGCGACTGGAAGTCGAAGGAGCCCTCACCGGTGATGACCAGGTCGGCGGCATCGAGTGCGGCGTCGAGGCCGGTGGCCGAGCGCACCAGGTCGACGCCCGACTCGCGGGTGGCGCCCAGCGCGAACAGGGCCGCGCCGATGCCGCCGGCGGCGCCGGCGCCGGGCAGGTCGCGCACGCCGGGCGGGCAGCCGGGCACGTCGCGGGCCAAGACCGCGGCGAAGCGTTCGAGGACGGCGTCGAGCGTCAGGACGTCCTCGCGGCTCGCGCCCTTCTGCGGGCCGAAGACGTTGGAGGCGCCGTGCAGCCCGCACAGGGGGTTGTCGACGTCGGTGGCCGCGACCAGGCGGATGCCGCGCAGCGCGGCCGTGCCGGACAGGCGGTCGCAGTCGGCGAGGGCCGCTCCCCCGTACGGGAGGACCGTCCCGGTGGCGTCGACGGGAGCCGCACCGAGCGCGGCGAGCATTCCGGCGCCGCCGTCGTTGGTGGCCGAGCCGCCGAGGCCGACGACGACCGTCCGGGCGCCGGACTCGGCCGCGGCGGCGAGCAGCGCGCCGAGGCCGAAGGAGGTCGCCCGGCGCGGGTCGCGTTCCTCGGGGGCCAGGAGGTGGAGGCCGCACGCCTGCGCGCTCTCGACGTAGGCCACGCCGTCGGCGAGGAGGACCTCCCCGGCCGCCGGGCGGCCGAGCGGGTCGACGGTCGAGACCGGGATACGGGTGCCGCCCAGGGCCGTGGCCAGGACTTCCACGAAGCCGGGACCGCCGTCGGCGAGGGGCCTGCGGGTGAGCTTGCTCTCAGCGGCGACCGAGCCCCAGCCCTCGGCCAGCGCCTCGGCGACCTCGGGAGCGGACAAGGTACCTGCGAACTTGTCGGGACAGATCAACACGCGCATGGCCCGAACGCTACAAGTGACCGGACCGTAGCGGCCTGGCGGGCGGAGCCGAGTGGCAGCATTGACGCGGTTGCCTCACCCCTACCAATCGTGGGGCCCTTGGAGAGGAACGGCGATGACCGAAACCTGGGCCGAGCCCGCACCGACCGCGACCGCGTTGCTGCTGCTCGGCCGCGGTACCGACGCGGATTCGGAGAAGGGCGTCGACTGTCCCGGCGAGCTGCCCGAGCCCAGCGACCCGGATCTGGTCGCGCGTGCGAAGGCCGCCAAGGAGAAGCTCGGCAGCTCGGTGTTCATCCTCGGGCACCACTACCAGCGCGACGAGGTCATCCAGTTCGCCGACGTGACCGGCGACTCCTTCAAGCTGGCGCAGCAGGCCGCCGCGCGTCCCGACGCCGAGCACATCGTGTTCTGCGGCGTGCACTTCATGGCCGAGTCGGCCGACATCCTCACCAAGGAGCACCAGAAGGTCGTGCTGCCCGACCTGGCGGCCGGCTGCTCGATGGCCGACATGGCGGCGCTGACGCAGGTCGAGAAGGCCTGGGACCTGTTCACCGACCTGGGAATCGCCGGCGACGTCGTGCCGGTGACCTACATGAACTCCACGGCCGACATCAAGGGCTTCGTGGGCCGCAACGGCGGTGTGGTGTGCACCTCCTCGAACGCCAAGCGGGCCCTGGAGTGGGCCTACGCGAAGGGTTCGAAGGTCTTCTTCCTCCCCGACCAGCACCTGGGCCGCAACACCGTGGTGCGCGAGATGGGCTTCAGCCTCGACGACTGCGTGCTCTACAACCCGCACAAGCCCAACGGCGGCCTGACCGAGCAGGAGCTGCGCGACGCGAAGATCATCCTGTGGCGCGGGCACTGCTCGGTGCACGGCCGTTTCACACTCGACTGCGTCAATGAGATTCGAGAGCGCGTTCCCGGGGTAAACGTCCTTGTGCACCCCGAGTGCAAGCACGAGGTCGTGGAAGCGGCCGATTACGTCGGTTCGACCGAATACATCATCAAAGTCATCAACGAAGCGCCCGCGGGCTCGTCCTGGGCGGTCGGCACGGAGCTCAACCTGGTGAGGCGCGTCGCTGCGGCGCACCCCGACAAGAACGTCATGTTCCTCGACCGTACGGTCTGTTACTGCTCCACCATGAACCGTATCGACCTGCCGCACCTGGTGTGGGCTCTCGAAGAGCTGGTCGCCGGTCGTGTTCCCAATCAGATCACTGTGGACAGTGACACGGCACATTACGCCAGGGTGGCGCTCGACCAGATGCTGGCGCTGCCCTAACGGTTCCCAGAGTTGACCGTTATGCTCGCTTGCTGGCGCTGTCGGATGCTTGCCTAAGGAGCCAGTGTTGAGTGAAGACGTCCTCGTAGTCCACGGCGGTACCCCGCTCCGCGGGGAGATCCAGGTCCGCGGCGCGAAGAATCTCGTCTCGAAGGCGATGGTGGCCGCCGTACTCGGCGAGACGGCCTCGACGCTGTACGACGTCCCGGCGATCCGGGACGTCGAGATCGTCACCGGGCTGCTGGAGGCGCACGGCGTGCGCGTCGGCACCGGGCCCGAAGGCGAGCTCGTGATGGACCCGGCGAACGTGACCCGGGCCGCCGTCGACGAGATCAACGTGCACGCCGGGTCGAGCCGCATTCCGATTCTGCTCTGCGGCCCCCTGCTGCACCGGCTGGGTCACGCCTTCATCCCCGACCTGGGCGGCTGCAAGATCGGCGACCGCCCCATCGACTTCCACATCCAGGCGCTGCGCGAGTTCGGCGCGGTCGTCGACAAGCGGCCCGACGGGCTGCACCTGTCGGCGCCGCAGCGGCTGCGCGGTATCAAGTACGAGCTCGACTACCCCTCGGTCGGTTCGACCGAGCAGGTGCTGTTGACGGCGGTCCTCGCCGACGGCGTCACCGAGCTGCGCAACGCGGCCGTCGAGCCCGAGATCGTCGACCTGATCTGCGTGCTGCAGAAGATGGGCGCGATCATCAAGGTCCACACCGACCGGGTCATCGAGATCCAGGGTGTGGAGAAGCTCTCGGGCTACTCGCACCGGCCGATCCCCGACCGGATCGAGGCGGCCAGCTGGGGCGCGGCGGCACTGGCCACGCACGGCGAGATCTTCGTGCGCGGTGCCCGCCAGGCCGACATGATGACCTTCCTCAACGTCTACCGCTCGGTGGGCGGCGCGTTCTCCGTCGACGACTCCCCCATCGGGGGCGGAATCCGCTTCTGGCACCCCGGCGGCGAGCTTCAGCCGGTCGCGCTGGAGACCGACGTGCACCCGGGCCTGATGACCGACTGGCAGCAGCCGCTGGTGGTCGCCCTCACGCAGGCGCGCGGGCTGTCGATCGTGCACGAGACGGTCTACGAGCGCCGCTTCGGCTACACCACCGAGCTGCGCCAGATGGGCGCCAACATCCAGCTCTACTCGGAGTGCCTCGGCGGGACGCCCTGCCGGTGGGGGCGCCGCAACTTCCTCCACTCGGCGGTCATCGCCGGGCCGAGCAAGCTGCACGCCGCCGACCTGCAGATCCCCGACCTGCGGGCCGGGTTCAGCCACCTGATCGCCGCGCTGGCCGCCGAGGGGACCTCCCGGGTCTACGGCGTCGACCGGTACATCTCGCGCGGTTACGAGGACTTCGACGGCAAGCTGGGCGCCCTCGGGGCGCGCACCGAGCGGCCTTAGCTCTGTTGACTTGGGCGGCGCGAACGAAACCGCCTGAAAGGCATGGGATCGGGCTCGGCGCCCCGGTGGGAAAGCTCCTGCCGGGTCCCCGCCGTGAGTAAGCCACGAAACGGGACTCGCCCCGGCCGGGAGGCTTCTGCCGGGTCCCCGGTGTGAGTGATCGAACGACTGTGACGAACGGCGGGCCGTACGCCTCGACGGACGGCCCGCCGCCTCGACTATCCTTGCGGCCGTGTCTTCCCTGTTCCGCCGCGCTGAAAAAGACGACGCGGCCACCGCTGATGTGACCGAGGCCGCCGAAGAGACCGAGGCCGTCGACCTCGGTCCGAAGAAAGCGAGCGGTTCCGGCCGTGACAAGGCCACCCCCACGCCCAAGCGCGGTACCGGCAAGCGGGGCCCGTACGTCCCGCCGCCGACCAACCGCAAGGAGTCGGCGGCCCGCCGGCGCGAGAAGTCGAAGCAGGAGCGCGGTGAGCAGCGGGCCCGGCGGGTGGAGATCCAGGCGGGCCTGGACCGGGGCGACCCGGCCTACGACAAGTACCACATGCCGCGCGACCGGGGTCCCGAGCGCAAGCTGGCGCGAGACATCGTCGACAGCCGCTTCACGATCTCCCAGTTCTTCTTCCTGGTGGTGCTGGTGGTGCTGGTGACCAGCCAGCCGGGCATGCCGGAGATGGTGCGCAACGTCTCCACGGGTCTGTGGGTGTTCATGCTCCTGGCGTTCGTGGTCGAGGCCGTGATCATCTGCCGGAAGGTCAGCAAGGCGATCAAGGCGAAGTTCCCGAACTCCACGGTGAAGAAGCCGGGCCTCTACTGGTACGTGTGCATGCGCTTCATCATGATCCGCAAGCTGCGCATGCCGCGCCCGCAGGTCAAGACCGGCGACAAGGTCGCCTAGGACGTCTCCGACGGGGAAGACCCCGCCTCGGTCATCCGCCGCCCGAGCCGCCGCATGTATGCGGCGAGCTCGGGCGGTTCGCGTACATGGAGGGGCACGTCCAGCAGGGCGAGCCGCATGGCCAGCCAGTCGAGGGCGTCGCCGCCGGTGAGCAGCAGGCAGTTATGCGCGTCGATCTCTTCGAGGACGCCCGTACCGCCCGGGAGGCGGGCGCGGGCGTCCTCGATGTTCGTGTGGAGGACGACCCGCGCCCGCCACCGGGCTCGGAAGCTCGTGATGGACTCGGCGACGAAGGTCGCGGCGTCCACGGCGGGCAGTTCGTGGCGGGCTGCGCGGGCGCCGGTCGCCTCGGGCGCGGTGACGCGGTCGGCGCGGAAGGTGCGCCAGTCGTGGCGGTCGAGGTCGTAGGCGACGAGGTACCAGCGGCCGTCGGCGGTGACGAGGCGGTGCGGGTCGGCGTGCCGGCGGGTGGTCTCGCCGTTCTTGGCGTCGTATCCGAAACGCAGGCGCTGTCCGCGCTGGCAGGCAGCGGCCAGCGCGGACAGGACGGCCGGTTCGAGGGGCGTGGCGGCGGGCGCGCCACCGCGCAGCATGCCGGTGAGGGACTCCGTGGCGCCCGTGACGGCCTCAACGCGACCGCGCAGCCTCCCGGGCAGCACCTGCTCGATCTTGGCCAGCGCACGCACGGTGGTCTCCCCCAGCCCGGTCGAGGCGTCGGCGGCGGCCGCGTGCAGGCCGACGGCGATGGCCACGGCCTCGTCGTCGTCGAGCAGAAGCGGCGGCATGGCGGTCCCCGCGACCAGGCGGTAGCCGCCGATCGCCCCGATGGCGGCCTCGACGGGGTAGCCGAGCTCGCGCAGCCGGCCGATGTCGCGGCGGACGGTGCGCACGGTAACGCCGAGGCGGTCGGACAGCTCGACGCCGGTCAGTTCACGGCCGGTCTGCAGGAGGGACAGCAGGCTGAGCAACCGGCCCGCCGGCCCGCCATCCGTCATCTCGCCCATGCCTTCCAGCATGCCACCGAAGGGTGACAGGATCTGTCCTGCTTCGTGGTTAGCGTCGAGTGCATGGACAACAACGACCTCAACGGGCATGCGGGCGTCATCGAGATCCACGGCGCGCGGGAGCACAACCTGCGCGACGTGAACCTGGCGATCCCCAAGGAGAAGATCACCGTTTTCACCGGCGTGTCCGGCTCGGGGAAGTCCTCGATCGTGTTCGACACGGTCGCGGTGGAGTCGCAACGGCAGCTCAACGAGACCTTCACGTGGTTCGTGCGCAACCGGCTCCCGAAGTACGAGCGCCCCAAGGCCGACGCGATCGACCGCCTGTCACCGGCGATCGTGGTCGACCAGCGGCCCGTGGGCGGCGGCGCGCGCTCGACGGTCGGCACGATGACCGACGTCTACTCGATCCTGCGGGTGCTCTACTCCCGCGTCGGCGAGCCCTCCGCCGGTGAGGCGACGGTCTACTCGTTCAACGAACCGGCCGGGATGTGCCCGGAGTGCGACGGCCTCGGGCACACCTACCGGCTCGACCTCGACAAGCTCGTCGACACCTCCAGGTCGCTCAACGGCGGCGCGATCCTCTTTCCGCCGATGGCCGTGGGCACCGTCGCGTGGCAGTACTACGCCGAGTCGGGCCTCTTCGACGCCGATCTGCCGCTGAAGGACTTCCCGGCCGACAAGTGGGAGCTGCTGCTGTACGGCAAGGGCTTCACCGTGAAGCGGCGCGGCGCCAACGCGACCTACAACAACACCTACTGGGGGCTGGCGGAGAACTTCGAGCGTCTCTACCTCAAGCGCGACCTCTCGGCGCTGAGCGACAAGACCCGCGAGACCGTGCGAGGGTTCGTGACCGAGGGCGTCTGCCAAGAGTGCGGCGGCGCGCGGCTCAACAAGGCGGCGCTGGCCACCCGGGTCGCCGGGCTGGGCATCGACGAGATGTCGGCGATGGAGGTCGGGGAGCTCATCGAGGTGCTCGCCGGCCTCGACCACCCCGTCGGCACGCCCATCGCGACCCGCGCGATCGACGCGCTGCGGCGCATCGACGACATCGGACTGGGCTACCTCAGCCTCGACCGCCGGACCTCAACGCTGTCGGGGGGCGAGGGCCAGCGCCTCAAGACCGTGCGGCACCTCGGCAGCAGCCTGACCGGGATGACCTACATCTTCGACGAGCCCAGCATCGGGCTCCACCCGAGAGACGTGCACCGGCTCAACGACCTGCTGCGCCGGCTGCGCGACAAGGGCAACACGGTGCTCGTCGTGGAGCACGACCGCGACGTCATCGCCACCGCCGACCACGTCGTCGACATGGGCCCGGGGTCCGGGACGCACGGCGGCCGGATCGTGTTCGAAGGGACCGTCGACGCGCTGATCCAGGCCGACACGCCCACGGGCCGGGGGCTGCGCCGCCCGCCGGTGGTCAAGGAGGACGTGCGGACCGCGAACGGGCACCTGGACGTGCCGGCCTCGCACCTGCACAACCTGAAGGGGGCCGGGACGAAGATCCCGGCCGGAGTGCTCACCGTCGTCACGGGCGTGGCCGGCTCGGGCAAGAGCAGCCTGGTCTCGGGTGTGTTCGCCGCCGAGCACCCTGAGGCGATCGTGGTCGACCAGTCGTCGATCGGCATCTCGGCCCGCTCGACCCCGGCCACCTACATCGGCGTCATGGACGCCTTCCGCAAACTCTTCGCCGACGCGCACGGCGTGAAGCCGGGCATGTTCAGCTTCAACTCGGCCGGCGCCTGCGCCGAGTGCGGGGGACGCGGGGAGATCTACACCGACCTGGCGTTCATGGACCCGGTCCGCACCACCTGCGAGGCCTGCGGCGGGCGCCGCTTCAACGACGAGGTCCTGGCCATGACCGTGCGCGGCAAATCGATCGCCGACCTGCTCGACATGACCGCCGAGGAGGCGACCGGGTTCGTCGAGGGCCTGCGAGGCGGGAAGGCCACGGCCCGCAAGCTGGAGGCACTGGTCGAGGTCGGACTGTCGTACCTGAGCCTCGGGCAGTCGGTCTCGACGCTGTCGGGCGGCGAGCGGCAGCGGCTGAAACTGGCGACCCGGATGGGCGCCGAGAGCGGGATCTACGTGCTCGACGAACCGACCACCGGACTGCACATGTCCGATGTGGACGGCCTGGTCGCGCTGCTCGACCGGCTCGTCGACGACGGCAACACCGTGCTGGTCATCGAGCACAACCTCGACGTCATCGCCCGCGCCGACTGGATCGTCGACCTCGGGCCCGGCGGCGGCAAGCGCGGCGGCGAGATCGTGTTCACCGGAACGCCGCGCGAACTGCTGTCGGCGAGGGGATCGGTGACCGGCGACTGCCTGCGCGCGGCCGTCGGCTGAGGCGGAGGGCCGCCGGCTTCGCGGGCCGGCGGCCCCGGCCTCAGTGCGCGGTGGCGTACAGGCGCGCGATGACGTCCTCGATGTCGGGCTCCACAATGGACACATCCCGCAGGGCGACGGTCGAGGCGAGCCGGGCGACGAGTTCGCCGGCCGTCGAGGTCCCGTTGGTCAGCGCGAAACTGACCCGGCGGGGGTCCTCGGCGTCGAGCTCGCCGACCGCGCCGCCGACCGAGAGCTCCCCGGTCCACGGGTCCTCCAGGTCGACGACGACCTGCCGCCGCGAACCGTAGCGGTCGTGCAGCGCCTCAAGGGAGCCGTCGTGCACGACCCGCCCGTGGTCGATGACCACCAGGCGCCGGCACAGCCGCTCGATGTCGGCCAGATCGTGCGTGGTCAGCACGATCGTGGTGTCGCCGCGCCGGGAGGTCTCCGCGAGGAAGGACCGCACCGCCTGCTTGCTGACCACGTCGAGGCCGATGGTCGGCTCGTCGAGGAACAGGATCTCCGGGCCGTGCAGCAGGGCCGCGGTCAGCTCGCCCCGCATGCGCTGGCCCAGCGAGAGCTGCCGGACCGGGGTGTCGGCGAACTCGTCGAGGCCGAGCAGCGTCCGGCACATCTCCAGCCGGGCGGCGTGCTCGGCCGCCGGGACCCGGAACACGTGCCGGAGCAGGTCGAAGGACTCCCGCAGCGGCAGGTCCCACCACAGCACCGACCGCTGCCCGAAGACGACGCCGATGCGGCGGGTCAGCGCCAGCCGCTGCGGCACCGGCGCGAGGCCGCAGACCCGCACCTCGCCCGCCGAGGGCGTGAGGATGCCGGTGAGCATCTTCAGGGTCGTCGACTTCCCCGCGCCGTTGGGGCCGATGTAGCCCAGCATCTCCCCGCGCTCGATGCGCAGGTCGACACCGTCGACGGCCGAAACGATCCGCTTCTCGCGTCGCAGCCGCCCGATCTTCTTGTAGACCGTGAAGTCCTTGCGCAGGCCGGTGACCTCGACGACCGCTTCTCTCCCGCTCATGATCCCGCTCCCTTGTAGTGCCGAAGTCCGGTGCGCCAGCCGATGCCGGCCAGCAGGGCCGCGACGCCCGCGGCCACGGGCCCGCCCCACACGAAGAAGGACGGCATGCCCAGGGGGTCGGCGACGCCGAGGATCCCCAGGGCCGGGTAGTAGCCGACGAAGCCGAAACCGAGGACGAAGCCGAAGACCCGCCGAAACAGCCCGTCGAAGACGGTCAGGGGGTAGCTGGTGAAGTCCCGGCCGCCGTAGGTCAGCGAGTTGGCGAACTCCCCGGAGTCGATCCACCAGAAGGCGACGCACGCGGTCAGCACGAACACCGAGCTGAAGAACACCGTCGCCGCGACCGGCGTCACGACCAGCAGCATCACGCGCGCGGGCGTCCAGTCGATGTCGGAGACGGCGAGCACGGTCGCCAGCAGCCCTCCGGTGAAGATCACCCGGCCGAAGCGGCGCGGGGCGAAGTCGAGCACGAGCAGCTGCCCGAGCGCCGAGAGCGGACGGATGAGGACGGCGTCGAGCAGGCCGGTGCGCACGTAGTGGCGCAGCCGTTCGACATTGCCGACCAGCAGGTCGGCCGTCGCAAAACCGAGCGCGGACAGCGAGCTGACCAGCAGGACCTGCTCCAGGCTGAAACCGCCGAGGCTCGGGGTGACCCGGAAGATGACCAGGATGGCGACGATGTCGAGCACGCTGAACACGGTCTGCGTGCTCAGGTCGATGGCGAAGGAGGTCCGGTACTGGGTCATGCTGCGCACCTGCGCGCCGAGCATCCGGCGGTAGGCGGTGAAGGCGTTCTCAGCCACCCTGGACCACCAGCTTGCGCAGGGCCCTTCGCTGCACGTACAGCGCGAGTCCGAACAGGATCACCGTCCAGGCCAACTGAACGCCGATGCGGGTCAGCTGACCGGGCAGGCCGTCGCGTTCGACGGCGACGTCGGTGGGGAACTGCATCAGCGACGGGAACGGGGTGCCGAACTGGAGCGCGGCGGCGAGGCCTTCGGGCAGGAACGCGATGGGGAAGTACAGCCCGGAAAGGACGCTCGACGCGGCCATCCACAGCGAGGACACGCCCCGGATGTCGAGCAGCCAGAACGCGGTGAGGTTCACCAGGTAGCGGCAGGCGAAACAGAGCGTCACCGCCAGCGTCAGGCTCACCAGGAACAGCGGGTAGCTCACCAGCCGCTCGGGCCAGTAGAAGGGAAAGAACACCGCGCCGAACAGCACCGGGATCAGCAGGCGGGTCAGCGCGGCGAAGCCGGCCCGGCCGAGGTCGGTGGCCAGGTAGGTCCACAGCGGGTCACCGGGCGCAGCAGGTCGGCGACGACGTCGCCGCTGCGGACCCGGTCGGCCAGCTCGGACCAGCCCCAGATCAGGATCGTGGCCAGCAGGCCCTGGCCGACCCAGATGTAGGTGCCCAGCTGTTCGACCGTGTAGCCGGCCATGGCGCCGCCGGCCGCGGCGGAGGCCGCCATCAGGACGTACATGCGCAGCATCCCGAAGACGATGTTGGTGGACAGGCCCGCGAGAGTCGCCTGTCGATACGTGGAATAACGGCGGAAACCGGCACGTGCCAAGGCGGCGCCCATGGCGACGCTCTGCACATTCAAAGGAACTCCCTGGATACGAACGAGCACGAAATGATCACGAGTCCAGGCGAGCGGCTACGGCTCGCGAGTCCAGGGCGCGAACGGGGTACTTTACCCGCGGTACACCGCGCTCGCGCACGGGATATCAACCGGGGCCAGATCTTCCGCTGCCTCGGGCGGCATGGCAGAGTAGGCGCCAGAGATGTGTGGTTAGTGCAGGTGGCATACGGCGGCCACCGGGCGGTATCGGGACCCAGATGACGGAAACGGCAGGCTTGGCCAGGGCGCTGCAGCGCGCCACCATGCGCTTCGACCCCAACACGTTGCGCGAGTACGTGGACGACGCCGAGTCGTTGTGGGCTGTGCGCGAGGAGATGAGCGGTCGTCTCCCGACGCTGCACCTCGACGTCGACCGGGCCCGGCTGCTCGGCCTCAAGGTCGTCGCCTCGCGGCTGCTCGGAGACTTCGAGACCGCCATGGCCGACGGGAAGCAGGCCCTGGAGATCGCCGAGGCGACCGGCCGCGACCTCATCGTCGCCCCCGCCCGCGCGCGACTGGCCCGCGTCCACGCCTGGCGCAGCGAGCACGACGAGGCCGACCGCCTGTTCGCGCTCGCCGAGGCCGGTGAACTCCCCCGCTCCTTCGTCGCCTCCGTGCGGCTGCACGCGGGCCTGTCCTGCATCGCGCAGGGCCGCCTGATCGAGGCGCTGATCCACCTGGAGCGCGCACTCGACGACTCCAACAACGACGAATGGCTCACGTCGATCGCCGCCTACGCCCTCGACGCCGCCCACCGCCGCGCCGGTGCCTACGGCTTCGGCCCGCGTCCACGTTCATGGGCCGAACGCGCCCACCACCCCGCCCCGCGCCCCTTCCGCGACCGCGAATCCGGCCGCTACGGGTACAAGGACGCCGAAGGTCGCTCGGTCATCATGAGCGCCTTCGACCAGGTCGGCGACTTCCGCGGCGGCGTCGCCACCGTCCGGCGCGGCCTGTGGGGCGCCATCACCCGCGAGGGCCGCACCGTCGTCCCGTTCCTCTACGACGAGATGCGCACCGAGATGCCCGACGGACGCACCGTCGACGGGTTCGTCGACGGGGTGGTCGGCATCGACCGCCGCGGCGGCAAGGGAGCGGTCGACCGGTCCGGGAAACTCGTCGTGCCACCGAAGTACCGGCAGGTGCTGGCGCACCCCGGCGGATTCGCGGTGTGCACGTCCTTCGGGCAGTGGGGCGCCATCGACCGCGACGGCGTCGAGGTCCTGCCCGAGCGGTACCGGCGCGAACAGGTGCTGTCGCGACTGGAGTCGTTCGTGGTGGTGGACAACGGGCCCTTGTGAGCGGGTGGAGGGCTCGGCGGGAACGCCGGGGTTCGGGCACTCCTGAACCGGCGAGGCGCTCACGATCCACCGAATGGTGGAGGCGGGAATCAACCCCGGCCCCGTGGCCGCGGTCGATGTGGCGGGGCCGGATGCGCCCGTAACTTCGCGGCATGACCGCATTGGAAGTGCGAAACCTGCACAAGCGCTACGGGCGGCAGATCGCCGTCGACGACGTCTCCTTCACCGTCGAGGAAGGCGAGATCTTCGGCATCATCGGCCCCAACGGCGCCGGCAAGACGACGACCGTCGAGAGCATCGCCGGCCTGCGAACACCCGACTCGGGCTCGATCCGCGTACTGGGACTCGACCCGATCAAGGACCGGGCGGAGGTACGCGAGCGACTCGGCGTCCAACTGCAGGAGAGCAGCTTCCCCGACGCGATCAAGGTCGCCGAAGCCCTCGACCTCTACAGCTCCTTCTACCGCGACCCCGCCGACTGGCGCGAGCTCATGGAACTCCTCGGCCTCACCGAGAAGCGCGACACGCGCTACAAGGCCCTCTCCGGCGGGCAGAAGCAGCGGCTGTCGATCGCGCTCGCCCTGGTCGGCGGCCCGCGGATCGCGATCCTCGACGAGCTGACGACGGGACTGGATCCGCAGGCGAGGCGCGACACCTGGAGCCTCATCGAACGGGTTCGTGACACCGGCGTCACGATCCTCCTGGTCACGCACTTCATGGACGAAGCCGAGCGCCTCAGCGACCGGATCGCCGTCATCGACGGTGGCCGGGTCGCCGCGGTGGACACGCCCGCGGGGCTGATCGCGCGGTCGAGCCCGGTACAGCAGGTCCGGTTCCGGGTGAGTCAACCGCTGGACACGAGTGTCCTGACCCGGCTTCCCGACGTGACCGACGTCGAGATCACCGAGGGCCGCTGGCTGGTCACCGGCAGGGGGCAGCTGCTGAGCAGCGTCGCGGGGGCCCTGGCCAGGGCGCAGGTCGTGGCGGAGGACCTCCGCGTCGACCAGCGCAACCTCGACGACGCGTTCGTGGCCTTCACCGGACGCGCCCCGCAGTCCCCGGAATCCTCCGAGAGGAAGGGCGCCTGATGCCCGCTCTCCTGAAGATGGTCAAGGTCGAGACGAGACTCTTCCTTCGAGACTCCGCCACCGTCATGTTCGGTGTGCTGTTCCCGGCGGGTCTCCTGCTCGTGCTGGGTTCGATCCCGGCGCTCAAGGAGTCGTCGCCGGAAACCGGCGGGCTGCGGTCCATCGACATCTGGGCGCCGACCGCGCTGGTGTTCGGGATGGTGATGATCGCCGTGCAGCACGTCCCGGCGGTCATCGCGACCTATCGTGAGCGCGGCATCCTGCGCAGGCTGTCGACCACTCCCGCGCCGCCGCGGCGTGTCCTGCTCGCCCAGATGATCGTCGCGTTCGCCTCCGTGGTCGTCTCCGCGGCGCTCATGATCTTCCTCGCGTGGGCGGTGCTGGACATCGCGCCGCCCGAGCGTCCCCTGGAATTCCTCGCCGCCTTCGTCGTCGGCTACGCGGCACTGCTCGGGATCGGCATGATCTCCGCGGCCGTGGCCCGCACGAGCAGCGCCGCGAACCAGATCGGCACGCTCCTGTTCGTCGCGCTGATGTTCTTCGGCGGAGCCTTCCTCCCCCGAACGCTCATGCCAGACGTGCTGCGCGAGGCCGGCGAATCCGTGCCGCCCGGCCTGCAGGCTCTCACCGCGGCGTGGTCGGCAGAAGCGGGCGAGATCACCGCCACCGCCGGTGGCCGGCCCTTCTGGCTGCAGATCGCGATAATGGCGGGTATCGCGGTGGCCGGGAGCGCGATCGCCGCCAAACTCTTCCGCTGGGAGTAGATGTCGATGACGCGGGATGCCGGGACCGGCGAGCGCCCGAGCTTCGGCACGCACGAATCCGCCGTCGCCGAGGCCCACCGCTCCCGGCTGGCCTGGAAGAAGGAGCAGCTGCGGGTCTGGGACCTGCTGCAGCTGATCACGCCCTGGCTCCTGCTGACGATCTCGACGGCGATCTATTTCACACGGGTGCTCCCGGCCTCCGGTGAACGCTTCTGGCCCGAGGGCGCATCCGTCCTCGGGCTGGTCGCGGTCTCGGTGCCGTGGGTGCTGTTCGGTCACACGCTGCCCATCAAGAGGAGGACGCTTCGGCCCGTGTCGACGGCCGTCTTCTTCGTCGGGCTGCTGGTGCTGTGCGTCGCCCTCATGACGTACGCCGACATCTTCATCGTCTTCACCGTCGCGGGCTTCTTCCACGCGTACCTGCTCAGGCCGTGGCCGCTGGGAGTGCTCGGAGTCCTGGCCACCTCCGTGGTCCTCAACGGTTCGGCGATGCGCGTGTGGGCCGAGCCGACCGCCGACGTCCTCGCGGAGTTCGTGCTGATCGTCGCCGTGCAGACCGCGGCGATCGGGGTGGGCATCCTGCTGACCGCGCGCAGCGAACCCGAGGAACGCAAGCGGGAGGAACTCGTCGAGCGACTCGAAGCGGCGCTGCACGAGAACGCCGGACTCCACGCGCAGCTGGTCGCGCAGGCCCGTGAGTCCGGGGCGCAGGATGAGCGGCAGCGACTGGCCGGGGAGATCCACGACACACTGGCCCAGGGACTCGCCGGCATCATCACACAGCTCCAGGCGGCACAGCGTGCGGCGAGTGGGCGAGGCGAGACCGAAGAGCACGTCGCGCGGGCGCTTCGGCTCGCGCGCAGCAGTCTGACCGAGGCAAGACGGTCCGTGCGGGCGCTCGCGCCCCGGGAACTCGGGCGGGCGCACCTCCCCGACGCGCTGCGCACGCTGACCGAACGCTGGTCGCGGGACCACGGGATCAGCGCGCGGATGGAGGTCACCGGCACCCGCGAGCCGCTGAGCCCGGCGATCGAGGTGTCGCTCTTCCGGGTCGCGCAGGAGTCCCTGACCAACGTGGCGAAGCACGCGGAGGCCACACGCGTCGGCGTCACGCTGTCGTACACGGGCCCCGAGGTGCTGCTGGACGTGCGCGATGATGGACGCGGGTTCGCGACGGAGGTCGGCACCGGCTTCGGCCTGACGAGCATGCGCCAGCGCATCAGAGGGGTCGGCGGACACATAGAGGTGCAGAGCGCACCCGGTGAAGGGACATCCGTCAGCGCGCGCGTTCCGGCGATCGCCCCCGGGGGCACGAGGGCAGAAGGGGAGACCGAGCATTGATTCGACTGGTGATCGTCGACGACCATCCGATCGTGCGAGGCGGCCTCCGCGACACCTTCGCCGACGCCGAGGACATCATCGTCGTCGGTGAGGCCGCCGACGGCGCCGAGGGCATCGAACGCGCGAAGCAGCTCGCAGCCGACGTCGTGCTCATGGACCTGCGAATGCCCGGCATGGACGGCGTCGCCGCCACCGCGGCCCTGCGCGAGCAGGCACCGGGCACCCGAGTACTGATCCTGACCACCTTCGACAGCGAGAGCGACGTCCTGCCCGCGATCGAAGCCGGCGCCATCGGATACCTCCTCAAAGACGCCCTCCCCGACGAACTGACGCGAGCCGTCCGCGCGGCCGCCCGAGGAGAATCCGTCCTCGCGCCGACAGTGACACAACACCTCATGGGGCAGGTCCGCAGACCGGGCGCAGGGACACTGACCGACCGCGAGAAGCAGGTGCTCCAACTCGTCGCCAACGGCAACTCGAACCGCGAGGCCGCCAAAGCGCTGTTCATCGGCGAGGCCAGCATCAAGACGCACCTACAGCACATCTACGACAAACTCGGGGCCCGCGACCGGGCATCCGCGGTGGCCGAGGGGTACCGCCGGCGGTTGCTGACGTGACGGTGGGGGCGGGTTGTCGGTAGCGGCCGGGGACTGGGGGACTGGGGGACTGGGGGCTGAGGGCTGGGGGCACAGGGTGAGGGCTAACGGGTGCCTGGCGCAGGGCGGGCGGAGGAATGGCGGGCCTGCGGCCAGCCAGCGGCTTGCGGCTTGCGGCTTGCGGCTTGCGGCTTGCGGCCGAGGCGTAGCCGGCCGCACATAGTCCGAGACCGAACGGCCCGTAGCCGAGGCGAGAGGTCCGGGTCCAGGGACGGAGTTCCTGGTGGGGGTCTGGGGGCGAAGCCTCCCAGCAGGGTTTGGGACGGAGT
>NZ_JBFAKK010000024.1:0-56823 GCF_040655735.1 Phytomonospora sp. NPDC050363
GCTCCTGGGGGTACTTGCGAGGGGCAGACAAGGAAACCTCCTACACGGCCTATCAGACCATGATCAAAAGCCTCCGAGCAGCCGGGGGAACCTCAATGGGACCTGCGAACGTATTCGTCCGTGACTCCAAGGACGCCAACCATCAGGGTCACCCGGTCTTGAGTTCAGACATCATTGCCTGGGCCGGCTTCCTGGTCGATCTCAAGACACAACGGCTTGTCCGGTAGTCGAATACCCGCTCTACAAGCCCGGACGCGAGTGCGATCGAACGAACGCAAGTTCCTCTTGCACAAAGTCGTACAGCTTCCCTTCCTCTGCGCAGATGAAAAATGGGAGCGCAGCCTCACGTCCGGGCTGGTATCTGTAGAGGCACAAAAGAGCTCGTCGGTCAAACTGGTAGAATGAGTACGGCCGGTGACCCTTAAGATAGAAGATCTGCACCCGATCTCTGTACTGGCCTGTGCGCAGGCCTTTGTATGCACGGCTCGCTTCTTGTATCTTTTGCTTCACAACATCGCTCGTGTATCCGAAGATGAGCGCTAGATACTCGACGGTAGGGTCGTCCTCAGCGTCGGACAGGTAGACGCAAATCTTAGCGCCTTTATCCCGCGCTCTTTGAAGATAGCCTTGATTGGCGCGGTGCCAGCTCAGACCCCAGGCTACTACGATGTCGATTTTCCGCGCCCCTTTAAACAAACCGTCCCACTCAGGGCCGCCAGTCGCATCGACACCGATACAACGGAGGCCTGTTTGCCGAAGATCCTGTGAGAGGTGGGCGACCTCAAATACTTCGCGCGCAAAGTGCCTTTTGGCAAACGTCTCCCATACGAGCGTAAAGATGCCGAGCGCAAGGAGTACACCGCCTAGCGCATTGGCGAGTTCGCTCCAAATCCAGGTTCGCTCTACCCAATCTAGCTGCGCCAACCAGACGGCGGCCAGCCCTACCCCCGCTACACTCAAGCTGAGAATGCACGCTACTAGCGTAGTAAGCCTTCGGTACGGTGCGAGATGATGAGTCATCGGCGCCCCCGTGTGGACGCGGCCGACCAAGGTGGCCGACCTGGATTTCGAAGAGCTAGAGCCTCTACTCCATAATCGCACATGGCTCCCACACAGGGATCTTCCTCAGCGATCTCGTCCGCTCAAGATTCGTAATACGCCACTCCAGCACCACCAGCCAGCCTCGTCATCAGGCGATGCCCTCGTCGCAGGCGCGCGCGGCGAACGGAGCGTCTTGCCCGTCGATCATCGAATGATGGCGGCCACAACCACCCGGGCATCTCCGCCGCTATCTGATCTCATGGAGGGATCATGCGTGGCCGTGTCTCCATGCGTGCCAGTGCAGGGCGGGGTATCTGCCCAATCGCGCAGGCTTTTCTTCCCAAATAGCTTTCAATTCTAGAAGGTTAGTCTCCGAACAGAGCGCCGAACAGCCATGAAGGGCCTCCATACATCCGATGTGGGCTCTTCGCAGCCAGCCTAGGGTGACAGTAGTTCACTGATTACCCGTTTGATTCGGCCACCGCGGCCAGTTCGATCGGGCTCCAGGGCCCCCACAAAGGCCCGAACCTATTGATCATCTAATCATGCTCCGAAAAGTTAGGCGATCAATCCGTGACCGCCTGTGGCTCGAGAGGTGGAGGTTCCCTTGGCAATCTCCGAAGTGGAACGTCTCAAAGTCTGGGTTCGGTCGGGAGGTCGGTGCCAGATCTGCGGCACGTACCTTCTCGAGGGAAAGTTGACGTACCAGGACTTCACTCTCGGGGAACTAGCCCACATCGTGGGGCGTGACACGGCCGCCGGCTCCCCGCGCGGTCAAGATCCGCTTCCGATCCAGAAGCGTGACCGTGCCGAGAACCTCATGCTGCTATGTCGCGGCGAGCACAACGAGATCGACCGTGCAGGCGCTCTGGATCTGATGACAGTGGACCGCCTCCGCAGATTGAAGCAGCAGCGCGAGGAGTGGATCCACAGGTTGACCGGACTTCATCCAGCAGCCGGTACTGCAGTGATTCGTCTCATCGGAAGCGTTCGTGGCCACGAGGTCGAACTTACGAAGGCAACCACCGCTGAGGCCGTGATCCGGTCTGAAGGACGCTTCCCGGAGTTTCCGCTGAGCCTGCACGGCGACGGTTTCGAGGTAGACGTACGTCAGATACCTGGTGAGGATCCGGCGGACGCGGCCTACTGGCAGCAGTGCTGTCGACAGATTGATCGGGTTCTGGAGCATCGCCTGGGGGACGCTCTCAGGCAGGACGCTGTTGAGCACGTGAGCGTGTTTGGGTTCGCGCGGCTACCGCTTTTGGTCTACTTTGGATCTAAGATCGATGACACATTCGCAGTTACGATCTACCAGAGGCACCGCAGCACTCAGAGCTGGGCATGGCCAGAGTCTGATGAATCCGTTGTGGAGTTTCGCGTGGAAGCCGAGAACGGCACGCAGAAAAATAAGGAAGAAGGCGTGCTGTTGCTGAACGTCTCGGGAAGTGTCCAAGAAGCTGAACTACCTACCAGTCTTCAAGACCTTCCGCTTTGGAGGGTGAGTCCCGAAGGCGCAACGCCTTCGATTGACATCATCGCTACTATGCACACACTCGACGCTTACGCCTCCACCTTGCGATCACTCATGTCTACGCTTGAGGCTGAGCATAAACAAATCAGGCGGCTACATGTACTAGCCGCAGTGCCCGTGTCTGCCGCTCTAGCGCTGGGCCGACTCCATGATGCAAATGTGCACCCGAGTTTGGTCATTTATGACCGCAGCGATGGTAAATATACCAATGCTCTCGAACTTAAAACAAGCCCCAGCGTTCCGAATGGAGACCTCGTCTAATGCAGCTCGCCGATCACTTCAACGTACTACTGCAGGATACAGTCAACCTAAGTCAATACAAGCTCGATCTGCTGTGCGAGCGTGTCGACAACGTGTACAAGGCACTCAAGGCCGATGAGCAGATCGGTTCAATGATCATCGGCAAGATGCCGCAAGGCTCCTGGGCTCACAGAACGATCATCAACCCGGTCGGCGACAACGAGTTCGACGCGGACTTCATGCTCGATATGAGCGAATGTCCAGAGTGGACGGGCAGTCCAAAGACGTACATCGATGAGGTCTATGCTGCCTTGAAGCGCCACAAAAAGTATCGCAGTATGCCGCTATCCCGAAAGTGTCGGTGCGTCCGGCTTGTCTACTCGAACTCAATGCACCTCGATATCGTGCCGCACCTGAATTTCTCCGACGGGCGCGAGGTGATTGTGAATCGTGACGAAAACACGTGGGAGTCGACCAATCCACAGGGTTTCACGGAATGGATGAAGAACAAGGATGCCCTCGCTAACGGAAACCTTCGAAAGGTGATCCGGTTGCTGAAGTACCTGCGGGATCACAAGAACTCATTCACCGGGACTCGGTCGATTCTCTTGACTACCTTGCTTGGTGATCAGGTTCAGGAGTTCCGGAAACTCCAAGACCTCAGCTATTACAGCAACGTGCCCACCACACTGCTGCACGTGGTCAAAGACCTCGACGAGTGGCTTCAGGCGCGACCGTATAAGCCGTCCATTGCCGATCCGTCGGGTTCGGGCGTGACCTTCGATCACCGCTGGGAGCAGTCGACCTACAGCTACTTCCGCGACCGCATCCATGCTCACGCCGCAGAGATCGAGGAGGCCTACCAGGAAACCGACAAGGATCGCAGCGTGCAGTTGTGGCAAGACCTCTTTGGCGACGGGTTCAAGCCCCCCAACACCTCGTCCAGCAGCGCGAAATTCCCGGCAGCGGCAGCGGCGACGGCCACCACCTCCATAGTCGGGCGGTCAGGCCGCGCCGGATGACGAGGCGTCACCAGCTGACGGGTTGGCAGAAGCAGCTGTTGGTGGAGCTGAAGGAGTTGGCGAGGCAGCGACCGAGCGAACTACGCATCCTCCGACAGCAGCTCGACGCGGGCGGAGATGCCCTGTTTCGTGTCGGGCTCCATACAGCTGGTATCCCGCGGACCAAGGGCGGCTTGCGGATTCAAGACGATGAGGAGTTCATCCTTCGCCTTCGCTCCTCGCCGTTGCTGCCGCCAACCGTCGAAGTCGATCACTTCAGGTTCCTTGGCCACCCCCACGTGCTTCAAGGCATCCGACTGTGCATCTACCTGGATCCCTCTCGCGAATGGCAGCCGTGGCTAGGCATTGCTGGTCTTCTGACCCGTCTCTGGGATTGGCTCACGGACGCCGCGGGCGGCAACTTTGATGCCTCCACGGCCATGTACCACGCAGTTGGAGGCGTGCTCCACCAGACGGCCGGGACACCGACGATCGTGGTCCGCGATGCTGGTCCCTTGAAGCGCTACCAGGCCATCACCCTTGTGGCGCGATCAGATCACCGATTCGACCTGACTTGGTCGAAGGCGGCGCTCGGTCATCACACTTTTGCCTTCACTCTCGAAGGCGACCTGCCCTTGGGCGCAGCCACCACGTTTGCGGTGTTCCTCTCCCGGTTGGACGGCCCGGAGCAGGACGGTTTGGGTGCCGGTGCTGCTCGGGTTTCGATGCCGTCGCAGGCCTTCCTGACCATGCTGCTTGCCAGCGCGCTTCGGAACCCAGAAGGCAGCGAACAGTACTTCGTGGTCGCAGTGCCGCACCCTGTTGGCGGACCGGCTCACCTCTTGGGTGGCCGACTTCCATCTTCGACTGCCGACGATCTGCGGAGACTCGCCCGGGAACAAGGCACGGGGGTTGACCTTGCCCCAGCAAAGATCAAGACCGAGATTTTGATTGAGTGGTGCAGTATGTCCGATGAACGGCAAGAGGTCACGACGCGCCGTGACGATCGCCGGCCCGTTAACGGGTTCCTTGGCAAGAAGGTCCATGTGTGGGGATGCGGGGGGCTCGGCTCTTGGATCGCAGAGTTCATCGCACGTGCTGGAGCCACCGAGATCACGGTTTGCGATCCCGGAACGATCACCGGTGGCTTGCTCGTTCGCCAGAACTACGTTGAAGATGACATCGGCCTACCCAAGGCCGATGCCCTCGCCGCGCGCCTGCGCTCGATCAGCGACGATCTGACCGTAGCCGTCGCATCTGGGAGTATCCCGGATGCTCCGAAGACGTTTCTGGCAACCGATCTGATTGTCGACGCAACAGTCAGCAACAGCATCGCGATGTACCTCGATGCGTTTGCTGATGAACCACAGCGGAGGGCCGTGATCGCCCAGGTCTCGACCGACTCCGACTCTGGGACCTTGGGAATCGTTAATCTCTGTGCCTTGGATACGAAACTCGTCCCGTCCGAGATCGACCAAGGAGCTGGACAGGCGATCTTGGGCAACAGCAAGCTTGAGCTGTACCACCCTCTTTGGCAGGAACCGACAGACAGTGCTGAACTGGTTCCAACCCGAGGATGCTCGGTCCCGACTTTCCATGGGTCAGCCGCTGACCTTGCCGCAGTCGCCGCCACGCTGGTCAGTCTGATGGGGAGCCACCTGCACCCAGCGCAGTCGATCATCTCCGGGACACACCTTATTGCGTTGCCTCACGCGGCCCACGGCCCTCGGCACTACTTCCATCCTGCTGATGCTGGCGGCAGCGAGTAGGCCGTTCCCGCCGCCCAGGCGCCGGACAGTACCCATCGTTTGGGCTAGATTCGCTCGTTCGGGTCTCGCATCCGAACCCCTCGCTCCCGCAGCCGACTTCGCACCGTCTCCGCGTCGACCTTGAGCCGGTCGCCGATCCGCGCTAGCGACCAGCCAGCCTCGTAGAGTCGAGCCGCCTCATCGACCTGCCCAGCTGCCAGCCCTTGCATCCGCATAGCCACGCCATGCTTCTTCAAGATCCGGCCCACTGTGTTGCGATGGACCCCGAACTTTGCCCCGAGCTCGCGTGCTGTCGACCCGGCAAGGTAGCCGGCCACAACCTCCAGCTCCTGCTCAGGTGTCAGGTACTTCTTCTTGCCGGGCAAGGGTTCGATGGAGACGGCATCCGCAGGCACGGCGACCTCAGATAGATCTGGGAGCTTCCGTAGCAGCGCCTCTAGCGCCTTGAGCTCGTACTTTACGTTGTAGTGGCGTCGCCCAGGCTGCACCGAGAAGTAGCAGGTCAGAGGCCGGTTTCCCAGGATGGGGAACCGGCCTCGAGATCATTTGCCTCGACAAGGCACGTGAACGGCTGCACGCGATCCTTGTCGGCCCGACAGCCGGGCGAGCGCCCCGCGAGGCGATGATCCCGGCATCCCGCACCCGGCGAGGACCTGCCCGATCCGAGCACTTCGACTCACTCCCGGCACCAATCTCGACTACCTCGACGAGGTCGGATCCTTCGCGTAGGTGCTCGGCGCTTCGTTAAGTCTCGAGGTCGCGACCGCCACCACGGCACACGTGGCCGAGTCGCAAAGGCTGCAATCGAACCGTGTCTACTCCCCCGCCTCCACCACGATCCCGCCGAAACGCGCCTCCTGCATGTGCGCCGGGCGACCGTCGATCAGGCAGCGTCCGGTGCGCGTGACCTCGACGCACTCCTCACGCACGCCGTCGGGCGTATCCGTGTAGTGAGCGACCATGCCTCCGCTGAGGCTCACGTTCGCCCCGCTGACGGGACGCCCGGCCGAGTCGGTGGTCCGCGCGAAGCAGTGGTCGCAGACCGAGCGCGGATACCGCTCCGCGTGGACGGATGGTCGTGCGCACAGCGGGCAGGGATGCGTGTACCGGCGGCCGGGTTCGGGGCTTTCGAGGAGCTGGTCGTTGCCTGCTAGGACACGACGGCCGTCCTGCCCGGGACGCGCAAAGCGCCGGATGACGAGGAGGACGTACTCCGCGTGGTCGGCCGTCGCCGCATCCCGGGTACTCACCTCCGGATAGACCGCGATGCGGTCGGCACCGGAGGCGAACGCGGCCAGGGCGAGCCGCTGCGACGGCCCGAGCTGCTCGTCGGAGATCACGCGATGGGCGTGGGCGTGGCGAGCGAGGTGCTCAGCGATGACGCCGTCGAGCGACCAAGTGCCGTCGATCAGGCCCGCGGCCACCACGCCTTCTGGGGTGACCAGTACGTATCCGGGGACGTCGCCCCAGTCGGCGGGAACCACCTGGGTGAACGCGTAGCCTCGGCCAAACCGTGCCGCCTCCAGCTCCTCGTGCGGGTAGGGCTGGACGCTGTCCGGGTTGCGGGAACCCTGCCGGGCCAAGCGGAGGGCCTCGCCGCGAGTGAAGGGTGTCTCGGAGGTCATCGGGGCATCGTATGCACGGCGGGCCCCGGCGTGCGTGGCCACCGCACCGGCGCAACGGGCCTGGGGCATACTGCCGAGCGTGAAACTCTCGCGGCGATGGTCGGTGTTCCTGCTCCTGGTCGCGCTGTGGAACTGGGTGATCTGGCCCAGATTCGCGCTGGCGATCTGGAACGACGAGCGGTCCTGGGACGGGTCGGCGCCGACGTCGTTCCTGTACGTGCACGCGGTGCTCATCATCGGGTCGCTCGTGCTCGCGAGCACGATCGGCTGGCTCGGGGTGAAGGGGCTGCGCAGACGCTGACAGGGGGCTTCTTCGAGCCACGACCGGAGAGATCCCGCAAACGCGCGACCTTGCCCTTTCGGGAATGCGGACCTTCCCCTCCGCGGGGAGACTCGCCGCTGACATCGGCGCCGCGAAATGCTTGGCTTGTGCATCGTCCACCTGCTCTGGAGGATTCACATGGCGAGCAAGGCGATTCGGGTCGAGGTCAGCAGGGAACTCGCCGAGCTGCTCATCCGAGACGGTGTGGCGACCGAGCCCGAGGGGCGGCGAAGTTCGGGCTGGGCCCTGGTGATCGACGTCCTGACCCCCGTCACCATGGTCATCTCGCTGTTGCAGGCCCCGCAGACGTTGGCCGACGTCGCGACGCGCGTCTCTCTGCTCCTCAACAGGCCCGCGCGGTCCAGCGGGGGTCAGGGCGTACAGATCGACGCGATCGGTCCCGGCGGGCAGTTGCGGGGAACCTTCCCCAGCGGCGCGACGGTCGCCGAGATCACCGAACTCCTCGCCAAGACCGTCTTCCCGCCGTCGGACGACGGTTCGCCGTGAGTCTGCGGCGCAGGTTCGAGGCCAAGGTCACCGACTGGGTGCGCAAGGGCCTGCGGGTGCGAAGTTCCGACGAGCTGGACGGCGACGAATTGGTCGACGTGCAGGCGATCGCGCGTCTGTACCTCGTACTCCATCGCGAACCGGTCTACGAAGCCGCCCTGGATCACATCGTGCATGCCGTCGGCGCGCACTTCTCCGGCCGGGATCCGACCCCCTTGGTGCGCTGTCTGCTCGGGTGTCTGCTCGCCGAGGTCGCCGAACGGCACCGGTCGTCGAACAGGGTCCCGGAGGCCGAGCGGACGCGACACCTGGCGGACACCTGGTTCTCGGACCGGCCTTCTCGGGCCGTTCTGCTCCTCATTTCCTCCCTGGCGGGGGCGACCCGGTCGCACGAGCTGCCGGGTCTCACCACGGCCGCTCTCGTGCGCGGTCTGCTGTTCCAGCTTGAGCGCTCGACGGACGTCGGCAAGGCGAAGCTCCTCGCCGCCTGCGCGCAGGCGGCGTTCTCGATCGGCGACGGCGATCTGCTCTCCGAGGTCGTCCACCGGCTCCAAGCGGCGGCGACGTCGGCGGGGTATCGCGGTCTCGTCGAGTTCTACCGGTCCCGGATCAGCATGGCCTCGGGCAAGCTGGCGGATCGAGACGTCGCGATCGCGGCCCTCAACGCGATCATGGCGAACCTTCCGAGGTCCGACCCCGCCTACGACGCCGTCGTGAGCCTCTACGCGCGGGTGGTCGACGCGACCCGGATCTCTCCGGAGTACAGCGCCGAGGAGGGCAGCGCGATGAACCGGGCCGCGGTGGCGATGCAGCGGGAGGACTGGCCCGCGGCGGTTCGGTTGCTGGAGGAGACAGTCGCGGAGCTGGGTCCGAGTCCTCTTCGGGCGTCCATGCGGGCCTTCGCCGAGGTGTCACGGCTGGGCGAGGGCACTCTGGCGTCCACGGCCGCGCTGACGGCGTCCCTCGACCGGCTGGAACGCGACGACATATTGTCCGCACGATCGCTCATCCCGGTAGAGCAGACCTTCACGATGCTTCTCGGGCAGGCGATCGACATCTATGAGGCCGGCGACAGGTCGTCGCCCATCGCGCGGATCTCGGACTTCATGGGGGAATACCGCGGCGGTACCGCGATCGGCCGAAGCCGGAGCGAACTCGACCGGTTCCGCGGGGACGCCATGGCCGACCTGACACTGTCGGAACTGCTCACGCAGATCCACCCCGACGCCGCATCCACGCTCGACCACTTCCCGGACTACGGCAAGGTGTGGGTCGACCTCGTCAAGATGCCGAAGGCCCTGATGCTGGTCACGGTGGTGGCCGTCGCGGGATCTCCTCCGCTGGTCCGCCGGGTGCCGCTCACCAAGCAGGAGACGGCTCTGCTGATCGACTGCATGGGAGCCGAATCCGAGGACGTCGACCAGGACGCGGTCGAGCGGCTCTCCGCCTTGATCTTCGTCGACGTCCCCAGCGGCGAAGTAGGCCAGAACCTCATCGTCATCCCCGACCGCCTCACCTGGAGCCTGCCGTGGCCGAGGCTGGCGCCGCAGGGCACCAAGGAGATCTTCACGTCGATCTCCCTCCAGAGCGCCGCCAGACTCGCGCCGGTGCCCCGACGGGAGGTCGCCCGCGTCATCGGGATCTTCGACAGCCGCGGCCTTCGAGGCTCGGCACTCGAACTGTCGAGGCTGCTGGCCCTGCACGCCTCAGGAGCGATCCGGTTCACCCAGGTGCACACGATCGCCGAGCTGGCGTCAACGCTGGAGACCGGTGAGTTCGACCTGCTCACCGTCGGAGTCCACGGCGAGTCCGGCGACGGCTTCGAGTACCGGCTGCTCTTCCCCGAAGGCCCGTCGTCGCCCACCGCGCTGCTGAACATGCGCCTGCCCCCGAGGGTCGTGCTGGGCAGCTGCTGGTCGGCCAAGGCGAACGCCCGAACGGACACGCTCACCACCGCGCTGGTCTGCCTGCTGGCGGGAAGCTCACAAGTCATCGGCGGGCTCTGGGACATCAACGACGTGGTCGCCGGCGAGATGCTCGCCGAGGTCTACGACCGCTACGCCGAAGGCCTTCCCCTCGCCCGGGCCATGCGGAACGCGCACCTCGGTCTGAGCGACACGCGGCAGCGGCTCTCCGGAGGGCTCACCATCTTCGGGCGACCCGACTAGATCGACGTCAGGCGCGGCGCTCGACGTCGCTTCCGTGCGCCTGTCGGCGGCTCTTCCTCCGACAACGCCCGTCAGAACGCGCCGTACACCCCGACCAACGCGCCGCACCGGTTCGTCGGCATCACGCCGGCGGAGCCGGTGCCGCCGTGCGGCGCCCACCGAGCAGGATCTCGAGGTAGTCGCCTTCTCCGGCAAGGATCGGGCTGAGGTGCCGGGGCGGGATCGCGAAGGCGTCAACGGTGGCCAGAGCCGTCTCGACGAGGGCATCGGCGAGGCGGAGGCGAGCGTGTCCCGCCGCCTTGACCTGATCGGGAGTGCCGGCGCCGGTTCGCAGGATCTCACCGGCGCGGCGATCGATCCAGGTGCAGGCGTGGAACGCGGCCAGCCGGGACATGCCTTCGCGGTCGGCGGGATCGGCGGCTTGGACGGCGTCGGTGAAGGCCTGGAGAACGACGCGGTCGGCGTAAGCCGTCGCGGCGCGCAGCGCGAGGTCGAGGTGGTCGTTCCAGGCGGTGAACTCGTCCTCGCCACGACCGCGGGCCGCGTTGAGCCCGGCGGCCAGGCTCGTCCTCAAACGGTTCTCGGTGGCGGTGGCGAGCAACAGCCACCCCTGCGGCTCGGTGATGTCCACATCGGCCGTGTCGGGGGCCGGATGATCGCCGTCGGCGATCATCGTACGGGCGGTGTCGAGGAGTATGAGCTGGTTGTCGCCTCCGGCGGAGACGTAGGCGTCGAGGAGGCCGTGGTAAGCCGTGTACCGGTTCGTCGCCACGCTCGCCATTGCTCCGCATCGGGCCCGGCATGTGCCGACCAGATTCAGGGCGGTGTCAACGGCTGTCGCCTTGAGCAGGGGAAGTTCTAGGTCCACCGCGGACCACGGCGCCCACCCCATCCCGGTGTCCCCCGTGCGGGCGGCCGCGATGTCGGGCTGTTCGAACCGCTCGGTGATCACGGTCAACGCGACGCTGTCGGCGAGAGCGGCGAACAGCGCCAGCTGCTGGTTGCGGAAGGCGATCACCGGTGAGTCCGGAGCAAGCGGGCCCGCGGTGGTTCGACGGTAGGAGTACCGAAGCGCCATGGTCACCGCGGCCCGGGAGATCCCCGCCGAGGCGGCGACGATCGCGCGCCATACCGGGCGGCTCATCGCCAGGGAACGCCGGAGCCGGCCGGCGATGGAACCCTCCGGGTCGGTGAAGGTCCCGTGCTCGTCGATCGCGGCCTCGCCGCGCAGCCAGTGCCCGTAGGGAACGGGGACATGGTCGAAGGTGACGGTGGCGTAGTCATGCGGAAGGCCGGTGGCTTCTTCGGTGGGTTCGATGGCCACGCCCGCCCGTACGCCCTCATCGGTCCGGACGTCGAGGTGGAACGGGAACACCCCTCCGTCACGACCGTCGACGCGCAGTCGGGCGAAGACGACCGCGGTCTTAGGTGTGGCGGAATCGGCGGCGGCGGGGAACTTGGCGGCGGCGGGTTCCGGCGTGTGGAGAATGAACCGGCGGCCGTCGTGGTCATAGATCGCCTCGGTGGCCGTCGCGAGGTGACTGCCGCTGCGGCCGGCCTCGGTCAGTAGCAGCACGCCGACGCTGTCCATCTTTTCGAGCCGGCTGAGGCAATCGGCGGTCTCGGGGTTGCCGGCGCCGAGATCGGTCACAAAGCCGAGGCACAGCGGGTAGTGCAGGATCATCGCGTGGAAGAGGACCGGGTCGACGACGGCCGCCGCTGCGAACAGCGCGTTCATGCGCGCGCGGTCGATGAGCAGCGCGGCGCCTGAACCGATCGCCGCGTTGACGTGACGAAGGCGCTCGTATGTGAGGCGGTGGCGTTCGGCCGCGGTCAGACCGGGGCGCTGCTCGAACAGCTCGTTGTCGAAGATCCGCCAGACGGAGTCGATTGGCATGGTCATCCTTCCTTCAGGGCGCCCAGCGCAAGAGGGCGCTGCCCCAGGTCATTCCGGCGCCGACGGCGATGGCGAGGATCCGGTCCCCCGGTTTGATCCGCCCGTTCCTCTTTGCCTCGGCCAGCGCGGACGGGATGGAGGCGGCGCCGATGTTCCCGAGCGTCTCGCCGATGATCACGACTCGTTCCATGGGCAGCCCGATCTCGCCGGCGAACCTCTGCAGTGCGCGCGGATTCGGCTGGTGCGGGACCAGGAGGTCGATGTCATCGAGGGTGAGTTCATGGTCGTCGAGGACCTGGTCGACCAGCCGGGGAAAGCGGTCCTCCATGACGCCGCGCACGGCGCGGCCGTCCATGGTGATGTGGTGCGCCCCGCTGTCGACGGACTCGCGGCTCGACGGAAGGCGGCTGCCGCCCGCCGGGATGAGGACGTGGTCGGCGAGGGTCCCGTCGGCGCCGAGTGTGACCGAAGCGATGCCGTATCCATCGGGCACGGCCGACACGACGGTCGCACCGGCGCCGTCGCCGAAAAGGACGGCCGTGGCACGGTCGCGCGGGTCGAGGAAACGGGTGTAGACCTCGACTCCGATGACGAGCGCACAGGCGGCCGGGGACTCGGCGGCGAGCCAGTCCCGTGCGACTCGCAGGCCGTAGAGGTAGCCGGCGCAGGCGGCGCCGACATCGAGAACCGCGATGTCCCTGACGCCGAGCAGCGCCTGGACGCGGCAGGCGGTGGACGGGCCCAGCTCATCGGGCGTGGAGGTGCCGACGATGATCAGCCCGATCTCGCCGATGTCTCGCCCGGCGTCGGCCAGCGCTCGCCGAGCCGCTTCCGCGGCGAGGTCGGAGGAGGCGTGCGCGGGCGGCGTCCGCCGTCGCTGCCGAATGCCCGTATAGCGCTCGATCCAGTCGGGATCCACGTCCAGCTCGGCGGCGATCTGGTCGTTTCCGACCACGAGGTCGGGCGCGAAAGCTCCGACGCCGGTGATCCCCCAGGCCGTCACGACCCGCACCGCACCACGAGCGCCGACGCGAGTCCGTACCTGTCGATCGAGGTGACGACGATCGGCCGACCGCTGGACTCGGGGCTGCCGGCGGCCAGTTCCAGCAAGGCGAGCAGCTGGAATCCGGCGCTCGCCGCCGAGGTGTCGCCGACTGCCTCGTGTGCCCTGATCCGGCGCGATCCGGCCGGACCGAAGACCTCTCGAAGTGCACGGTTCTCGCCTTCTTCGAGACCGTCCAGGGCGCCGTTCCCGGCGACGGCCCACACCTCGCCGGGCGGTACACCCGCGTCCCGGACGGCGCTTCGGATGCACCGGGTGATGCCCTCCTCGGGGGCATCGAGCTCGCAGAGTTCGGTGCGGGCCGCCAGGAGGCTCGGCCGTGCGGGGTCGATGCGGCGCGACAGGTGGAACATCACGCAGCCCTCGGCGACGGGGATCGACTCGACACATGCGGCACGCGCCCGCCATTCGAGCCAAGCCCGCTGAGGGCTGTCCTCCTCGCTCGCGCCGCACAGCACGTGCTCGGCGCGACCCGACCGGAGCATTCGTGCCGCGTAGATCAGGCCGAGCGCGACGGCGTTGCGGCCGCCGGCGACGGTGACGTTGGGTCCGGTGATCTCGTGCCAGATCGCGCACTGACCGGCCGCGTAGTTCATGACCGTGACCGGGAACTTCCCCGGATTCACCAGGTACGGCTTGGCACCGGACAGCGTGGAGGCGGTGAAGTCCATGATGGAGCCGACGCTGCCGGTGGTCGTGCCGAGGATGACCGCCGTGCGGGCGCGGTCGAGGTCGGGCCCGGCGGCCTTGAGAAGGCGACCGGTTGTCGCGATGGCCAGGCTCGTCGCGCGGTCCATGCTGCGCGTGCCCCTGGCGCCGAGTTCAGCGCGGACATCGAAACCGGCGGCGCGGAAGACGCCGGGCGGTGGGGTTCGGGGAGGGTCGTGCTGAGCGATCGGCGACCGGCCGGACTCCCTCGCCGCCGCAACGGCGCCGGGTTCGGATCCGAGCACCGACCAGGACGCCGACCCGTCGATGCCGAGCCTCACGCGGGGGCCTCCTCTCGTGAAGACGGCCGGCGCAGGAGCAGGACGGCGTTGTTCCCGCCGAAGGCCAGCCCGTTGTTCTGGACGATGTCGAGCGGTGCGGGCCTGCCGACGTTCGGCACACAGTCGATCGGACACTGCGGGTCGGTGCGGATGTGGTTGATGGTCGGGGGCAGAAACCGTGCTTCGAGGGCGATGATCGCGGCGATCGCGGCGATCGCGCTGGCCGCTCCCATCGCGTGGCCGATCATCGACTTGATGGAGATCGTGGGCGGTGGCCGGTCACCGAAGACCTGTCGAATCGCGGCGACCTCGGTGACGTCGTTGACCGGGGTGCCGGTCCCGTGCGCCGAGATCAGGTCGACGTCCCCGGCTTCGATTCCGGCGTCGTCGTGCGCCAGTCGTATGCACGCCGCCACGCTGTCGCTGTCGGGGGCGACCGGATGCCTGGCATCGCAGCCGACACCGAAGCCGATGACTTCGGCGTGGACGGTCGCATCGCGGGCCCTGGCGTGTTCGAGGTCTTCGAGGACGAGAATCCCGGCGCCCTCACCGGTGAGGATGCCGCTGCGATGGGCGTCGAAGGGGCGGCAGGCGTCGGCGGCGATGGTGCCGACTCGGTAGAAGCCGCTGAACAGCTTCCGCGACAGTGCCTCCGCACCGCCGCACAGGGCCACATCGGCGTCCCCGCAGCGGATGGCGTCGAAGGCGTATCCGATGGCGTAGTTGCCCGCCGCGCATGCGGTGCCGATCGGTACGGGCTCGATGGAGGCGAGCCGCAGGTCCCTGGCGATGCTCAGCGGAAGCTGCACGGGCGAGTACCGGCGCGCTTCTTCGATCCCCACGGTGTTGAAACCGGCCATGGTCCTGGCGGTGAGGTCGTCGAGTTCGGCCGCCTCACCATCGCAGGTTCCCACCGCGATCGGGACTCGCTGCCGGCGGAGGTCTTCCGGTGTCAACCGCGCGTCGGCGAGGGCGAGCCCAGCCGCGGCGACGGCGAATCCGGCGGCGCGGCCGATCGAGTGCGGATCGACGTGCTCGCACCACTCGCGTGGGTCGAAGTCGGCGATTTCGCAGGCGTCGGCATGGTCGAATCCGGTGGTGTCGAAGGAGGTGATCGGGCGCTGGCCGCTGCGGCCGGACAGTATCGCCTTCCCGAACGCGTCTCGTCCCACTCCGATGCAGCTGACCGGACCGAGTCCCGTGACCACCACGCGCCGGCGCGGCGTCACCGACCTTCCTTGTCGAGCAGGGCGAAGATCTCTGCGAGGGTGACCGGCGGCTGTGTGGGGTCCATGGCGAGGCCGTAGTCGGATTCGAGCACGGCCGCGACTTCTGCGAGCGTGAGGGAGTCGGCGTCGAGATCGTCCTGGAAGTGGGTCGTGGGGGTCAGCTGGTCCGCTTCGACTTCGAGGATGCCAGCGATCAGTTCGGTCACCTCGGCCAGGCGGGTCTCGTCAACGCTTGTCATCGCGTGATCCTCAGTCTCTGGTGGAGATTCGTCCGAGAGGGAGCAGGCCCGTGAGGGCGGAGCCTCCAGGTTGGGCCAGCAGTCCGCCGTCGAGGGTCAAAACAGCACCGGTGACAAGGGCGGATGCCTCTGCGGCCAGGTACACGGCGGCACCGGTGATGTCCTCGGGGCTGCCCCAGCGGTGCAGTGGCACGTCGCCGGTGAGGGCGGCCGACACGTCGGGGTGACCGGAGAACTTCTCGGTGAGGTCGGTGGTGACCCAGCCGGGGGTCAGGGCGTTCACGCGCACGCCGTGCTGAGCCCACTCCACCGCCAGGGACCGCGTCAATGAAACCGTCGCGGCCTTCACCGCCGCGTAATGCGACAGCATCGGCACACCGGCGAGGCCGGCCGCCGACGACATGTTGATCACCGATCCGCCGGCAATGGAGATCAGGTGCGGCGCGATCCGCCGCAGTACCCGGACCGTGGAGATGAGGTTGCCGGTCCAGACCTGGGCCCAGTCCTCGTCGGTGAGTTCCAGGAAGGGGCCGACGTGCGACATTCCACCGGCGTTGTTGACCACAATGGACAGGCCTGGGAAGCGTTGCAGCGCCTGTTCGACGGAGGCGTCGATCTGTGCGGGATCCTCGAGGTCGCAGGTGAGCACGAGAGCCTCCCGGCCCGCCTTCTTCACCTCGGCCGACACGTCGTCGAGCAGGTCGGTGTCGCGCGCCAGAAGCGCCACGTCGGCGCCGGCACCGGCCAGCGCCAAGGCCACCGCGCGCCCGATTCCACGCGACGCGCCGGTGATCAGCGCGCTCTTACCGTTGAGCCCGAAGGCATTGAGAGAGTCGGAGGGCATGAAGGTGGTCCTTCCTCAGATAGAGGGATCGTCGGTCTCATCCGGGCCGAACGCGAGCGCCCTGTCCAACTGGGACCTTTCGGTCGCGCGCAGGACCGCCACGTCGAAGGCCCTCGACCGAAATTCCATGGTCATCGTCGGGCGCCCCGACTGGCTGATCGTGGTGAGCAGGTCCAGCTCCAGGTACTTCCCGTCGGCGTCTCCCATGCCGTTCACGAGCAGCGTCAGCGTCGCGGGGAGCGGGAACAAGAACGCGAGGAAATTGATCGTCGTCGTGGACGTGACGAAGGCGTACTCCGAACCGGGTGGCGAAAGGTATTGAGCCGTCACCGCCATCGCCATCTGCAAGCACGCCTCGACTTCCAGCATGCCCGCGACATGGCGGGCGCCGTTGTCCCGATCGATGAGCATCACATTGTGGGGGTGGATCACCAGCTCGGCGGTGAACTCCTTGTCACCGCTTTGCCGCAAATCGGAAACGAGCACGTTGGCGACGTTGTCCTTATAGGTTCCGATCGTGGCCGGCACGGACTCACGCCATTGGGATGACGCCCTCAGATCACGAGGGCGGCAATGATGCGCGACTTCCTGCGATAATTCTGCGTAGTCCGCCTCAAGAAGCCCTTGTCCCGGTAGCAGCTCCACACCGGAGTCCGCTCCATTACCACGCGCTTCCATATCAGCGGACAGTCGTTTCGGCGTCGTCACACGGTCGCCGTCGGCGAAGCACTCGAACGGTTCGCCGACAAGGTAAATTCGTCGAGCGGCCATGGGTACAAGGCTAAAGCCCGCCGGCTTCGGGTCCACTCGTTGCGGCGTCCTGTCCTGCCACACGGAACGGTTTTCGGCCGGGTCACGGTTGACCGAGGGACACCGCACGGCCGGCCGCGAGGGCGACGCGGCGCAGTTCCACTTCCTCACGCGGGCTGAAGTCCCGAGCTCGGTCGGCCAGCGCGATCGCGCCCAGGGGTCTGCCGTTCGAACGCAGCAGCGGCGCGGCGGCACCGCAGACTCCGAGGATGTGTTCCTGCCGGTCGAAGGCCAGTCCCCGACTCCGCGCCGCATGGAGTTCGAGCCGCAGGCGGTCGGCGTCGGTGATCGTGAACCGCGTCAGCGCGTTGAGGTTCCCCGAACGGAGGAACCGGCGCCTCAAGTCGGTGTCGAAAGCGAGAAGGACCTTCCCACTGGCGGTGCAATGTGGAGGAACAACGCTCGCGGTGCACAAGGCGATTCTCGAGTAGGCGTGGGAGTGGACACTGTCCAGGACGAGAACTCCCTGTTCGGTGGCCACGGACAGATAGGCCGCCCGCCCGGTGGACTCGTAGAGTTCGAGGAGGAACGGCTTGACGACCTTCACGAGCTGCCCGTAACGCAGCCGCCCGGGCCGGGTCCAGATCGTCCCCGCCGCCAGGGCGTATCCACTCTCGACACGATGAACGACACCGGCTTCCAAGAGAGTGATCAGCAAGCGATGCACGGTCGACTTCGTGATGCTCGTGGCTCTGGCGAGTTCGGACACGCCCATCGGGCCTGTGAAGCTCCCCATCTCCCCGATCAGCACGAGAATCTTCTCGGCCGCGGTGAACTCTCCTGCCAACTCGGTCCTCCGGTGCGAAATAGGCATGGCGGTCCCCAATAACAAATGCAAGGGTATCGACAGAAAATGGGTTGACAATGTCAAGAAACCGACATGCCGAGCCATCCGCAGACCTTTTCCACGGGCGAAACAGATATCGACATCCAGCTGAGTTGGGGTCCGCTGACTGTGCACTTCACCAATACATTGAGGAGGTCGCACTGTGTCGAACGGTTAGCGTCAGCTCGCGGACGCGCGCAGGGCAGCGCGTGAAACCGGCCGTCCCGCCGAGGTGGACGCGGAGGCCGCGTGGCGACTGTGCACCCGAGGCGTCGCTCGGGCAGAGTCAGCCGGCCCGCAAGCAGTAGGCCGGGCAGCGTCCTGCGCGCTTCACCGTGTCCGTTTCAAGGTATGTGGTCTTGCTTCGGCGCGGGTGTTCCGGCCCAAGTTCGCCAGTCAGAGATCCGACACCGCCCGAAACCGCCATGCATCGATACATTTACCTCGAACAAGGTCATGATCCACTGGCCAGCCGACGACGCCAGGAGGAGACGACCTTGAACGAAGCACACAACGCCAGTCGCCGACGGTTCCTCACCGGTGCCGCCGCGACGGCCGGAGGCATGCTCGCGGCGATGACCGGTTTGGGACCGACCGACGTGCCCGCCGCCGCGACCGGCCGGCCTCGGGCGCCCGAGGCCGTCGGGACCGGTAAGACCGTCCTGGTGCTCGGCGCCGGCATCGCCGGGCTGACCGCCGCGTACGAACTCGCCAAGCAGGGCTACACCGTCGAGGTCCTCGAAGCGCAACAGCGCGCGGGCGGCCGCAGCCTCACCGCCCGGACCGGCAGCGTGGTCACCGAGGTCGAAGGCGACGGCCGGCTGACGACGCAGAAGTGCGTCTTCGACGAAGGTCTCTACCTCAACCTCGGGCCGGGCCGGATTCCCTACCACCACCGCCGCGTCCTGCGGTACTGCACCGATCTCAAGGTGCCGTTGGAGGTGTACGTGCCCGAGACCGCCGCGAACCTCGTGCGGACCGAACGCGGCTTCGGCGGCACCGCCCAGATCAACCGCCGCGTCACCCACGACACCCGCGGGCACCTCGCGGCGCTGCTGTCGAAGGCCGTCGAACGCGGTGCCCTCGACACCGAGCTGAGCCCGCAACGGCGGACGAGGCTGCTCAGCCTGCTCGCCTCCTTCGGCGACCTGCCGCGCGACAAGACCGGCAAGCCGCTGGGCTCTGACTACAACGGCTCCACCCGCTGCGGGTACCTCGACCCGCTTGACGTGCACAACACCCTCAAACCGATGACACCGCTGGACCTGCGCGAGATCATCGACGCCGACTACTGGCTCACGAACTACCACCAGCCCATGGACCACCTGTGGCAGTCGACGATGTTCCAGCCGGTAGGCGGCATGGACCAGATCGCCGAAGGGTTCCTGCGCGCCCTCACCGCCTTGAAGGTGCCGGTGACCTACGGCGCAGTGGTGACCTCCATCGACGTCAAGGCCGAAGCCGCCGGGTCGGCGGTGTTGGTGGGCTGGAGCGTGCAGGGCCGGCCCGTCACGCCCCGCAGGGTCGACTACTGCCTGAGCAGCATCCCCTTCCCCGTGCTGCAGACGATCAAGACGAACTTCTCGCCCACCTTCGACGCCGCGGTCAAGACCGCGCGCTTCGCTCCCGCCTGCAAGGTGGGCTGGCAGGCCAACTCGCGCTTCTGGGAATCCGACGACAACCAGATGTACGGCGGCATCAGCCGCGTCGACCACCTCATCACGCAGGTCTGGTATCCCTCCTACGACTACTTCACCGCCAAAGGAACCCTCACCGGCTGCTACAACTCCTACGAGAACGCCACCAGGCTCGGCGCCCTCCCCCATGAGAAGCGCCTCGAGACCGCCCGCGAAGGAGGCCGTCTCCTGCACAAGGAGTTCGGCGACGACACCGTCATTCCCAACCGCCAGGGCATGTCGATCGCCTGGCACAAGGTGCAGTACCAGCTCGGTGGCTGGGCCGACTGGATCGACACTCCCGCCGACCGCGTCGCCTACGGCAGGCTCCTGGCCCCCGACGGCCGCTTCCACATCATCGGCGACCAGGTGTCCCCGCTCCCCGGCTGGAAGGAGGGCGCCATGATGTCGGCGCAGTACGTCGCCGGTCAGGTCATGGGCCTGGAGAGCACGGACGTGCCGAAGGTACGGCAGGCACCTGACTCACGGGCGCTGACCACCGGGCGGATCTGAGCGGTAGGTGGGCGGCGGCGACGCCGCCCACCCGGCCGGGCCGCCGCCACGAAAGCGCGCAGGACTGCTGAGGAGTTGGCGGTATCGGTGACGGCACCGAGGAATCCGCGTCCGATCAGGGGGCCGCGGGCAGATCCGGTCGTGACGAGATCGGCTCCAGGGCGCGCACGACGATCAGCCGTCCCTCGTCGGCCTCGTCGCCGTCGACGAGAACCTCCCCGTGGTCGCCCGCGGGGCCGACCAGGGTCCAGTGGTCCGGAGGCCGCCCCGCCGTGGAGAGCAGGGCGGAGGTGTTCAAGGCTCGGCACAGCTCGGCGGCCAGGTCGCGTTCGGGAATGTCGCCGTTGGCCCGGGCGAAGACCGGATCTCCCTGGAACTCGATGCCGAAGCCGACCGAGGAGATCCGTTCGATCATCACGTACGGATCCGGTCCGGGATGCCGGTACAGCTGGTGGGGATCACCGACGTAGATGCGCTCGCGTTCGACGTTGTAGCTGCCGACGAGCACCGCGGTCAGTTCGTCGATCGCCAGGTCGCCGGCGAAGTGGATGTCATAGTCCACGCTCATTCTCCGCCCTTGTAGTCCTTGTGGTGCTTGTAGATCTCCAAGGCGCGACGCCAGGAGGCATCCATGTCGGGATGGTTGCGGCTGGCCCGCTCCCAGTTGTGGCGGGCGGTCTCCAGATCGCCCTTGGAGCCGATGATGGTCTGCAGCGCCTTGTACTCGCCCCGGTTGAGCTTTTCGAAGCCGTCGCCGGTGGCCGGGAAGAGGGTACCGTTCGGCTCGAACCCGTAGATGCGTCCATTGACCTCGTACCTGCTGGTCTGAGGATTCCACACGGCCTTGCCGTCCTTGATGTCCTGGAGATCCTTCTTGGCGTCCACCCACGGCAGGACGACGGTGTTCTCAGCCCCGACAACGCTCTTCGGTTTTATCCGGTTCAGGTGGTGCCGGTCATGGAACTTGCGCGGTTCGGTGTGCTTGGCGGGGCCCGCGGGCTCCTTCTTGCCGCCGCCGGGACTCCTCATCTTGAGCTTCTCGATGAGGTCCTTGAGGCCCTTGAGGGTCTCGATGAAACCCCGTAGCGCTTCGGAGAGCTTCCGCAGCACACCGGTGATCTTGGCGAGCCAAACCGCCACGGCCGCCAGGGCGAGAACGAGGATCGCGGCCTTGGCCGTGGCCAGATTTCCGCCTTCCTCGGCCAGCCAGCCGGGCAGCTTCGCGACGAGTTCGCCGACCGCGGCGGCGACGAAACCCCACACATCCTCGCGGGCGGCGGCGACGACCACCCCGCCCGCCACGGAGACGGCCGCCATCGCGCGGGCGGCGTCCCCGACGCCCTCCGAGGTGATGGCGTTCTCCCGCGTGAAGTTCTGGAAGGCCAGCGCCGCCGGCCCCACCCATCCACCGACGGCCGACGTGGAGGCGCCCCGGTATTCGGAGGCCGCCGCCAGCGCGGTCGCCGAGATCCGCGTCCAGCGTTCGGCGAAGGCGGTGATGGCCTCGGGTACGCCTTCGAGCTTGTCGAGGGGTTCGCGGAGATGGCGTAAGTACGGTGTCAGCCAGCCGTGGCCGCTGGACTCCAAAGGCGCGAAAGGCCGGTGGTCGACGCCCAATGGATGCAGGCGGCCGGCGGCGGCCGGGCCGATGTCGGTGCCCTTGATGTAGGAGTCGAAGGCGGCGAAGAGATCGGTCACCGGCGCCGTCCTGTCCGCGAGCCGAGCCCGTCACCGAGCCCGTCCATACTGTTCGAGACCTTGGCGTCGATCTCCCGGTAGTCGGCGAGGATGCTCTCGACCGCCTCGGCGGTCCGCAGGAAGTTGCTCGCCTGCTCCTCCAGCGCTCCGGAGATGGCGCCCTGCACCTCCGACAGCGCCTGCGGGACCGCGCGCCCGATCACGCTGTACGCGGTCCCGTCGATGTCGGCGCCGGCGGCACCGTTCTGGGCTTCGCCGGTGCGCTGTGCGGCCGAGCGCAGCTTCTCGGCGATTTCGGCCATCGCCGCGTAGTCGATCTCGAAGACGCCGCTCATCGCGCGACCTCCCTCGGGAAGCGATCGCGGTAGCTGTCGGCGATCTCCCTGGCGGCTTCGGTAGCCGGGCCGGACACCGCCGCGGCCAGTTCCGCCACGGCGTCGGCGATGTCGGCGCGCGCCAGGCGAGTCGCCGACAGAATCCGCTCGGCGAGGTCCTCGGGTGGGCGAGTCATGGCCTGCCGGGTGAGGCGCAGGTCCCGCAGGAGGCCGCCGCTGTCGACCGACACCGTCACCAGCCGGCCCGGATCGGAGGCGCTGGCGGTCAGGGTGGAGATGTCCACGGCGAGCCGTCGCGTGGTCTCGGTGAGGGCGGCCGCGTCGCGCTGCCAGGCGTCCAGCCAGGTGTCGTCCATGTCAATGTGCTCCGTAGTCGGCGAAGCCTCACCGTACTGAAAACGGATGCCGCGCGCTGTCCCGTCGATCGGCGGCCACAAGAGACGTGCGCGAAGGTGGCTGAGACTGCTGATCAAGGGAGTCGCGCGGGGAAAGGCCCACCCTGTGCGGTCGATGCGGGTGCGTACGCGCAGGTCGGGGCCGGGCTCGCCCCGGTGGCACGAAGTCCGCGAAGTCGCGATCGGGGCCGTCTCGCCTTGGAGGCGGGACGGCCCCGAATGCCGGGAACCGAGGTGCGTTTCGGTGTCGTGGTGGGTTCTCGGTCGTTCACGCCACGGCTCTGCGGCGGCGTCTGCTCCCGCCGGTCACGCATGGCCTCACGGTCGTGCCGATCAGCACATCATGGTCTTCATGACGTCGTAGGCGCTGTTCCAGTTGGCGCATCCCTGTGCACTGTGGCCGTACCAGTTGTGGCCGAACTCGTGCGCGGAGAGCAGGGCGAAGTCACGCACCATCGTCGACAGGGCGATGCGGCCCCCTTGGTTCCAGTTGCAGCCGACGGCATTGGACACGCCGCACCCGGTGACGTAGCCCGGCGTGCATGAGACCGGGGTGCCGCTGGAAGCGGTTCGCACACCGCCGCCCCAGTAGTTGGCGCCGGCGACGATGGCGTTCTCGTAGCCGCTGCATGACGAGCTGATGTAGTAGTACCAGGCCAGCTGGACGGTGACCGGCGAGCCTTTGGCCTTCGACGGCACCGCCGTGGCGCCCTGTCCGCCCTGGTCTCCGGCGAGCAGGTGGCCGTCGGCGGTGGTGGAGGTCGCCGCGGCCGCCGGACCGGAGGCGTCGCCGCCTTCGGCGGCGTGGGCGGCGAAGGGGAACGCCAGCAGCAGCATGGCGGCCAGGAGGACGCCTAAACCTCGCTGTTTCATGGTCATGTCGACTCTCATTCCTTGAGGAGCTTCCGGCGGGGGGGAGCCTGGAAGCCGTGGACTGGATAGCCGTCCGGGCGGGGCCGGGCCGGGCTACCGGGGGGTGCTAAGCAATGTAGGGACGAAATCAGGCCATGTCCATACCAAGGGCCTTTAACCGAGAATTCACACCTAATGCGTGAAACTCTGAATAGATACGGGACCCCGTCATCGGGAGTGGTGGGCCGGCGCAGGCGCCCGGGGTTCTGGATCGGTGGTGCGGACGGTTGCGGAGGCCGGGGGTGTGTCCCCCGGCCTCTCGGCGTCGGCTACCGAGCCGGAACGCGTTCGTACGTGATCAGCGTGTTCTGGGACCCGTCGAACCGGCGAACGTCGACCAGTCGCAGAGCCGGGAGGACGTCCTCGTCGAACGCCCTGATGCCGTCCGGAACCATGACCGGGGCGACCATGACGTGCAGCTCGTCGACGAGACCGGCGGCGAACAGGGAGTTGGCCAGCGCGCGGCCGCCGAACATCACGATGTCGCCGCCGCCCTCGCGTTTGACCGCGGTCAGCCGATCCGCGGCGTCGACGCGCCGCACGACCGTCGTGCTCGCGGCCCAGCGACCCTCCGGGTTCTCCGCGATCCGGTCGGACACGACGACCTTCGCGACCACCTCGCAGCGCTCGGCGATCACTCGCAGGACGGTCTCGTCACTGTCCAGCCGGGCGGGCCAGAAGCCCAAGAAGTCCTGGTAGGTGAGCCGACCGCTGAACAGCAGTACGTCCGCCGCCCGCATGCGCTCGGCGTTGTGGACGCTGAAGAAGTCGTCCATCGGCAGCCGGCCGAGGTCGCGGTTCGGGCCGTCGAAGCACCCGTCCAGGCCGACCATCGTGGACACGATGAGTTTGCGCATTTCCAGACTCTCTTCCCTCGATGACGTTGGTCTCGAACAGGTAGAGACGTGACGGCGCCTGAATTCATCGGTGTTCGCGAGGAAGTTCGAAAGCCCGGTGGATCGCGGGGTCGAGGAACGCGGTGAGCTCGCTGATCCTGCCGTCTCGAAAGCTCAGCAGCATGAGCGCACCGAGTGTGAAACGGCCGTCGTCACCGAGTTGGTAACAGGCCAGCGCAGGCTGCCCGTTCGCTTCGCACACCCGCATGCGCCACGTGAACGCGCATGCGGTGACCGTCCAGATCCGCACACTGGCGATCCCGTCGTACCAGGCCGGCAGTGGCGGCATCGACATCCGTGCGTCGGCGGTCAGCATCGCGACGATCGCGTCGACGTCGGCACGTTCCCACGCGGCGACGAACGCCTCGACCAGTTCGCGCGTGTGCTCGGCGCCCAGGTTCGCGAGTTCCTGCTGCTGGCTGACCGGCGGGACACGTTCGGCCACGGCTTTGCGGGCGCGCTGAAGCGCGCTGTTCACCGAAACGGGGGTGGTGTCGAGCAGTTCGGCGGTCTCGGCGGCGGAGTAGTCGAGCACGTCGCGCAGGATCAGCACGGCGCGCTGAGCGGCCGGCAGGTGCTGGAGCGCGGCGATGAACGCCAGTTCGATGGTCTCGCGGCGGGCGTAGTGGTCGGCAGGGTCGCCCTCATCCGGCCACGGCTCAAGCCAGATCGGTCCGGTGACGAACTCGCCGAGGCCGTCGGTCGTGTGCCAGGAAGGCCCGTACTCGGGAGAGAGCAGCCGCTTCGGGCGTTTGGCGGTGAGGCGGATGCACACGTTGGTCGCGATGCGGTACAGCCAGGTGCGAAGCGAACTGCGGCCTTCGAAGTCGGCGAGCCCGCGCCAGGCGGCGAGCAGGGTCTCCTGGAGCGCGTCCTCGGCGTCCTGGATTCCGCCGAGCATGCGATAGCAGTGCGCGGTGAGTTCCTTGCGGAATGGGCCGACCAGGATGTCGAAGGCTGAGCGGTCGCCTGATCCGGCCGCGTCGACGAGGTCGGTCTCGGTCGGATCGGACACACCGCCGACGGTAGCGGGGTGACGCACCCTCTCCTCGCCCGACGAGGGCGGCGCGACGCCCGCACCCTCGGTAGGGTGTCCGCATGAGCGGCGAATCCCGAGCCCGAGGCCCTCGCATCCGCACGGCCTGGCTCATCGCCGCAGCCGTCATCCTCCTGCCGATCGTGCTCGCGATCGCCCAGATCCTCCCCTGGCTTTCGGGCCTGGTGATGGCGGACGCCCTGGCCTTGATGATCGGCGCTTTCTGGTTCACGCTCCGTCGCCACCACGGGAGTAGCCCAAGCCGGTGACGCACCCTCCCGGAGCGGGCACTTGCGCCGACCGCGCCCGAAACCTCACTCCGCGCGATCCCGTCCGGTGCCGGCGAGGTGGGATTACCAGCAGCCCGCTCCCGACGCGCAGTCGATGTCGGGCCTGACGTTCACCGCCCTCATCGACCAGCGGCGCTTCACGCGCAACGCGCGCTCCACTGTGGCGACCGCAACCGACCTGGCATCACGTCCTGACTGCGGTCCCCGGGTTCGCAGGCTCGGGCAGGGCACGCTCGCGACCGGCGAACTCCCGCGTCAGCACCCGAGTTTCAGCGTCGTCGGGCAAGACCCGCTGCGCGGCGGTGTCCGCTCCACCATGCTCAGCCTGCTCGGGGTGGCCGACGCCGTGCGGCGCGACGGAACTCGCGTTCCTCGAAGACGTGTCGACGCCGTGCGATCAGTGCGACGGCCTGCGCTTCAACGACACCGCCCTGTCCGCGCGCATCGACGGCGGCGGACGATCGCCGGCATCCTCGCGTCGTCCGGTCACGAAACGGCGACGATTCACTGTGGCCGCAACGGTTCGGGCGTCGTGCGCGTGGATCATCTCGTGCGCGTCGTGCCCGGCGCGTGTGCCCCCATGCAAGGAGTCCTTCTCGTGTCCATGAAGAGTGCCGCGCGCTTCGGCGCGGCCTTGACCGCCGCTGGCCTGATCGCGCTGGCCGCACCCGCGTTCGCCGACGACCCCGACGCCGCCTTCACCCTCCAGAACAGCCACGTCTCGGTGAGCACCGACGAAGCGTCGGCCGAGGAGGGCATCTACTGGGACCTCGACGTCCAAGGCAGCGGCGTCATCACCGGAACGGTCCTGACCGTCGACGCCTCCGATGTCGACTTCGCCGACATCGACCTCGGCGACGGCGGCGACAACGAGTGCGCCATCGCCGCGGCCGTCTACACCTGCCAGATCGGCGACATCGACTACGACGGTGACGGCGGCAAGGGCTACCCCTGGTTCCCTCGCCTCCACGTCACCCCCCGCGCCGGCCAGACCGGTACCGGCGAGCTCGCCATGACGCTCTCGGCCGACAACGCCGCCTCCGCCGAGGCGACCACCACGGTGATGGTCGCCGAGGACATCGACCTCGCGATCAACGAGCGCCCGAAGCTCAAGGCGGGCGTCGGTGAAGAGGTCACCTTCCCGATCACCGTCACCAACACCGGTGAGCGAACCGTCTACAACCCCAGCCTCCTGGTGAGCATCGGTGGTGTCGCGCCGGTCGGCCAGGCGCCCGCGAACTGCGTGCGCGGTGTGCACGACTACCTCTCGGTCATGGCGTGCGAATTCCCGGTCGCGCTGGAACCCGGCCGCACCTACGAGTTGTCCTCCGACTTCACCTACCGGGTCCGCCCGGACGCGCTCACACCCGGCATCAGCGACGGCTGGATCAACTGGGGCGGACCGACAGCCATCGTCGGGGTGGAAGGCGAGACCGGCACCGGTCCCGAACTGACCCTCACCGGTGCGGCCGCGGCCCCGGCCGACGCGCCTCTGCAGAGCGTCTTCGACTCCGATGGCGAGTCCGGCTGGGACTACGAGATCATCAACTTCACCGGCGAGAACAAGGCCGACCTCGCCGCCGTCGGCGCGACCCTCCCCGACCAGGAGGGTGAGACGACGCTGACGATCTCCTTCCGCAACGACGGTCCCGCCGCCCTGCCCATGAGCCGCAGCGGCGACGCCAGCACAGCGGTGTGGTTCACGCTTCCCAAGGGCGTCGAGGTCGTCTCCATGCCCGAGGAGTGCCACGCCTACGAGCCCGGCGACTTCGGCAAGGACGAACTTCCCGGCAAGTACGCCTGCTCGCGCTTCGTGCACATCCCGGCCGGGGACGTGCTCACCTTCGACCTGCGCGTCAATGTGACCACTGTGGACCTCGACGAGCGCGGAACCGTGCGCTCGGCGCTGTCCTACTACGGCGACCCGCAGCCCAAGATCGACCGCGACTCCTCCAACAACACCGCCGAGATCCTCTTCAACGGCGCCACTCCCGGCGGCCAGGGCGGCGGCCTGGCCAACACCGGCGTGACCGCCGGCGTCGTCGCCGCGGCCGGTGCCGCGCTGGCGGTCGCCGGGCTCGTCGCGTTCCGCGCATTCCGGCGCCGCGGCAACCCCGCGTACTACGGCCCGGCCGAGGACTGACCCGTTCTGCACACGACGGCCCCGGCTCACCAGCCGGGGCCGTTCGCGTTTCGACGGCCGTTGGGCGGCGGCTACCCTGACCATCTCGTCGCCAGGAGGTCCGATGCCCGTGCTCGACTCCGTCACCACCGACTTCATCGCGCGCGCCATCGCCTTGCCGCCGGCCGACCTGGCCCTCGCCTTCGACCGGACGGTGGACCTGCGTACTGAGGGTGGGAAGGAGGCCAGCCTCGCGGCGAGCGTCTCCGCGGCGCAGAACTCCTCCATCGACCGCACGGTGCGCGAGGCCCTGCGGGCACGGCTGGAGGAGCTGTCGGCACACCGCGAGTACCTGCTGTCAGAGGCGATCGCGGCGTGCGGCACCGCCTCTCGGGCGGTGTGCAAGCGCGCGAAGCTGACCGACGAGCAGTACCGAGTGCTGGTCGACCCCTTCGTCACCGTCGGCATGGACGTGCCCCCGCGCGACGCCTGACCCTCTCCGCCGAGTCCGCCCCACCGGAGTTCGGTCAGGACCTGTTAATATCCCAACATGTCTTGGGATAAAGAGGAGCTCGTGCCCCTCCGGGCGCTGGCCAACCCCTTGCGCATCCGGATCGTCTCGCTGCTGACGGGAACCGCCATGTCGGCCACCGAGGTGGCCGAGGAGCTGGGCATCGCTCACGGTTCGGCCAGCTACCACCTCCGCCAGCTCGCCGCCGCGGGTTTCCTGCGCCGCGCGGACCCCGCCGAGCCCAGCGGTCGCGGCCAGCCGCCCCGCCGCTACACCTACGACCCCTCCAACGAGGAGCGCCTCGACCGCTCCGGCGACGCCCAGGTCGTCGTCCACGAGGCCGCCGCCACCGACCTGCGGCGTCGGCTGGAGGCCATGACCGACCGTCGCGTCATGGCCGACGCCGAGGTCTGGTTGCCGCGCGAGAGCTGGGAAAGGGCCGTCGCCCTCGTCGAAGAAGCCGTGCGTCTCGTGCACGACCGAGCCGGAGAGCCCCGCGCCGACGGCAGCGTGCGAGTGAGCATGACCGCCACCCTGTTCGAGCTGTCCTGACCCCGGAGGAACCGGCGATGATCCCCACCGACGACCTGACCGCCTACGTCGACCTCGTCCTCGATGTCGGCGTGCCGGTACGCGCCGACGACCTCGTCGTCATCAACGGCGACCCCGAACACGCGCCGCTGGCCAGGGCCCTGGCCGAGGGCGCCTACGCGCGCGGCGCCCGCTACGTCGACATCTGGTACTTCGACGTCCACGCCAAACGCTCCCGCGTCCGCCACGCCGACCCCGCGACCTTGCCCGAGGTGCCCGCCTGGCTGGACCGCCGCAACGAAGAACTCGCCGAACGCGAGGGCGTGCTCATCAACATCCGCGGGGAGGACGACCCCGACCTGCTGTCCGATGTGGACCCCGCCCTCGCCGGCCTCGACCGGATGCCCAACCTCGCGTCCCGGTTCCGCCTGCAGAGCAACGACCTCGTCTGCTGGACCATCGTCGCCTACCCGAGTCCCGGCTGGGCCCGCGCGATCTTCGGCGAGCCCGACACCGCGCGCCTGTGGGGCCACCTCAAGCATTTCCTGCGCCTCGACGAACCCGACCCGGCGGCCGCCTGGCGCGCGCACCTCGGACGGCTCGGCGAGCGCGCGGCGGTACTCAACGCCCACGCCTTCGACAGGGTCCATTTCGAAGGTCCCGGCACCGATCTGACCATCGGGATGATCCCCTGCGCCCGGTGGGACGTCATCGGCTACACCGCCGCCGACGGGCGCTTCTACGTGCCCTGCCTCCCATCGGAGGAGGTCTTCACCGCGCCCGACCATCGCCGCGTCGACGGGACCGTGCGCTCCACCCGGCCGCTGGCGCTGGCCGGCAGCGTCATCCGCGACCTGGAACTGACCTTCGCCGGCGGCCGGGTCACCGAGGTCCGGGCCTCCTCGGGCGCGGACGTCGTGCGCGGGCACCAGGCGAGCGACATCGGTGCCGCACGGCTCGGGGAGGTCGCGCTGGTCGACGGGACCTCGCCGATCGGCCGCTCGGGAGTGACGTTCCTGGAGACCCTGCTCGACGAGAACGCCACCTGCCACCTTGCCTGGGGCGCGGGTATCACCCAGGCGATTGCCGGGGCCGACGAGATGACGCCGGAGGAGCGCGACGCCCTGGGGCTCAACGTGTCGGCGGTCCACACCGACTTCATGGTCGGCGGGCCGGAGGTGACCGTCACGGGCGTGCACGCCGACGGGAGCCGGCGGGTGATCCTGGCGGACGACGTCTGGCGGCTCGGGGACTGAAGGGGCGCGAGCCGACCGGGGCAGTCGGGCGGCCGGGCGGGAAAGCGCCGCAAGGGCCGACCTGCGCGCCCGTTGAGGCAGAGATCGACGGGTTCACCCCTCCGAGGTTGACGCTGCCCGTGGCCGCCGGGTAATCCAGAGTGAGGACATCCGTGCACCCAGGGAGGGCAAGACATGTGGGGAATTCAGCCGCCGGGCGGAGTACAGACCACCACCATCGGTGAGCGCTTCTCGCCGGACTTCTTCCACACCGGACGCCTGGACGTCGTCCTCAAGGCGATGCGCATGAGGGCCAACGACGTCAATCGCTGGAAGCTGATGAGCGCCCTCCTGGACCCCGCCTTCGACTTGGCCGGTGCCATCGGCATCGGCGACCAGTACGTCGTCTCCAGCGTCAAGGATCCCCTCGGCTTCGCCTCCTGCTTCCCCACCGCCGAGCATCTGTTCCCCGTCCTCGCCGGGGTCAACGCCCCCAACGCCGCCTTCTGCGGGCAGTCCAATGCCCTCATGGCGCTCCCGGACGGCACCACGTTCCGCGCCGAGGTCGGCCGGCTGATCGCCCGGATCCAGGCCTACGAGCTCGCCGGAACCGAGGTGGTCTGCCGTGTCGAGTTCGCCGGACACGGCTTCATCCTGGTCCTGCGGCACCCGGTCGCCGGTCAAGCCCCCATGCAGATCGAGCTCATCGAGAGCCTCGCCCACTCCAGCGCCATTCACGACTGCCTCCAGAACGACCCCTTCGACACCGGCGAGGCCTGCACCTCGCTCCAGCGCATGGCCTCCGAGCGCTACCGCACCCGCAAGCGCGGTGCGCGCTTCTTCGGCTGGCGGGCCAAGGCGATCTTCCTCCACGACGCCGGCGACCCGGACGAGGAGGACTACCCGCTCTCCTCCTACGACGGTGAGGCGAACGCCGCCAACGGCGAGTACTTCCCCTGCACGAAGATGAAGTGGTGGTGCCATCCGCTGGCCGGAAACGGCCTCCAGACCTGGTGGACGATGGCGGAGAACCGCCTCACCGCGCTGGAGACCGCCTTCCCGGCGCCGGTCCAGGGGGGCCGTGCGCCCAAGCGTCAGAAGACCTGAGCCGCTCGCGTTTTCGGGCCGGTCAACCCGAGCCTCCCGCGATTCTCCGGGTGTTGCGCCGGTCCACGCGGCGCCAGAGCACCCGCTGGACGCGCAGTGTCAGAAAGCCCACCACGATCAGCACGACGACGTTGAGCAGCAGCTGGACGAGCGAGCCCCACGCGTCGGTTCGACTGCCGAACGCCATCGAGACCCCGCAGTCGGACGCCGCCGGAATCGTGGTGACAGAGATGAACACGCCCAGGAGGGTGCTCGATCGTGCCTCGGCCAAGGCGACGACTCCGACGACTCCGGCGAGGGCCGCGACGACGAATGAGAACAGGTTCGGTGTATCGATCAGCTGGGAGACCGGTCTGATGCCGAGCTCGTAGGCGTTCGGAGTGAGGCCGGCGCCCCGGACGGTGAGGGCGAAGAGGAACGCCGCGGCGATCGCGAGCAAGAACCCGACGCCTAGCGCGGTCATCCCACGGCGGACGCTGCGGATGTGCTTCGTGTCGATACCGAGCGCGACGGCGACGATGGCGCCGTACTCGGGTCCGACGACCATGGCGGCGACGATGAGGATCTGGGAGTTGCTCAGGATGCCGACGGCGCCGATGACGCCGGCGATGATCAGGTAGAGGTAGAAACTCGGCGGGTAGGTGGCGTCGGCGCGGATGCGGGATTCGACCAGTTCCCACAGGGGGGTGTGGACGGCGACGGGGAGTTGTCGCGACTGCGTCCGCTCGGCCCGCCCGGACAGGGCCAGGTCCACGCCGTCGACGGTGATCGAGCCGCGGAGGTCGACTCCCAGGACCCGCACCTCGCGCATCACCTTATTGGTGGCGCCGGGCAGGACATCGCACTCGATGAGGTCTCCGTCGGGATTTCGGACCGCGGAAGGCAAGACGACCAGGTTGACGACCGACGGGTCCCGACTCAGCCGCAGGTGCACCTGCTCGGTGAGGTCGGCGGGACAGACGATGCGCATGTGGATCAGGTCCATTCGGCTTCTACCCGTCCGGTCTCGGTGGTTCGGTCTCCAGCAGCACAACGGTGTCCCCGGGTTCGGCCTCCGGCCGGTGCTGCCGGGTGACGGGCACGAGCCGGCCGTCGGACCGGATCACGAAGAGGATCTCGGCGTCGGCGGGCGCGGAGGCGGCGGCCTCGGTGACGATGCGGCCGCCGTCGGCGATACGGCGGGTGATGGCGGCACCCGACAGGCCCGGGCCGAAAAGGATCTCGCCGCCGAGGTAGGGGGCGACGACACCGTGATCGGAGGTGGGAGCGGCCAGGTGGTAGACCGGACCGTCGACCCCCTCCGTCAGCAACGTGGCGGCGAGGGCGTTGAAGTCGTGCTCAGCGGTCAGCAGCAGCACCGCGGTGATGCCTTCGAGTTCGGCGCCGCGCCCGGTGGCCGCCGCGACGAGTTCGCCGGGCGCGAGTTCGAGACCGTCGCGTTCGATGGCGCTGCGCTGCCGGTCGAGTCCGGCCCACATCAGCACGTCGAGCCCAGCCGACCGGAACGCCTGGGCCAGGGCGAGGACCCAGGGGTCTCCGCCGATGAGCAGCGGCCGGGTGCGCGCCGGGCGGGTCACCCGCAGGCGCCTCGCCACCGCTCCCCCGGTCAGCCCGTAGAGGGTCACGGTCGACACGATGACCATGAACGTGACGGGCAGGATCTTGCCCACGCCGGCGAATCCCGCCCCGGCGAGGGCCGGGGCGAACTTGGAGGCGGTGGCGGCGGCGACGATGCCGCGGGGAGCCATCCACCCGGTGAACAGGCGCTCGTTTCGCGACAGGTCGGTGCCCAGCGAGGACAGCCAGGCGACGAGTGGCCGGGTGACCAGGACCAGGATCGCCACCAGGCCGAGGGTGGGCAGCGCGAGGTCGGCCAGGGATGAGGGGGTGATGGTCGAGGAGATCGAGATGAACAGCAGACCGAGGATCAACCGCACGGTCGTTTCGAGGAAAGGCCGGCGGGCGGCGATCTCGAAGACGCGGACGTTGGCCAGGACCAGGCCCATCACGATGGCGGCGGTCAGGCCGGTGTCGTCGCGGATCACATCGCAGGCCGCCGCGACACCGACCACGGTGGCCAGCTGGGCGAGAGTGCCGAGGGTTTCCTCAAGACGCAGCCGAACCAGCAACAGCCACAGCAGGGCGACGCCCACCACTCCACCCAGGACGCCGACGGCGATGCTCCCGAGGAACTCGCCCGACAGCCGGGTGGCGGCGTGTCCGTGACTGTGGGCGACGACGAAGGTGAACACGACGGTGCCGAGGATCGCGCCGATCGGGTCGATGAGCGAACCCTCCCAGATGAGCAGGCGCTGAAGGCGTTCGCTGGGACGGATGAACTTCAGTAGCGGCCCGACCACCGTCGGACCGGACACGACCAGGATGGCGCCGAGGATCAGGGCGGCCTGCCTCGACATGCCCAGCAGCAGCGCGGAGCCGGCGGCCGCGAACGCCATGGTGATCGGGATGCCGAAGCCGATGAGCCGCAGGACCGTACCGCGGACGTGACCCCGCAGACCACGCAGGTCGAGACCGAGTCCGGCGTCGTACAGGATGATCGCCACCGCCAGCGACACCAGCGGCTCGAAGGCGTCGCCCAGCAGGAGGTTCGGTTTGATGTCGTCGGTCAGGATTCCGGCGGTGAAACCGACCGGCAGCAGCACGATGAGCGCCGGCATCTGCAGCCGGTCCGCGACGATCTGTGAGCCGACCGCCAGGACCAGGGTGAGCCCCACACCGATGAGGATCTGCTCGGTGGTCACGATCGAGCACCGTTCCCGCCGCCGGCTCCATGGCCGGCGCCGGTCCCCCGAAGGGGACCGGCGCCGCTCCGTCCTGCTCTACCGGGCACTGGTGGCATCGTCTGGGGACGCGGTGGGGTCGACGGTTTGGATGTAGCCGTTGGCCGCCGCGCTGGAGTAGCGGCTGAGAGCCGCCGCGACCGCCTGCGCCCTCGCCTCGTCGACCAGGACCTCGACACGCAGCTGGCCGGGGAACTCCTGGCTCTGGCGGTTGCCGCGGAGTGTCTGCGGCTGGGGAGCGGACGTCCGCACGTGCGCGTCGGACACCACGATCGAGGTCGCTCCTCCCGCGAGGAGAAGCCTCTGCAACTCGTCGGCGCGCACCAGACTCGGGTCGAGCAGCGCGGTGACCAGTTTCGTCCGTCCACCGTGCGCGGCGGCCGGCACGGCGGCGGTTCCCACGGGTTCGGTGTCGCCGGCCTCCGTGCCGCCGGTGCCGGGCAGGTCGCTCGCCCCGCCCAGGTGGTAGGCGTCCAGCCCTTGCTGCGCCTGGTCGAGGTGGTCCTCGTTCTCGGCGGCGGCCCGCAGTCCGATGGTCTTCTGGATCGCGATGGCGATCAGCCAGGTCAGGCAGAAGGAGAACGCGGCGACGATGAGGACGGCGAGGGCCTGGTCACCGAGCAGACCCGCACCGCCGCCGTAGAACAACCCGTCGGCGCTGAAGGAGTTGACCGCCTTGCTGGCGAACAGTCCGAGCAGCACCGAGCCCACGACGCCACCGACGAAGTGGACCGCGAGGACGTCGAGGGCGTCGTCGAGCTTGAAGGCGAACTTCAGCCGCAGGGCGAGGTTGCAGACCAGGCCGGCGATCGCGCCGATCAGCAGCGCCGCGAAGGTGTTGACGTAACCGGCGCACGGCGTGATGGTCGCCAGACCGGCGACGGCGCCCGACACCGCCCCGACCACGGTGCTGTGGCCGTCGGTGATCTTCTCGGCGATCAGCCACACGCACATCGCGCCGGCGGCGGCGATGTGCGTGTTGAGCAGCGCCTGGGCGGCGATGCCGTCGGCCTGGAGGCCGTCGCCGGCGTTGAAGCCGAACCAGCCGAACCACAGGATGCCGGCGCCGGCGATGGTGATCGGCAGCGAGTGCGGCAGGCTGCCGGTGCGCGGCCAGTTCCGGCGCCGCCCGATGACGAGGAGCACCGCGATGACCGCCGCCCCCGCCGAGGCGTGCACGACCATGCCGCCGGCCCAGTCCTGGGCGCCCATGTTCGACAGCCACCCGTCGGGTCCCCACAGCCAGTGCGCGACCGGCGCGTAGACGACCAGCGACCAGGCCGCGACGAAGACGACCCAGCCGGCGAACTTCAGGCGGTCGGCGGTCGCGCCGGTGATCAGCGCCGGGGTGATGACGGCGAACATCATCTGGTAGGCGACGAAGGCCAGCGTCGGGATCGTGACGGCCTCCTCGACGGTGTGGAAGGCCGGCGCGGGTGTGGTGTCGCCGATGCCCTGCAGGCCGAACAGTTCGAGGTCGCCGACGATGCCGCCGAGGTCGGCGCTGAAGGCCAGGCTGTAGCCGAGCAGGATCCACAGCACGCTGACGACGCCCAGCGGAATGATGTTCTGCTGCAGCATGACCAGAGTGGTGCGGGTGCGCACCATGCCCGCGTAGAACAGCGCGAGGCCGGGGGTCATGAACAGCACGAGTGCGGCGCACGTCAACACCCAGGCGGTGTCACCGGGCTGCACGGCTTCTGCGGCGAGCATCTGTTGCGTCCTTTCGACGGTGGGGGCGGGCTGCGGCGGCGGTCAGGACGTGGCCTCACGCCCGGAGACGACGCCGTCCGCGATCGGCTTGTGGTGCGGCGTCGGCACGAGATCGGCCTTCGGCAGCAGGAACAGCCAGGTCGCGAAAACGAACGGGGCGGTGAAGGTCGGGACCCCGATCGGCGCCAGCGCTGTGTCGAGCGCGGCCTGGATGACCACGGTCACGACGGTGCCGAGCAGGGCGTAGAGCATCGCCCGCCAGTTCGGGACGTTGAACACGCAGCCGAGCGCGATCGCGGTCAGCACGGCGGAGAACCCGAAGAGGCCGGACTCGATCGCGGTGGAGTGGGCGCCGAGCGCGATGGCCAGAAGGGTCGCGACGACGGCCGCCGCGGCGGCGAGGATGGCGGCCCAGCGCGAGTTGATCGCCAGCGCGACGAGGATGATCAGCCCGGAGACCCAGTCGCCGATGAGGAACACCTGCGAGACGCCCTTGAGCATGCTGGTGGCGAGCTCGGGGAAGGACATGTCGAAAGAAGTGGCGCCGGCCGGTTGCGGGAGAGCCGGTGTGGACAGTGAGCTGATGCCGATCTTGTGGAACTGGTAGGCCCCGAGCATCAGGAACCAGGAGGTGAGCACGAACGGGAACGTCAGCGCGGGCACGCCCCAGGTGGTGAAGACGTTGGAGACGGCGAGGGTGACGACGGTGGTGGTCGCGGCGCCGATGACGAGGTAGCCCCACATCCAGGCGTCGTTGTCGAGGAAGGTGGGCACGGCGGCGCCGGTGAGCAGCGGGCTGAATCCGTACATGCCCTGGCGCAGGGTGTCGCGGTCGACCTTGAGCGCCATCGCGGTGAGCGTTCCGACGAGCAGGCCGACGACCGCGCCGATCGCCACCTGCGGAAGGTCCTCGGCGACGGCGCCCCAGACGACCGCCGCGAGGATCAGCAGGCCGGTCACCGGGTTGTTCATGAACATGACCTGGCCGGCCCCGCGGAGGGTGAGGTCGGTGAATCTCAGTAGCGGGTTGCGTTCGGCCGCCGTGTCGGCGAATTTCATCGGGTGCCCGCCTTTCCCATCATCGCCACCGGAACCTGTCGGGCACCGGTTCGTTCATGACCTCCCGGCGCGTCAGCGTCCAGAAGTCGCGGACGGCGGCGCGGACGGGTTCGGACTCCATGCCGAGGATCTTGTAGATCAGCCCGGCGTCGCGGGGAAGCCGGCTCACCCCCGTGGCCACCCGGTCGTCGCCGGAGCCGCCGAGGTAGCCGACCGGGATCAGCGGCAGCATCCGCTCGGTCACGTCGGCGGGGGTCATCAGGATCACGGTGCCCAGGACGTGGAAGCCGCCCATGACGCCGGACCGGCCGGGCGACCACAGGTTCGGTTCGATGACGATCTTCTCGGTGAACAGCTCGCCGCCGTCCGGCCGCGCTCCGACGACGTGGGAGCTGTAGACGTCGTAGGCGAAGATCTCGCCGTCGCCGTAGTGCTTGCGGCCGGGCAGCAGGACGTCGGCGTAGAGGGCGGTGGCCGACTCCGCGACCTCCAGCCGTGTGCGGGCGGCATAGCGGCTGTGCCGGTACGGGATGATCGGTTCCGGCAGGAACTCCAGGTACCCGCCGTCGGCGACGGTGACGGTCTGGGACATGGTGGCGAAGTTCGCGTCCATCTCCTGGAGCTTCGTGGCCGACTGCGACGTGATGTGCGCCCGTGCGTCGGCGCCGACCGTGACGTCGACCTCGTAGCGGTCGCCCTGCAGGATCCCGCCGGAGGTGGAGACCATGAACACGCACGCCAGCTCCGGCATGCCCTCGTCGAAGTGCAGCGCCTGCTGGGCCAGCAGCGGCGTCCGCCGGTCCAGGTCGGCGAGTTCGGTGCGCTCTCCCCTGCGGGCGAAGCCCAGCCGCAGGTAGCCGTTCTTGCCCGGGGCGCCGCTGGGCATCTGCGCGGGCTCGTCCTGGTAGGCGGCGAGTTCGGGCAGGCCGCCGAGAGGCGGCATGGGGGCGCTCCGGGCCGCCGCCACGGACCGCCCCTCGTCCACCACGGCGTCCGCGCGATGGAGGACGCGGCCCGCCGGCCGCGTGGTGGGGTGCCGGTCCGCGGCGGCTACGGTGACGGCGCTCAAGCCGGCACTTCGAGATCGAAGAGCGCGTCGCGACGGATCACGCCGATCAGTTCGTCGATGCCCTCTCCGGTCTTGCAGTTGGTGAAGATGAAGGGCTTGTCGCCGCGCATCAGGGTGGCGTCGTGCTCCATGACCGCGAGGCTGGCTCCGACGTGCGGGGCGAGGTCGGTCTTGTTGATCACGAGGATGTCGGACTTGGAGATGCCGGGGCCGTTCTTGCGCGGGATCTTGTCGCCGGCGGCCACGTCGATGACGTAGATGAAGAAGTCGACCAGGGCCGGGCTGAAGGTCAGGGTGAGGTTGTCGCCGCCGCTCTCGATCAGCACGATGTCGCTGTCGGGGAACCGGGACTCCATGTCCTCGACCGCGGCGAGGTTCATGCTCGGGTCCTCGCGTACCGCGGTGTGCGGGCAGGCGCCCGTCTCGACGCCGAGGATCCGCTCCTCGACGAGGACGCCTTTGAGGGTGCGCTGCACCTGCTTGGCGTCCTCGGTGGTGACGACGTCGTTGGTGACGACGAGGATCTTGAGGCCCTCGGCGACGAGCCGGGGCACGATGGACTCGATGATCGCCGTCTTGCCGGACCCGACCGGGCCGCCGATGCCGATCCTGCTGATCTTCTTCACGTACTTGTCCCCCATTGATCGACTGTCAGTTCATGAACATGCGGACGTGTGCTCGCACATGGACGGCGGCGAGCACGTCGAGCTGCGGCGCGAAGCCGCTCATGTCGGCCAGGTCGCGGCCGGCCGCGGTGGCGTAATCGCTCTGGGCTTCGGCGTTGACCGCGAAGAGGATCGCCTGCGCGTCGAGGTAGTGGAGCCGCATGAGGCGCACCGCGGCGCTGATCATCGTCGCGGCGGTCCCGTACTGGTGCACCGCGAACGCCTCACCCTCGGGCCGGCCCAGTTCGGCGAACAGCACGCCGAGACCGACCGGGTAGCTGCCGGGTGTGCGGTCCGAGGTCACCGCGTCGAGCCAGGCCCCGGTCGCGGGGCTCGGCACGATCCGGGCGGCGGCCTCGGCGAGCTTGCGGCCCATGCGCACCGTCATCGTCCGCGTCTCCTCGTTGAGTTTGCGGAGGTAGACCGCCTCGTCGGCGTCCCGTACGGCGTCGAGGTCGCCTCGCCGCGTCGCCCGGTGGGCGTGCAGCAGCGCGATCGCGTCGCAGCGGGAGGCCAGCCGGGTCCCGGACCGGACCCACTCGCGCAGCGACGCGGGGTCGTGCACGACCTTCTCCTCGATCGCGGTCTCGATACCGTTGGAGAACGAGAAGCCGCCGACCGGGAACACCGAGTCGCCGAACTGCAGCGCGCGCAGCAGTCCGCCGACGGTGTCCCCGGCGTCGGCCACGGCGTCAGTCGGGTACGGCGGGCGCATGAGAGTGCGGTGTCGCTCCGGCGCCGCCGAACAGTCGGCGTGCCTCGTGCGGCGCCAGGAACGGCGTCACCTCGGACCCTGCGACGAACTCGAACTCCACGCCCGGCAGGCCGTGGGTGCGCATCACGGCGTTGGTGACCTTGCGGTCGACCGTCAGGGGCACGTACACCTTGGTGCCCTTGATGACCGCGGGCCAGTGCTGGTTGCCGATCGCGTGCCCGAGTTCGACGGCCGTGCGGGCCAGCGTCTCGGGCGACTCCGCGAACAGCGGTTCCAGGTCGATCACCATCACCTCGCCGAGGTTGATCGTGACGACCACCGCCGTGCCGCGTTCGGCGTCGAAGCGCAGCACGTCACCGTCGTGCAGGTGTGTGGCGCGTTCGAGCGAGATCGCGACCTCCTCGCCACCCGTGGTGGCCTTGCGCAGCCGGTTCTTCTGCGCCTCCCACTGGTCGAGGACCAGATCGTCGACGGTGGCGCCGGCGAGTCTCTCCCGCCAGCCGGGATCGCCACTGTTGCCGAGCACCTGCTCGATCACACCTGTGGTCACCGAACTCGTCACCCTGCGTTCCCCCGATTCCCTAGTGGTCAGCTGAAGAAGTACATCTGGCCGAGCGACACCGCGGTCGACGGCGGGACGGTGGCGTGCACACCGTCGACCTTGACCGCGAAGGTCTCCGGGTCGACGTCGATGCGCGGAGCGAAGCCGTTGCGGACCATGTCCCGTTTGGTCAGCGTGCGGGTGCCCAGCACGGGAACGACCTGGCGGCGCAGTTCGAGGCGCTCCTTCAGACCGGAGTCGAATCCCGCCCGGGACACGAAGGTCAGGCACGTGTCGCGCATCGCGTCGCCGTACGCCCCGAACATCGGGCGGTAGATCACCGGCTGCGGCGTCGGCAGCGACGCGTTGGCGTCACCCATGAGCGACCAGTTGATCATGCCGCCCTTGATGACCATCTTCGGTTTGGCGCCGAAGAAGGCCGGTTCCCACAGCACGAGGTCGGCCAGCTTGCCGACCTCGACCGAGCCGACCTCGTGGGCGACGCCCTGGGTGATCGCCGGGTTGATGGTCACCTTGGCCACGTAGCGGAGCACCCGGAAGTTGTCGTTGCCGGCCGCGTCCTCCTCCAACGGGCCGCGCGAGGCCTTCATCGCGTTCGCCGTCTGCATCGCGCGCACCCAGTTCTCACCGATCCGGCCCATCGCCTGCGAGTCGCTGGAGATCATCGAGATGGCGCCGAGATCGTGCAGGACGCTCTCGGCGGCGATCGTCTCGGCCCGCACCCGGCTCTCGGCGAAGGACACGTCCGACGGGATCTTCGGGTTCAGGTTGTGGCACACCATGATCATGTCGAAGAGCTCGGCCTGGGAGTTGATCCCGTACGGCAGGGTCGGGTTGGTCGAGCTGGGCAGCACGTTCAGCTCGCCGGCGACCTTCATGATGTCCGGCGCGTGTCCGCCACCGGCGCCCTCGGTGTGGAACGTGTGGATGGTCCGGCCCTCGAACGCGGCGATGGTGTCCTCGACGAACCCGGCCTCGTTGAGGGTGTCGGTGTGGATGCTCACCTGCACGTCGAAGTCGTCGGCGACGGCCAGCGCGGCACGGATCGCCGACGGCGTGGTGCCCCAGTCCTCGTGGATCTTCAGGCTGGCGGCGCCGACGAGGATCTGCTCCTCCAGGGGCGCCCGCCCGGAGCAGTTGCCCTTGCCCATGAACCCGATGTTGATCGGCAGGTCCTCGATGGAGCGCAGCATGCGTTCGAGATTCCACACGCCCGAGGTGATGGTGGTCCCGTTCGTACCGTCGGTCGGGCCGACACCGCCTCCCCACAGCGACGTGATGCCGTTGCTCAACGCCGTCTGCACCTGCTGCGGCGCGATGAGGTGCACGTGGGAGTCGAAGCCGCCGGCGGTCAGGATCAGGTGCTCGCCGGAGATGGCGTCGGTCGCCGCGCCCACCGTCAGGCCCGGCGTGACCCCCTCCATCGTCGCGGGGTTTCCCGCCTTTCCGACGCCGACGATGCGTCCGTCCTTGACACCGACGTCGGCCTTGATCACACCTTGCACGGCGTCGACGATGACGACGTTGGTGATCACCAGATCGAGCGCGCCGCCGAGGCTGGTGAGCTGGTTGTCCGAGCCCATGCCGTCGCGCAGGGTCTTGCCGCCGCCGTAGACGGCCTCGTCGCCCAGGACCCGAAGGTCCTTCTCGATCTCGACGTACAAGTCGGTGTCACCGAGGCGGACCTTGTCACCGGTGGTGGGGCCGAAGAGGTCGGCGTACTGCTGCCGCGAGATGCGACTCATCGGGAGCGCTCCTTGTCCGCTTTGGCGCCGGCCGGCCGGTTCTTGAAGCCCCGGGCCTCGGCACGCTGGGCGGCGAGCGTCCGGTCGGGGTTGTATCCGGGCTTCGGACCGTCGCCGGTCCAGCCGTCGACGAGTCCGTTGAAGCCGTACACGCGCTGCTTGCCGCCGAAGGGCACGAGGTCGACCGTCTTCTTGTCGCCGGGCTCGAAGCGCACCGCCGTGGTCGCGGGAATGTCCAGCCGCTTCCCGAAGGCCGCACCGCGGTCGAACTCCAGCAGCCGGTTGACCTCGTAGAAGTGGAAGTGCGAACCGATCTGGATCGGCCGGTCGCCGGTGTTGTAGACCGCGATCGTGGTCACGGGACGTCCCGCGTTCAGCTCCAGGTCCCCCTCGGCGAGCACGTATCCGCCGATCGGGTGAACCCTCTTGTGCTGTGTCTCGGGTCGCTTCGCCGCGGATCTCGCCGCGGGCTTCTTCGCCGGTTTCGCCGCGGTCTTCTTGCTCGCGGTAGGTTTCGCCATCAGGTCCCCCGTAGATGAGCCCGCCGGCACCAGGCGACGGGCTGGTCGAGCCGTGCTACTGGATCGGGCTGTGGACGGTGACCAGGCGGCTGCCGTCGGTGAAGACCGCTTCCACCTGGATGAACGGCACCATGTTCGCGACGCCGTCCATCACGTCGTCCTTCGACAGCGCCGCACGAGCCTCGGTCATCACTTCTTCCACGGTCTTGCCGTCGCGGGCGCTCTCCAGCGCGGCCGCCGAGATGACCGCGACGGCCTCCGGATGGTTGAGTTTCAGGCCCCGGTCCTTGCGGGCCCTGGCGACCTGGGCCATCGTCAGAATCGTCAACTTGTCCAGTTCCCTGGGCGTCAGATGCATGGTCGACCCTTCGTGAGAACCCACGGGCCTCGGCGGCACATTCGCGGTGAAGCGTGAGCCCACTGCCCCGCCTCGCTGGAGAACATAACAAGACATGAGGGAAGAAATTTACATAACGACCCACACGGGCATGACCACGTCCAGGGGGTTCGCGACCGGCCTCGTCGTCGCGAGCAGGAGCGCGCTCATCGGGGGGCACATGGTGCGAACGCACGATGCGCGCGACGCGGTCGCCGCATACGGTCCGGAGACCGCACCCTCACCGGATGGGAATCACGATCGACATGTCAGAGGAACTCCTCAGTCCAGACCCGGCTCCCACTTCGGCAGGCCGGCGCGGCCTGAACCGGCGCGTCCTGCTCGCGACCCTCGGACTGGGCGCCGGCGCCGCCGTAGTGGGCACGGCGGCCCCGGCATCCGCCGCGACCACCTGGAGCAACCCCACTCTCGGGCGCATCACCGCGGGCTACAAGTCCCCGTCCTACCCGACCCACCTGGGCACCGACGTCGCGAACTCCCAGGGGACGGCGATCTGGGCCGCCAGCTCCGGAACCGTCGTGGGGGTCCGCACGAACTCCTATCCCGGCGACACCCGCACCGGCCTGCTCCCCGGTCGCACCGGCAACGGTGTGCTGATCGAACACGCGGGCGGATACCGCACCTACTACGGTCACCTCCACTCGGTGAACGTGAGCGTCGGCCAGTCGGTCACCGCCGGCCAGCGGATCGCCGGCATGGGCACCACCGGGAACTCCACCGGAAACCACCTGCACTTCGAGGTCCATCTCAACCAGGTGACCACGAACCCCTACACCTTCCTGCAGGGACGCGGCATCACGCTGGGCTCCACCGCGCCGGCCGCCGGAGGCTGGCCCACGCTCAAGCAGGGCTCCACGGGCGCCCGGGTCACCGTGGTCCAGTACCTGCTGACCTCTCGCGGGTACTCGACGGTGGCCGACGGCGACTTCGGCGCCGCGACCACCGCGTCGGCCAAGAGGTTCCAGAGCGCCAAAGGGCTCGCGGCCGACGGGATCGTCGGGCCCGTGAGCTGGCCGGAACTCGTGCAGGACGTCGGCAGCGGCTCCAGCGGCGACAAGGCCAAGGCAGCCCAGACCGGCCTCAACATCCACGGCGCCGGACTGCTCGTCGACGGCGATTTCGGCGGCGTGAGCGTCACCGCCGCCAAGAGGTTCCAGAGCGCACAGGGGCTGGTGGCCGACGGCCTGATCGGGCCGATCACCTGGGCCGCCCTGGTGTAGGAGACGCCGTGGGCGGTGTCCGACGGGCCTCGGGAAACCGGCGCGGGATCGTGCCGAACTCGCGGATACGGCGTACGCCCGGCGGGTCTTATCTTTGGGCGCATGAAGCACCTTGAGGAAAGTCCCTTTGACACACCCGACGGCCTCGACATCGCCTTCCACGACCGACCGGACTGCCGTGTCATCACCTTGCGCGGAGAGATCGACATCGCCGTCGAGGGCGCTCAGTCGGCGCAGTTCCTGGATCTGGTCAAGGACCCGCCCGGCGACATCGCCCTGATCGACATGTCCGGCGTCGGCTTCTGCGACTCCACCGGCATCGGCCTGCTCATCCGCGCCGCCAAGGGCCTCTGGCAACGCGGCGGGACGCTGCGCATCATCGCGCCGCAACCACAGATCGCCCACCTGCTGACCACCAACGGACTCAACACCGCCCTGCCCGCCTCCCCCACTGTGGACGAAGCCGTCAAGGCGGCCACCGGCCCGGCGGCCTGACCCCGCAGTGGGGATCGCCGAGGCGGCGCGAAGCCGGGGCCCACCGCCTAGCGGTGGGCCTCCCAGTCGGAGCGCAACATGGCCATCAGGTGAGCGTCGATGCTCTCACCGTTCCACAGCAGGGCCTCACGCTTGGTGCCCTCGTAGACGAAACCGGCTTTCTCGTAGACGTGCCGGGCGCGCGGGTTGTGCGCGTACACCTCCAGTTCGACGCGGTTGACGCCGACGGTGGCGAAGGCGTGGTCGAGGATCAGCCGGGTCGCCTCACCGCCGAAACCGCGACCGAAGTGGCGCGAGCGGAACAACATGATCCGGAAGCCGCAGGACCGGTTGTCGGCGTCGAGTCCCGACAGGACCACCTCTCCGGCGACCTCGCCGCTCGCAAGCTCCACGATCGCCAGATCGAGGCGGTCGTCGTGGTCGGCGCGCGATCCGTACCAGGCCTCCAACTGCCCGACCGTGAACTCGGCGTGGGTGCCGGTGAGGCGGTCGACCTCGGGGTCGTCGGCGGCGGCGAAGACGGCCGCGTCGGCGAGGAGCACCGGTCGCAACTGGACGAGTGTGCCGGTGAGGGTCGGTTTGGCGGCGAAGGTGAGGGTCATGGAAGCGATCATCGCCGCAAGCCGTAGAGGCCGCAACGAGTTTCGGGCAGGGACTCCCGGGTCCTCGACTCGTTACCGGCCCGCTTGTGAGCGGGACGAGGGCGTCGCGTCCACGTCCCGCTGAAACGCCCGGACCTCAGCCGGCCCGCGCCGCCTGGATGATCTGGATCAGGTGGCTCAGGTCGTGCTCGAAGGTGAACTCCCGCAGGATCGTGGTGGGCCGCCCGTCGCGCAGGCGCCAGACGAACGCGTAGAGGACCGGCCGGTCCTCTTTGACGCGGCGCATGACGATCACACCGAAGTCGCCGAAGGTCGTGGTGGTGGGGAAGGTGGCGTCGGCTGCGGGCTCCAGGCTCATACCCCGCGCCTTCATGTCGGTGAAGCGCTGCATGAACCGCGCCTTGGTGATGGGCACGACCCGGCCGGCCTGGTCGACGCGCAGATTCTGGAACTCGTCGTCGTAGTTGTCGCCGAGCCGGTCGAGGTCCATGGCCTCACCGACGGCGCCCGCGTCGTGACGGGGGCGCGCCCGCAAAGCGCGCCGACGCTCGGACACCTGGCGGAGCACGCGACGGCCGCGGCCGTCGCGGCCGGACTGGACCTGCCCGACGCCGCCGCGCGCGTGTTCACCGCGCTCCACTTCACCTTCGGCCGCGCCATCGAGGAACAGGACTCCACCGGAGCGTCCCGCATGGACCCTTCCGAGGCCGCGAGCTTCGCCGAACGGTTCCCGACGGTCGCCCGCGTTCTCGAACACGCGCAACGGGAATCCCTGACCCCCCGGGACGCCTTCGACGCCGGGATACGCCTCATCCTGCGGTAGGACCGAGCCCGACCGACCCGGGGCCCACGGATTCGCGGTCGGCACGCGCTTCCACTCGACACGCCCACTACTCGGTGATACCGTGTACTGGTACTCGGTCTCACCGAGTACCAGGGCGATGAAGAGGACACACGATGGACGACCTGACGGAGATGCTGAAGGGCACGCTCGAGGGTTGCGTACTCGAGGTCATCGGCGCTGAGGAGACCTACGGGTACGCCATCACGCGCCGACTGAACGAACTCGGCTTCACCGAGGTCGCCGAAGGCACGGTGTACACGATCCTGCTGCGCCTGGAGAGGAACGGGCTCGTCCAGGTGACGAAACGCCCGTCCGGTCAGGGCCCGCCGCGCAAGTTCTACGCGCTCAACGACGCGGGACACGAGAGGCTCACGGCGTTCTGGGCGAAATGGGAGTACGTCACCACACGCATCGACAAGCTCAAGGAGGGCGGCCGATGAACTTCTGGGAGACCATCACCGGCAGCGATCTCACCAGGGACTGGCAGGCGTTCGAGGTCCGGGCCGCGGACCTGCCGCCGGAGCACCGCAAGGCGTGGGAGGAGATCAAGGCGCACCTGTTCGCCTACGGGGACTTCTCCGGCCGCAACCTGATGCCCATCTTCGACCACGCCCTGGGACTGCTCGAAGAGACGGCCGCCGACGGCCTGAGCGTCCACGAGGCGCTGGGCGACGACGTCGGAGGCTTCTGCGCGGCGCTCGCCGGAGGGCAAGGCGCCAAGACCTTCCGCGACCGGTGGCGCGAGCAGCTGAACAGGAACGTCGCGAGGAAACTGGACCGGCTGGGAGGCTGACGTGGGCATCAAGGACATCATCGACGGCAAGAAGCAGTGGCGGGCCCACCTGGCGCGCGTCAAGGCGCTCCCGCCGGACTACCGGATCGTCTACAAGGAGATACAGCGCTACCTCTTCAAGGTCGGACCGGTCGACCTGACCGAGGGGACCCTCCTCGCGGATCTCGTCGACTTCTTCGCACAGGGAGCCGCCGACGGCAAGGGAGTCCGCGAACTCATCGGCACCGACGTGGCCGCGTTCTGCGACGAACTCATCAAGGACTCGCGCACCTACGCCGAGATCTATCGGGAGTCGATCGGCCGGGCTTCGGGCACGGCCGAGAGGTGAGCCCCGCCGACGCCGTCCGGGAGCCGGCTCACACCGGGCCGGCGAGCTCGGGCAGGTTCGCGAGTTCCGGGGCGACCGTCGCCGTCTGATGGATCCTGCGCCCTTGTGCCCGCACCCACGACAGCGGATGGTCGGGGAACTGCGCGTCGAAGGCCGGGTCGTCTCCGCGATGGAAGGGCAGCGCGGTCTTCAGGTCCGGGGCGTAGGGGTGCGGCAGGATCCAGTTGTCGGGCCTGCCCAGCTTCGCGAAGAGGGCCGTTTCGCGAATGCCGGTGAAGTCGCCGGGGTTCCCTTCGGCCCCGAAGGCCGTGATCTGCGCGTAGCGCGTGGCCTTGGTGAGCGTGAAGACGGCGGCGAAGATCGTCCCCCGCGGGTTGCGAGGGTGCGGCATCTTCATGACCTGGTAGACGGCGCGGACACCGCCGAAGGGCACGAGGTCGGCTTCGATGATGCACCCCCGCCCCGCGAACATCTCGGCGAAGCCTCTTCGCAAGGTCGCGAGATCGGCCATCCACGCCGCGTTGAACGGAGGCCCTTCGTTGACGGCGACGTTGACCCCGTAGCCGGTGGCCGGATCCACCCAGACGGGTGATGCGCCCTCCCGCTCGAATCCGGTCGTGTCGAAAGCGATCGGCGGGTGCGGCGCACTCATCGGAAACCTCGCGTCGGTCGGCGGCACATCGCGTCGAGAACCCGTCCGCGCGACAGTCCACAGTGGTCGAAACAGACTATCCGGGACGGACGGCCCGTCAACCCGTCGCGGCATCCCGGGCGCGAGCGGGACAAGGGCCGCTCATGGCGCCTTCGGCGGCGGCCCGCTAGCCTCTCCTTCCATGGCTGCACGGAAGTTCGAGACCTTCGGCAACGGCACCCCCTATGTGCCCGCGGGACCCTGGGCGATGTTCTTCGCCTGGCTGATCGACTTCGTGGTGTTCGTGCTGGGATTCGCCGTGGCGTTCGTGGTCGCGGCCGGGGTCCTCGCCGGCCGCGACCTCAGCGGCGGCGTGATCCTGGCGGTCACCGGCGGACTCTTGTTCGCGGTGCCCTTGGTCTACGGCCTGTTCTACACCGGTGGGCGGGCACTCGGAGCCGTACTGACCGGCACCCGGCTGGTGCGGACGCGAGACGGCGGCCGGATCGGGGCGAAGGGCCCGTGGGCGATGCTCGTGCGCACGATCCTGCTGCCGCTGCTACTCGTCGCGGTGATGGTCGGCGGAGGGTACGCGCCAGGCTCGCTGAAGCGGATCAGCATCGACGCGGCGCGCACTCACCGACTGCGGACCGAGGGTCTGCCGGCCTGAGTCCGTCACCGCCCCAGCCACTCCCTCGGCAACGGGTCCGACACGCCGCGAAATGGCGCCGGGGGTACGGCGGGCATGGGCGACTCTCCGGGGCGAGGAGAAGCGGGCTCTTCGAGCGTGACCGGAGAGTGCTCGCGGCCCAGCCGTCGACGCCGCCGGTCAGATGATCCCGGGAAGTACGGCGGATGCCGCCGGCGGCAGGGAGAGGACCTCCAGCGCTTCGAGCACGTCTCCGCCGGGGCGTGCGGCGGCCTTGTGGTCGGCCGCCGCCTGTTCGAGCGCCCGGCGCATCCACCGCGACACCGACATGCCCGCAGCGGACGCGGCCTGGCGGATCCCCGCGTCGAGTTCGGGCGAGACGCGAAGCGTCTTGACCACGGTCGTGGGACCGGACTTGGGCGACCCGGCAAGCATCGCGGCAGCCTCGGCAGGCCGGAGAGGCGCGGCGATGTCGAGGTTCTCGATGAACTCGACGACATCGTCGGCCGAGCCGAACTGCAACCCCTCGTCGACCATCACTGATGACCCCATTCTTGAAAATCGAGGCGGCGAGCACGAACCGCCGGGACCGTTCTACCCACCTCGGGCACGGTTGGCAACCACCCGAATCGACATTGGACGCGAGCGAATCGTAGGAGACCTCCCGAGCGCCGCGAACGGCGGCTCTCGAGCCTCTACTTCGGTGCGGCGACGAGGCGTACGGCCAGGGCCGCGAAGACCGAGCCGCTGAAGATGCCGAGGCCGCGAGCCACCCGGCGGCTGCGTCGCAACAGGGAGGAGAGCCGGCCGGCGAGCAGGCCGATCGAGGCGTCGACGGCGAGGCCGGCGAGTACGAGGGTGGCCCCGAGGATCAGGAGCTGGCGGCCGACGTGTCCGAGGCCCGGGCTGACGAACTGCGGCAGGAAGACGACATTGAACAAGATCACCTTCGGGTTGAGCAGGTTGGTGACGGTTCCCTGCCAGAAGGCGCGCAGCAGCCCCGGTCCGGAAGCGCGTTCGGACGCCGCCCGCTCGTCCTCGGATCCGAGACCGGAGCGGTCGCGGAAGGCTTTGACCGCGAGGTAGAGAAGGTAGGCCGCGCCGGCCCAGCGGATCGCGTGGTACAGCACCGGGAGCGTGGTGAAGAGCGCGGAGAGACCGAGCACCGCGGCGACGGCGTGCACCAGGGCACCGAAGGCCACGCCCGTCGCGGCCATGACACCGGCGACCGGTCCGCCGCGGGCGCCCATCGCCACGACGAACAACATGTCCGGCCCGGGCGTGAGGCACAGGGCGAAGGCGGCGACCAGGAAGGCCGCGTACAGCGTCAGGTCCACCATGGCTCCCATGTTGATCAGCGGGCGGGGACGCGTCGACCGAATATCACGGCATGAGACGTTTCGGCGCGGGCGTCACGGGTGCGAGACGAGTTCTCGCGCGGTCGGGGTGCGGGCGGGCGAGCGCCGGGACAGCAGCCATCCGGCGAGCGCGGCGGCGATACCGGCCAGGCCCGCCGCCGCGAAACCGCCCGCGGGCGCGGAGACGTCGACGGCCACGCCGACGATCGGGGCGCCGAGCGCGAAGCCCGCGCTCTGTGCCGAGGACTGCAGTCCCGTCGCCTCGCCTCGCACGCTCGCCGGTGCCAGCCGGCTCACGCCCGCGGCCACTGTGGACAGTGTCGGGGCGGTGAGGAGCCCGATGCCGACGACGGCCAGGCACAGCCAGGGCCAGTCGCGGGCGAGTCCGGCGGGAATCGTCGCGAGTCCGAGCAGGCCCAGCAGCGGCCAGGTGGGAAAGGACCGGGGCAGGGCACCGTAGACGAGTCCGCCGGCGACGGAGGCGACGCCGAACACGGCCACGACCAGTGCGGCCCAGGACACCTGTCCGGCTTCTTCGAGCATGGCGACGATGGCGAGGTCGACGCCGCCGAGGAGCATGGTGACGCCCAGCGCCGCCGCGAGGACCGCGACCATGCGGGCGTTCAGCCATTCCCGGCGCGGGGGCCGTTCGGCAGTGACCGTCTCCGGCTCGTCCTCCCCGCGCAGCGGCGGGTCGAGCAGGGCGATTCCCGCTCCGCCCGCCACGATCAGGGCGCCGACGGCCCAGACCACGACGACGGGCGACAGCGTCGCCGCGCACAGGATCACCACCGCCGGACCCACCATGTAGGACAGTTCGCCCTGTACCGACTCCAGCGCGAACGCGGCCTTGCGCTGCGCGGCGGTGGTCATCGCGGCGATCGCCTGCCGTGTGACGGGCTGGGCCGGCACCATGAGCAGGCCCGCCGCGAAAGCCGCGGGCAGCAGGAGGGGGTAGGGAAGGACCGGCACGCTCAGCCAGAAGACGATCTGTGCGACGGCGGTGGCCAGCACCACGGTCCGCAGGCCGCGCCGGTCGATCGCACGGCCGAGCAGCGGGCCGCCGAGCGCAAGTCCGGCGGTGAGGGCCGCCGCGAGACCGCCGGCCGCCGCGTAGCTCATGTCGAGACCCAGCACGACGTACATGGTCAGCGCCATCACGTCGGCCGTGATCGCGGTGCGGGCGAGGAACGAGACGCCCAGCAGCGACGACATCCCCGGAACGGCGAGCACCTGTCGGTATCCGGTCACCCCTACGACGCTAGGACAGTCGACGGCCTATAGGTAGTGCTTAATTGGTTGCCACTGGCATAATGGGTTCTTATGCCTAAGGAACTGGAGACCGCACTGCTGCGGTCGTTCGTGACCGCGGTGCGAGCGGGCAGCATCAGCGGCGCCGCGAGCACGCTCGGCCAGACCCAGCCCGCGCTCAGCCAGCAGATGCGGAAGCTGGAGAGAGCCGTCGGCCGCCCGCTGCTGCACCGGTCGCCGTCCGGTGTCGCGCCGACCCGGGCGGGCGAGGAGCTGCTGCCCTACGCCGAGCGCATCCTGTCGCTGTGCGCCGAGGCGCTCAACGAGACCGGCCGCGCGCTGACCGGCCACTGTGGAGTAGCCCTGCTGGAGGACCTCGCCGCGACCCAGCTCCCGCAGGCCCTCGCCGACCTCGCGCGCCTTCATCCCGGTGCCACGCTGGAGGTGCTGAGCCTCCCGAAGTCCGCGACGCGGGAGGCATACGACGCCGGCCGCGTCCAGCTCGTGCTCGACGAGGTGCGCGACATTCCCGGACCGCCGCGCTGGACGACGCGGCGGCCGCTGGCCTGGGCGGTCGGTCCGGGCGTGGACGTCGCCGCCGACCCGCTGCCGGTGGTGCTGTTCTCCGAGCCGTGCTTCTGGCGGACCTCGCTGCTGGAGGCGCTGGAGCGCATCGGGCGGCGCCGGCACGTGGCCTTCGAGAGCAACAGCCTCGTCGGTGTTCTCGCGGCGGTGCGCGCCGGGCTCGGCGTGGCCGCGCTCATGCCCTCGAACCTCGAACCCGCCATGGCCCGCCACGACGCCGACGCCCTGCCGCCGCTCCCCGACGTCGAACTCGGTCTCGCGCGGCATCCGCGCACCGACGGTGATCCGCTGATCGACGCCGTGGAGACCGCGCTGCGGCGCACGATCTAGGCCGTGTCCTGGTCACGACGGCTCCTTCGGCGCCGCCGCCGGCCTGCCGAAGCCGTGCCGGAGCTGGGGTTCTTCCCGCCGGGGCCGCAATCTTGACGCGTTCTTAACGCGACCCCGGCCGGCCGCTGCGTAGCGTCGAAGTGCTGTATCCGTTCGGGCGCGGGCCGTTCGCCCGCGCCCGGCAGCCGTCGCACGGCGGGGAGAGCGCGCCCGGCTCTTCGGTGCCGCTCTCGGCGCCGGCACGTTCGGCGGCGGGCGTTCGCGTCCGCCGGCGCGATCACCGGACCTCCGCGCGACGCTGTCGACACGCGCGAAGGAGATCGGGTGGACGTTGAGGCCGAGTACGCGGTGCCGGCGTACCTGGACGGGCCGGGTAAGACCGGCAAGCCCGCGGGCCGTCTCGGCGGCTGGCTGCTCAAGCACCAGGTCCACCCCGCCGGCCCGGAGGCCGACCACGACCACGGCAGACCGCAGTCGTGGTGGAAGGTCATGTGCCTGACCGGCGTCGACTACTTCTCCACACTGTCCTACCTACCCGGCATCGCCGCGCTGGCCGCCGGCGCACTGTCCCCGCTGGCTACGCTGCTGATCGTCCTGCTCACCCTGCTGGGCATGCTGCCGATGTACCGGCGGGTGGCACGGGAGAGCCCGAAGGGCCAGGGCTCGGTGGCGATGCTGGAGAACCTGCTGCCGTTCTGGCGGGGGAAGCTGTTCGTACTGGTGCTGCTCGGTTTCGTGGCCACCTCGTGGATCATCACGATCACGCTGTCCTCGGCCGACGCGACCGTGCACATGGTGGAGAACCCCTACCTTCCGGCATTCCTGCACGGCCACGAGGTGCTGATCACCGTCGTGCTGCTGCTGATCCTCGGCGGAGTGTTCCTGCTGGGCTTCAGCGAGGCCGTCGGGGTCGCCATCCCGATCGTGGCGGTGTTCCTGCTCCTCAACGCGGCCGTCGTCGCCGCCGGGATCGTGCGCCTGATCGACAATCCCGCCGACCTGACCGCCTGGACCGACGCGCTGACCTCGGGCGGGGGCGGTCTCGGCGGCGTGCTCGGGCCGGCCGTGCTGGCGTTCCCGCTGCTCGTGCTGGGCCTGTCCGGTTTCGAGACCGGCGTGAGCATGATGCCGCTGGTCGCCGCGCAAGGCGCGTCGCCCGCCGAACGGCTGGAGTCGCGCATCCGCAACACCCGCAAGCTGCTCACCGTCGCCGCGCTGATCATGTCGGTCTACCTGCTCACGACGAGCTTCCTGACCACCGTGCTGATCCCGGCCGAGGAGTTCGAACCGGGCGGCGCCGCGGCCGGCCGCGCGCTGGCCTACCTGGCGCACGAGCTGCTCGGTGAGGGCTTCGGCACCGCCTACGACGTCGCCAGCATCGTGATCCTGTGGTTCGCCGGCGCCTCGGCGATGGCCGGCCTGGTCAACATCGTGCCCCGCTACCTGCCCGCCTACGGCATGGCGCCCGAGTGGGGCCGGGCCGTGCGGCCGGTCGTCATCGTCTACACGATCATCAGCGTCGTCATCACCGTCGCGTTCAAGGCCGACGTCAACGCCCAAGCCGGCGCCTACGCCACCGGCATCCTCGCGATGATGGTCTCGGGAGCCGTGGCCGTCACCATCTCCGCCGTGCGGCGCCGCCAGAAGGCCGCCGGCGCCGGGTTCACCGTCCTCACCCTGATCCTGCTGTACGCGCTGGTCGAGAACGTCATCGAGAAGCCCGACGGGATCACCATCTCGGCGATGTTCATCGCCGGGATCATCGTGGTCTCGCTGATCTCGCGGGTCTCGCGCACCACCGAGCTGCGCGCCGAGCGGATCGAGTTCGACGAGACGGCCCGCCGCTTCATCACCGACTCGATCGCCTTCGACGGCAAGCTCAGCATCATCGCCAACCGCCGCCAGGCCGGCGACGCGGCCGAGTACGCCGAGAAGGAGGGCACCCAGCGCGACATGAACCCGGTGCCGAACACCGCCGACGTGCTGTTCCTGGAGATCGACGTCGTGGACCCCTCGGAGTTCAGCAACACGCTGTCGGTCAAAGGCGTCGACGTCGACGGGTACCGCGTCCTGCGCACCGACAGCCCGGCCGCGCCCAACGCGATCGCGGCGATCCTCCTCGCGCTGCGCGACACCACCGGCGTCCGGCCGCACTGCCACTTCGAGTGGGCCGAGGGCAACCCGCTGATGCACATGCTCCGCTACCTGATCCTCGGGCGCGGCGACACCGCGCCGGTCGTCCGGGAGATCGTCCGCGCGGCCGAGCCCGACCCGGCGCGGCGCCCGGGAATCCACGTGGGGGGCTGACGGGGAGAACCCCGTCAGCCACGCTCGCGCGGCTGACCCCGGCCCACCGAGTTCCCACACGCGTCGCAGCGAAACCGTCACGGCCGGTCCGCTCGGGTTGGTGGCGTGCTCCGAGGGCGGGTTAGGATCCGCAGGTGCCTGCCCTTATGCCTGTCCCGGCGGTTTCCGTGATCATCCCGGTCTACAACGTCCGCCCCTGGCTGGGCGAGTGCTTCGAGTCACTGCGACGCCAGACGATCGGGATGGAGAACATCGAGATCATCGCCGTCGACGACCGCTCGACCGACGGTGGCTGGGAGGAGCTCCAGCGGCTCGCGGAGGACTTCCCGCAGCTGACCGTCGACCGGCTCGCGGCCAACTCCGGCGGTCCGGGCGCCCCGCGCAACCGCGGACTCGACAAGGCGACGGGCACCTTCGTGTTCTTCCTCGACCCCGACGACTACCTCGGCGACGAGGCGCTGGAGCGCATGGTCGCCACGGCCGAGCGCGTCCCGTCCGACGTCGTGGTCGGCAAGATCGTCACGCCCGAGGGGCAGGTGGACCGGGCGCCGAAGTCGATGTTCGCCCGCACGGTCGACAAGGTCGACCTGTACGACTCCAAGGTCTTCAACAGCCTCGGCCCGTGGAAGCTGTTTCGCCGCAGCCTCATCGAGGACCACGCCATCCGCTTTCCTGAGGGAGTGCCGAGGCGCGAGGACGGCCCCTTCACCAGCCGCTGCTTCCTCAAGGCCCGCGCGATCTCGATCATCGCCGACTACGACTGCTACTACCTGCGCACCCGCCCGGACGGCTCGAACGCGACCTCGCAGCGGCCGGACTACCCCGCCCTGCTCACCATCGCCGACGACCTGATCGACGCCGTCTTCGAGCACCTGCCGCCCGGCCCCGAACGCGACTACCTCATCCGCCGGCACGTCCGCATCGCGATCATGAGCGCCTTCAAGGGCTGGTGGCTGGCCAACCTCTCCCCCGAGGAGCAGCGCCAGACCTTCGACCAGGCGCACGCCATGCTCGACAGGTGCCTCACCGACGGCGTCCTCGCCGGACTCGAACCGGTCTGGCGGCTGCGCTCAAGCCTGGTCGCGCGAAACGAGTTCGACGCCTTCATGAAGGCGCTGCCCGTCACCTTCCAGGCCGAGCCCTCCGCGGTCGTCGAGGACGGGCGGGTCTACATCCCGTTCAGCTACTTCCGTGACCCGGAACTGGCCATTCCGGACAGCGTCTACGAGGTCACCGACCGCCTCCGCGTCCAGCACTCCCTGGACGGACTCACCTGGGGCCACGACGGCCTTCACGTGCGGGGCGCGGCGTCCATCGCGCACCTCGCCGACCGCGAGGCGTCGGTGCGACTCCTCCTGCGCGAACGGACGACCAAGGCGGCGGTCGCCGTCCCGGCCACCGCCGCCGCGACCGCGACCGGTGAGCCGGCGACCTTCGAAGCGCACATCGACCTGGCCACCGCCGACGGCGGGGCGCCGCTGCCCGCCGGCATGTGGGACATCTCCGTCGAGGCCACCGCCGAGGGCGTCACCCGCGAGGCCCGCCTGGGATCTCGCCGCGACGAGGCGATCGGCACCGACCCGGCGTCGCACGCCGTCGCCCATCACCCCGGCACCGAGGTCGTGGCCACCACCTACTTCAGCAGGTACGGCAACCTCGGCATCGACGTCGGTGAGCGCACTCACACCTCGTTCCCGCAACCGCGCCTGGCCTCGCTGCGCAGTTCCACGACGGGCCTGCGCCTTGACGTGGACTACCCGGACGCCTCGGACGCGGGGCTGTCCGCCGAGATCCGGCTCGTTCGCGATTCGACCACGCGGTCGGTTCCCACCGAGGTCACCGCCGATGGGAGCGGCCTGCGGCTGAGCGCCGCCTTGGCGCTTCCGGTCCTGCGGCTGCGCCCGGGTGTGTGGGACGCGCGGGTCCTCATCACGAGCGGCGACCTGCGCCGCGAGGTGGTGCTCAAGGACGGCAAGGGCAAGCCGGTGCGGGTGAACGTGCTGCCGAAGTGGGGTGCTCTGCGCGGCCGCTTGGGCAAGTAGGCGCCACGGCGATCAGGACCGTTTCGTTCGCTTCGACTCCGGACCATCTCCGACCTGCGTGAACGCGACGACCGCGACCAGCGCACCACCGGCCTCGACCTTCTCCTGAGCGGCTTCGGCGCACCGGCGGCTGACGGCCGTCCGCCCTCCCGGGATCATGGTCCGGACGGCCGCCGCGCCCGTGCTCGTCACCGTGGTTGACTGCCCAGGTGACGCTGCTGCTCGTACTCCTGGTGCTGTGCGGGCCGGTCGCCGCCTTCCTGCTCGTCCGGTGGGGCGTTCGCGGGCTGCGGCGAGACCGCCGGCCCGGCCGGACGCCGCGCGCGCAGGCCGCGTTCCTCGGGGCCGCGGCCGTCATGCTGTACGCGTGGGGGCTGCTTCACGTCACCTTCGCGGTCCTGGAGGCCGAGGACGGGGGGACCGGCTCCTACCCGCTGCGGCCCTGCCGGACGGCCGACGAACCGGACCGGGCACTGCGCGTCGACGGCTACCACGTGAACTTCGTGCCGCCCGGTTTCGTGTGCGAGTCGCCCGACGGCGACTACACCGCGCCGGTCGTGCCCGGCCTCGTCGGCCTCGCCGCGCTCGGCACTGCCCTGGCGGCCGGAGTCGCCGCCACCGCGGGCGCGGTTCAGGCCCGGGGCGCCGCGACAAGGCAGCCGGTCAGCGGCTCCCCGGGCCGTCGCGAGCCCTAGGGCGTGTCGTCAAAGTGGTGGATGATGGTGTGGTGATTCGTCGGTATGAGTTGTCGGATGCCGAGTGGGATGTGCTGTCGGTTCTGCT
>NZ_JBFAKK010000025.1:0-53503 GCF_040655735.1 Phytomonospora sp. NPDC050363
GGGTTTGGGGCAGCGCCCCAGCAGGGTCCAGGGACGGAGTCCTTGGTGGGGGTCTGGGGGCGAAGCCACCCAGCGGGGGTGCTGGGGGCGGAGCCACCCAGCCGGATCTAACGCCGGGAACCGCCTCCGAAAGCCGCCCCCACCTCACACCGGATGCACCAGCAACGCGAACATCCTCGCCATCGAGAACTCCCCCGTCCTCGGCCACCCCATCGACTCCAGCGCCGCGCTCGCCTCCTCGTGCTCATCCCCGTTCACCCGCACCTCGACGGTCCACCGGTCGCCGCTCCCCCCGATGACCACCTTCACTCCGTTGAGCTGCGCCCGCGGCAGCTCCCCCAGCGCCGCCGCCAACCGCGGCAGTACCGGATTCTCGGCGAGCCACTCCGCGATCGCCGCCGTCCCCAGCGAGACGAGCTCCCCCTGAATCACATGCCACCCCGGCATCCCGAACGCGTCGTCGGCAGGAACGTGCACCGCCCGACTCCCATCGAGGAAGAACAGCTCGAGGATCGCCGAAGCCGTCACCGCCCCCCAGAGCGAGACGGCCTGCCCCACCGCCTCCTCCAGGCTCGTCCCGAGCCCCATCGTGCAGTCCCGGATGGAGGTCTCCACCGCGTGATCGAGGTTGGGAAAGAACACCAGGTCAAGGTGCGCCGGAAACCCGGTGTGATCGGCCCCGAGCCCGACGGCGGCATTCGCGCCACCCCGGACAAGCCGTCCCTCTCGGGTCCACGGTTGACCGCTGATGCGCACGAGCTCCGCGGCCACAAGGTCGAGAACCTGCTCTTCCGGGAGCCGGGGCGCGCCCTGGGCAAGGGCTGAAGGCATGGACATGCGCGGAATCTATCCCCACCGAACCAACGTCTACTCCGTCACACCCCCTCCCCCACCCCGGCCCCGCCATCCCTTGCGCCCGAAGCGAACTCCCCGAAACTCCCCGCACCCGCCCCAACTCCACCGCCCCCGCAACGCGCCGAGTACGGCACACTTGGTCATCGTGGAGAGCATCTTGCGCACCTGGCGGGTTCCGCGCCCCATCATCGCGGTCAAACTCGCCGGCACGGCCGCGTTCGCGCTGGTCGCGCTGTGGTTCGCCCACGACGCGAGCCGGCTGGTCGTCGCGGCCCTGGCGGCGCTGCTGCTCGGCGCCTACGCCGTGCGCGACCTGCTCTCCCCGATCACCCTCGCCGTCGACACCGAGGGCGTCTTGATCCGCCGCGGTTTCTTCGGGCAGCGGCGGATCCTGTGGGGTCAGATCGAGCGCATCCGCGTCGACTCCCGCCGCCGCCTCGCGGGTCGCTCCCACCTGCTGGAGATCGACGTCGGGGAGACGATCTACCTGTTCAGCCGCTACGAGATCGGCGCCGACCCGGCCGACGTCGTCGACGAACTGAAGGCGGCGCGCGCCGGGAAGTGAGCGCGCACCGATCCTCGGCTAGTGCTGGTATACCGGCGTGAGCACCGCGCGGGCGATCGTGTGCGCGGTGAGGTTGAACCCGGCGACGGCCGGCGTGATGTCGGGCCCGACGCCGAGGTCGTCGGTGTCGAGGGCGTGCACCGCGAACAGGTACCGGTGCGGGTGGTCCCCCGGAGGCGGGGCCGCGCCGCCGTAGTCGGCGGTGCCGTAGTCGTTGCGGACGTGGAAGGCGCCGTCGGGCAGGCCGGAGCCGTCCGCCTTGCCCGCGTCGCGCGCCAGGGTCGTCACCTCGGCGGGAATACCGAGGACGATCCAGTGCCACCAGCCGGAGGCCGTGGGCGCGTCGGGGTCGAAACAGGTCACCGCGAAGCCCTTGGTCGCCTTCGGGAAACCCTTCCAGGTCAGTTCGGGCGAGACGTTGCCGCCGCTGTAGACGAAGTCGTCGGCGAGGAGCTCGCCGTCACGGACGTCCGCCGAGGCGACACCGAACTCGTCGACCGCGGGCAGGAAGTCGTACGGCCAAGGTGCGCGGGTGCGTTTAAGCGCCATTGCGCTGAGTCCTCCAGATCGTATCGGTGACTTGGGCCACCGCACACCGTACCGGGTTCACGGTTGACCGGGTACGTGACGGATGCACCCGGTTTGTGAGGAGCACCGCCGTGGCCTCACGGGAGGGGTCGACGAGCAGCGATGTGCCGGTGAATCCGGTGTGCCCGTAGGCGTCGGTGAGCGGTCCGCACATGGCCGGGTCGCCGATGCGCGCGCCGAGTGCCTGCCGCCACCCCCCGTCGACGGGGACGGTCGTCTGCGGCGTGGTCATCAGTTCCGCCGACGCCGGCGAGAGCAGTTCCCCGGTGCGCAGGGCCTCGGCGAAACGCAGGACCTCCGGCGCGGTGGCGAAGACGCCGGCGTTTCCCGCGACGCCGCCCAGCGCGTAGGAGGCCTCGTCGTGCACGATCCCGCGGCACGTGCCCCGCTCGTCGATCTCGGTGGCCGCGCAACGGGACGGGTCGGCGGGCAGGAAACCCGTGGACTTCAGACCCAGCGGCTCGGCGATGCGCTCGGCAAGCAGGGCGTCGAGCCCCGCGCCCCCGGCCGACTCGACGATCCGCCCGGCGACCTGGAAACCCACGCAGGAGTAGCGGTGGACGGTGCCCGGCGCGTCGAGCAGCCCCACCGACATCACCGACCGCCAACGGGAGGGGCCGTCGACGCCACGCGGGGCATACACGTCCGGCAGCCCCGACGTGTGCGTGAGCAACTGCCGCAGGGTGACCCACGCGCTGTCGCCGTATTCGGGCAGCCAGCGCTCCACCGGCTCGTCGAGGGCGAGCGCCCCTTCGTCCACAAGCGACAGTGCGAGCACGGTCACGTAGAGCTTGGTCAGGGAGGCCAGGTCGTAGACGGTGTCGAGGGTGACCGGCTCCCGCTCGTCGAGCAGGGTTTCCCGCGTGTCGGCGAAGCGGGCGAGCTCGCCTCCCACTGCCTGGGAAACCACGGTTCCGCCGATGGAGACGAGTGCCACCGCGCCGGGAGTGACCTCCGGTACCGCACCGTCGATGACCTGCTGAAGTTCCTTCGCGTCCTGGCTCACCTGAACAGCGTACGACCGGTGATGGCCTGCGGCGATGCCCGTACGATTTGGGCCATGTCAGTTGCCGACACCAAAACCATCTCCTTCGCGCGGGGCGCGCCCTCTCTCGACATCGTCGACGTCGAGGGTCTCAAGTCCGCCGCGGTCCGCGCCTTCGACGCCGACCCGGGCGGGGTCACCGGCTACGGCACGTCGGTGGGCTACGTCCCGCTGCGCGAGTGGATCGCCAAGAAGCACGGCGTGCACGTCGACCAGGTCATGGTGACCAACGGGTCGATGCAGGCCGACGCTTTCCTGTTCGACCAGCTCGTCAAGGCGGACACTCCCGTCATCGTGGAGCGGCCGACCTACGACCGCACCCTGCTCGGGCTCCAGACCCGTCGCGGGGATCTGCACCCGGTCACGCTCGCCGACGACGGTCTCGACGTCGCCGAGCTGCGGGCACTGCTGGAGTCGGGCGTCCGTCCCGCTCTGGCGCACATCATCCCGAACTTCCAGAACCCGGCGGGCGTGACGCTGTCGATGCCGAAGCGGCAGGAGCTGCTGGCGCTGGCCGAGGAGTACGGGTTCCTGATCTTCGAGGACGACCCGTACCACGACGTCCGTTTCCGCGGGGAGACCCTGCCGCGTCTGCTGGACATGGACGGCGGCAAGGGCAACGTCGTCTACGCGTCGTCGTTCAGCAAGACGATCTGCCCGGGTGTGCGCGTCGGGTACCTCGTCGGTCCGTCGAGTCTGATCGCGCAGATCTGCAAGGCGGCGACGAACACCTACATCGCGCCGAACATGGTCGCGCAGGCGATCGTGCACCAGTTCGCCACGAGCGGTGCCCTCGACCAGTCGGTCAAGACCGTTCGCTTCGCTCTCAACGAGCGTGCCGACGCACTGGCCGCCGCGCTGCGCAAGCACCTGCCGGAGGCGAAGTTCACCGTCCCCGACGGTGGCTACTTCCTGTGGGTCGAACTCGGTGAGGACGTCGACGTCGACGAGCTGCTGCACGCCGCGGCCGCCCGTCACCTCGCCGTCGTCAAGGGCACCGACTTCCTCATCGAAGGCGGCGAGGGCTCTCTGCGCTTGGCCTATTCCGCCGTTAAGACCGAGGACATCGACGAAGGGGTCAAACGCCTCGCCGAAGCGGTACACGCAGTGCGGTAACTGTCCGTAGTGGACGGTCGAAAGTACCACTCTCGCTAACGTTTAGTGCAGGTTCACTGAGCACGGTGTAGAGGTCGGCTGTCGTATATGCGCCATGGCGGTTGTCCGCCAGGGAAAAGCCATTCCGAACCCGTGCTCCGGCGGTTAACAATCGCTTGCGATGGCACACGACGGCCAACCCCGACGGAGCCATCCAGAGACCAACCCCCCGCCCCCCCATGTGGCGCCGGGTGGACAGGCTCGCCGACTCCCCCCGCGGCGTTCCGATTTCCACCCGGCGCCACTCTTATGCCGGTCGCTCCGCTCCCCCTTCCTGATGGGGAGACTTCGTCTCCACACAACGTTCCCTCTTGCTCGCTGGCGCTCGCAGGGCAGGGGAGACTCCGTCTCCACCCGCACCCCCTCTGGCGTCGGCTGCGGTTGAGGCGCTTCCCGTCCCTAAACCCGTGGACGCGGGTCCCTCGCGGCGGTTTACTCGGCGCGAGTCGTCGCCGATCGACCGGCGTCCATGTACGAAAAGGGTTTCCTCGTGAGCAGCACGCCGGATCTCGGTCCCGTCCCCAAGCGCGTCGACGTCGGTGTGGAGCAGGTCCGCCGGCTCGTCGCCGAGCAGTTTCCCCAGTGGGCCGGCCTGCCGGTCCGGGCCGTGTCCGACGGTGGGTGGGACAACCGGACCTTCCACCTCGGCGACGCGATGCTGGTGCGGATGCCCAGCGCCGCCGAGTACGCCCAGGCGGTCGAGAAGGAGCACCGGTGGCTGCCGGCCTTCGCCCCCGTCCTCCCCTTGCCCATCCCGGTACCCCTCGGTAAAGGCGAGCCCGGCGCCGACTACCCCTTCCCGTGGTCGGTCTACCAGTGGATCGACGGCGAGCCGTCGAGCGTCGACCGGATCGCCGACCCTCTCGCGTTCGCCGAGGACCTCGCCGGTTTCCTGCTCGCCCTCCAGAAGATCGACCCCGCCGACGGCCCCCGCCCGGGGATCCACAACTGGTTTCGCGGGGGCACCCTGCGCACCTTCGAGACCTACACACGGGACGGGATCGAGGCCCTCGCCGGGCACACGAACGTCGACCTGGCCCGCGAGATCTGGGCGGCGGCGCTGGAGGCGCGCTGGGACGGTGTCGAACGCTGGTTCCACGGCGACATCGCCAAGGGAAACCTCCTGCTCGACGGTGGGAAACTGTCGGCGGTCATCGACTTCGGCACCTGCGGCGTCGGGGATCCGTCATGCGACCTCGCCGTCGCCTGGACGATGCTCACCGCCGAGGGGCGCAGGGTCTTCCGCGAGCGCCTGTCCGTCGACGACGCGACCTGGGCGCGCGGGCGCGGCTGGGCACTGTGGAAGACGCTCGCCACCGCCATGTACAGCGTCGACGGTGAGGACGAGGGCGACGAGGCCGTGGCCAAGGAGTCGTTGCGGGTGCTCGACGAGATCTACTCGGAGCGCTAGGGCGGGCCGAACGTGAGGGCCCCTCGAAACGGGATCCGAAGGGCCACGCTTTCGTTGGTCTCCCCGCCACCCGCTGACGCCCCGCCCCAACTCGCGCCCCGGTCCACCGCTTCCCGGACCGGGGCTTTGTCATGTTGGTTACCTATTCACCTCCGCCGTTGGCGGACCATCCACTCAAGCCACGAACATCGGCCGTTCGTCAAGGAAGTGGGGAGACCACCGTGAAGCGTGATCGCTTGATCTGGCGAACCTCCAGCCGTAGCGGCCAGACCGGCAACTGCGTCGAAGTCGCCGCCCTCCCGACTGGCGTCGGGGTGCGCGACACCAAGGCCCGCGGCACCGGGCACCTCACCGTCACCCGCGAGGACTGGCGCGGTTTCCTCGCCACCTTCGCCCCCTGACCCGCGACCCGCGCCCCGGTCCCCGCCACGGACCGGGGCGCCGCCCTCGGGCGAGAAATCACGGGTTGACCTCAAGCGCTCTTGAAGTGCTTCCATCACCCCCATGACCTTCCACGGACTCACCGTCGCCGTCACCGGCGCGGGCCGCGACCTCGGCCGCCGCCTCGCCCTCGCCTTCGCCGACGGGGGCGCCGAGGTCCTCCTCGCCGCCCGCGACCCGGCCGCCGCCGAAGAGACGGCCGCGCTGATCCGCGCCGGCGGCCGGGGGACGGCGAGGGCCTTCACCTGCGACCTCGCCTCGCCCGACTCGGTGCGCGCGTTCGCCACGGCCGTCGCCGAACACACCCCGCACGTCGACGTCCTGATCAACAACGGCGCCCCCTACCTCCACGGCGAGCTCGGCGACGCCACCGACGACGAGATCGTCGCGACCATCTCCGCGGGTGCGACCGGCACACTCCTCCTGACCCGTCACCTTCTCCCCCTCCTGAAGGCCTCCCCACGGCCCGACGTGGTGACGATCGTGTCGGCGGCCGGCGAACCGGGCCAGCACCGGTCCGAGGCGCACCCCGCCTTCTACGCCGCCAAGCACGCGCAGGCCGGCTTCGCCGAAATCCTCTCGTCCCGCCTGCGCGGGGAGGGGGTGCGGGTGATCTCGCTGTACCCGCCCGACTTCGTGCAGGAGGGCGAGCGCTCGGTGGGCGCGCCGCTGACGGCGGCGTCGGTGGCCGCCTGCGTGCTGTTCGCCGTCGGGCAGCCTCGCGACTGCTTCATTCGCGAGTTCCGCTTCGAACAGATCTGAACCGAGTTATCCACAACCGGTCGGTTATCCACAGCCTCAACCGCTTCACGTTTTTGATCCGCCTTCGCGCCTGCTTGTCTTGAGTCACGGCCTCACGACCGCCGTCGACGAACAGGAGCCAGCCATGACCGCCACCGCCTTCGCCCACGTCTCTGCCCAGTCCGGCACCGACCTGACCGACCTCTACGCCCCCGACTTCCAGCGCCAGGTCCGCAACGGCGACTGGACCTTCGATCTGACGGCCACCACGCTTGAGGAGGGCCGCAGGTACGCGCTCGAAGTCGCCGCCCTCGGGGAGGACGGCGAACCCGTCGCCCACCTCACGGCGGTCGTCGCGGCGACGGCGCTGGCGCACACGCGCTGGATGTTCGGCCGCCTCATCGACGAGGTCCGCTGTGCCCGCAAGCGCATGGGCGTGGAGGACCCTTCGGAGAGCGGCCGACCATCGTGACCGGGAGGGCGCCGCCGGGCCTTGCAGCTTGGAACTTGGAGGAGGGGTCGGGCCAGGGCTCGAACCACAGAACCCGCGCTGGACCTTCGCGATGGACCTTCGCGAACGCTCATCGCGAGCGGCCTTGGTGATCGGCCTGTCGGTGGCCTGTCGCGGCTGACCCGCCCCCGCTTCCGGCCGAAACGCCCCTTCCGTCGTCCCACACCCCGTGCCACCTTGGGTTACATGGCGCCACCTGCTCACACCGAGCCCGCACTCGAACGCTGGGAGCAGCGCACCCGCTGGATCCTCACGACCCTCGCGGTCGCCTTCCTCGTCGCCTACGCCGTCCCGGTCTTGTGGCCGGGGATCCACCCGTCGGTCAAGACGACCGCCGTCGTCGTCGACATCGTCGTGTGGGCGGTCTTCGCCGCCGACTACATCGCGCGGCTGATCATCGCGCGGGACAAGCGCGGGTTCATCCGCGCGAACCTGATCGACCTGGTGATCGTGCTGCTGCCGCCGGCGCGGCCGCTGCGGTTGCTGCGGGTGATCGTGGTGCTGGTCGAGGCGCTGACCCGGCAGGCGCACATGCGGGCGAGGGCGCGGTTGGGGGTGTTCGTCGGCGGCACGGTCGTCCTGATGGTGATCGTGTCGGCGCTGGCGGTGCTCGACGCGGAGCGGGCCTCGCCCGACGGGAAGATCCTCAACTACCCCGACGCGCTGTGGTGGGCGGTGGTGACGGTGACGACCGTCGGGTACGGGGACTTCTTCCCCGTGACGGTCGAGGGGAAGTTCGTCGCGGTGACGCTGATGCTCACCGGGATCGGGCTCATCGCCTTCGTGACCGGCTCCTTGGCCTCGTGGGTGGTCGAGAAGGTCGCCGCCGAGGGAGAGGAGTCGGAGGAGGAGACGCGGGAGGACATCGCCGCCGTGCTGGTCGAGGTGCGGGCGCTGCGCACGGAGATCGCCGATTTGCGGGAGGAGCGTGAGGCGCGGGAGAAGGCGTCCGAGGCGAGCGCGGAGTCGCCCGAAGGGGCGCGGACACCGGGGCAGGAGGCGTCGGATCGATCGCCGCCGGGTCCGCGGCGACCGGAGTGACCTGTCTGATTGACACCCATAGTTAGAGGCTCTAGTGTTTGTTACATCATCTAACACCGGAGGGATCTCCCATGGGCACTGCGATCGTCATCGGCGGGGGAATCGGCGGCCTCACCGCCGCGGTGGCACTGCGGCGCGCGGGCTGGCGTGTCGAGGTCTACGAGCGGGCGGCGGCCATCGACACGGTCGGCTCGGGTGTGAGCATCGCGCCGAACGCGGTGAAGGCCCTCGACTACCTGGGTCTGCGCGGCTCCTTCGACACCGTCGCGGGACGGCTCGACGGCATGGAGATCCGCCTGCGCTCGGGGCGGCGGATCTCGCACGCGCGCGGCGCCATGATCGAGTCCCGCTACGGCGCTCCCTTGACCGCCATGCACCGCGCCGACCTGCACCGGGTCCTCACCGACGCGCTCGGTGACACGCCACTGCGCACCGGGCACACGGTGACGGGCGTCGAGCCGGACGGCACGGCGACCTTCGACGGGCCCCGGGGTCCGGTCACGGTGACCGCCGACCTCATCGTCGCCGCCGACGGCGTGCACAGCACCGCCCGGCGACGCCTGTTCCCCACCTACCCGGGGCCCGAGTACGCCGGCTACCCGGTGTGGCGGGGCATCGTCCCCGCCGACCGCGCCCGCGGCATCGACTTCGGTGACCGCCTCAGCGAGTCGTGGGGGCGTGCCCGGCGCTTCGGCGTCGTGCCCTTCGCCGACGGCCGCGTGTACTGGTACGCGTCGGAGACGCTGCCCGCCGGGGCGCGGCTGCCCTCCGGAGCCGCCGACGTACTCGCCCGCTTCGCCGGCTGGCATGACCCCATCCCGCAACTGATCGCCGCCACACCCGACGAGGCGATCCTGCGCCACGACGTCCACTACCTCCGGCAGCCGCTGCCGAGTTTCGTGCGCGGCCGGGTCGCGCTCCTCGGCGACGCCTCCCACGCCGTCACACCCGACATCGGCCAGGGCGCCTGCCTCGCGATCGAGGACGCCGTCCACCTCACCGAAGTCCTCGGCAAAGGCGTCGACGAGGGCCTGCACGCCTACGACGAGGCCCGCCGTCCGCGCACGACCCTCCTGGCCACCCGCTCGGGCCGCATCGGCCGCATCATCCAGACCCGCAGCGGCACCGCCGCCTTCCTCCGCGACCTCACCGCCGACCTCACCCCCGCCACGATCAGCATGCGCACCATCGGCTCCATCTACGAGTGGAACCCGCCCGTCGGCTAAGGCGACTCCGTCCACATCGCACGGACCGAGGTAGTGCCCGCTCTACCCCGAAGGTAGATCTGGAGACCGTTTCGGCAGGCGGCCGGCCTTGTAGCGTCGTCGCCATGTCGAGCGAAGCCACGCTGTGGCCGACGATGGCCCACCCGCCGCGCTTCCTGCGCTCCGCGTGGCCGTGGCGCTGCCTGGCCTACCTGGTCACCACACCCCTCTTCGCGCTGGCCGGCTGGCTCGCCGTGCTGCCCACGTTCGTGCTGGTCGGCCTCCCGGTCGGCCGCTGGGAACGATGGCGGCTGCGGCTGATCCACCCGGCCGGCGTGACCGACCCGCACAACGTCCCCGAACCCGGCCGCCGCGTCTGGCTGCGCACCCGCCTGCGGGAAGGCGCGACCTGGCGGGAACTGGGCTACGCCCTCTGCCTGCTGACCGTCCTGCCCGCCCTCGACCTCCTCGCCCTCGCGGTCCTGGGCGTCTGCCTGGTCCTGCTCGCCATGCCCCTGCTCGTGGTGGCCGGCGACAACGCCGAACTCCGGCTCGGTGAGCACCTGGTCGACACCTTCGGCGAGGCGACGGCCTTCAGCCTGCTCGCGATGCTGCCCCTCACGACCCTGACCGTCTACGGCCTCTGCGTGCTCGCCGGTGCGCAGGCCGCATTCGCGCGTTCGCTCCTGGAGCCGACCCGGGCCGAACTCGACCGCCGGGTCCGCGACCTCGCCCACTCCCGCGACCGCCTGGTCGCCGCCTTCGAAGCCGAGCGGCGCCGGATCGAGCGCGACCTCCACGACGGCGCCCAGCAGCAGCTCGCCCTGCTCAGCATGAGCCTCGGCCTGGCCGCCCGCGAGCTGGGTCCCGACTCCGGCCGGGCCGGCGAGCTCGTCGCCGACGCGCACCGGCAGGCCCGCCTGGCGCAGTCGGGCGTACGGGAACTCGTCCGGGGCATCCACCCGCAACTGCTCACCGACCACGGGCTCGCGGCAGCCGTCGAGGAACTCGCCGAGCGCTGCCCGATCCCGATGGAGCTCGACATCCGCCTCGGCGAGCGCCCGTCGGCGCCGGTGGAGTCCACCGCGTACTTCGTGGTCTCCGAGGCGGTCGGCAACGCCGTCCGGCACGCCGCCGCCGGGCGGATCACGGTCAGCGGTGAGCGTCGCGCAGGGTCGCTGGTGCTGACGGTCGTCGACGACGGGAGGGGTGGGGCGGACCTCGCACGGGGTTCGGGCTTGCAGGGCCTGTCCGACCGGGCCGCCGTTCTCGACGGGCGGCTCGCGGTGCTCAGCCCGGTGGGCGGGCCGACGTCGGTGCGGGTGGAGCTGCCGTGGCTCTGCGGATAGTCGTCGCCGAGGACTCGGTGCTGATGCGCGCCGGACTGGTCGGGCTGCTGGAGGCCTTCGGGCACACGGTGCCCGCCGCGGTCGGCGACGCCGTGGCGCTGCCGGCCGCCGTCGCCGAGCACGGCCCCGACCTGGTGCTGACCGACGTGCGGATGCCGCCGGGGAACACCGACGACGGGCTGCGCGCGGCGGTGGCGCTGCGCGACGCCCACCCAGGGCTGGCGGTGCTGGTGCTGTCGCAGCACGCGGCGACGGCCTACGCGGCCGAGCTGCTCGGCCCGGCGGGGCGCGGCGGTGTCGGCTACCTGCTCAAGGACCGGATCGGCGAGGTCTCGGAGTTCGCCGACGCCGTCGTCCGGGTCGCCGCCGGTGAGACGGTGATCGACCCGGACGTGGTGCGGCAGCTGCTGACGCGGCAGCGGGTCGTCGACCCGCTCGACGCGCTCACCCCCCGCGAGCGGGAGGTGCTGACGCTGATGGCCGAGGGCCGGGCCAACGCGTCGATCGCCCGGGAGCTGGTGGTGGGCGACGCCGCAGTGGCCAAGCACATCGGCAACATCTTCGCCAAGCTCGGCCTGACCGGCGGCGAGGACGGTCACCGCCGGGTCCTGGCCGTGCTCAGCTACCTGCGGCGCTGACGCGCGTGCAGGTCAGGTCGGCGGCCGGCAGCACCCCGTCGAGCAGGTACCGGTTCACGGCGCCGTCGACGCATGGGTTTCCCTCCACTCCGTAGACGAGGTGCCGGTGGGCGTCGTCGAGGGTGATCATCCGGGAACCCGACAGCGCTTGGTGCATCGCGAGCTGGCCGGCGCGGGGTGTGCGCGGGTCCCCGCTCGCGCCGACGATCAGCGCGGGCACCGCGTTGTCGATGCGGGTCGGCGCCTCGACCGGCGCGGTCGGCCAGAACGCGCACGGCGTGATGTTGCGGGTCAGCGGGCCGAACAGCGGCTCGCTCGACCGGTGCGCGCGAATGTCGCGGTAATAGGTCTCGGGGTCGCGGGGCGCGGCGCGGTCGGCGCACAGGAACAGAGTGCCGTCGCCGATCCCGTTCGGCGTCGTGGCCATCCTCAGATGCGTCTCCAGGCCCGGGGTCGGGGTGACCCGGCGGCCGTCGGCGGCGTCGGCCAGCACCCGGACGTCGGCGGCGATGCCGGCGAGGTCCTCCTCGGTGTCGAAGCGGATGGGCAGGAACAGCAGCACCGGAAGCAGCCGGGCGTCGACCAGGTGATCGCCGACTCGCAGCAGGCGCTCCTCGGCGGCCCGGCGGACGCGCTCGACGGTGGCCAGGACCGCGTCGCGGGTCGTGCCGAGGTGGTAGGTCGCGTCGCGTTCGGCGGCCCAGCAGGCCCAGTTGCGCAGCGCGGCCTCGGTCGCCTCGCCCATCGCGCGGGTCACGCGCGGACCGTAGACCTCGGGGTCGACGGCGCTGTCGAGCACGAAGCGGTCGACGCGCTCGGGAAACATCTGGGTGTACACCGCGCCCAGGTAGCTGCCGCCCGACCAGCCGACGTAGGACAGCTTCGGTTCGCCGAGGGCGGCGCGGACGCGGTCGAGGTCGCGTGCGGTGTTGCGCGTGGTGGCGTGCGGCAGGAGGGCCTCGTTTCCCTCGACGCACCCGGCGGCGAGTTCGCGTGCCCGGGTGGCGCCCTCGGCGAAGGTCTGCCAGGTCGGCCCGGCTCCGCGCATGGACAGGCCCGTCTCCCAGTCGCAGCTCAGTGGGCTGCTGCGGCCGACGAAGCGCGGGTCCATGCCGATGAGGTCGTAGCGGGCGGCGACCTCGGGTGAGATCTCGGCCAGTTCGAGGACGAGGTCCAAGGCGGGATCTCCCGGCCCGCCGGGGTTGAGGGCGAGCGCGCCGCGCCGGGCTGCCGGGTCGGTGGCGGGCAGGCGGGAAACCGCGATGTCGATGGTGCGGCCGCGCGGGCGGGAGTAGTCGAGGGGGACGGTCAGCTCGGCGCACCGGGCGCCGGCGGCGTCGAGGGCCGCGCCGATCTCGTCGCCGGGTCCGGTGCTGCAGGAGTGCCAGTTCAGCGGGGTGACCGTGGGGTCGGCGGTGGCGGGTGCCGGGATCGTTCCGACGAGCAGCGCGGCGCCGAGAGCGGCGGCGATTCTGCGTGTGCGCATGGGTTTCCTCACTGGATTCGGGGTCGGTTCGACCCTAGGAATCCGGGGAGGCCGGGGGCGATAGCGCTGGCTGACGGATGGGGGGTAGTGCCGGGTGGACCATCAGGCGGCGAAGGCCTGTCCCCCGATGACGCGCAGCAGCTCCAGCATGGCCACCGACGCCGAGCCCGGTGGGGCGGTGAACACGAACAGCCGCTGGTCGGCTTCGGCCGACAGACCGGCGAGCCGCGCGACCTCCTCCCGGCGCAGGCCGGGCGTGTGACGTCGCGGTCCGTCCTCGGCGGGCGCGAGGCCGCCCTCGCGGCGAGGGCAGGACGGTGATCACAGCGTGAAGAGGCGGCCCGAGCCGATATTTCACGTGAAACATCCGTTCGAGCCGCCGCGAAGATCCCTAGGCCGGCGCCTGGCCGATCGGGTGCAGCACGATCGGGAAGTTCAACGGCTTCCCGCCGGGCCCCGGCGCGGCCGAGATGTGCGCGCCGATCTCGACGGCGCGCTTCTCGTCGGCGAGCTCCAGCAGCCAGTACCCGGCGAGGAACTCCTTCGACTCCGGGAAGGGCCCGTCGGTGACGATCGGCTCGCCGTCGTCACCGGCCTGGATGACCCGCACGGTGTCGGGGGCCGCGAGCCCTTGCGCGTCGAGGAGCTCACCGGGCTTGAAGTAGTTCTCCATCAGCTCGCGCATGAACTCGACGTGGGCGACCACGTCCTCCCGCGCCCAGCTCGCCGGCCCGGCGGCCATGTCCAGCGCGGTGGCCTGCATCAGCAGCATGTACTTCATCGTCTCGGCTCCTCGCCGTCGTCGGGCGCCGCATCACCGAGCGCCCCCTCTACAGCTTTATCGGAACCGACTCGTGCGTTTCGACATGCCCGCGCAAAAAAGTTCGCGCCCCCGGCCGTGAGGCCGGGGGCGCGTTACGCGTCTGGCAGCTGGTCACCGTGACGTGTTGAGACCGTTCGGGGAACCCGATCGGATCTTGTCGCCGGCGCGACCCGCGGCGGCACTCGCCTTGTCGGCCAGCTGACCCGCCTTGTCGCGGGCGCTGCCGGCCATGTCGGCGGCCTTTTCCTGAGCCTTGCCGGCCAAGTCCTTGGCCTTGTCGCCGGCGTCGTCGGCCAATCCTCGGGACTTGCCCGCCGCGTCGCGGCCGATGTCCCGAAGGTCATCGCCCGCTTCCGTGGCGGTGTAGTCCTCCCACTGATCGCGACGGCGCTTCACCATGTTCAGCACAGCCACACCAGCGATGGCGCCGACCCCGATCGCCCCTGCGATCCAGGGCCACCGGCGACGCTTGGGGGGCTTTCGCAGCCCGATCGTGACCATCGCGCTTCCCACCTTGGGACCGATGCGCTCCGCCGCTCCTTGAGCGGCGTGCGATGCGGCCGTCCTGAAGTGGCCGAAACTCTGGCCGAGTTCGTTACGAACGACCTGTGTACGGTTCTTAGCAGATTTTCCGAAAGGCACCGCTGTCCACCTCCTGTTCGCCAATCACATACCCAGCTACCTCGATCATCATGCACGTTTTGTCGGCGGCTGTTGCCCGATTCGGTGAGCACGATCAACCCCATGGCAGGATGGGACGCATGACCACCGCGACACTGCACACGAACTTCGGCGACATCAACCTCAACCTGTTCGACAACCACGCGCCCAAAACGGTGCGGAACTTCGTCGGACTCGCCGAGGGCACCCAGGAGTACACCGACCCGTCGACGGGCGCGAAGGGCTCCGGCCCGTACTACGACGGGGTCATCTTCCACCGGGTCATCAAGGACTTCATGATCCAGGGCGGCGACCCGACGGGTACCGGGCGGGGCGGCCCGGGGTACACGTTCGACGACGAGATCCACCCCGAGCTCCAGTTCACCAAGAAGTACCAGCTGGCCATGGCCAACGCGGGCATCCAGATGGGGAAGGGCACCAACGGTTCCCAGTTCTTCATCACCACGACCGCCCCGAACTGGCTCAACGGCAAGCACACCATCTTCGGTGAGGTCGCCGACCCCGAGTCGGAGAAGGTCGTTGATGACATCAACGCCAACCCGACGAGCGCTGGCGATCGTCCGGTCAAGGAAGTCGTCATCGAGCGCGTTACCATCAAGCGTTAATGGACGCAGGGCAGATCGGGTCGGTCACGTGTTACCGCCACCCACAGCGCGAGACATATGTTCGCTGCTCACGGTGCAACCGCCCGATCTGCCCTAATTGTATGCATGAAGCCTCAGTCGGCTTCCAATGTCCGGAATGCGTGAATGAGGGCCGTCGTACGGTCCGGCGCGCGGCCGGCAGCTTCGGCGGCGGAGTCGTCGCCAAGACCGAGTACGTCACCTTCACGCTGATCGCGCTCAACGTCGCGATCTTCCTCCTCGACGCGATCCTGTCGAAGGGCTCCTCTCTCGGCGGTTTCGGCATCGGCGGGGGCAGTGGTTTCAGCCCCATCCAGCTCTACGGCGCGGTTCTCGGCGTCAGCGCCGAGTCGGGCGGAACCGTCTACACCGGAGTCTCCGAAGGCGCCTACTACCGTCTCCTGAGCGCCGACTTCGTCCACTTCGGACTGCTGCACATCGGGCTGAACATGTGGGCCCTCTACGTTCTGGGCCGCTACCTCGAACGCACCCTCGGGCACATCCGCTTCGCCGCGCTCTACCTCGTCGCCGGCATCGGCGGCAACGTCGCGGTCTACCTGTTCAGCAGCCCGCTGCAACTGTCGGCGGGCGCCTCGACCTCGATCTTCGGCCTGTTCGTCGCGGTCTTCTTCATCAACCGCAAACTCGGCCGCGAGACGACCTCGATCGTCGTCCTGCTCGTCATCAACGTGATGGCGACCTTCTGGATCAGCTCGATCAGCATCGCCGGGCACATCGGCGGCCTGGTCACCGGCGCGATCCTCTCCCTCGGCCTGGCCTACGCCCCCCGCGGGAAGCGGACCCTCGTGCAGGCCGGCGTCTTCGTCTTCGTGCTCATCGTGCTCGCCGTCATGGTCGCCTACCGCACCCAGGTGCTCCTGGGCGATCCGTTCTACGGCTAGAGCCACCCCTGTGTCCGGAGGTGCCCACCTCCGGGTTCGTGCCCCCGCCGCCCTCGGCCTCACCGTGGCCGCGGCCGTCGCCGCCGTCCAGGCCGACCTGCCCGTGTCTGCGAGCGACGTCCAGCCTGGCGACAAGGGCGTGCTGAACTTCTGGGGCATCTCGCTCCAGTCGCGCACGACAGAAAGGGCCCCGCGCACTCGCGTGGGACCCTTTCACGCCTGAGGCGGCGATGTTTCACGTGAAACATACGTTCGAAGGCCTCCAGCGAGCCCGAGAAGGGGTCCGTTTCACGTGAAACATCCGTTCGACGGGTCGCCGCCGCGCGCTCAGGCCAAGCCGGTCAGACCAGGCGCTGCCCGCCGTCGACGTGCACCACCGAGCCGGTCGTGAAACCGTTGCGCGAGACCGCGATGAACGCCTCCGCCAGATCCTCGCCCCGGCCGACGCGCCCGACCGGCAGTCGCGCGGCCATCCCCGACAGCCTCGCCGCCCGGTCGTCGCCGGCGAGCCGGTCCCACAGGTCGGTGTCGACCCAGCCGGGCGAGACCGCGTTGACGCGAATCGGCGCGATCTCGACGGCCAGCGCCCGCACGAGCGCCTCGATCGCGCCGTTCGCGGTGGCGATCACCGCGCCGCCGGGCGCGGGCCGGTGCGCGTTGAAGCCGGCGGTGATGGTCAGCGACTCCTTGACCAGGCCGGGCGCGTACTTGGCCAGTAGCAGCGGGCCGAGGACCTTGATGTCGAAGGCGTCGCGCGCCAGGCGCGGGTCGAGTCCGGCGACGGGCAGGTAGGCACCTGAGACGTCGACGGCGGTGGTGACGACGTGGTCGACGGGTCCGGTGAAGTCGTAGAGCTCGCGCACGCGGGTCTCGTCGGCGAGGTCGACGGTGCGGGTGCGGACGTCGCCGTCGGGAAGCGAGGCGGCGGCGTGTTCGAGGCGGGCGGCGTCGCGGCCGGCGATGACGACGGATTCGCCGCGGGTCAGGAGGGCGGCGGCGAGCACGCGGCCCATGCCGGAGCCGCCGCCGATGATCAGTGTGGTGGTCATGGGCCGATCCTGCGTCGCTTCGCGGGCGTCGTTCAGGGTGCGTTTCACCTGGGTGCGCGGCACCCCCTTTAGGCTTGCGCGGTGGACAACGAGCTGGGCGTCTTCCTGCGTGCCCGGCGGGCGAGGGTGGCGCCCGCCGATCTCGGGCTGCCCGAGGGCGAGCGTCGTCGCACGCCGGGGTTGCGGCGTGAAGAGCTGGCGGCGGCGGTCGGGGTGAGCGTCGACTACTACACGCGGCTGGAGCAGGGGCGCGAGTCGCGGCCGAGTGTGCGGCTGGTGCGGTCGCTGCAGGTCGTGTTGCGGTTGGGCGAGGACGAGTGCGCGCATCTGGACTCGCTGGTGCTGCGCGCGGCGGGCGCGCGGGCGCGGGCGGGTGCGCCGCCGGAGCCGACGCAGGCGCAGCGGCGGCTCGTCGAGACGGTCAGTCCGGCGCCCGCGTACCTGCTGAGCCGGGTCAGCGACGTGCTCGCGGTCAACGCCGAGGGCCTGGCGCTGCTGCCGGGCCTGGCGGAGGCGCCGGCGCGGATGAACACGATCCGCTACATCTTCCGCGACCCGCGTGCCCGCGAGATCCTCGGCGACTGGGCGGCCTCGTGCGCCGACAACGTCGCGCATCTACGCTCGGTCGGCACCGCCGACCCGCACGCCGCCGACCTGGCCGCGCTGGTCGCCGAGCTCTCGGCGGCCTCCCCGGAGTTCGCCGGGCTGTGGGCGCGCTACGACGTGCGCCGGTGGAGTTCGCGGACGAAGAGCTTCCGGCATCCGGTGGCCGGCGAGTTGGAGCTGACATCACAGACGCTGGCGCTGCCCGAGGGCGGACGGCGGCTGGTGGTGTACCAGGCCGAGCCGGGTTCGGCCGCCGAGAAGGCCCTGGCGCTGCTCGGCGCCGAACCCCCTGAGGAGATGCCGTGATGACCAGGTGAGCCGCGCCGAAGAGGACACCAACCGCCGCATGCTCCGCGCACGCGACGCCATGGACCGCGCCTACGCGCAACCGCTCGACGTCCCCACGCTCGCGCGCATCGCCCACGTGTCGGAGGCGCACTTCAACCGCACCTTCCGCGCGACCTTCGGCGAGACCCCGCACCGCTACCTCCAGCGCCGCCGCGTCGAGCGCGCCATGTTCCTGCTGCGCCAGACCCGAAAGAGCGTCACCGACATCTGCTTCGAGGTCGGCTTCGGCAGCCTCGGCACGTTCAGCCGCACCTTCCACGACATCGTCGGCAAGTCCCCGCGCACCTACCGCAACGACAACGCCACCGCCGCCTACATCCCGACCTGCTACACCAAGGCGTGGGGCCGGCCGAGAGCCTGAGCGGCGAGAACAGCGGTTTCGGATAAGTTTTCGGCCGCCCACGTCGGTAACGTCGACACCATGTTCAACACCATCACGCACTCGCAGATCTACGTCCTCGACCAGGACGAGGCCCTCGACTTCTACGTCGGCAAACTCGGCCTCGAAGTCACCGCCGACGTCGACATGGGCTTCATGCGCTGGCTGACCGTCGGCATCCCCGGCGACACCAACCGCCAGATCCTGCTGGAAAAGCCCGGCCCTCCGTCACTGTCGGAGGAGACCGCCGAGCAGGTCCGCGCGCTGGTCACCAAGGGCGCCACGGGCGGCGGGCTGATCTTCACCACCGACGACTGCCGCAAGACCTACGAGACGCTCAAGGCCAAGGGCGTCGAGTTCACCGACGAGCCCACCGAGCAGCCGTACGGCATCGACTGCGGGCTGCGCGACCCCTTCGGCAACAGCATCCGCTTCACCCAGCTGCCCTCCTGAGGCCGGACGCGACAACGGCCCCGCGCACGAGCGCGGGGCCGCCACGTCCTCGCCTAGAACCCCAGGTCGCGGGCGATGATCATGCGCTGGACCTCCGAGGTCCCCTCACCGATCTCCAGGATCTTCGAGTCGCGCCACATCCGCGCCACCGGGTACTCGTTCATGAACCCGTACCCGCCGTGGATCTGCGTCGCCGCCCGCGCGTTGTCCACCGCGCACTCCGACGCGTGCAGCTTCGCGATCGCCGCCTGCCGCTTGAACGGCTCACCGGCCAGCATCCGCGCCGCCGCGTCGTAGTACGCCAGCCGCGACGTGTGCGCGCGGGTCTCCATGTCGGCGACCATGAACTGGATCGCCTGGTTCTGCCCGATCGGACGGCCGAAGGCCTCCCGCTGATGCGCGTACTTGATCGACTCGTCGACACAGCCCTGCGCCAGGCCCACCGACAGCGCGGCGATCGCGATGCGCCCCTCGTCGAGGATCCGCAGGAACTGCGCGTACCCGCGACCGCGCTCGCCGACGAGGTTGGCCAGCGGCACGCGCACGTCGTCGAAGAACAGCTCGCGGGTGTCGGAGGCCAGCCAGCCGACCTTCGAGTACTCGTCGGCGACGGTGAAGCCCGGTGTCCCGCGCGGCACGATGATCGAGGAGATCTCCGGGCCGCCCTTCTCGGTCGTCCCGGTGACGGCGGTGACCGTCACGAAGTCGGTGATGTCGGTGCCGGCGTTGGTGATGAAGCACTTCGAGCCGTTGATGACCCACTCGTCGCCGTCGACGACGGCCTTCGTCTTGGTCGCGCCGGCGTCCGAGCCGCCGCCGGGCTCGGTGAGCCCGAACGCCGCCAGGGCCTCACCCCGGCACAGGCGCGGCAGCCACTTCGCCTTCTGCTCCTCGGTGCCGAAGCGGTAGATCGGCATCGCGCCGAGGGAGACGGCCGCTTCGAGGGTGATCGCCACCGACGAGTCGACGCGCGCGAGCTCCTCCAGCGCCAGGCAGAGCGCGAAGTAGTCGCCGCCCATGCCGCCGTACTCCTCGCTGAACGGCAGGCCGAACAGGCCCATCTGCCCCATCTGGCGGACCAGCTCGTAGGGGAACTTGCGCTGCTCGTAGAACTCGCCGATCACCGGTGCGACCTTGTCGGTCGCGAAGGCCCGCACGCTCTCCCGCAGCGCCGAATACTCTTCGGACAGTCCAAAGTGCATGGTAATACTCCTTTTTAGACTGGCGTGATGCCGTGTCGACGGCGCGAGAAGGTGCGGTCCTTGGTCGCCGCGGCCGCGTAACGGGCGATCAGCTCGTCACGCAGCCGGTCCGGTTCGACGATCGTGTCGACGACCAGCTCGGCGGCCAGGTGGGTGATGTCGATGTCTTCCTCGTAGGCCGCGCGCTGGTCGGCGATGAACTTCGCGCGCTCCTCGTCGTCCTCGATGGCCGCGATCTTGCGGGCGTACACCGCGTTCACGGCCGCGTCGGCGCCCATGACGGCGATCTTCGCCGTGGGCAGCGCGATCGTCGCGTCGGGCGCGAAACCGGGACCGGCCATGGCGTAGAGCCCGGCGCCGTAGGCCTTGCGGACCACCACGCACATCTTCGGGACGGTCGCCTCGGAGATCGCGCTGATCATCTTGGCACCGTGGCGGATGATGCCCTGCTTCTCGACGGCCGAGCCGACCATGAAGCCTGGCACGTCGGCCAGGAACAGCAGCGGGAGGTTGAAGGCGTCGCACAGCTGCACGAAACGCGCCGCCTTGTCGGCGGAGTCGACGAACAGCACGCCGCCCTTGAACATGGAGTTGTTGGCGACCACGCCGATCGGCTGCCCGTTGAGGCGCGCGAACCCGGTGGTGAGCTCCTTGGCCCAGCGCGCCTGGATCTCGAAGAAGCTGCCCTCGTCGACGAGCCCCTTGACGAGCTTGCGGATGTCGAAGGCCTGCCGCTCGTTCGGCGGGACCAGCGTGGACAGTTCGGCCGGCTCCGGTTCGCGGGCCTCGGTCACCGGACCCTGTCCACTGTGGTTGGACGGCAGGTAGCTCAGGTAGTCGCGGACGACCTGGAGGGCGTCGGCCTCGGTCTTGCACAGGAAGTGCCCCACACCCGACTCGGTGGTGTGCATCTTCGCGCCGCCCATGGCCTCCAGCGTCGTCTTCTCGCCGGTCACCATCTCGACCATGCGGTCCGACCCCAGGTACATCGAGGCGTTGCCCTCGACCATCGCGACCACGTCGCAGAACGCCGGGATGTAGGCGCCGCCGGCCGCGCTCGGCCCGAACAGGGCGCACACCTGCGGAATGGAACCCGAGGCGCGGACCTGGTTGTAGAAGATCCGCCCGGCGCCGCGACGGCCCGGGAACAGCTCCACCTGGTCGGTGATGCGGGCGCCGGCGGAGTCGACGAGGTAGACCATCGGCACCTGCGTGTCGTAGGCCCGCTCGGTGATCCGCAGCAGCTTCTCGACCGTCCGCGCGCCCCACGACCCGGCCTTGACCGTCGAGTCGTTGGCGGCGAGGCACACCCGGCGGCCGTCGATGGTCGCCGTGCCGGTCACCACGCCGTCGGCGGGCAGGTCCGGGTCGCCGCCCGGCCCCGTCGACAGGGCGTTGGCGAACAGCCCGTCCTCGACGAAGGAGCCTTCGTCGACCAGCAGCGCGATGCGCTCGCGGGCGAAGAGCTTGCCTTTGGCGCGGTTGGCCGCGTGGTACTTCTCGGCCCCACCGGACCGAATCTGCTTGGAGAGCTCGTCGAGGTTGTGCTCGTGCTTCATACCTGCCGCCTCGCTGCGCCGGACGTCCCTTAACGAGCGTTAGGTTATCCGAGATCGGGGCCGGCCGCACAGGCGGAGGGCGCCGAAAAGCGGGAGCGACGTCACGTCGCTCCCGCCCTCATGCCTTGGGTGCTGCTACTAGCCGTTGTTGGCGGTGGCGTTGCCGCTGCAGCCGGCGTTGGCGACGCCGAGAATGGCGAGCGAGTTGCCGCACACCGACACCGGGATCTGCACGTCGGTGTCGACCTGGTTGCCGTTCAGGAGGCCGTAGTTGTCACTCGTGTGGTTGCCGCCGTGGCCGTGGCCGTGGCCGTGGCCGTGCCCGTGGCCGTGCCCGTGGCCGTGGCCGTGGCCGTGGCCGTGGCCCTTCTTGCCGTGGCTGGTGTTCATCGTGGCGGTCGAGTCACCGTGGCAGCCGGCGTTGGCGACGCCGAGAATACCGATCGCGTTTCCGCAAACGCTGACCGGAACCTGGACGCCGGTGAGGATCTGGTTGCCGTTTCCGGCACCGTAGTTGTCACTCGTCGTGGCGTTTCCGCCGGCCTGCGCGGTACCACCCGCGAGCAGAACCAGTCCGGCGGCGATCATGCCGACTCGTACGCCGTTGCGCGCGAGGCTTGAGTTCATGGAAACTTCCTGCCTTTCGGTTGACTCGTCACTTCGTCGTCTTCTTACTGCCTGGGTGGACAGGGCTTTCGCACCACCAATGTGCCAGTGAGGACTGCCTCACGTGTTGCCACCGTAAAGGGAAACGAGTCGAAAGGTTGGAGGAAACGGATTTCCACCAGGAACTTCATATTCCCCCCGTCGTTCGGGGAAGCACATTTCCCGTGCATATAGATAGACGCCGATAGAAGTGATTCGCAACTCGCGGCGAAAGACGAGGTAAAACAAGCTTAGATATCGAAGGACACCGTTATATGATGAACACTCTCAGTCACAGTGCCAGTTCGAAATTCTTCGTGCGCGTGTCGACCCCGAAGCCCGACAGCTCCAGCGCCGAGCGGACCGGTCCGCCCTCGGCCTCGACCTCGTGGACGGTCAGCGCCCGCACGCGCGGATGCTCCCGGCGCAGATGCTCGACCGCCTCGGCGAAGAGCCCCGCGAGCCGCTCGGGACCGGCTCCCCCGTCACGGACGGCGACGGCGGCGTTGACGAAGACCTGCGTGCCGCCCGGCTCCAGGTCGACCCGCGCGGCACCGGCCGCCAGGCCCACCCCCGGAATCTCCTGCGTCTCCACCGACGGGACCCTCGACGGCTTGCGGTAGTGCGCCGTCTCCGCCCGCCATGTCCGCGCGATCTCGGCGAGCTCCCGCGCGCCGAGCGCCTTGGCCGCCGCCGCAGCGGCGCCGGTGTCCTCGCCCGACCAGCGCAGCACGCCGACACCCGCCTCGCGCGCCTGCTCGGCCGCACGACGGAACAGCGCGACCACCGCGGCGCTCTCGTCCTCGTCGGGCGGGACCGCGTCGTACAGCGTCGTCGACAAGCCGTGCGCCAGCCGCGACGCGGCGAGCGCCTCGACCCACACGCCGTCCGACTCGTCGCGGTACAGGCACGCCCAGCCCAGCAGCTCGCCGTCCCGGCGCGCCGACACCGTGCCGAGGGCGCCGGGGTGCGCGTCGTGCGCGGCCTGCTCCGGCAGCTCACGGCCGATGCGCTGGTAGACCTCGGCGGCCAGTTCCCGGTCGGCGTGGGAGTCGGTGTCCCACGCGGTGACGATGTCGGTGGTCATACATCCATGGTGGTGGATGGATGGGGCGTGTGGCGAGGGTTCGGCGGATCGCGTGAGCGGCGCCGTCGATGGCCTAACTTGGGTGTGGGGGCGCCCATGACCGGACACATCTACACGATCGGCCACTCGACCCGTGACTTCGCCGAGGTCCTGGCCATGCTGCGCGCCAACGACGTCACCCGCCTGGTCGACGTGCGCTCGTACCCGTCCTCGCGGAAGTTCCCCCAGTGGAACCGGCAGGCGATCATCGACGCCCTTCCGGCCGACATCGGCTACCGGTGGGCGCCCAAGCTCGGCGGCCGGCGGCACACACCGAAAGGCACCCCCAGCGTCAACGACGCCTGGCGGGTCAAGGCCTTCCGCGACTACGCCGACTACATGGCGACCGACGACTTCGCCGACGGCCTGAGCGAACTGCTCGCGCTCGCCGACCACGAGCGTCCCGCCGTCATGTGCAGCGAGGCGGTGCCGTGGCGCTGCCACCGGCGCCTGATCACCGACGCGCTGCTCGTCGCGGGGGCCGAGGTCGAGCACATCATGTCCGCGACGTCGACGAGACCGGCGGTGCTGAACGAGGCCGTGCGGGTCCGCGACGGCATCCTCACCTACCCCGCGCGGGTGGAGCCCCAGGACAGGGTCTAGGCCGTGTCCTGGTGATCATGATGGCGGCGATGATCGAGCCGAACCGGTGGTGCCGGACGCGTTTGGCGTAGGTTGCCAAATCGCGCCGGTACCGCAATCTGTTGAAGGCTCGTCCAATGCACTGCTCGTGAGCCGGTTGCTCGAAGGCTGGTGGCGGCCCGCCGCGCGAGTCCTTGTCTGCGCGGCGGGCGGTCTGGTTCTCGCACTGTTCTTTTCCCCGCAATATGTGCCCACCGAGCCCGGATAAATGAGTTCGATTCCCAGCAGTCGACATCGGGCACAATGGACGGATGGGGAGCCAACACGGGGGTATTGCGGAACCTAAGGACCGGGTCTGCTTACTCCAGTCCGCCGTCCCCGGGCGGGATGTGGGACCGGGTGGGGACGAGTCCTTTGCGCTGGTCAGGCGACGTCTCAGTGCAGGCCAGCGCCGTGACAGGCGTGTGCGTGCTCTGGCGCTGGTCATTGTCGTGATGGCGACCGGGGTGCTCACTGCATGCAGTGGCGCCGCACCTGGCATCGGGCCACCGGGAGCGACGGAGACGGAACCGATAGGGCAGCAGACCGAGCCGTCTGCGTCCACGGCCGCTGAACAGCCGTTCAATGATGCGATCACGTCGCACGACTGGAACAACACGGTCTTCAACAAGGGAAAGGACTCGGAGATCGCGTTCGAGGACGGACGCGCGAACGAGTTCAACTCCTACATCTACACCGAGTTGTGGGACCCGGTGTACGCCGACCTCGACGGCGACAACGATGTCGACGCCCTGACCATCGTCCAACAGCTCACGGGCGGGACCTCGAATCCGACCTCGTTCTATGTCTGGCTGTGGCAGGACGGTGCCCCGATGCAGCTGTCTCAGCAGATCATGGTCCGTGCCGGGTGCGACGTCGGGGGCGGACCGCCTCGTGCCGTCGGCGGAACGATCGAAATCCCGATCTGGACAGCGAAGGAGATCAGTCTTTGCGTCGACGGGCGCGTGTTCGAGAGCGTGATCACCATCGCGGTGCGCGACGGTTTCCCGGTCGCGACAGCACCGGCGTTCGGAGCCGCCGAGGCGTGTGAACTCGGGCCGGGAAACACACCGGTGGCAATGCCGGAGACCGGCGTACCACTGGTCGCCCGTGACCTCGCCGCCCCGCCCGTGGGGATCTGGACCGACTTCAGCGAAGCCGTCGGCATCGACCATGACACCGATGGCTGGACCCTCGTCCGTCTGACGCGGCACGACGACACGGTGTCATGCGGATGGATCCCGCCACCGGCCACAAGTTAGCAGGCAACCCAAAAGAGGGGAGGAAACGTGAAGCGAAAGTCCTGGTGGAACAGACGCACCGCGACCATGCGCGCGACGATCGTCGCAGGCTGCTTCGCTCTCATCGGTACGGTAGGCGCGATCGGGGTGCCGGTGCTCACCTCGAAGCCGGCGCCGCCGAAGTCGGCCGACCTCACCTTCGTCGACATCGCGGTGTCAGAGCACCTCCCGGACTTTCCCGACCTGGAACATCCCGCGATCGTCATCACGCTGCTGAACCGCGGCGAAGCACGCGGCATCGTGACCGCAGCACGCGTGCACATCGACGAGGCACTCACCCTGCACGCCTGCCACTCCGCGGGAGCGATTGCGGTGTCGGCGGTCTACGGTCTGGCTCTGCCGCTCGACGCGGCCGCAGGCGAGGACTACTTCGTCAAGACCAGTCAGGAACTCGGGCCGGATGAGGCCGACAGCTTTGCGTTCGGTGTACAGATCGCCGAAGAGCATCCACCGCCGCTCATGGTGTTCTTCCGGCTCACCGTCTTTCTGACCATCAACGGGAAGGAAGAGGAACTCGACACCGGCACTGCGATAGTCGTGCTGCCCCACGCGAGAAACGACCCCTGGTTCTTCGCCGACGACAAGACGAAGGGCGCGCTGGACGACCTCGAATCGAACAGGTCCAGCTGGACTCCGGACGACTTGACCAGGGTAGGGAACTGCCTGTACTCGCAGAGTGCGACCGCCGAGGCGTTCCTGTCCGGGGCAGGCGTCCGGTCACCGGAGGTCGAAGCTCTGCGCTCGACCCTACGGCTGGCGCCGTGAGCACCCCACGCTCCATCATGGCCGCCTTGACGATCCTGGCCGCCGGCGCCGCACTCGTCGCCTCGGTGCCCTCCGTCGAATTCCGTCCACCGGTCGTGTCCGCGCCTCAGCCTCGCTGGACCATAGATGTTCCCGCCGATTTCGGTGCGCCACAACGCGCCGACATCGGCGGGAACGTCGTCGTCGTAACCGCGCAGTGGGGGCTGATGGCCTTCGATCGTGAAAGCGGTGATCGTCTCTGGCGGCTCTACCTGCGTCCGGTACTCGATGAGGAAGGTATCTATGTCGCCGACACCGACACCGACACCGTGGTCGGCGATTCCTTCATCTTCAGGCCCGCATACCTTGGCGTGGCTGAAGGCTATGACCAGGTTCTCGACCTCCGCACCGGTATCGAACGCTGGACCTCTTACGCCGGCGTGCTCACCTTCGGCGAATCCTCTGTGACGACACTCGACTGCGGATGGGACCTGTACACGCCCTGCACCCTCGCGGCCCACACACTCACCACCGGCGACATGCTCTGGCGGGTTGAGACACCACCAGCCTCCCAGCGGCTACAGAGAGAAGGCGACGGCAGTCTCATCGCGTTCACGGATTCGACGGGCCAGACCATCACGACATTCGACCTCACTTCGGGAAACCAGCTGGGGCGGTGGCCAACTGAACCGACAGCGCGATCGGCTGAAAATGAGTATCTGATCTTCGATGGAAGGCTCCTCTACGAGGGTGAACCCGGCGCGATCCAGGGCATCGACCCCTCCAACGGCGATGTTCTATGGACGGCCAGGACAGAAGCCGACTACTCCTACGGCGCCGAGTACCCCGCAAACCCGGTTGTCCTCAACGGGCGCCTGATCGACGAGCCCGCGAACGACGGGCAAAGCCGCATCATCGACCTCACCACCGGGTCTGTGGCTCCGAAGCCGTGTCGGCGAGAGAACATCGCCTACCTGGGAACCGACATGGTCCTTGAACTGGACGACCATCGCGGCATCTTCACCGCGACCAGCCTGAAGACAGGTGAGCCCCACTGGCAAAGCACCATCGAAGCCGAACGCTTCGGTGGACAGCAGATCTACGAGCACCACGCCGACGACACCTGGATCGTCACGAGCTCCCACCCGATCGCCCTCGGGCAAGGCGAGAACCGCCTGTTCTTCCTCGATCTCGCCACCGGCACCTCCCGCACCCTCACCGACATGCAAGCGATCGGATACGGAGACGGCGCCATGGCCGCCGCCGGTCCCGACACCAGTGCACAGGTCAGCCTCATCGAACTCGACGACTACTGAAGCGCTGGACCAGGACACCACCTGAGGCGCGTCCTGACGGTCTGGTCGGTGTGTCCACAATGGTGGTCGTTCACGATGCCGGACAGCCCGTCGAGTGGGTGATCAGCGTCGATTCGAGCGCGGTGCGAGCGTGTGGACCCGGCCGTCGCCCGCGCACGCGTCCACCCGACCCCGTCGGATCGGTGACTACCGTGGTCCTGTGACCGCCACCGACCACCGCCGCGCGGAGCTGCGCGACTTCCTGCGCACCCGACGCGCCCGCCTCTCCCCCGCAGACGTCGGCATGCCCCCGGGCATGCGCAGGCGCACGCCGGGGTTGCGCCGCGAAGAGGTCGCGGTCCTCGCCGGGGTCGGCGTGTCCTGGTACACGTGGCTGGAGCAGGGGCGCGACATCACGGTGTCCGCGCAGGTCATCGACGCCATCGCCCGCGCCCTGCGCCTCGGCGACACCGAACGCCGCCACCTCCACCTGCTCGCCGGCCTCGCCGAACCGGCCCCGCGCGCGGGCGCGTCGCGGCCGGTCCCCGACGAACTCCGCCGGGTCCTCGACGGGTGGCTGCCCCGGCCGGCGTACGTGATCGACCGCTACTGGAACTTCCTGGCCGTCAACCGCGCCGCCGAGCTGGTCTTCGGTTTCGGCGCCGACGACCACAACTGCCTGGTGACCTTCTTCACCAACGTCGCCTACCAGGCGACGGTCCGCGAGTGGGCCGACGTGTCGGTGACGATGGCCGCGATGTTCCGCGCCGAGTCGGCCCGCCACCCCGGCGACGGGCACTTCGCCGAGATCGCCGCCGACCTCGCGTCGGTCAGCGAGGAGTTCGCCGAAGTGTGGGCGCGCCACGAGGTCGCCGACATAGGCCCCGGCGTGAAGGCGATCCTGCACCCGCGGGTCGGCGACCTGGTCTTCGAGAACGTCACCCTCCCCCTCCCCGACCGACCGGGTGAGCGCCTCGTCCTGCACAGTGCGCGGCCCGGAACGGGCACCGAGGAGCGGCTGGCGACGCTGCTGGCCGGCGTCACGGTCTGAGCCTGGTGGTGGCGGTCCCCGGATAAAGAGCGTCAGTCGAAGCGTCGCCGGGCCGCCGAAGCTTGCCCCATGACTCGATTCGACGGCAAGATCGCACTCATCACCGGCGGCACCAGCGGCATCGGCCTGGCCACCGCCCGACGGCTCCTCGACGAAGGCGCGCACGTGGTCATCACCGGGCGCGGGCAGGCCGGCCTCGACAAGGCCCTCGCGACGCTCGACTCGCCGCGGGTGACCGCCGTGGCCGCCGACACCGGCAGCCTCGACGACATCGACCGCCTCATGTCGGTCGTCGCCGAGAAGCACGGGCGCCTCGACGTTCTGTTCGCCAACGCCGGCGTCGGCACCTTCAAACCCTTCGCCGAGATCACCCCCGAGGACTTCGACGGCTCGGTCGACGTCAACTTCAAGGGACTCTTCTTCACCGTCCAGCGCTCGCTGCCGCTGCTGGCCGACGGCGGCTCGATCGTCATCAACGCCTCCTGGACCCTCCACCGCGGTCTGCCGACGGCGACGCTGTACTCGGCGACGAAGGCGGCCGTGCACAACCTCGCGCGGACCGTCGCCGCCGAGCTCGGCCCGCGCGGAATCCGCGTCAACTCGGTGAGCCCCGGCTACATCGGCACCCGCATGTCCGACGAGGCCATGGGCGAGGAGGGCCAGCGGGCCGCGGCGGCCGAGACGCTCGCCGGGCGGATCGGCACGAGCGAGGAGACCGCCGCCGCGGTGGCGTTCCTCGCCGGCGGCGACGCGTCCTACGTCAACGGGCAGGACCTCGTCGTCGACGGCGGGCTGCTCGGCTCGATCCCGGTGGCGTGACCGCCCACGCCACGATCCCGGCGCCCTCGCGGGCGCCGGGATCCGGTGGTGGTGGTGCGGATTATTGGTCTAGTGGAGCGCCGCCACGGCGCCGCCGAGGCTGAGCGCGTCGGCCGTGCCGGCCCCGCCGATCGAGTTGCCGCTGAGGTTGGTGGGCAGCTGGATCGGGGTGAGCAGCTGGTTGCCGCCGCCGAGAAGCCGGTTGTCCGTCGAGTCGGTACCGGAGTAGAAGCCGTCCCGCCTGGCCGTCACCACGGACTTGGCGTCACGGGCGCCGCTGTCGTCGTCCTGGTCGTCGCCGAGCAGCGGCAGGTTGAGTTGCGTCGGCGCCTCGCGGTCGGTACCGCGAACGCCGCCGACCTTGGTGTCGTTCTGGGCGTCGCTGCCGCCGAGGCAGTCGGCCTGGGAGTCCCCCACGGCCGCGATCGCGTTGCCGCACACGTTAATGGGGACCTGCACCGGCACTACGAGCGTGTTGCCGTTGCCCATGCCGTCGTTGTCCGACGTGGTCATCCCGCCGTGCTGCCCCATGGTGGCGGTGGCGCTTCCCGCGCAGCTGGCGCGGGCGGTTCCCAGCACCGGAACGGCGAGCCCGCAGACGTTCACGGGGACCTGGACCGGGGCCAGCAACTGGTTGCCGTTCCCGATTCCCTTGTTGCGCCGGGAGTCCATCGTCTGCGCGGTGCCCTCACCGCCGCCGGCCGTGGCCGTGGCCCCGCCGACGCAGGTGGAGTTGGCGCTGCCGAGAAGGGTCGCCGCGACCGCGCAGGCGTTCACGGGGACCTGGACCGGGGCCTGGATCTGGTTGCCGTTGAGGATTCCCTCATTGTCTTGCGTGCGCATGTCGGCCACACCGACACGCGCGTCGCCGTCAGTCTCGCAGGCGGTGTCCGCCGCGTCGCCGAGGTTGAGCCGGTCCCCGCACGTGTCGAGCGGTGACTGGAGCGGCGACAGCAGTTGCGAGCCGTTGGCTCCGATGCTCTCGTCGTCTGAGACGAGTTCCGCCGCGTGGGCGCCGCTCCCGAGGAACAGGAGAAGGCCGGCCGCGAGGGCTCCCGCCCGGGTGGCTGTGCGGGCCCATGTCTTCCTCATGGACTAACACATCCTTCCTGGTTGGCTGTGGTCCGAGGTGGGGTGGCCGGGTGGAGCCGGAGCTCTCGTCTCCACCCGGCCGTACTTCACTTCGGTTCGTGACGTCCCGCGTCGGGGACGCTCGCGCTTACTAGCCCAGCAGGCCGGTCAGCGAGTCCAGGCCACCGAGGCCGGACGTGGAGCGGGCCGCGGCGGGCGCTTCCTTGGTGGTCTTGGTGCTCTTGGTGCTCTTGGTGGTGTGCACGTCACCGTGCGAGTGGTGGTCGTGCGAGTCGTGGTCGGAACCCGACTGCGCCGTCGCGTTTCCGCGGCAGCCGGCGTTCGAGGCGCCCAGCACCGCGACCGCGTTGCCGCAGGCGGTGATGGGGGCCTGGACGCCCAGGCCGACCTGGTTGCCGTTGCCGAGACCGAAGTTGTCGCTGGTGTACATGTTCGGCGTCAGGGAGGGCTTGGCCACGGCGTGGACCGACCCGTCGCAACCGGCGTTCGCGACACCGCCCGCAGCGACGGCGTTGCCGCACACGGCGATCGGGGCCTGCGCGATCGCGGCGACCTGGTTGCCGTTGAGGGCACCGTAGTTGCCGTAGCTCACGAGGTCGTAGCTGCGGCCCTCGGTGATCGGGGCGACCTCGGTGACCGGGGCCGACTCGACGTGGTTGCGACCCATGTTGGCGCTGGAGTTACCGGAGCAGCCGGCGTTCGAGGCGCCGAGGACGGCGACCGCGTTGCCGCAGACGGCAATGGGGGCCTGGACGGTCGCGGCGGCCTGGTTGCCGTTGAGCAGACCGTAGTTGTCCGAGCTCCACAGGTTGTTCAGCGCGTCGGGCGCGATGTTCGCGGTCGCGTCGCCGTTGCACCACGCGTTGGAGGTGCCGGCCACGGCCACGGCGTTGCCGCACGCGGTGATGGGAGCCTGGACGGCGGCGACGACCTGGTTGCCGTTGCCGGCGCCGTAGTTGCCGGTCGTGCCCAGGTCGGCCGCCTGCACGGCGCCGCCCGAGAGCAGCAGGAAGCCGGCGGCGAGGATCCCGGTACGGATGGCCTTGCGAGCGAGACTCTTCTTCATGAGAGCTGTGTGCCTTCCTAGAACGGAATTGTTTATGGACCTGCCCGTTCCTGGCGTGAACGGACGTTTCTGGCGACTTCCGCGCGCATTAAAGCGCATGTGCGCTTTCACGCTGCGGTATTTGTTTCCGATTAAGCTGCTGCTGCCTTTTGTTGGCGAAGCCTGCGCGCTGCTACATCAGCGGTGGCTTTGGCATTCCGCAATGGGAGGACGCGGTCGCACTCTTAGGCGAACCTTGCGTGGAGATTGTCGACCGCAGCCTTCCCGGCGGGTCAGACTAATCGGGAGAGACGACCGGGTCGGCGATCCGCTCGGAAGGCAGACCCATGTTGGCCGTTGCCGGCGCGACGCGAGACACCCGCGGGTCGCCGGCCATGAGGTTCTGATGCGCGGTGGCCGAGCCACCGTCGTGCAGGGTGGCCCCGGCACCGCCGGAGAGCCCACCACCGGTGATGTGCCCCAGGTCAGGGCCCATCGGGTACTGCGACGGGAGAGGAGCGTACGGGGCGTGGCCCCTACCGCTGCTCAAGATGACCGCCGCGTCGTGAGACGAGGTACTGCGTTCCGCTCCGGGCTGGTACTCGGCGGAGTACCCGGCCGCGTGGAGCAGAGCCTGCGCAGGGGTGACACCTTGCCCGTTCGCCGCGCCGGAATCCGGACCGATGAGCGAGCCATCGAGCCGCGACACGAAGGTCCCCAATGCGTTCCCGGGTATGGCCGGGACGATCGGCGCAACCTGCGCGAGTGACGCGCTCACAGGGCTGACGACCATGGCGACTGGCGCCGTCACCTCATGAAGCACACCGGCCACTGGCTGTGTGACGGCACCCATGCCCCCGCTGCCGACCGTCTCGGAGAGAGGGTCGAAGACGGGGCGGGCGACACTCGCCAATGGCTCGCTGACCGGTCGCACCAGCCCGAGGTACGGGTCCAGTGGCGCGGCCGGGGCGGCGATGACACGGCTGAGCCCGAAGGGCTTCACCGTGTCCTCCACCAGGTCGAGCGGCGCGTCACTCGTCGGGACGGCGTCGCTGCTGGCGGAGTCGGACCGGTCTTTCGACCGGGTGTCTCGGGAGGACTTCCCTTGCTCTTCCTTGCGAGCGACGGTGTCCGTAGCGGCGGGCGAGGCTTCGCCGGCCGCTCCGTGCTCGTTTCCGCCGTTGCGGACTGAACTCTCGGTCGACCTCGGGCCCTTCCCGGCGGCACCTTCGACAGGTACGACGTCCAGGTAGAGCGAGGCGTTCGGGTCCAGCTGGTTCGACTGGGTCGGATTTGCGGCCTGCACCGACGTTTCAACGGCCCCGCTGAGCGAGGAAGTCGTCATGGGCGCGAGGTCGTACGCGAACGAGTCGTCCGTCACGGCGGCGTGGGCGGACACGGCACCGAGGCACCAGGCCGCACCCGCCAGACCGGCGACCACGATGCCGCGCAGCACGCTGCGCGTGGGGAATCGACGGCGCAGCCCGGCGGCGCGACGAATGTCGCGGCTCCTTCGGCTGGACACCGACACAATGATTCCCTTCGTGGTTCTTCCGGTCTCGTCCGATGGAGGTTAATCCATCGGCACTCACTGTAATCAACGAAGGGGTCGCGGGGAGGTCACGCCTTCCCGCGACTTTTTTCAAAGAATTGTGTTCACGCCTATTCGGGTAGTCGCGGGCCCGCCCGGAGCACACCACTGGGCAGTTCACGGCCGACAATGTCCTGCGCGAGTCGGGCCGCCTCGATCAATGCGTGCAGATCGACACCTGTATCTATTCCCATATCTGCGAGCATGTGCACGACCTCCTCGCTGGCGACGTTGCCCGTCGCGCCCGGGGCGTACGGGCAGCCGCCGAGCCCGCCGACGCTGGCGTCGAACTCGGTGATGCCGTAGTCCAGGGCGGTGAGGATGTTGGCCAGGGCCGTCCCGCGCGTGTTGTGGAAGTGCAGCAGCAGCGGGGTGTCGGCGTGCGAGCCGCGCACCAGCTCCAGCAGCTCGGCGACGCGGCGAGGCGTGCCCATGCCGGTGGTGTCGCCGAAGGAGACGCGGTCGGCACCGTCGGCGATGACCCGGTCGACGATGGCGGCGACCCGCGCGGGGTCGACGTCGCCCTCGTAGGGGCAGCCGAAACTCGTCGAGATGATGACCTCGGCCGAGGCGTTCTCCTTGTGCAGCAGGGAGATCAGCCCGGTGATGTCGTCGAGCGAGTCCTCGGTGGAGCGGTTGACGTTCTTCTCGTTGTGCGTGTTCGAGGCCGACACGACCACCTCGATCTCGGTGAAGCCCGCCTCAAGGGCGCGGTGGGCGCCCTTGGTGTTGGGGACCAGCGCCGAGTAGCGCACGTCGGGGTTCTTCTTCGCCCGCGCCCACACCTCGGCGGCGTCGGCCATCTGCGGGATCGCTCGCGGGTGCACGAAGCTGACGGCCTCGATGCGCCCCACGCCGGTCTGCGACAGCGCGTCGAGCAGGCGCACCTTGTCGTCGGTGGAGACCGGGTCCTCGTTCTGCAGGCCGTCACGCGGCCCGACCTCCCGCAGCGAGACCGCGGCGGGCAGCTTGGAGAAGTTCATCGCATCCTCCCGACGATGCCGGTGTCGTAGACGCCCTCGGTGAACTCGGGGTTGTCGAGCAGTTCGAGGAAGAACGGCAGGTTCTGCTTCGGGCCGGCGATCGCGAACTCCGACAGCGCCTGACGCGCGCGGCTCAGCGCGGTCGCGCGGTCGGGGCCGCTGACGATCAGCTTGGCCATGAGGGAGTCGTAGAAGCGCGGCACTGTATTACCTTGCGCGTAGCCGGAGTCGACGCGCACGCCGCGCCCCTGCGGCTCGGTCCACTCGGTGATGACGCCGGGACCGGGCAGGAAGCGCTTGGGGTCCTCGGCGTTCACGCGGAACTCGATGGCGTGGCCGGCCGGCGAGGGATCGTTGATCTTGGGGTCCTCACCGGCGGCGACCTTGAGCTGCGCGGCGACCAGGTCGACGCCGTAGACGGCCTCGGTGATGGGGTGCTCGACCTGGAGGCGCGTGTTCATCTCCAGGAAGAAGAAGTCGCGGGTGTCCACGTCGAGGAGGAACTCGACCGTGCCGGCGTTGCGGTAGGAGACGGCCTCCCCGGCGCGGCGGGCAGCGTCGAGGAACCGGGCGCGCAGCTCGGGGTCGAGCGCGCAGCTGGGCGTCTCCTCGACGAGCTTCTGGTTGCGCCGCTGCACCGAGCACTCGCGCTCCCCGAGGGTGAGGACGCGGCCGTCGGCGAGCCCGAGGATCTGCACCTCGATGTGGCGCACGCGCGGGTAGAAGCGCTCGATGAGAACGTCACCGGAGCCGAAGAGGCGCTCGGCGACGCCCTGGATCTGCTCGAAGACCTTCGGCAGCGCCCCGGCGTCCTCGGCGACGGCCATGCCCATCCCGCCGCCGCCCGCGGCGGCCTTGACCATGACGGGGTAGCCGATCTCCTCGGCGCGGGCCGTGGCGGCCTCGGCGCTGTCGACGGGCTCGCCCGTGCCGGGCGCGACGGGCACGCCGGCGGCCGACATGAGGTTGCGCGCGTTGATCTTGTCGCCCATGGCGGCGATGGCCTCGGGCTCGGGGCCGACCCAGATGAGGCCGGCGTCGCCGACCGCGCGGGCGAACTCGGGGTTCTCCGACCCGAACCCGTATCCGGGGTGGATCGCCGCGGCGCCGCTTTGCTTGGCCGCGGCCAGGATCGCGTCGATGTTGCGGTACGACTGGGCCGGATCGGCCGGTCCGATGTGGACCGACTCGTGCGCCTCGCGCACGTAGGGAAGATCCGCGTCGGCCTCGGAGTGGACCGCGACGGTGCGGATTCCGAGCTTGTTGGCGGTCTTGATGATCCGGCGGGCGATCTCGCCCCGGTTGGCGATGAGCAGCGACTCGAACACGCCACCACCTTAACGGTCGTTAGGGCGTCCCCGCCAGTGCTCCGAGAGTCGCCTCGCGAAGCAGGCGTGCGGTGTCGAGGTGGTCGGTGTGACCGCCCTGGCCGCGCTGGGTGAAGTACGGCGTGGAGTTCATCAGGCCGAAGGCGGCGTGGGCCAGCACACGCGCCTGCTTCTCGGACAGTTCGGGACGCAGGGCGACCAGCACGGTCACCCACTCCTCCACATACTGCCGCTGGAGCTTGCGGATCTCGTGGCGCGACTCGTCGGGGAGGCGGTCGAGTTCGTGGACGTGGAGGGCGATGACGGCGGGGTTGGTCAGCGCGAAGTCGACGTGGAACTCGACGAGGGCGTGCAGCGCCGCGCGGGGGTCGTCGGGGTTCGCCTCGACGCGCTTGCGCCCGCCGCTGAGCAGGCGCTGGCTGACCGGGCGCAGGGCGGCCACGAGCATGGCCTCCTTGCCCTTGAAGTGGTGGTAGAGGGCGGGGCCGGTGACGTCGACGGCGCGGCCGATGTCGTCCATGGAGACGCCGTGGTACCCGCGGGTGGCGAACATCCGCACGGCGACCTCGAGGATCTCCTCGCGCCGGGACCTGGCGACCGGGCCGCTGCCGGTCTCGGTGGGTGTGCTGCTCATTCGGATGAGATTAGCCCTCACATGTTTCAGACTGAACGGTCGTTCACCAGATGGGACGTGCGCCGCTTCGCGCGAAGCGGCGCACGTCACGGTCAGTCGCGCAGGCCCACCCGGGCGTGCAGTCGGCGCAGCGGACCGGGCGCCCACCAGTTCGCGCGGCCGGTCAGGCGCATGAGGGCGGGCATCAGCACGCCGCGGATGAGGGTGGCGTCGACGAGCACGGCGATGGCCATGCCGATGCCGAGCATCTGGAGGAAGACGACGTCGCCGGTGGCGTAGACGGCGAAGGTGAACGCGAGGATCGCCGCGGCCATGGTGACCAGGGGCGCGCTGCGCTGGATGCCGCGGGCGACGGCGGCGGTGTTGTCGCCGGTGCGGTCCCACTCCTCCTTGATGCGCGAGAGCAGGAAGACCTCGTAGTCCATGGACAGGCCGTAGGCGACGCAGAACATCAGAATCGGGATGGACGGTTCGAAGGAGCCCTGCGGGGTGAAGCCGATCAGCTCGGCGAGGTTGCCGTCCTGGAACATCCAGACGAGCGCGCCGAACATGACCGCCAGCGACAGCAGGTTGAGCACGGTGGCCTTGACGGGGATGACGACGCTGCCGGTCATCAGGAAGAGGATGACGAAGGTGGCGATGAGGATGAGCAGGAGGACCAGCGGCAGGCGGTCGAGCATGGCGTCGCGGAAGTCGGTGAGGTCGGCCGGGTAGCCGCCGACCAGGACCTCGAAGGGCGCCGGGACCGCGCGGACCTCGGCGACCAGGCCGGTGCCGTCGCGGTCGAGCCGCTCCGAGGTCGGGACCACCGACAGCCAGGCCGCCGAGCCCTCGGCGTAGGCCGCATCGCCGTCGCCGACGCGGCTCCCGCCGGCGAAGCGCCCGGCGGAGGAGTCGACCTGGGCGACGCCGTCGACCCGCGACAGCGCCACGGCGTAGGCGGCGATGTCGTCGCCGGGTTCGGCGGTGGTGGTGACGATCTGGAGGGCGTCGGTCTCCTCACTGGAGAAGGCGGAGTTCATCTGCTCAGTGACGACGCGGGCGGGCGCGTCGGCGGGCAGCGCGCGCTCGTCGGGCAGGCCGAAGCGCACGCCGAGGAACGGCGAGGCCAGCAGCAGCACCACGACCAGGGCGAGGCCGCCGGTCAGCACCGGGCGCTTCATGACGGCGGTGGCGATGCGGTGCCAGCGACCGTCCCCTGTGGACGCCTTCTTGGCGCGGGTGACGCGGTGTCCCCACAGTCGCAAGGCCGCGGGGAGGATGACGACCGCGCCGACGGCGGCGGTGAGGGGAACGAAGACGCCGGCGTAGGCGAAGGACTGGAGGAAGGGGAAGGGGAAGAGGAGAAGGACCGAGAGGCTGACGGCGACGGTTCCGGCGCTGAAGAGGACGGTCCGCCCGGCGGTCGCGGTCGCACGGGACACGGCGTCCTCAATGGACTTTCCGGCGGTGATCTCCTCGCGGAACCTGGTGATGATGAACAGGCAGTAGTCCACGGCCAGGCCGACGCCCATGACGAGGGTGAGGTTGGCCGCGAAGGTCGAGACCTCGACGAAGCCGGCGACCAGGCGCAGCAGGGCCAGTGTGGACAGTACGGAGAACAGGCCGATGCCGAGGGTCAGGAAGGCCGCGACGGGTCTGCGGTAGAGGACCAGGAGCAGGATCAGCAGGCCGGGCAGGACGATGGCCTCGGCGAGCAGGAAGTCGCCCCGGGCCAGCTCGGCGGCCTCGCGGAAGAGTTCGTCGGCGCCGCCGACGGCGATGGTGAGCGCGGGGTCGGTGCGGTTGAAGGCCTCAGTGAGGCCGGGCAGGATGTCGGCGCGGACTTCGGTGGCGTCGCCGGGAATGTGGGCCAGGACGAGGGCGGTGGTGCCGTCCTCGCCGCGCAGGGTCGGGGAGGCGCCGGTCCAGTAGGAGCGGGCCTCGGCGACGCCGGGGTGGTCGGCGAGTTCGGCGGTGAGGTCGCGTCCGGCGCTCGCGGTGGCGAGGCTGTCCACATCGGAGTCGTTGGCGGTGACGAGTAGGACGACGTTGGCGGTGCCGGTGTCGAACTCGGTGAGCAGGGCCTGGGAGGCGAGGTCGGACTCGGCGCCGGGCGATTCGAAGCGCGAGAGGGTGAAGACGTTGAGGGCTCCGGCCCCGTAGACGGCCGACGCGAGGAGCACGAGCAGGCCGATGATGAGCACCGGCCGTGGTCGCAACCGTTGCGCGGCAGGGCTTTTCGCTGAGGGCATGGAAGCTCCAGAGTAGAATGCGAGCACCGGCTCGCATTAGCAGAATGCGAGTAGTCGCTCGTATTTTTCGCGGGTGTGGCTGAGACGACGCTGAGATCCCGCTCCACTGACGGAAGGTGTCAGGGGAGCCCGGCTAGCCTCGGGGCATGACCAAGATCAGCGACACCCGCGCCGTCATCGACCAGTTCCTCGCCAACACCGCCACCGGCGACGCCGAAGGCATCGCCGCCCTCTTCGCCGACGAGGTCGACTGGAAGCTGAACTGGCCCGAGCGTCCGTTCGCCGAGACGCCGTGGATCAGATCCCGCTCGAAGGCCTCCGAGGTCGCCGCGCACTTCATCTCGATCGCCGAGCACCACATCCCCGAGAAGGCCGGCTTCTCCGGGCTGCGGGTGCTCGTCGACGGTGCCGACGCCGTCGTCCTCGGTGTGATCGAGCAGACCGCGCGCCCAACCGGCCGCGCCTACACCGCGCGGGTCGCGCTGCACTTCACCGTCGAGGAGGGGCGCATCGTGCGGTACCACGTGTACGAGGACTCCCTGGCCGTCGCCGAGGCCTTCGGCGCGCGCTGATCGGCGAGTAGGATCCGGGCACGGCGAGGGCTGGACGGGAGCGCGATGGACTCCAGGACCGAAGGGCGCCCCGAACGGCGCCAGGACCACCGCAAACGGCAGGTGCGCGGCGAGCTGCGCATCGCGCAGATCCTCGACGCCGCCGCCGACTGCTTCGGCGAGGTCGGCTTCACCGCGACGAGCACGAACGCCATCGCCGCGCGGGCCGGGATCTCACCGGGTTCGCTGTACCAGTTCTTCGCCAACAAGGACGACATCGCCCGCGCGCTGGCCAAGCGCTACATCCGGCTGCTCGAAGCCGCCCACGGCGAGGCCTTCGCCGACGAGGTCGCCAGGCTCCCCCTGACGGAGATGCTCGACCGGATCGTCGACCCCATCGTGAGCTTCAACCTCGCCAACCCCGGGTTCCAGGCCCTCCTGGCCGATCCCGGCGTGCCGAGTCAGGTGTCGGAGGCGAAGAAGCCACTGCACGCGGTGATGCTGGTCCGCATTGATGTCATCTTCGGCGTCCGCGCGCCGCAGCTCGCGCCCGACCGCCGGCGCCGCGGCGCGGAGGTTGCGGTGGGCATCTTCGCGGCCCTGCTGCGCATGGTGCTGGCGGCCGGGCCGGGCGAGCGGCCGGCGATGGTGGCGGAGTTGAAGCGCGCGGTCGGCGGGTACCTGGGGCCGCTGGTGGGGGACGGAGCGGTTTAGGGAACGGGTTGGGGGCGGTTTGGGCGGCTTCCACGACATCACCTTCCTGCTGCCCGAACACGGCATCGGGCTTCACATCGTTTCCAACGGCGGCTGGGGCGGCGGGCCGCGCTGGATGCTCGGCGGCGTGGAGGGTCTTGAACCACACCGTCCGCCCGGCGGGCAAGGTGGCCTTGAGCCGCACCGGAGGCTCAACCGAGAACGGCGCCCGGAGGAGGCGGCCGAGGTCGGCCGGCGTACCCACCCTCACCCTCACCGGCACCGGCACCGGCCACACCGTTGCGCGTGAGGTCGGGTACCGCCGTGTCGGACGTTGGCGTGCCCGGTTACCACCACCGGTGGGCGGCGCGGGTCGCCGCAGCGAGTTCGGCAGTCTCGAAGCGGCCGAACCGGTGTCGGTCGAGGCCTTCCGGGCCGTCCCTGGGACTGTTGCCGGAGACGTGGCCACGGCGGTCGTGAAGGCGGCGAGCGCGTTGGGGGAGCCCGCGCGCGGTTCCCGCGGCGCCGCCGTTGCCGCGCACGGCACGCGTAACCGCCACGAGTGCAGCCGACCCGAGTGCGGCCAACCCGGGCGCGGCCGACGCGCGTGCAGCAACAGCAAACATGAGCGCCGCGCCGAGCGCGGCCAGGAGTGTCCTCGTCATGTTCCGATGGTGTCCGTTTCGGACGTCGTGCGCATCGGGCCGTGAGTGGATACCGGGTCTGCGACCTGGGTCGGACGGCGCCGCCGGGAGTTAGACCGGAGTCGTAGCCGTCGCCCGCACGAACGCCGCCGGCGGCACGCCGAGCGTTGCGGTGAAGTCGCGGACGAGGTGCGCCTGGTCGCTGTACCCGAGGTCGGCGGCCAGCCGTGCCCAGTCGGCGTCGGCGCCGGCCAGCTCGACGGCCTCATGAATCCGGTACCTCATGATCGCCCACTTGGGGCTGATGCCGACGTAGTCGGCGAACAGCCGCTGGAGGCCCCGCACCGACATGCCGGCGAGGGCGGCGAACTCGTCGACGCGCTGCACCGAACGGTCGACGCGGACCCGGTCCATGAGCTCCATGGCCTTGTCCGCCAAGGGGTCGGGCGTCTTCGGCGCCAGCGAGAGCAGCAGCTCGTCGAAGGCCGCGACGCGTGCGAGCTCCTCGGGTGGGTCGAGCACCTTGGCGGTGGCGTCGGCGGTGCCGGGGAAGACCTCGTCGAGGGGGATCCGCCGGTCGTTGAGGGCGCCGGCGGCCTGCCCGTGGAAGGGCCGAAACCCGCCGGGCCGGAACTTCGCCCCGCACACCCGGCCCACGCCGTACAGCTTGATGCTGAACAGGTCCTGCTCGATCCCGTTGACACCGCCGAAGTCGGCGGCGCCCTCGAAGCGTTCGAAGGCGAGGTTGACCGACGGGTGCGGCACGACGCGCGATTCGTAGGGCTCGTCGAGGTCCCAGTCGATGAACCAGTAGTTGTCGACGTAGCGGCGCAGCGGCCGCGCGGGCTCGAAGCGCCGGAAACGGACGCGGGCCATCAACTCGCCGGGAGCGACGATCCCACGGGTGTCTTTGCGCGGACCAGCCATGACGCCCCAGCCTATGTCGCGTTTGTTCAAAGCACGTCGGCCTTTCGGGGCCTAGTCTGGAACATATGAGCGAAGACATCAGCGGCCTGCTGAAGGCCGCCTCCGCCGCCGCCCGGCCCGTGTTCGAGGGCATCCCCGACGACCGGCTCGGCGCCCCGACTCCTTGCGCCGAGTACGACGTCCGGGAGCTGCTGAACCACCTCTTCCTGGTGGTCACCAACTTTCAGGTGCTGGCGAGCGGCGCGGCCGCCGACTTCTCCGAGACCCCCGACCGCCTCACCGGCGACTGGCGCGCGCAGCTGGTCACCGAGACCGAGCGCCTCGCCGAGGCGTGGGGTGCGCCGGGCGCCCTCGACGGCGTGTCGGCCGGCATGGGGCTGCCGCAGCGCACGGTCGGGCTGATGGGCTTGCTCGACATGACGGTGCACCCGTGGGACCTGGCCCGCGCGACCGGCCAGGACTTCACGCCCGACCCGGGTGCGGTCACAGCCCTGCTCGGTCTTCTCGACGACATCGCGCCGATGGCGCGCAAGATGAGCGTGCTGGGCGAGGCCGTCGAGGCTCCGGCCGACGCCACGCCCTTCGAGCGGCTGCTGGCGGCCAGCGGTCGCGAGCCGCGCTGAGCGGGTCGCCCGTTCGAGTGACGCTCCGGCGACACGCCGCAGTTAAGATCATCAATGCCACTGCTGTTCGATATGTTCGTATGCAGCGTGCTCGACACGCATCGCGGGCCCCGCACTCGGGAAGCGGGGTCCGCACCTTTCGTCGTGCGCTGGGACCGCCGGACGCCGAAAATGCGGCGGCGGGGTGCCGGCCGGGCACCCCGCCGCCTCTGTGCGGACAGAAGACTCAGGAACTCCGCGCGGTCAGGAGCTCGGCGCGTCGAAGTACTTGCGCACGCGGGGCCGCTGTTTCGCGGCGACGCTGATGCGGTTGAAGGCGTTGATCAGCGAGATCGTCATGACGAGGTTGCCCAGTTCCTCGGCGTCGTAGTGCTTCTCGGCCTCGGCCCAGACCTCGTCGGAGACGCCGTCCTCGCCCAGGCGGGTGATGGCCTCGGTGAGGCCGAGGGCGGCGCGCTCGGGCTCGGTGAAGTAGGGCGACTCGCGCCAGACGTCGAGCTGGAAGATCCGCTCGGGGCCTTCGCCGAGGGTGAGGATCTCGCGGATGTGCACGTCGAGGCACACCGAGCACTGGTTGATCTGGGAGGCGCGGATCTTGACCAGTTCGCGGAGCTTGTGGTCGAGGGTGTCGATTTTTCGCAGGGTCTGCTCGACTTCCTCCAGCGCCTGGTAGGCCGCTCCCGCGACTCTCGGCATCCGGATCCTCGGCTCGGTCATCGCCCGACTCCTTCACTCGTGTATCCGCCTCAACGCGCGCGGCCGCGCACACCTTCCGCAGGTCAGAATGACACGCGTCACGACCCTCGGCCACCCCCATGCCTTACCCCACAGGAGCGCCCACCCCCACCCCGCACCCGCTCCCCCGCAGCGGGGCAGGTGGCGGGCGGCAGGTGGTGGGCGGTGAGTGGCGGGAGGCGGGTGGCCGGTGGCCGGTAGCCGGTAGCGGGCGGTGAGTAGCGGGGGCGGGGGCGGGGGCGGGGGCGGGGGCGGTAGGAGGGTGGCCGACGGGAGGCGGGCGGCGTCGTCGCCGTGAAGTCGGCGGGCGACCATCACCTGTTCGCCGACGCCGAAGCGCCGGCGGCGGTGGCGCGGTTGCGCGGGGTGGATCCGCCGCCACCGGCCTTACTGCTGCCCGATCTGGGCGCGGCGGTTGGTCCGGTCGGGTTCACCGGCGCCGAGCAGGTCCGGGTCACCGCCGTGGACGCGCCCGTCTCGACAGTCCACAGTGCACTTCGCCGCTCGATCGCGCCCGGCGTCGGTGAAGTGGGCACGCAGCTGCCGCACACCCCGTACTGCACTTGCTGACCTCGGCGCTGGCACGGCCGCTTACGTTCGCCTCCGGACCGAGCCTGATCATCGACGACGCCGTGATCCGCGTCGACCCCGACGGCACCGCCCGGGTTCAGCGTCCCGGCGGTGGCCACCGGCGCACCACCCCGCCATCGACTGCCGCGCAAGCGGTCCAGCGCCAGCACGCCCAGGTCGTGGCGACCGCGCGCGAGCACCGCGTTCCCGGCCCGTTCCTCGGCGTCGCCCACGACTCCCTCGGACCCGGCGGCGACGGGCCCTACTGGGACGGCGAGATCCTGCTCGCCGGATACGCCGACTTCATGCGCGTCGGCCGCTTCGCCTACGCGCCGCTGCCCGGCGGGGAGGCGGCCTTCGACCATCCCGCGCGACTCGCGCTGGGCTACCTCTACAGGCTCGAGGATCTCGGCGGCCATCGTGGGTCTACGATCCCGCGCCGACCCTGCGCGTGGCCCTCATCGCGCTCGCCGAGGAGGTCCCGGTCGGGCGGATCGCCTCGGCCTCGAGTCGACGCTGGTCGAGGTCACCCTGCGATGATCGCCGGGGTCGCACGATGATCCAGTCGGTCTGCCTCGGCGGCAGCGTGTTCGGCCACCCCGCCTGGCGACGCGGATGCTGGACGCCTTGACCGGCGTACGTGTAGCTCGGTTCCGCAGATACCTCGCCGCCGCACCTGACTCCTGCTCGCGGGTCACCCGACCGCTTCGGCATCCACTGTGGACGTCGGCGGGCACCGGCCTCCGGCCGATGGTCCCCTACAGCTTCACCGTCGCCGGGCGCCGCCGGAAGGTCCCAAGGGCACGGATGCGCGGGACCTTCGGCCTTGCTACCTCGGGTCGCCGAACTTGGGCGGCTCGAAGGGCGGCGGGTCGAACTTCGGCGGTTCCATTTGCCCGAAGTGGTTGTCCTGCGGGTGCTGGATCTGCTGCGGCACCGGGGTGGTGGCGCCGCCGTCGGGGCGCTTGCGGAAGTAGTCGGCGGCGTTGCGGCCGACCAGCGCCAGCGCCGCGGTGGCGTAGGCCACGCTGTTGAGCAGCGTGAGGATCGCGTAGAAGGTCAGCAGGCCCTCGGACTTGGTGACCGTCGAGATGCCCGGCATGGCGAGGATCCCGAGCAGCCCGCAGGAGACGACTCCGGCCAGACCGGTCCATTTCGCCGGTTTCAGGACCCAGCCGGCACCGCGCCACACGTAGAAGCCCACCAGCCCCAGCCACACCACGGTCACCAGACCGAAGATCAGCGGCGGCATCGAGGTGAGCCCGTCGATCGGGTTGAGCAGCCAGTTGCCCGACGCGCTCTCCCCGGCGGTGGTGTACATCCCGGTGATGACGAGGTTGAGCAGCGCGGCGACGCCGAAGGACACCGCCCCGATCGTGATCCGCGTCGGCCGAGGAGGCTTGCCGAGGAAGTGGGTCACCGAGGCCTCTTCGGGCCAGCTCTCGTGCATCGCCGTCCTCCGTGTCGGGTGAGGTGTCCCCCACATCATCGTTGATGACGCGCGCGCCACCAAATCACGATTTGGTTCGATCATGGCGATGGCGCCGGGACGGGTGCAAGACTGGGCAACCTACCGGCGAGTTCGAGTGCGAGGAGGCGGCGGGTGTCGGGCGCGAGGGACGAGTGGTCGAGCTTCGTGGCGATCGGTGACAGTTTCACCGAGGGCATGGACGATCGACGGCCCGACGGTACATATCGCGGCTGGGCGGACCTGGTCGCCGGGCGGCTGGCCTCGGTCAATCCGGACTTCCGCTACGCCAACCTCGCCGTGCGCGGCCGGTTGTTCGACGCGGTCGTCGACGAGCAGGTGCCGATGGCGCTGCGGTCGGGGCCGGAGCTGGTGAGCTTCGCGGCCGGCGGCAACGACGCGCTTCGGCGCGGCTTCAACCCGGTGACGCTGGCCACACGACTGCACGAGGTCGTGCGGATGCTGTCGGCGATCGGCTCGACGGTGGTGCTGTTCACCGCCGCCGACGTCAGCCACGTCCTGCCCGCGCGGCGGTTCATCCAGCAGCGCGTGCGCGCCCTGAACGACGCCACACACCGCGTCGCCGTGCGGCACGACGCGGTCTTGATCGACCTCTTCCACGACGAGGCCTTCCACGACCGTCGCATGTGGAGCATCGACCGGCTGCACCTGTCCGACGCCGGCCACCGCCGGGTCGCCGCGCACGTGCTGACCGCGCTGAAGATCGACCCCGACGCCTCCTGGGACGCGCCGCTCGACCCCTTGCCGCGCGCGACCTGGCTGACCTCCCGCAAGTCCGACGTCGCCTGGGCCCGCACGCACCTGGCGCCGTGGGTGCGGCGGCGATTGACGGGGAAGTCCTCGGGCGACATGATCGATCCCAAGCGTCCCGACCTGAAACCGTGGAGTGACGGTGGTTCTTAAAGCGTTCGGCTGCCTGGCGATCCTGCTCCTCGTGGCATGGCTCGCGGGCATGTACATGGCGCGCAACCGCAAGCGCTGAGGCGGACCGGTACGCAGGTGACCTGCGGAACACCCCGGAATCCGCGTCCGGCGAATCCGGTTGCCTCCCCGTGCAAACCCGCACGCGCCAAGGAGCCGCCATGTCCACCGCCGAAGTACACGGCCACGTTTCACCGGGTTACGAGAAGGTCCGCGACGAGTTCACCGCCGCGGTCACCGCCGAGGAGGGCCTCGGCGCACAGCTGTCGGTGTACGCCAAGGGAAGACCGGTCGTCGACCTGTGGACCGGGCCACCCGGCGTCGACGGAGACTCCCTGTTCCCCAACTACTCCTCGGCCAAGGGCGCCGCGCACCTGGTCGCCGCACTACTGGTCCAGGACGGCGTCATCGCACTCGACGCTCCCGTCGCGCGGTATTGGCCGGAGTTCGCCGCCGAGGGCAAGGAGCGGATCACCTTCCGCGAGCTCATCGCCCATCGCGCCGGACTCATCGGCGTCGACGGTGGCTTCGCCTTCGACGAACTCGCCGACGACCGCCGGATCGCCGAGCGCCTCGCCGGCCAGAAACCTTTCTGGGAACCGGGAACCGCTTACGGCTACCACGGGTTCGTGATCGGCGCGCTGACCGGCGAGGTCGTCCGGCGGGTGACCGGCAAGTCGATCCAGGAGCTGTACTCCGAGCGGATCCGCGTGCCCTACGGACTCGACTACCACCTCGGCCTGCCCGAGGCCCTCGAACCGCGTTTCGTGCCGGTCGAGGCGATGCGCCCGACCCCGGAGCAGGCCGCCGAACTCGCGGCCCATCCGCTGGATCCCGACAGCCTGCGGGGAATCGCGTTCAACGCCAACTCCGGGGAAGCGGTGGACCGCGTCGCCTTCGGCAACAGCCCGCTGGTGCGCCGGCTGGGCCCCGCCTCCTCCGGCGGTGTCGGCAACGCGCGCGGCCTGGCGAAGATGTACGCGGCGACGCTGCACCGGGTCGACGGGCTCGATCCCCTACTGCGCCCGGAGACGGTCGCCGAGTTCGCCGGGGTGTCGATGGAGGGCGTCGACCTCGTCGACGGCCAGTCCGGGCACTTCGGGCTCGGCTTCGAGGTCCCCTCGCGCCGGTACGGTTCGCTGGGCGACGACGCCTTCGGCCATTCGGGCGCGACCGGATCGACGTCCTTCGCCGACCCCGCCAGCGGTGTGGCCTACAGCTACCTGCGCAACCGCTTCGTCTTCGGCGGTGGCGGCGGCTCACCGGAGAACCGGCCGATCATCGCGGCCGTCGTCGAGGCCGCGACGGCGTGAGCGCGGGGAGGACCCGCGGTCCTCCCCGGCACACGGTCCACAAGGGACGCCCCGGGCACCTCGCGGTGCTCGTGCCCGGCCGGATCACTTCCCGAACCCGGCCGGGCACCCCTCCCTCGCCCACCCCGGCGCGGACCCTCGCGGGACCGGCCGGGCACGTCGGCGATGCTGCGGCGAATCTAACACTCCGCGCCCGAAGGGTCACCCGCGGTACGACTCAGAGCAAGGGAACACGCCAGTTCAGCCGGGTCCCGGCGCCCTCGCCGCTGTCCAGGGTGAAGGTCCCGCCGAGCTTGCGCGCCCTGGCGGCGAGGTTCAGCAGCCCGCCGCGCGGCTTGGACTCCCCCAGCCCGCAGCCGTCGTCGACGACCGTCAGTTCGACGGACTCGCCGTCGGCGGCGACCTCCACCTCCACTGTGGACGCCTGCGCGTGGCGCGTCACGTTCGACAGCGCCTCGCGCAGCGCGGCCAGAAGCTCGGGCCGCACCGCCGGCGGAACGGCGCTGTCGACCGGCCCCAACAGCGTCACATGCGGCCGGAAACCGAGACTGTCGCAGGCCGCCTCGACGGCGGTGTGCACACCGAGACGCAGGTCCCCGACACTGCCGCCGTGCAGGGCGTAGATGCTCGCCCGGATGTCGCGGATCGTCGCGTCGAGGGCGTCCACGGCGGCGTTGATGCGCTCGACCACCACCGGCCGGGTCGTTATGTTGACGACGTTCTGGAGATGCAGGCCGGTGGCGAACAGCCGCTGGATCACCACGTCGTGCAGGTCGCGGGCGATGCGGTCGCGGTCCTCGAAGACCGCCAGCTGCGCCCGGTCGAGCTGCGCGCGACTGCGGTCGAGGGCCAGCGCCGCCTGCCCCGCGAAGGACTCCAGCAGCCCGATCTCGGCCGAGGAGTAGTTCAGCGAGACCGAGCTGACCGTCCCGACCACCAGCGCGCCATAGGCGGTCTCGCTGGTGGCCAAGGGAACCAGGAGCGCGCGGCCGCATTCGATCGGGTGCGGCCAGGCCGCCGACTTGCCGAGGTCCTCGACCTGGGTCGGGCGCCGGTTGATGATGACGCCGCCGAGAGCGTCGTCGGTCAGCGGCACGCGCTCACCGGCGATGGGGAGGTCGCCCTCGGCGGTGAGGGCCACTTCGACGACGACCTCGCTCATGTCGCCGGGGTCGCGGACGAGGACCATCGCGACCTCGGCGTTGGAGGTCTCCATGGCGCGCTTGGCGACCAGGCGCAGGGCGGCCTGCTGGTCGATGGAGCCGATCACGACGTCGGTGATCTCGGCGGCGGCCTCCAGCCAGCGCAGGCGCCGGCGGCTGATGTCGTAGAGCCGTGCGTTCTCGATGGCGATGCCGGCCGCGGCGGCCAGCGCGACGACGACGCGCTCGTCGTCCTCGCTGAACTCCTCGGCACTCAGCTTTTCGGTGAGGTACAAAGTCCCGAAGTCGCGTTCGCGGATGCTCACGGGCACACCGAGGAAGCTGCGCATGGGTGGATGTCCGGCGGGAAAACCGTGCGACTTCGGGTGCGAGGCGAGGTCGGCCAGGCGCACCGGCGAAGGGTCGTCGATGAGAAGGCCGAGAATCCCCCGACCGCATGGGAGCGCGCCGATCTCGTCGCGCTTGTCCTTGCCGATGCCGTGGGTGTGGAAGGCGACGAGCCGGCGGTCGTGGCCGAGGACGCCGAGCGCCCCGTATCTGGCGTCGACGAGTTTGCAGGCCGCGGTGACGATCCGGTCGAGCACGGCGGGCAGTTCCAGGTCGCTGCCGATGCTGACCACGGCGTCCAGCAGGCCGCCGAGTCGTTCGCGTCCGAGGGTGATGTCGCGAACGCGGGTGAGCAGCTCCTCCAAGAGGGCGTCTAGCTGGACTTCGCCCAGCGGGGGGATGTCGAGACCTGGCCAGCGCGAGGTGATCGGTGTGTGCTCGGCCACCCTTCGATGTTACGGAGAATGAGGAGATCATGCCAGTGGCGTGATGATCACCGCGAGTGAAGATCAACCGGCCGCAGCGTCCACTCAAGACATTCGGCCCAGGTGTTCAGGACGAATGGGCCTCCCCGCTGCACTGTTATCGAGGGATTCTTTGAGTCAGGAAGTGTTCATGCGAACTCAACCCGAGGACGCTTCCCAAGGACTCTGCCCACTACGCCCGTCATCGGCCGATGGCGGTCCGTGCCCGCGCTTTTCGGCGGGGATGCGGAGGTGTGGTCCCTCTACCGTGCCGGGGTAGAGGGGCCACACCGCGCTTAAGCCGCAGGGCAGTCCCGAACCAGCGAGATGGTCCAGACGAGCGAGCCCGTCTCAGACGGGCGAGTCGGGCCAGACCCAGTCGCTGATCTCCGGAGCGTCCTCCCCGTGAGCGCGCGTGTAGTCCCTCGCGCGCTGCCGCTCGTCGAACATCCGCTGCCGCAGTGCCGCCTCCTTGACCGCCAGACCCGGAACGTGGTCGATGACGTCCATGACGAGGTGGAAGCGGTCGAGGTCGTTGAGCATGACCATGTCGAAGGGTGTGGTGGTGGTGCCTTCTTCTTTGTAGCCGCGGACGTGAATGTTGTCGTGGTTGGTGCGCTGGTAGGTCAAACGGTGGATCAGCCACGGATAGCCGTGGTAGGCGAAGATGACGGTCTTGTCGGTGGTGAACAGGGCGTCGAACTCCCGTGGGGACAGACCGTGCGGGTGCTCCTTTTCGTCCTGGAGGCGCATGAGGTCGACGACGTTGACGACGCGGACTTTCAGGCCGGGCATGTGGCGGCGGATCAGGTCGACCGCGGCGATCGTCTCCAGCGTCGGAACGTCGCCGGCGCAGGCCATGACGACGTCGGGGTCGCCGTCGTCGTTGCTCGCCCAGTCCCAGATCCCGATCCCGCGACGGCAGTGCGCGTCGGCCTCGGCCATCGACAACCACACCGGCTGCGGCTGCTTGCCGGCCACCACGACGTTGACGTAGTGCTGACTGCCCAGACAGTGGTTCATCGTCGACAGCAGCGTGTTGACGTCGGGTGGCAGGTAGACGCGGATGATCTCGGCTTTCTTGTTGACGACGTGGTCGATGAAGCCGGGGTCTTGGTGGGAGAAGCCGTTGTGGTCTTGGCGCCACACGTGACTCGACAGCAGGTAGTTCAGCGACGCGATCGGCCGCCGCCAGGGGATGTCCCTTGTGGTCTTGAGCCATTTGGCGTGCTGGTTGAACATCGAGTCGATGATGTGGATGAAGGCCTCGTAGGAGGTGAACAGGCCGTGTCTGCCGGTGAGGAGGTATCCCTCCAGCCAGCCCTGGCACAGGTGCTCGGAGAGGACCTCCATGACGCGGCCGTCAGGTGCCAGATGGTCGTCGGTGCCTTCGATGTCGGCGACGAAGACCCGGTCGGTGACCTCGAAGACCGCGTCCAAGCGGTTCGAGGCGACCTCGTCGGGACCGAACAGCCGGAAGCGATCGTCGTTGGCGCGCATGACATCCCGCAGCCAGCGGCCGAGCACGCGCGTCGACTCCTCCATCGCCGAACCCGGCGAGGGGCACTCGACGCCGAAGGCCCGGTGGTCGGGGAGCATCAGCGGCTTGAGCAGCTCCCCGCCGTTGGCGTGCGGGTTGGCGCTCATCCGCCGGTCGCCTTCGGGTGTGGCCAGACTGATCTCCTCGACCGGCGCGCCGTCGGCGCCGAACAGCTCATCGGGCCGGTAAGAGCGCATCCACCGCTCCAGCATCTCCAGGTGCGCAGGATTGTCGCGGACGCCTGAGAGGGGCACCTGGTGGGCGCGGTAGGTGCCCTCCACCTGAACGCCGTCCACTTGCGACGGCCCGGTCCAGCCTTTCGGTGTGCGCAGCACGATCATCGGCCAGCGCGGGCGCGTAGGGCGCGACGTCGTCCGCGCATGATGCTGGATCACGCTGATGTGGTCGAGGCACAGGTCCATCACCGACGCCAGCCGGCGGTGCACCTGCGCGTGGTCGTCGCCGGGCCGGGCGTGCACGACGTGCGGCTCGTATCCGTAGCCGCGCATCATGCTCAGCAGATCGGGCTCGGGGATGCGCGCCAGGAAGGTCGGGTTGGCGATCTTGTATCCGTTGAGGTGCAGCACCGGCAGCACCGCGCCGTCACGCGCCGGATTGAGGACCACATTGGACAGCCAGCTCGCCGCGAGCGGACCGGTCTCGGCCTCGCCGTCGCCGACGACGCACAGCGCCAGCAGGTCGGGGTTGTCGTAGACGGCACCGTAGGCGTGCGCGAGGGAGTAGCCGAGTTCGCCGCCCTCGTGGATGGAGCCGGGGACCTCCGGCGCGACGTGGCTGGGAATACCGCCGGGGAAGGAGAACTGGCGAAAGAGCCGGCGCATGCCCTCGCCGTCGCGGGTGATCAGGGGATACCGCTCGGTGTAGGTGCCCTCCAGCCAGGTGTTGGCCACCAGCGCCGGCCCGCCGTGCCCGGGACCGGCGATGTAGATCGCGTTGAGGTCGCGGGCCCGGATGAGGCGGTTGAGGTGGGCGTAGAGGAGGTTGAGGCCCGGTGAGGTGCCCCAGTGGCCGAGCAGGCGCGGCTTGATGTGCTCCGGCCGCAGCGGTTGGCGCAGCAGGGGGTTGTCGAGGAGGTAGATCTGGCCGACGGTCAGGTAGTTCGCCGCGCGCCACAGCCTTTCGACACGGCCGAGCTCATCGGGCGTCAGGGCGGCCGGGGAGTTGGTCTCGGTGCTCGTCATGAGGCCACTGTGGCGCGAAAGCACGTCCGCGCGGGCCGGTTCCGGGCAATCGAGGACAGTGATCAACTGGCCGATGTTCGGCGATCATGGGGCGTTTCATATAGTTTGTCGTCGTTCGTGGGTTTCCCGAGTCCCGCGAGCGGAGGGGGATCGTGATGACCTGGAAGCGTCTGCTCAGACTCGCCGCCGTCGCACTCGCCGGCGGCATGGTCCTGGGGATGGTGACCGGGGCGCTGAGCGCCCGCGCGTCGGAAGGGCCGGTGGAGTGCGTCAGCTCTTGTCGATGACGCAGAAGCGGTTGCCCTCGGTGTCGGCCAGCACCGTGAAGTCGGGGTCGGCCGGGTACAGGTCCCAGTCGGCGACGCGGGTGGCGCCGAGGCCGAGCAGGTGCTCGATGTCGGCGGCCGGGTCCTCGGAGTAGAGGTCGAGGTGGACCCGGGGATGCTTCTGGACCGGCGTGGCCGAGCGGCCGAGGGCGATCGAGGTGCCGTGCCCGGTTCCGGGGACGAGGACGGCGAAGTCGCCGTCAACGACGTCACGGGGAACGAGGTTGAGGGCCGCGCACCAGAACGCGGCCGCGCGCGGGACGTCTTCGACGCCCAGGACGACCGTTCCGACGGTGAGCATGTGAGTCAGTCTCGCAGAAACATGAGAAGCTTTATGGCGCAACGGGGATATCCGTGTCCATATGCGAGCCCCATGTTGCTGTTGTCGTACCAAGCGGGCAAGATTCGACATTGTGGGACTCCTTCAGCGGCTTTTCGGGCGTCCGGCGGACGAGTCGGCGGACGACGCCGACGCGACCGGCGGGGTCGAGGCGAGCCCAGACGAAACCACGGCCCGGCCGGGGTCGGACGGCGGTGTGCTCGGTGACGCCGCGCCACTGCCCGAGCCCGCCGCGGAGCCCGAGCCGGAATCCGGACCCGAACAGGCCGCCGAGACTCCACCCGCCGACGTCGGCGACTCTCCCGCCACCGTCGCCGAGCCGCCCGACTCCCCGGGTGACGACGAACCCGAGAACGAAGCGGAGCAGCCGGTGCCCATCGTGACCGCGTCCTCGACGGATACCGACGACGCCCCACTGGCGACGGTCCTGCCGTTCCGCGGAGGCATGTCCGAGGAGCCGGTGACCCCGCCCCCTCCCGTCGAGGACATCCCACGCCCCACGTCCCGTGCGCCGGAGTTCCCCGACTTGTTCACGCCCTCGCGCCCCCGCCGTGAACTCCTCAGCATCGACCCGCCCGCCGCGCCCGAGCCGGAGCCCGGCGAGGCCGAGGCGGTCGTCGAAGACCTGCCCGTCGACGCCTCCGGCTCCCCGCGCGCCGCCCTGCGCTCAGCCGGTGTGGCCGTCCCGCACATGCAACTGGTGACCACACGCGGCTCGGCGAGACTGTGGGCCTTCCCCGTCGCCGACCACGAGGCCCTCGGCTGGTGGCTGGAGATCCGCCGCGTCCACGACCGCACCGGCTGGCTGCCCGTCCTCCTCGGACCCGCCGACGGCTGGCTCGACGACGCCGAGAGCGTCCTCCACGAAGGCGACGACGAGCTCGCCCGCCTCGCCGAGGTCGACGTCGAGGAGCTGCTGCGCACGAAGGCCGCCGAGGCCGGTGAGCCCCCGCGCGGTGTGGCGACCCTCCCCACCCGCGGCGACTCGACCTTCACCATCGCCAAGACGTCCGGGCTGCTGGGCCTGGTGCAGGCCGAGCACGGCTGGCAGGTCCCGGCGCTGCTGCCGTGGGCCGGATCGACGAACTGGGAGATCTTCGGCGCCGAGCACGCCGCGGTCCTGCGCCGGTGGGACGAGCGCGTCGACGTCGAGGTCGTCGCGATGTCGTGGGACGTGCTGGAGCTCTACGTCGCCGAGCCGCCGACCGATACCGCCGACGCCGTCGACCTGGCGCAGGAGGTCTACGCCTACTGCCCGGATCTGCTGGCGGCGGGCGTGCCGACCCTCGACGACCTCGCGGTGCACATGGTCAAGAGCAAGGCCTGGTACTTCCGGTGGAACGACTGAGCCGGACACCTCCGACTTTTCGATGTTTCACGTGAAACATCACCACGAGAAGCGGGGGGGGCCCACGGGGCGCCCCCGCCGGTAAGGGGGGGGGCGGAACACAGACGGGAGCCCCGACACCGACAGGACGGGACGGGGGACAGCGGGCGGCCGACCCACCCC
>NZ_JBFAKK010000026.1:0-49086 GCF_040655735.1 Phytomonospora sp. NPDC050363
AGCTCCGCCCCGGACCCCGCTGGGACTCCGTCCCAGACCCTGCTGGGAGGCTTCGCCCCCAGACCCCCACCAGGAACTCCGTCCCTGGACCCGGAACTCTCGCCTCGGCTACGGGCCGTACTTCCCTGCCCTTGAGCGGCCGGCTTCGCCACGGCCGCAGGCGGGCCGCCGGCCGGCCGGCCCTCCATCCCGGGCACCCGCCAGTTCAGGCGTCATCCCGGGCCGGGACCGGCCGCTCCACGTCGGGCACCCGCCAGTTCAGGCGTAACCCCGGCCGGGGACCCGGCACCGGAGGAGGTGCCGCAGCCCGATCCCCTACCCCGCAGGCGTTTCGTTAGCCTCCGACCCAGCAAGCACAGCCCCAGCAAGCACAGCCCCAGTAAGCACAGCCCGCCGCACCAGCTTCGCGATGCGCTCTGCCTCGGCCTCGCCGAGGCGGGGGATCGCGAAGTATGTTCCCCACAGGTCGCCGTCGTCCAGTTTGGCCTGGTCGCTGAATCCGAGGGTGGCGTAGCGGGTCTTGAATTTCTGGGCGCTCTGGAAGAAGCACACGACCTTCCCGTCCTTGGTGTAGGCGGGCATGCCGTACCAGAGTTTGGCGGTGAGGTCGGGCGCGTTGTCGGTGATGATGTCGTGGAGGCGTTCGGCGATGGTGCGGTCGGTCTCGCGCATCTTGGCGATCTTCGCCCGGACGCTCTTGTCGCCGCTGGCCTTCGACTTGTCGCGGCGGGCCTCTTCCTTGAGCTCCCTGGCGCGGTCTTTCATGGCGTCGCGTTCTTCGGTGCTGAAGGTGCCGCCGGTGGCAACGCTGTCTTGAGTGTTCATCGTGTGTCCTTCTCTCTGGGCCGGGAGGCCGGACGTTCGGCCCGCCTCGCTTCTGACCACATGTCACCACCCGCGGCCACCTCCCGGCATCACCGCTGGGACACCGTGGGACACGCGCGGCGGCGCCTGCCTGGGCAGAGGGGACCTTGATCCACGCACCCGGGCTGGGACGCGGTCCGTCCCACATGTCGCAGGGCCGCGCTAGGCTGCCGCGATGAACGTGGTGGACCAGCTCCTCGATTCCGATCCCGCGATCCGCTGGCAGGTCCTGTGCGACCTCGCCGGCGCCCCGCCCGCCGACGTCGCGAGCGAACGCGCCCGCGTGGAGCATCTGGGGTGGGGTGCCCGCCTTCTGGCGCTGGAGGATCCCGACGGCCTGTGGGACGGCGGTGCCCTGTTCCCGGTCCCGCCGGCGGTGGGGGAGGACGGGCAGCCCTGGACGACGACGGCGCACACGCTTCAGACCCTCCAGATCCTCGGCCTTGAGCCGGGCTGCGTGCCGGCGCGGCGGGCGGTGGCGCTCGTCGCCGACAACGCGCGCTGGGAGAACCAGGGGCAACGGTTCTTCGACGGCGAGGTCGAGCCGTGCATCAACGGCCGGACGATCGCGACGGGCGCCTACTTCGGCGTGGACGTGGCGCCGATCGTCGAGCGCGTGCTCGCCGAGCGCCTGCCCGACGGCGGGTGGAACTGCCAGGCGGAGTACGGCTCGGTGCGCTCGTCGTTCGACACGACCATCAACGTCCTCGACGGCCTGCTCGCCTACGAGCGCGCGACCGGCGGCTCGCGGGCCGTCCGGGAGGCCCTGCGCGGCGGCGAGGAGTACTTGCTGGAGCGGGGCCTGTTCCGCCGAGCGAGCACCGGCGAGGTCGTCGTCCCCGAGTACCTGGACTTCGCGTTCCCGTACTACTGGCACTACGACGTGCTCCGCGCGCTCGACTATTTCCGCGGCGCGGGCGCGGACCCGGATCCGCGCATGGCCGAGGCGGTGGAGCTGGTCCGCTCGAAGCGCCGGCCGGACGGCTTCTGGACGCTCGACCGCGTCCATCCGGGGCGCGTGCACTTCTCGATGGAGGGCGGCCCGGGGGAGCCGAGCATGTGGAACACCCTGCGGGCGCTGCGCGTGCTGCGATGGTGGGACGGCGCCTAGGCGGGCCCTCTTGTCAAGCCCGCACGGTCGCCAGTGCCGCCAGCCGACGGTAGGAGTCGAGCCGCTCGGCCGGGTCGAAGGTGTTGAGCGTCACCAGGATCTCCTCGGCCCCGGTCGCGTCCAGGAGCTCGCCGACGGCCTCGGCGACCTCCGCCTCGGTGCCGTGGATCTGCGAGCCTCGCGCCTCGTCGAGGAAGCGCCGTTCGCGCTCGTCGGGCACGGGGATGTCGGCGACCGCCGACAGTGCGGGGAACACGCCCCTGGTGCGTGACACGACCGTCGCCCATGCTTCGGGGAGCTGTAGCAGTGCGGCCCGCTCGGAGGTCTCGGCGACGGCGATGTTGGCCGCAACGATCACGTAGGGCGCCGGTGCCTGCGCCGACGGGCGGAAGGCGTCCCGGTAGCGCTCGATCGCGCCGACGAGCCGTCCCCGGTCGCGGCCGGAGGCGATCACCAGGGGGAGCCCCTGCGCGGCGGCGATGTCGGCGCCGCCGTCGATGGCCAGCACGAACGCGGGCACGCGCAGTCCTTCGACGGGCACGGCGTGCACGCCCGGGTGGACCCGCTGGGTCCCGTCGAGCCAGCCCAGCAGCTCGGCGAGGCGCTCACCGAAGTCGTCGACGACCTCCTTGCCGACCCCGAGGGCGCGGCGGATGCCGTTGGTGAAGCCGACCGAGCGGCCCAGGCCCATGTCGATGCGGCCGGGGAACAGCGACTCCAGTACCCCGAACTGCTCGGCGACGATCAGCGGCCGGTGGTTGGGCAGCATCACGCCGCCGGTCCCGACCCGGATCCGCGAGGTCGCGGAGGCGACCGCCGCGGCCAGCACGGTCGGCGCCGAACCGGCCACGCCGGGCACCGAGTGGTGCTCGGAGACCCAGAAGCGGTGGTAGCCGAGGTCTTCGATCCGGCGGGCGAAGTCGACGGTGTCGCGCAGCGCGGCCGCCGTGTCCTGGCCGGCCCGGACGAGGGAGCGGTCGAGCACCGAGAACCTGGTCATGTCCAAGACCAACAGCCGGCGCCGTCGTGGATTCCCGAAGGTGGCGAGGGCTACTCTCCGGCCTGGCGCAGGTCGTCGTCGACGCCGTCGTCCTCCAGCTGTTCGAGCAGTTCGCGGGCCGACGCCGCGGCGGGGCCGGACCCGGCGGCCAGCTCGGCGATGAGGTCGACGTACTCCTCCCACGGCTGGTAGCGCACGGCGAACAGGGCCGCCTCGGCGACGGTGGCGTCGGCCGAGGCCAGGTGCCGCGACACCCGCGAGTAGAAGCGCGGGTCGTGCGAGGACGGCGCGCCGAGCCCGAGGAGCAGTATCGCCTCGGCGAGGTCGCGGGGCCGCTGCCCGGCGTCGACGCCGGCGAGGAGTTCGGCCAGCCGCCACGTGTCGAGGACCGTTTCGGCCAGTTCGACGGCGCCGCGCAGCTCGACCGGGTCGGCGGAGGTGACCACCAGGAAGGGGAGCCCGGTGGCGAGGTCCTCCCGGTAGACGAGGCCGGGGCCGGTGTCGGCGTGCCAGATGACGGTTCGCGCGATCTCGGCGTCCTCGTCGGCGGCGACGTCCATCCGTTTGGTGTAACCGAGTGCGGCGGCGTGCTTGCCGACATCGGCCTCATCGCCGTGACGTAGGACCAATCGCCTGCTGACCAACATGCCCGGTGACCCTACTCGTTTCGGCGCCGGGCCGCTGAGAGGCGGCCGTCTCCTGTGGACTCGGCGGCTCCTCGGGCCAGACCAGGAACTCGGCCAGAATGCCCGGCGCCGCACCCTCGGCGAACCCGATCGCCTCGTCGGCGGCCATGTCCGGGATCCGGTAGCCGTGCCGTCCGGCGGCCACGGCGGCGGTGAGGCCGACCAGGCCCGCGCGCCGCCCGAAAGGGCTGCTGGTGAACGTCCAGGCGAGGACGGCGTCGCGGTCGAGGGCGACGGTGTCGCGGCTGAAGGTGCCGCTGCGGATGAGCAGGTGGTGACCCTCGACGGCGTGCCCGAGTGAACGGTGGGCGTCGGCGGCGAGCCACCAGGTCGCCGGAAGCGAGGCCAGGGACCAGATCCAGGCTCCGTGGAACCAGGACGGTCCGAAAAGGACGGCCGCGACCGCGAAGGCCGCCGTGCCCGGCAGGACCGCGAAGAACAGGCCCCGGCGCAGCCGCCGGGAGAAGGCCGCGCGGGGGTGGGCGATCAGGTCGGGTGCCGACAGCGTCCCGGGCGTGGCGCCGGAGACTCGGGCGGCGACCGACACGCTTTCGGCTCGCGGCGCCGGGGGCAGGATCCGGCTGCGCGAGCGGGTCTCCTCGGCGTCGCCGAGTCCGCCCGCGACGGCCCGCACCATCGCGCCGCCACCGGCGCGCAGCAGCAGCGGCTCGGCGAGTTCGGCACCGCGCAGGCGCCGCCGCTCCATCGTGACCGAGCGGGTCGTGAACAGGCCGCGCCGGACCGAGAGTTCGTCCCGGTCGCTCCATGCGAGCCGAAAGTGCCACCAGTTCTCGACGTACATGGCCGTGGCGCCGAGGGCGCCGAGGAGGACGACGGCCAGGATGAGCAGCGGGACCGTGAGCCACAGGGCGCTTTTGCCGAATTCCTCGAAGGCGCCGCGGACCAGCGGCAGCCGCCACGGTTCGATGCCGACCGAGTCGAGCACGCGGTAGAGGGACCCGACGGCGATGCCGAGGCCGCCGAAGGCCCAGAAGGTCAGCGGCGCGTAGCGCAACCAGCGTACGTCCATAGTGGACAGAACACTGTGGATGCCGCCGGACCCGCTCGCCGACAGGCGTGACCGCAGTTCGCGCGCCTCGGCGGCGGGCAGGGCGTCGAGGACGAGCTCGCCCGACCCGGCCGTGCCGATCCGCAGCACGGCGATGCCCAGGACGCGGTGCAGTGGACCGGCGGTGATGTCGGCGTAGCGGACGCGGTCGAGCGGTACCGAGCGCTCGCGGCGGCCGAACAGCCGCCAGGACATCTCGACGGCCTCGCCGGTGAGGCGGTAGCGGGTGGTCCGCAGGCGGACCAGGGCGATGGCCAGGACGACGAGGAAGGCCGCCGCCGTCGAGCCGGTGATGATCCAGAAGCGCGCGTCGAAGCGCCCGCCGGTGGCCAGGGCCGCCAGGATCGCCGATCCCAGCGGTGGGAGCAGCCAGGTGGCGCGGACGAGAGCCGTGCGCGGGGAGAGCCTGTGGCCGTTCATGCCGCGTCCCGCCTCTCCAGGCGGGCGGACTCGCCGATGCGGGCGGCGAGCTGCTCGGCGTCGGCCCTCGACAGGCCCGCGACGGTGACCTGGGCGGCGGTGGAGGCGGTGGTCATGGTGACGCTGGCCAGCCCGAAGGCCCGCTGGATGGGGCCCTGGACGGTGTCGACGGTCTGGACCCGCGACAGCGGCGTGATGCGGTGCTTGCGCCACCACCAGCCGGAGGCGGCGTAGAGCGCGTCCTCGCCCAGCTCCCAGGCGTGGACGCGGTAGCGCAGGCGCGGCATCGCGATGAGGTAGGCGAGGCCGGGGATCACGCAGGTGATCGCGAGCAGCGGCGCCAGCCAGGGCAGCGCGCCGGGGAAGAACAGGACGGAGAGCACGAGGAGCGTGCACGCTGCCAGGAGCGCGGGGCCGCTGAAGACGACGAGGGCCTGCACCGTCCACCAGCGCCGGGCACGGGGGTCGACGCGAAACCGGGGCGGACGAAGCCGGACGACGGGAGGGGCGGTCACCGGTACACCTTCCAAGTCAATTGTATTGGAAACACTTCGCCCACCATAGCAGTACACTTGACCTGAAAAGGAGGTCGCCGTGCCCAAGCGCGTGGATCATGAGGCCAGACGGCAGAAGATCGCCGAAGCCCTGTGGCGGATCGCCGGCACCCGCGGCCTCGACAAGGCCAGCCTCCGCGAGGTCGCCCACGAGGCCGGCATCTCCCTCGGTCAGCTACAGCACTACTTCGCCGGCCGCGACGAGATGCTCGTCTTCGCCTCCAACCACATCAGCGAACTCGCCGACCGCCAGATCCGCGCCCGCCTCGCCGCGGCCTTCCCCGACCGGCCGCCCACCCCCTACGAGATGCTGCGGGTGTGCCTGCGCGGCATGCTCCCCCTCGACGACAACACCCGCACCGGCATCCTCGTGCAGATCGCCTATTTCAGCCGCGCCGTCCGCGACGCCCGGATGCGCGAACCGGCGAGGAAGGGCATCCCGCCGCTGCTCGCCTGGTTCGCCGAGCTCCTGCGCGCCGGAGTCGAACGCGGCGAGATCGCCGCCGACCGCGACCTCGACGCCGAGGCGATGCTGCTGCTCGCGCTCGCCGACGGTCTGACGACCTACGTGATGCTGGAGGTCCACGAGGCCGAGCGAGCCGCCGAACTGATCGACTACCAACTCGGGCGGCTGTTCGAGGGCGTCCCGGCGCCCGGCTGAGACCGTCCACATCAGATCCGCTTGCAACCGCGCGGGCACCCGGCCCCGTTTACGGGGAAGAGTCCCCGAGGTTCTCAGAGGAGTTCTGGTGCGATTGCGACGAGTGACGCCGCTGCTGGCGGCCGCCGCCGTTCTGCTGACGGCCGTTCCGGCCGTTGCCGAGCAGACCGAGGAGGCCGCGCCGCCTGCCGCGGCCTCAGACCATGTCCGGTCGGTGATACTGCCGACCGGCGACCGGGTGAGCCTGCTCCCCGGCGGCCGATACGGATACGAGCCCGCCGTCGGCCGAGAGGAGGTCGGCCACCTCAGCGCGACGGCGCTCGACGGCTCGGGCGACGTCAGCTTCATCCCGGCCGATGTGGCCGGCGACTTCGCCGGCGGCGGCCTCGATCCCCGCCGCTTCAACGTCTCGGCGCTCATGCGCGCCGGGATCACCGACGCGGCGAGCGCCGTGCTCACCGACGAGCGCCCGTACGAGGGCCTCGTTCCCGCCGGCGGCGGCCTCGCCGAGGACGAGACCCGGGCGGTCACCGTCACCTTCCGCGACAGGGCCGGCCTCGTGCCGGACACCGTCCGGGCGAGCATCGTCTCGGCCGACGGCATGGTCTGGGAGGGCGTCTACCTCGACGGCACCGCCTCCGGGACCGTCGAACTGCCGCCGGGCGAGTACGGCCTGACCGCCGACGTCATCACCGATCCGGCGGGTGATCACAAGGGCGCCTACGTCGCCGCCGTCAAGCGCTTCACCGTCGGCGACGGGCCGCTTTCGGTCACCGTCGACGGGAGGAAGTCCGCGCTCGTCGGCACCCGTGTCGATCGCGAGACGACGCCGGGGCAGCGTGAGATCCTCCTGTCCTGGACCTCGGGCGGGGAAGAGCCCGGGGAGGTGGCGGCCGGCGCGTCCTTCGGGGCCGACCACAAGATGTACGCCACCCCCTCGGCCGATCCCGCCGTGCACTTCGCGCACGCCGAGATTCGCCGAAGCCCATCGGGAACCGTCGATCCCTACACCTACCGGCTGCTCTTCCTGGAGAGCGGGAAGGTCCCCGCCGACCTGTTCCGCGAGGTGGACGACGGCGAGCTCGCCGAGGTCGCCGTCGAGTACGGAGGTTTCGGCAAGCCGGTGAGCGGAGCCGGGCTCTGCATGAGCCAGGGGCACGCCGACCGCCGCCCGAGCCCGTCCTGTGTCGTGGAGACCGTCTCCCTGCCCTACCGGGGGACCGATCTCTTCGTCGCCGACCCCCGGCTCACCAACACCCCGGTCGTCGAGTTCTGGGACCGGACGGACGGTGTCTCGATCGGCTACGCCGCCGAGCAGCGGAGCTTCACCGCCGGCCGGCACGCGTGGCGGCTCGGTACCGGACCGCTGACCTACGGCATTCAGCCCTACGCCGCCGAGGACCCCGACGGGGACAAGGGCGCGTCGGGGAACTATCGCACCGACGACCTCCTCTATTTCGGCTTCGACCAACTCGGTGAGGGATCCGCCGGCGAGACGTACTGGATGTACGGCGGCGGCTTGGACGACTCCCCGATGGACAACGTCGTCGTCATCACCAAGGACGATGCGGAGATCAACCGGATCGAAGGCGACGTCAACTGGTTCGACACCGGTCTCTACCCCGGAGAGGCGGGCCGCTACCGGCTGACCATCGACGGAGGCCTCGACATCCCCTGGTCGAACCTGCTCACCGAGTCCACCCTGGACTGGGAGTTCGAGACCGCACCGGCCGAGCCCGGCGTCTCGACGCCCCTGCCGTTCTCCCTGGTCCTCTTCGGTGCCGATGACGTCTTCGGCGGCGTCGCCGATCGCGACGCCCCGCAGAAGGTGACGCTGGACTACACCTCGCAGCCCGGCGGCACCGAGGCCACCGCGTCGTCGCTGGGCCTTGAGATCTCCTACGACGAGGGCGCCACCTGGACCGCCGTGGGCCTCACCCGCGACGGCGACCACGCCACCGCGACCCTCCACCACCCGGCCGGGGCGGAGTTCGTCTCGGTCCGCACCTCCGCCACCGACGACCTCGGCTCGGCGGTCACCCAGACCACCGTCCGGACCTACGCGCTCGACTGACCGCTGTGAGGGTGCCCGGGTCATCGGGCACCCTCACACCCGCTGAGAGCGGGATGGTTTGCTGGTCACATGGTTGACGCACCTTTCGGATCCTTCGACAACGTCCGGCCCGCAGTCGAGCGCGCCGACCTCCTCGTCGCGCCCGTCGCCGCGGCGCTCAAGCGCTGGTCGGCCACCGACCCGGTCGAGTCCGTCCTCTTCGTCGACACCGACCCGGAGAAGGCCGACACCGCCGCCTTCTGCGAGGCCTACGACGTCGCCCCCGAGGTCGGCGCCAACTGCGTCATCGTGGCCGCCCGCAGGGGAGAGACCACCACCCTGGCCGCCTGCGTCGTGCTCGCCACGACCCGCCTCGACGTCAACAAGGCCGTCCGCAAGCACCTCGGCGCCCGCAAGGCTTCCTTCGCGCCCATGGACGTCGCCGTCGCCGAGACCGGCATGGAGTACGGCGGCATCACTCCGATCGGGCTCCCCGACGGCTGGCCGCTGCTCATCGACGCCGCCGTGGCCGCCACGCCCCATGTCCTCATCGGCAGCGGGGCCCGCCGGGGCAAGCTCATCCTGCCCGGCCGCGCGCTCGGCGAGCAGCCGCACGCCGAGGTCGTCACCGGCCTCGCCGGCTAGTTCTCTGCTGAGAGCAGATCGCCTTGTCCGGGGCGGTTTCGGCGACCCATTGTTGGCCACGGGACGGATCACCGCCGTCCCGTTGAAGCCGACCACGGGAGCACCCGATGCAGACCACGTTCAGCGGATCACTCGACGACCAGCTGGCCGCCCGACTCCTCCAGCAGCGCATCATCGTGCTGGGCACCGAGGTCGACGACCCGGTCGCCAACCGCCTGTGCGCCCAGTTGCTGCTGCTGTCGGCCGAGGATCCGCGCGGCGACATCAGCCTCTACATCAACTCGCCGGGCGGCTCGGTCAGCGCCGGGCTCGCCATCTACGACACGATGCGCCTGATCCCCAACGACGTCAGCACCCTGGCGATGGGACTGGCCGGGAGCATGGGCCAGTTCCTGCTGTGCGCGGGCACGCGGGGTAAGCGCTACAGCCTTCCGCACTCGCAGATCCTGATGCACCAGGGCTCGGCGGGCTTCGGCGGCACCGCCGCCGACGTGGAGATCTACGCCGGGCAGCTGGAGCGGGTCGGGAGGCTGATGACCGGTCTGGTCGCCGAGCACACCGGCCAGGACGCCGAGACCGTCGAGAAGGACAGTCTCCGCGACCGCTGGTTCAGCGCTGAGGAGGCCCGCGAGTACGGGATGATCGACCACATCGTCGAGCACGTGTCCGACGTGCGGCCCGCCGTCGCGCAGCGCCGGGTGGGGGTCTGACGATGAGCCAGTACACGATCCCCACCGTCATCGAGCGGACCCCGACCGGCGAGCGGGCCTTCGACATCTACTCGCGGCTGCTGTCGGAGCGGATCATCTTCCTGGGCACCGAGATCGACGACGGCGTGGCCAACGTGATCATGGCGCAGCTGCTGCACCTGGAGTCGGCCAGCCCGGAGATGGAGATCGGTCTCTACATCAACTCGCCCGGCGGATCCTTCAGCGCGCTGACGGCCATCTACGACACGATGCAGTTCATCCGCCCCGACATCGCGACCTTCTGCATGGGCCAGGCGACCGGCGCGGCCGCCGTCCTGCTGGCGGCCGGCGCGCCCGGCCGGCGCTCGATGCTCGCGCACGCCAAGGTCATGCTGCACCAGCCGTCCAGCCAGGCCCGCGGAACGCTGCCGGACCTCGCCGTGCAGGCCAAGGAGGTGGCGCGGATGCGGGCGGACATGGAGGAGATCCTCAGCCTGCACACCGGGCACTCGGCCGAGAAGATCAAGGAGGACACCGACCGCGACATCACCTTCAAGGCGGACGCGGCGGTCGCCTACGGCCTGGCCGACAAGGTCATCACCAGCCGCAAGGCGAAAGGCAAGAAACTGGCCGTGGCACGCTGATCAGGCCGCCAGGCAGAAGACGTCGCCGGACCCGCGTGAAGCGGCGCGGGCCGGGACGGCTTCGATCCGCACGACGGGGGCCATGCGGGCGCGTTCGGCGGCGAGGTCGCGCGCGACCTCGGTGAGCACGTCGGCCAGGTCGACGCGCAGCGCGTCGCAGATGGCGGCCAGGACCTCCGAGGAGGCCTCCTTGCGGCCGCGTTCGAGCTCCGAGAGGTACTGCATCGACACCCGCGCCATGCGCGCGACGTCGGCCAGGGTCCGGCCCTGTTCGAGGCGGCTGCGGCGCAGGACGAGGCCGATGAGGGTGCGCAGCAGCAGCCGCGAACGGCGGCTGGCGAGGTCGTCGTTTCCGACCGGATCCGGCATGGCGCTTCTCCTGACCGCCTCGTGGCCCGGCACGCGGACCGGATGGCTCGCCTCCAGCTATACCGGGCTCCACGCGGGCCGCGCGCGTGTTTTCGCCGACGGCGTAAGGGATCGCCCGCCCGGCGGGCCGCCGCCCGTATCGAATGTGAATGTCTCTCGTTATCCCCTGTGGAGCCCGTTGCCCCTCGACGGAATGCTGTTAGTGTGTGCGGAATCGTCGGGTTCCCGGCTTTGATCGGGCTTGCCACGGCTCAGGCACGTTTTCGACGGCTCGAACCGTGACCTGAAGAGACCGTCTCGGCCGGCGGCATCGGATGGAGGGCGTACGGACACTGTGAGCTTCGGTGACGAAGACGCCCTCCGGCGAACGGACGCTTCTCCCCGCATTCCCCGCGACGGCTTCGGCCGCGTTTTCAGGAACCCGCTCTTAATTCGTCCCGCCCCGCCTTTCCCGGCCGTCGAAGGTCCGCGCGTGCCACCACACCCGCGGACCGGCGAGCCCTTCCATGCTCCCCAACGGGCGCCCCTCACGTCGGCGACGGCCCGGCGATCCCCGTCCCCTCGACCTCAGCGAGAGAACCGATGAGACCTGAAACAGCCGTGACGCTCCTGTGGTGCTCCGTCGCCGCCTTCGTACTGGCGGCGGCGCTGGCGGTCTACCTGGCGCGCACGGCCAAACGCCAGCGAGTCCGCGCCGACGCCCTGAAGGTGCGCCTCGACGCCCGCGACGGCGCCCTTGAGCACTTCGTCGGCAAGACCCTTCCCTCGGTGGCCGACTCGGTCACCCGGCCCGAGGCCCAGACCGGGGACTTCACCGCCCCGCGCATGGAGAACTCGCGCTTCTCGGAGAACCTGCGCGCCATCGCCGACCGCTACGCCGGCGACCTGCGGCGAATGCGCGAGGAGACCGGGGAGACCACCCGCCGCGAGGTCGAGAACGAGGCCCGCGAGGCGATCCGCGCCGCCGAGGAGTCGACGCTCAAACGCATCGAGACCGACTCCCACGACGTCACCGCGGCCGCCGTCCGCTCCTTCGGCAACTCCGTGGTCAGCCTCGGCGCCGACGTCGGTCAGGTCGTCAGCGCCGCCCTGCGCAAGCACCGCGAGGACGAGGTCTACGAGACCCTCACCCGCATCGACCACACCGTCCAGCAGATGATCCGGCAGGCCCAGTCCTACGTCATCGTCTGCGGCGGCCTGCCCGGGCGCCGCTGGCCGTCCCAGACCTTCACCGACGTCGTCGGCGGCGCCATGGGCCGCGTCCGCGACTACACCCGCGTGCAGCCCAAGCAGCTCGAACGCGGTGTCATCAGCCGCGCCGTCGAACCGCTCGTGCACACCGTCGCGACGCTGCTCGACAACGCGCTGCGCTACTCCCCGCCGACGTCCTATGTGGAGGTCGGCTTCCAGGAGGGCCACCACGGCGTGACCGTGATCGTCGACGACGCCGGCGTCCGCATGAACGCCGAGCAGCGCGAGTCGGCCCGCCAGATCCTGTCCGGCGAGCGGCCGGTCGACATCCACCAGCTCGGCCCCTCCCCGAAGGTCGGCTTCCCGGGCATCGCCGCCCTCGCCCGCCGCTACGGCTTCAGCGTCACCGTCGACGGACCCAACGCCTACGGAGGCATGCGCGCGATGGTCTTCGTTCCCGAGACCCTGCTGGTCACCCCCGCCGAGGACCGCGAGCCGGTCGTCGCCGCCGCGGCCACAACGCCCGCCGCGCCGGCTCCGGCGGCGAGCGCCGCCCCGTCCGCCGTCGCCGCGGCAATCGCCGAGGCGGAGTCGGCCGAACCCGCCGAGACCCCCGGCGGACTGCCCAAACGCCGGCGCCGCGCGGTCGCCGGCCCCGTCGCCAACGGGCACCACCCGCGCCCCAACAGTTCCGAACCCGCGCGGCCCGGCATCGCCGCCGCCTGGCACACCGGAACCCAGAGCGGCCGCGCCGCCGCGTCCGACCACACCGAAGGGACGACATCCTGATGGGCTCACGCCACGCACAGGTCGCCGACGGCAGGAACAACCTCGGCTGGCTGCTCAAGGAACTCGACGGCCCCGGCGTGCGCTTCGCGGTCCTGCTGTCCGACGACGGCATGCGCATCGCGCACTCCGAAGGCGTCGCCGTCGCCGACGCCGAACGCTTCGCCGCCGCCGCCTCGGGCCTTCAGTCCCTCGGCAAGGCCCTCTCGGAGTTCTGCGGCGGCCCGAGCAACGCCGTCCGCCAGAACATGACCGAGTACGACGAGGGCATGATCTTCATAACCGCCGCCGGCGACGGCGCCCTCCTCGGCGTGTCCACCACGACCGCCGTCGACGTCGGCCTCGTCGCGCACCGCATGAACCAGCTCGCCGCGCGGGTCGGACACGAGCTGGGCAGCGAGCCCCGGCGCGGCGACGGCGGCGGCCTGACATGAGCGGCCCGCGGCGAGATCCCGATCTGGTGCGGGCCTACGTCCGTACCGGCGGGCGCTCGCGGGCGACGCGGGACCTGGACCTGGTCACCCTCGTCGTCACCGCGAAGAACCCGCCCAAGGCCAACGCCAACCCGCAGGCCATGGCGCCCGACGCCCGCCGCGTGCTCGGGCTGTGCAGCACGCACGGTGCCCTCTCGATCGCCGAACTCGCCGCCTACCTCGACCTGCCGCCCTCGGTGGTCACGATCGTGGTCAGCGACCTGATGGACGGCGGTCACGTCGACTCGCCCGTCCCCGCCGAGTCGATGCCCGAGGTCGGCATGCTGGAGGAGGTGCTCAATGGGCTACGCGCCCTCGCGGTCTGACACGGCGGTCGACTACGTCGCCGACACCGTGACGCGTTCGGTGAAGCTGCTGGTCGCCGGGAACTTCGGCGTCGGCAAGACCACCTTCGTCGGCAGCGTCTCGGAGATCCGGCCGCTGCGGACCGAGGAGACCATCACCGAGGCCAGCGTCGGCGTCGACGACCTCGCCGGCCTGCCGGGCAAGACGCAGACCACGGTGGCGATGGACTTCGGCCGCATCACGGTCAGCGCGACCTTGGCGCTCTACCTGTTCGGCACACCCGGCCAGCGCCGCTTCCTGCCGATGTGGGACGACCTCGCGCGCGGCGCCCTCGGCGCGCTGGTGCTGGTCGACACCCGCCGCCTCGACCAGGCCGACGAGGTGCTCGCCGTGCTAGAGGAGCGCGGCGTGCCCTTCGCGGTCGCCGTCAACGAGTTCGACGGCGCCGCGCGCCACCCCCTCGAAGAGGTGCGCGAGGCCCTGGACCTCGACCCCGAGACGCCCCTGACGTCGGTCGACGCCAGGGACCGGGCCACGTGCGTGCGCGCCCTCATCACCCTCGCCGAATTCCTGTTCCACCGACTGGAGTCCCGCCCTTGAGCACCCAGCAGTCCTCCGCCTCCCCGCCGGTCTGCCCCGTCTCCTCGTCCCCGCCCCAGGGGTACCGCTACCCGCTCTACGCTCCCGAGTTCGCCACCGACCCGCACCGCGCCTACCGCGAGATGCGCGCCCGCTTCGGCACGCTCGTGCCGGTCGAGCTGTCCCCGGGCATCCCGGCGACACTCGTCATCGGCTACCACGCGGCGGTCCGCATCCTCAACGACCCGGAGCACTTCCCGGCCGACCCGCGCATGTGGCAGCGCGGTGTCGCCGAGGACTGCCCGGTCCGCCCGATGCTGGAGTGGCGCCCGAACGCGCTGCGCAGCGCCGGAGCCGAGCACGCCCGCTACCGGCAGGCCAACACCTCCGCCCTCGACGGCGTGGACCTGCACGCGCTGCACGCCACGGTCGAACGGCTCGCCGTCCCGCTGATCAACTCCTTCTGCGCCGAGGGATCGGCCGACCTGCTCACCCAGTACGCGTGGCCGCTGACCTTCCAGGTCGTCAACGCCATGCTGGGCTGCCCGCCCGAGATCGGCGAGCGTGTCGCCAAGGGCATGGCGGCGCTGTTCGAGCTGGACGATCCGCAGGCCGCCAACGACATGCTCACCGCGGCGCTCGTCGAGCTGGTCGGGTTGAAGAAGGAGGTCGCGCAAGACGACGTCACCTCGCGACTGATGAAGCACCCGACAGGGCTCGACGACGTCGAGATGATCCACCAGCTGGTGACCCTGTACGGCGCCGGGATCGAGCCGCTGACGAACCTGATCGCCAACACGCTGCGCCTGATGCTCACCGACGAGCGCTTCGCCGGGAACGTCCTCGGCGGGAGCCTGTCGGCCCGCGACGCCCTCGACGAGGTGCTGTTCGAGGACCCGCCGATGGCGAACTACTGCATGTCGTACCCGCCCCAGCCGATCATGATCGACGACGTGTGGCTGCCGGCGCACCAGCCTGTCCTGATCAGCCTTGCCGGGTGCAACAACGATCCGGCGATCGCCGCCGGCGACCGCACCGACAACCGCTCGCACCTGGCGTGGAGCATCGGCCCGCACGCGTGCCCGGCGCAGTCGGCGGCCTACCTGATCGCCCAGGACGCCATCGACCAGATCCTCGACGCCCTCCCCGAGATCCGCCTCGCCGTGCCCGCCGACCGGCTCCAGTGGCGGCCCGGCCCGTTCGCGAGGTCGCTGGCGGCACTGCCCGTGGTCTTCCCCGCCTCGCCTCCCCTCACCGCGTTTTAGGAGAACCCCTGATGGACCCCCGTCCCCTCGTCCTCGATCCCGCCGGGACCGACATCCAGGCCGAGGCCGCGCGCATCCGCGAGCGCGGCCCGGTCACCCAGGTCGAGCTGCCCGGCGGTGTGCTCGCCTGGTCGGTCAGCGACGCCGACACCTTGCGCGGGCTGCTGATCGACTCCCGTGTCTCCAAGGACGCCCGGCAGCACTGGCCGGCCTTCATCAACGGCGAGATCTCGCACACGTGGTCGCTGTTCCTGTGGGTCGCGGTGACGAACATGTTCACCGCCTACGGTGGCGACCACCGGCGTCTGCGCAAGCTCGTCGCGCCCGCCTTCACGCACCGCCGCACCTCCGCGCTGCGCCCCCGGATCGAGGAGATCACCGGCGACCTGCTGGCGAACCTGGCCGCCACGGCGCCCGGCGAGGTCGCCGACCTGCGCGAGGACTTCGCCTACCCGCTGCCGATCCAGGTCATCACGGACCTGATGGGCGTGCCCGACTCGCTCGGGCCGGGGCTGCGCAAGTGCGTCGACGGCATCTTCGACACGTCCCTGACGCCCGAGGAGGCCACCGCCAACTACGGCGCGATGTACCAGATCCTCGGCGAGCTGGTCGAGATCAAGCGCGACAAGCCGGCCGACGACATGACCAGCCTCCTGATCAGCACCCGCGACGAGGACGACGGCTCCTCGCTGACCGAGCAGGAACTCGTCGACACGCTGCTGCTGGTGATCAGTGCCGGGCACGAGACGACCGTGAACCTTCTCGACCAGGCGATCCACGCCCTGATCACCCACCCCGTGCAGCTCGCGCACGTCTACGAGGGCCGGGCGAGCTGGGACGACGTGATCGAGGAGTCGCTGCGCTTCGAGGCGCCGGTGGCCAACCTGCCGCTGCGCTTCGCCGTCGAGGACATCGACGTCGACGGCATCGTGATCCCCAAGGGCGACGCGATCCTGGCCTCCTTCGCCGCGGCCGGCCGCGGCTCCAAGCCGCACGGCGACAGCGCCGACACCTTCGACGTGACCCGCCCGCACAAGGATCACGTCGCCTTCGGTTACGGGGTGCACCACTGCCTCGGCGCTCCGCTGGCGCGCCTCGAAGCGGCGGTGGCCCTCCCCGCGCTGTTCGAGCGCTTCCCCGACATGCGCCTCGCCGACGAGGCCCTCGAACCCGTGCCCAGCTTCATCTCGAACGGTCACCGGCGGCTGCCGGTGGTCCTGGTCCCGAAGGACTGAGCAGGGAAGTCCGCCGAAGGCGCCCGCCGTGGTCACGGTGGGCGCCTTCGGCGCGCCCGGGGCACCCTCGCCCGCTGTCGCGAGAGGTCGCGCCGGTAACGTCGACACCGATGGAGGAGGTCGCCGTGGGTGTACGACTCGGCTTGCGCGTTGCCGGACCGGCGGCCCTCGCCGCTCTCGCCGCGCTCGCGCTGGCCGGCTGCGGACTTCCGTCGGCGGGGCCGCACGAGACGCCGTCGAGCGCGAAGGTCACCGACGACCACAGCTGGAACCCGCAGCCGATCGGCGGCGACTACGACCCGGCCGACTACGCCGCCGAAGTGCGCGAGCACGCCGCCGAGGCCGACGTCAATCCCGTGCTGCTGATGGCGATCCTCTACAACGAGTCCTACAAGCCGCACGACCCCGAGGCCGAGCGCGCCTGGCAGCTGCTCGACCCCGACGCCTCCTTCGGCATCGCCAACATGCACAAGGCCGCCTTCGACGACACCAAGCGCGGCCGCGACTTCGAGGGCCGCCAGTGGGAGGAGCTGCCCGACGACCGGGAGCTCGCGGTGCAGGCCGCGGCCTGGTACCTGCACGACCTGGCCGGTCAGCTGCCCGAGGACGCGGCCGGCGAGTACAGCGGCGACCAGCTGCTGGCCGCCGGGTACAACGCCGGGCCGGGTTCGATGGCCGCCTACGCCGGCGGGGCCGAGCCGAGCGCGTCGGTGGCGGCGTACATGGCGAAGATCGAGGCCAACTGGGAGAAGTCGGAGAAGGCGATCGAGGGCTGAGGGCACGGGTTTCGGCCCTACGGCGGCGCTGTATCGGCCGGAAGGGGCGGCTGACCGCATGCGCAATCCACATAGGACGCCTCGCCTTTTCACGACCGCGTGGTGCGACGCACGGCGGGCTGTCGGTGAGGCGGTCGGAGTGATCAGCCGCCCACTCGCACCAACCCGCTCTCATAGGCCAGGATCACCAGTTGCGCCCGGTCCCGCAGTCCCAGCTTCCCCAGCACGCGCGTCACGTGCGTCTTCGCCGTCAGGGGGCTGATCACCAGGTCGCGAGCGATCTGGGCGTTGTCGAGGCCGGTCGCCACCAGGCGCATCACCTCACGTTCGCGCGCGGTGAGGGCGTCCAGGCGGGCGTCTTCGGCGGTGACGGTGCCGGTCGCTCCGGCGAAGCGGGCGATCACGCGGCGGGTCACGCCGGGCGCGAGGAGGGCCTCGCCGGCGGCGACGACCTTGACGGCGTGGCGCAGTTCGGCGGGTTCGGTCTCCTTGCCGAGGAAGCCGCTGGCGCCGATGCGAAGGGCGGCGAAGACGTGCTCGTCGGTGTCGAAGGTGGTCAGGATGATGACGCGGGAGGCGCTGGTGGCGGGGTCGGCGAGGATGCGCTCGGTGGCGGTGAGGCCGTCCATGCCGGGCATGTTGATGTCCATGAGGACGACGTCGGGGTTGTGGGCGCGGGTGAGGCGGACGGCCTCGTCACCTGTGCCGGCCTCGGCGACGACGGCGATGCCCCTGTCGCGGTTGAGCAGGGCGCGGAAGCCGGAGCGGACCAGGGTCTGGTCGTCGGCGAGGAGTACCGAGATCGTCATGCGGCCGATCGTGGCACGGGGATCTCCGCGCGCAGATGGAGGCCCGCCTCGGCGGTGACGGTAAGGCGGCCGCCGAGGGCGGTGACGCGTTCGCGGAGGCCGCTGAGGCCGTTGCCGAAGGCGGGCGGTGCGGCGATGCCGCCGTCGTCGGCGACCTCGACGACGGCGCGGGCGGGGGCGCAGTCGAGGCGGACTGCCACGCGGGAGGCGCCGGAGTGGCGGACGGCGTTGGTCAGCGACTCGGCGACCACGCGGTGGACGGCCAGGCCGACGGCGGAGGGGAGGAGACCGGTGTCGCCCTCGACGGTGACAGTCACGGCGAGGCCGGCCTCGCGGGCGGGGGCGGTCAGGCGGTCGAGGACGCCGGCGTCGACGCGGGGGTCGGTGGCGGCGTCCTCACCGGTGCGCAGGGCGGTGACGAGGGCGCGCAGGTCGCCGAAGGCCTCGGCGCGGACACGCCGGGCGGCGGCGAGCGCCTCGGCGGCCTCCTCGGGCGAGTCGGCCAGGACCTCGGCGGCGACGCGGAGCTGGACGCCCACGGCGGTGAGGGTGTGGCCGATGACGTCGTGGAGTTCGCGGGCGATGTGCAGGCGCTCCTCGACGGCGCGGTTGCGGTTGGCGAGGCGGCGTTCCTCGGCGAGGCGTTCCAGGCGCTTCTCCTGCTCGTCGCGCCAGAGCGCCCGGTTGCGGGCGGCTTGGGCAAGCGAGACGACAGCGAGGAGTCCCAGGGCTTCCAGGCCGAGGACGGTGAGCGGGGCGGGCGCTACGGTGGCGTGCCAGTTGGCGGCGAACAGCAGGACGAAGGCGCCGGTGCCGGTGGCCCAGATGAGGCCGCGGCGGGTGCCGGCAGCGGTGTAGAAGAGGAAGGCGGCGGGCCACAGCCAGCCGATCTCCACGAGTCCGGCGGTGCGCACGGCAACGACGCAGGCGGCGCCGGTGAGCAGTGCCGCGACGGGCCACCGCCGCGCCGCTATGGCGCAGGCGGCGAGCGCGGCGGCCAGCGGGGCGGCGCCGATGAGGTCGGACGCGCCCGCGGTGAGCACCGCCAGGGCGGTGGCGGCGGCCGCGGCCACCGCGCTCCATCTGGGCGAGGTCATGTGCGGATCTTGCCGGATCGGCGGGCGGCCAGCGCGAGCCAGACCAGGTTGGCGGCGATGGCCAGCCGCTCGGTGAGGCCGACGAGGCTTTCGGAGGAGCCGATCCGCAGGGAGGGGCCGTCCATGACGTCAATGAGGAAGACGGTGAAGACGACGGTGGCGGCTACCGAGGCCCAGGCCGCCGCGCGCAGGCCGAGGCGGCGGGAGAGCAGCAGAGCGGCGACGGGGAGGGCGGTGAAGGCGATCCAGGCGCCGAGTCCGTGGGCCATCTCCGAGGCGGAGGGGGCGCTGTAGTGCCCGGGCGGGTCGGCGCGGAAGACGGCGGCGAGGGCCAGTCCGGTGGCGGCGGTCCACAGGGCGATGCGTCCGCCGAGGCCGCGCACGGCGAGGGCGAGCAGCGCCGCTGCGGCGGCCATGGCGGCGATGGCGGTGGGAATGAGCCAGCCGGCGGTGCCGTGCACGAAGCGGCTGGCGGTCTCGGCGACAGGGTCGTAGTCGGGGTTGGCCAGGTCGGCGGCGACGAAGGCGGCGGCGCTGAGCGCGGTGAGGGCGGGAACGAGATGGCGGACGGCCTTGGACATCGCTTGCTCCTTCGGTGGGGTGGGACGGGCACCACGTTAGGAACCGGGGAGGGGCGGCGTCGTCGTCCGCGCGAGGGCATTCCAGCCTGCTCCGCAGGGGTACGGGTACACCCGATGGTGTACCCGTACCGGGGATTGCGAGCGTGCGCGGTGGATCCGCGTGAAGACCCGCACCGGTGGGTTAGTGCGCCGCGTCCAGCTTCGCCCGCTGCTCCGGGGTGAGTTCCAGCTCGACCGCCCCGAGGCTCTCCTCCAGCTGCGCGACCGACGACGCGCCCGTCAGCGGGATGACCGGAGCCTCCCCGCCGATCTGCCAGGCCAGGACGACCTGGTTGGGCGTCGCGCCCGTCTCGGCGGCGACCTCGTGCAGCGCGGCCAGCCGCGCCGGGGTGCCCGGGTGGTCGTAGTCGGACGGGAATTCCTTGTCCGCGTTGGTGTAGGCGCCGTTCAGCAGCGGCGAGTAGGCGACCACGGTCAGATCCGGTTCGGCGCGCAGGTAGTTCAGCAGGTCCGGGCCTACGGCGCCGAGGCTGCCGTCGGGGAAGAGGGGGAAGGGAATGTCGGTGCGGGGCCGCAGGTAGCTGTGCTGGTACTGGAGGAGGTCGAAGCCGGCCAGACCCGCCGAGGCCGCGATCGCCCGCGCCCGCTCGACCTTCCAGGTCGCCCAGTTGCTCACGCCGAGCAGCCCGACCGTGCCCGCCGCGGCCAGTTCGCCGAAGGCCTCGACGGTTTCCTGCACGGGAGTGTTCGGGTCCTCGATGTGGGCGTAGAGGACGTCGAGGCGGTCGAGGCCGAGCCGTTCGAGGCTGCCCTCGACGGCGGTGCGGATCGCCTTCGCCGACAGTCCTTCGGCGTTGTCGACGTAGCTGGTGCCCGGGGCGAGTGGCCGCGCGCCGAGCTTGGTGGCGATGACGACGTCGTCGGCGACGCCCCGGCTGCGCAGCCAGCGGCCGAGGAGCTCCTCGCTCTGGCCGCCGATGCCGTCGTCGTACCAGAAGGCGTAGTTGTTCGAGGTGTCGATGAAGGTGCCGCCGGCCTCGACGAAGCGGTCGAGGACCGCGAAGGAGGCGTCGGCGTCGGTGAAGGTGCCGAAGCGCATCGCCCCGAGGGACAGGGCGCTGACCTTGCGGCGGGTGTTGGGGTCGGTGCCGATGTGGCGGTACTTCATGGTGGGGTCTCCCGTCTCGCCGGCGTCCGCCGGGTGTGATTGGGGAGTCTGCTACCTGGAGCGCGCTCTAGGTCAAGTCCCGGGTTCGGTGAGGTCGGCGGGATCGGTGCTCTCGGCGGGTTCGGCGGGTTCGGCCGGTTCCAGGGTCACCTCGCGGCGCCGGACGGCGTAGGGGTCGACGCCGAGTTGCCGCAGATCGCGTTCGGTTGTGGTGACGGAGATGCAGGGCCAGCCCTCGGGGCAGGACCGGGTGCAGACCTTGTAGGGGTGGAGGACCTGCCGGTGGGAGTCCCAGATGAGGAAGAGGCGGAGGGCGTCGCCGAGGTCGCTCATGTCCGGTACACCTCGCGGAGGGTTTCGCTGGCGGTGTTGCAGGAGCGACAGGGCCAGGTTTGGCGGCAGGAGCGGCAGTGGTCTTCGAGTGGTGCCGCGCGGTGGGTGAGGACGGTGCGGGAGAGGTCTTGTTTGGTGTGCGGCACGGCGGTGAGTTCGGGCGGGTCGCGCGGGTCGTTGTCGGTCATGGGCGGCGAATCCGGTGACGAGTAGGTAGACGAGTAGATAGTTGCGGTGCGGTTTGCTGATTGCGCGACCATGTCCCCACCTCTTTATTGGGTAGTGGAGGGACAGTCCCCGCCGGGCCGGGGGAGTGGCAAGCCGACGAGGACCGTCCCTATACCGAGTCCGCGAAACGGGGCCTGGGAAGAGTTCCCCGCTTCGATGGCGGTGCGGTACACAAGGGACGTTAGATGGGCGCGTGACTCTCCGCAATGACACAGTATGCTCGTGTCACCTGGGCAGATTGCTCCCTTCGGCTGGGCAGAGTGCCCACCCCTCTGACTAGGGCGGACGGGTGATGAGCGATATCGGCTTCTTGCACATCTATCTCGGGATCCGATTGCGCGATCTCCGAGAACGGGCCGGGTACTCCTTGGCGGAAGTGGAGCGGCGAGCGAAGTACATCGGCTCCCGGCGAACCATCGGACGCCTGGAAAACGCGCAGATCTACGAGGTGTACATGCCTACAGTGGATCACCTCGCGCAGTTTTATCGTGCCGATGACGGCTTGCGGGAGGAACTGAAGCGCATGGCGCTGTCCTGTACCGACTCCTCGGTCGACGTGTGGATGGAGCCGATCGGCCTGCCGACTCGATTCGGGCTGCTGACCGAGTTGGAGCGGAAGGCGACGCGCATCCGTGTCTACGAGACGGAGTTCGTGACGGGTTTGCTACAGACACGGGAGACGGCGGCGGCCATCCTCGATACGAATGTCCGCCTCAGTGAGGAGGACAAGTTGCGGTACGGCCGCGCCAGGCAGAACAGGAAGGAGGCCGTGCTCTCCACAGGGGAGCCTGCGAGCGTGGAGCTGGTGCTCGCCGAGGGCGTCCTGCAACGGGCGATCGGGGGCGAAGAGACACGCCGAGCCCAGGTCCGGTATCTGAAGGAGCTGGACGAGCGCCCGAACGTGTCGATCCGCTACATCCCGCACGCGGCCGGTGCGGCTCCGAGTTCCGGTCACTCGTTCATGCTTCTGGACCTTCCCGCTAACTATGCTGGTCCCGTCCTGTACTCCGAGTCCGCAGTAGCTTCGACCTACACAGGTCAGACGGCGGCGGTCGAGGCTCGAACCGAGGCTCACATGGAGATGCAGGCGATGGCTCTACCGATTGGAGAGTTCCAGGTATGAAGACCGCTTGGCGCAAATCAACTCGTTCGGGTAACGATGGTGGGCAGTGCGTCCAGATGCGGCTCGGCCCCGCCGGCCCGGAGGTCGGTGACAGCAAGCTCGGCGACCGCACCCCGGTCCTGTCCGTCGACCGGGGAAGCTTCCTCGGACTGATCGCCGCGATCAAGTCCGGGCGACTCGATCACTGAGCCGCCCCCGGCCCCCGCCCCCGGCACACCGTCCACCGCCGGGGGCGCCTTCACGCCCTCGCCGTCCCGTCAGCCCACCGGCACCAAATGCCCGTACGTCTCCTCCAAATACCCCGCCTGGTCCTCGTCCGGCTCGCCGTCCCCATCGTGCCCGGCGTCGATGTACCCCGAGGCCCACGGGATCGGGCACGGCGTGTCGTGCTCCAGGTCCGGGCACACCACCCGCGTCAGCTCCGCCCGCAGCTCGTCCATCTCCGCGCGGGTCGTGTACACGCCGACCCGGATCTCGTGCAGCTCACGCGTCCCCGGATCCGCCCCGGGGTTCTCGACGCGCCACTGGCCGGCGAGGTCGGCGTAGAAGTCGTCCTCGGCGGCGGCCACCGTCAGCTGGCTCGGCAGTTTCCTCTCGTCGAGCTGGCGGGACAGGTCGGCGGCCAGCCGCACGAGGTTCTTCCCCGCCGCGTACACGCCGATGTTGATCTCGAAAAGCTCCGCTGCGGTCACGACGTCCCCTAGCTAGTCACGGTGCCGGTCCCTCCCGACGTTACCGCCGTGCCCCGCGCGTGCGACGTCCACGCCTCCCACAGCCGCGCGTAGTGCCCGCCGGCCTCGACCAGTTCGGCGTGCGCGCCCGATTCCACGATCCGCCCGGCCTCCATGACGATGACCCGGTCGGCGGCCGCCGCCTGCGTGAGGCGGTGGGCGATGATCAGCGCGCTCGCCCCGCCGATGGCCTCGGCGGTGGCCCGGTCGAGCCGCCGCGCGGCCCGCGCGCCCGTCTCGGCGGTCGCCTCGTCGAGCACCGCCAGCCGGGGACCGGCCAGTGCCACCCGCGCCAACGCCAGCTGCTGCGCCTGTTCGCCGGTGAGGCTCACGCCGTCGCTGCCGACGCGCGTGTCCAACCCTTCCGACAGCTCCGCCGCCCAGGTCGCGCCCACGGCCCGCAGGGCCTCTTCCACATCGGCCGCGGAGGCCTCGGGCGCCGCCAGCCGCAGGTTGTCGGCGACCGACCCGGTGAAGGTCCGCACCTCCTGCGTCACCAGCATGATCCCCGAGGCCGCCGCCAGTCCCGGCTCGACCGGCTCCCCGTCGAGCAGCACCCGCCCGGCGTCCGGCGGGTGAATGCCCGCGATCAGCGCCGCCAGCGTCGACTTGCCCGATCCCGACGCGCCGACCACGGCAACGCGCTCACCGGGCTCGATCGTCAGCGTCACGGCGTCGAGGACGGGACGGCCCGGCACATAAGAAAAGGAGACGTCCTCGACCGAGAGCCGGCCCGGCGAACCGGTCCATCCATTGTGGATCGCGTGCGGATCCTCGCGGTGCTGGAGCACACCGAACAGGCGGCTCAGCCCGGCACCGGCCTTCTGCAGCTCGTCGAACTCGGCCAGAACCGTGCCGATCGGGTCGAACAGGCGAAAGAACAGCAGCGCCGCCGCGGTCGCCACACCGATCCCCGCCAGTCCCGACGAGGTCAGCCAGTACCCGACGACCAGCACCGAGGTCAGGCCCACGAACTCGGCGGTGTTGACCCGGTTCCAGAAGCGCGCTCCGAGCTTCGTGGCGCCCATCGACAACTCGACCGCCTCGCGCGAGGCGACGTCGACACGAGCCGCGTGACGCTCACCGCGCCCGAGCGACACGACCGTCGAGGCGCTGTCGAAGGCCTCCACGAGCTGGCCGGTGCGCTCGCCTTCGGCGATGCGGACCTTGCGGTAGAGCGGCCCGGACAGCTTGAGGAACCAGCGCAGCGCCAGCACCTGGATCGGCGCGGCGAGCGCCGCGGCGACCGCGAAGCGCCAGTCGAGCACGCCGAGTCCGGCCACGGTCAGCGCGACGGTGAACACCGCCGAGGTGAAGTTCGGCAGAACGCCGCCGACCGCCTCGCCGACGGCCTCGACGTCGCCGGAGACGCGGCTGACGACGTCGCCGACGCCCGCGCGCTCGATCTCGGCCTGCGGGATGCGCAGGGTGGTGGCGTAGACCTGCTCGCGCAGGTCGGCCAGCGCGCCCTGGAGCAGTTTCGCCATCGCCGACTGGGCGTAGGCGGTGATCACGGCCGCGAGCGCGCCGGCGCCGAGGATGCCGGCGGCGGCGGCGACGATCGTCCCGACCGGGCCATTCGAGTCCACAGTAGACACGATGACGCCGAGGAGGGCCGGTGCGGCCAGACCGCACACGGCGGCGGCCACGAACAGTGCGGCGACACCGGCGGGGACCCAGGGGCGTCGCGTCAGCAGACGCCACGTCTCGCGGCGGGTCGTGCGGGTGTCGGCGATGGGGAGGATGCTCACGCGCCCACCAGTTCCCGATAGGAGGCCGAGGTGTCGAAGAGTTCGGCGTGGGTGGCCGCCGTCCATTCGCCGCCGAGCTGGGCGACGACGGTGTGGCAGGCCGACAGCAGCGCCGGGCTGGTGGTCACCAGTACGATCCCGCGCTCGCCGAGTTCGCCGATCCCGGCGGCGACGTGCGACTCGGTGACCGCGTCGAGTGCCGATGTCGGGTCGTGCAGGACGAGCAGCGGCTGGGGCGAGTGGAGGGCGCGGGCCAGCAGGACGCGCTGGCGCTGCCCGCCGGAGAGGGTGCGCCCGGAGCCGTCGAGCCGTTCGTCGAGACCGGCGGGCAGGGCGGCGACGACGTCTTCGACGGCGGCGGCGTGCAGTGCCTTCGGGTCGAGCGGGCCGTCGAGGGTCAGGTTGTCGCGGACGGTGTCGGTGAGGACGTGGGCGTCGCGGTGCTGGGTGTGGACGCCCGCGCGGGTCTCTGCGGGGGTGAGTGCGGCGAGATCCTTGCCGCCGACACGGATCCGGCCGGGCTCGATCGGTGCCCGGCGGGCCAGTGTGTCGACGAAGGCGGCCGCGTCGCCCTGGTCGGCGAAGACGACGCCGACGCGGGTGCCTCCTTCGACGTCGAGGACCGGCCACGCGCTCTCGGGGTGCCCGGCGACCGACAGCAGCGCCGTGCCCTCGTCGCCGGGGACGCTCTCGGCGGCGGGGATGATCTCGGGCGGGGTGTTGAGGAAGTCGGCGACGCGCTTGGCCGAGGCGCGCTTCTGGGCGAGGTCGACGCCGAAGAAGCCGAGGATGGTCATCGGTCCCTGCACGAACTGGGCGAGGCCGACGACGGTGACGAGCTGGCCGATCGCGATCTGCCCGTCGAGGGCGAACAGGCCGGCGACGAGCGCGACGACGGCGGTGAGCGCCGCCGAGAAGGTGGTGCCGATACCGGAGTAGGCGGCCTTGGCGCGCACCGCCCGCACCGCCGCGCGCAGCGACTCGCGGCTGGTGGTGGCGTAGCGGCGGGCCGTCTCGGCCTCGGCGCCGATCCCTTTGACGACGCGGATGCCGGAGACGAACTCGGTGGCCAGACCGCCCGCGGCGGCCGCGGCCTCCTGCTCGGCGTCGCTGCGCCGCTCCAGGGGCCGGGAGACGAAGTGCATGAGGACCAGCGCCGCCGGGGAGGCGACCAGCACGATGAGTCCGAGCACCACCGAGACGTTCATCAGGGCGATGGTGCAGGTGGCGACCGCCGCAAGGGAGGCGATCTGCCGGCCGACGAGCCAGGCGAGGGCGCTGACCCGGCCGGTGTCGGAGCTGGCGATCACCGTCGCCTCGCCGGCGCCGCGCCGTCCGGCGAGCCCGTCGGGGCGCAGGGCGCGCCCGACGATGCCCTGGCGCAGCTCGTGGCCGCCGTCGAGGTTGACGCGGTTGATGCAGGTGTAGCCGGTACGCCAGCTCAGGCTCAGCAGTACGAAGACCCCGGCGAGCAGCGCGATGCTCCACGCGAAGCCGGAGGGGCTCTTGGGCACGATGCCGTTGTCGATGGTCATGCCGATGACGACGGGGACGAGCGCCTCGCAGATCTGGTGCGAGGTCAGCGCGAGCGAGCCGATGACGAGGAGGCGGTGACGCCGGGCGGCCAGCAGGGAGCGCCTGATGACCGAGCCGGAAGTCGATGGCGGGGGAGGGGACACTCCGATACGGTAAGGCTTGCCTAACGTCGCCTCAACGGAGCCACTGGCCAAACTATGTCGCTCATCGGCCACCCCCGCGTCCACACCCTCGAATTTCGCCTCGAACACGCCGAAATGTGGACAGCCCACGAGCACCCGCACCACGAACTGTTGTGGGGAACACAGGGCTCGCTGAGCGCCGAGACGCCCGAGGGGCTCTTCGCGGTCCCGGCGATGATGGGCGTGTGGATCCCGGCCGGGACCGAGCACGCGGTCCGCTCGGCCAGTCGCACCGGCTTCTACTGCACCTACGTCCACGGCGAGGTCGCGCCGGTCCTGGCCACCGGGACGGTCGTCGTCGACGTGACCCCGCTGACCCGGGAACTACTGCTGCACCTGCACAGCAACGACATGGACGAGGTCGCCCGCGCCCGCGCCGAGGACCTTCTGCTCACCCTGTTCGCGCCCGTCGACGCCCACGCCATCTCACTGCGCATGCCCGCCGACGAGCGGCTGGCCGCGATCTGCCGCAGCATCGTCGAGAACCCCGCCGACCCGCGCTCGCTCTACTCGTGGGGACGGGAGGTCGGCGGGAGTGTGCGAAACCTCTCGCGTCTGTTCACCCGCGAGACCGGCCTGACCTTCGAGCAGTGGCGCATCCTCGCGCGGATGCGCGTCGCCGTGGGCCTGCTGTCTGCGGGAAGACCGGTCCGCTCGGTCGCGCAGGTCGTCGGCTACCGGACCACGAGCTCCTTCGTGCAGGCCTTCCGGCGCGTCATGGGGCATACCCCCGGCCGGTACGTCGGGCAGAGTTTGGCCGATAGCCGACACGAAGAGGCCGGTGCGGCCACCGGCGGGACTCGACCTTCCGGCAAGGCTTTCTTAGGCTAGGCAAAGCTAATTTCGGCGGGCCTCAACGCCCGGCCCCTTTGCCACCCGAGGAACGACATGCCGAGAAGAACCCTGTCCATCGTCGCCGCCGCGCTCACCGCCGCGCTCGCCCTGACCGCCTGCTCGGGCGCGTCGGGAGAGGAGGGCGAGGCCGCGACCCGCACGGTCGCCAGCGACTTCGGCGAGGTCACCCTCCCCGTCGACCCCAAGGCGGCGCTGGGCTTCTACACCACCGACGTCGACATCCTCATCACCCTGGGCATCCCGCTGGCCAAGACCCAGCCCACTCGCGGCGACGGCGGCTACGAGACCTTCCCCGCCTTCTTCCCGCAGGACGCGCTGGCCGGCGTCGAGACCTTCCAGAACTACCCCGAGTACAACTACGAGGCCGTCCTGGCCGCCGAGCCCGACCTGATCCTCAACGGACTCGGATACGACGCCGACACCGTCGCCCGCCTCCCGCAGATCGCCCCGACCTACAGCATCGACGCCTTCACCGGCGAGGACTGGCGCATCTACTTCAAGACCATCGCCGAGGCCCTCGGCAAGACCGCCGCCTACGAGGAGTGGACGGCGAAGTACCAGGCCCGCGTCGAGGACGTGAAGGGACGTCTCGAAGCGGCGAACATCTCCCCGGTCGTGGCGCCCGTCGGCGTCCAGGACGGCCAGATCGGCACCAGCTGCTACGGAGTGCCCTGCCTAGTCTTCGCCGACCTCGGCCTGCCCATCGAGCCGCTCGCCCAGGCCGGCCCCGAGGGCACGACCCTCTCGCTGGAAGAGCTGGAGAAGCTGGAGAACATCGACATCGCCTTCGTCGCCACCACCCCCGAGGACGAGGCCGCCGGCACCGACCCCTTCGCGACCGTCGCCGGCAACACTCTCTGGAAGGGCCTGCCCTTCGTGAAGAACGACGAGATCCACGGCTTCGACATGGAGATGTTCTTCGGCTCGCCCAGCGGGCAGATGGCCTTCCTGGACGTCGTCGAGAAGGCGCTGCTCGGCTGATGGCGATCACGATCCACCGCGCCGTCGTCGCGGACACCCAGACCCTCACCCCCGGCATGATCCGCGTCGTCCTCGACGTCGCCGACTACCCCGGCACCGGCGTCGGCGATGAGTACGTGCGCCTGTTCTTCCCCTCGCCCGGACGCACCGAACCGGTGCTGCCCAAGCCCTCGGGGAACAGCTGGGCCTACGACGACGGCGCCGAGCCCTCGCCGATGCGCACCTACACGATCCGCTCGGCCGACCCGGCCGCCGGCACCGTCGCGATCGACTTCGTCGTCCACGACGGCGGAGTCGCCGCCGCCTGGGCCCGCGCCGCCAAGACCGGCGACGCCATCGGCCTCACCTCGCCGACCGGGCTCTACGACCCGCCCCCCGGCACCGCCTGGCAACTGCTGTTCACCGACGCCCCCGGCCTGCCCGCCGCCGCGCGCATCGTCGAGCAGACCCGCCCCGGCCTCAAGACCAGGGTCATCGCCGAGATCGGCGACCCCTCCCACGCCTACCCCATCCCCGAGCACCCCGACTGCGAACTCACCTGGGTGCACGGCGGCAACGGCCACGGCGGCTCCCACCTCGACGCCCTCGTCCGCCAGACCCCGCTGCCCGAGGGCACCGGGTACATCTGGTTCGCCGGGGAGTCGGCGGCCATGCGCTCGGTCCGCAAGTACCTGCGCCACGAGCTCGGCCTGCCCGGCACCGCCTACAAGACCGTCGGCTACTGGACCACCAAGGCCGAGGCGCTCGAAAAAGCGTGGCGGGAACTCGACGACGACACCAAGCGGCGGCTGCGCGAGATGTGGGACGACGACACCCGCGACGAAGAGGAGATCACCGACGAGTACCACGAACAGCTGGACCGGCTCGGGCTGTGACGACCGTCCAGACCGCCGCGAAGGCCCCGCCCCACACGGGCCTCGCGGCGGGCCACGCCACCCGCGCGCTGTGGCTCCTCGCGGCGCTCGCCGCGCTCGCGGCAGCCACCGCGCTGAGCCTCATGGTCGGCGCGAAGGCCATCTCCCCGGCGGTGATCGCCGACGCGCTGTTCGCCGGAGGCACCGGCAACGACGCCGCCATCCTCCACGAACTGCGGGTGCCGCGCACCATCCTCGCCGTGCTGGTCGGCGTCGCGCTGGGCCTGTCGGGCGCGATGATCCAGGCCCTGACCCGCAACCCGCTCGCCGACCCGGGCATCCTCGGCGTCAACGCCGGCGCCGCCGTCGCGGTCGTCATCGGCGTCGCCGTGTTCGAGGTGACCTCGATCCGCGAGTACCTGTGGTTCGGCTTCGCCGGAGCCGTCGTGGTCACCGTCATCGTCTACGTCGTCGGCTCCCGGGGACGCGGCGGCGCGACACCGCTGCGACTCACCCTCGCCGGCCTCGCGATCGGCGCGGTCGCCCAGGGCGTCTCCTCCGGCATCACCCTGCTCAACCCCAAGGCCTTCGACGCGATGCGCTTCTGGGGAGCCGGGAACATCGCCAACCGGCCCGCCGAGACGATCCTGACCGTCCTGCCGTTCATCGCCGCCGGAACCGTCCTCGCGCTGGTCGCCGCCCGCTCCCTCAACGCCACCGCCCTCGGCGACGACCTCGCGCGCTCCCTCGGCGCGCACGTCGGGCGCACCAGGGTCATCGTGGTCGTCGCCGTGACCCTCCTGTGCGGGGCCGCGACGGCCGCCGCCGGGCCGATCGGCTTCGTCGGGCTGATGGTCCCGCACGTCGTGCGCTGGCTCGTCGGACCCGACCAGCGCTGGATCCTGCCGTTCACCCTCGTCACGGCACCGATCCTGCTGCTCCTGTCCGACGTCCTCGGACGCGTCGTGCTGCCCGGCGGAGAACTCCAGGTCGGCATCGTCACCGCCTTCGTCGGCGCGCCGGTGCTCGTCTGGCTGGTGCGCAGAAGCGGAGCGAGCGGACTGTGAAGACCTCCATCGACCTCGGCCGGCCCACCCTCGCCCTGCGCACCCGCGCGGTCTCCGGGCGCCTCTACGCCCGAAGCCTGCTCGTCTGCGCCGCCCTCCTCGCCCTGGGCGCCGTGCTCGCCGTCGTCGCCCTCGGTCTCGGCGACTACCCCGTGGCGCCCGCCGACGTGGTCTCGGTGTTCTTCGGGGGAGGGCGGCGCGCGCAGCGTCTCGTCGTGCTCGACTGGCGGATGCCGCGGGTACTGCTCGCGCTCATGCTCGGCGCCGCCATGGGCGTGGCGGGCGCGGTGTTCCAGTCGCTGACCCGCAACCCGCTGGGCAGCCCCGACATCATCGGGTTCAACACCGGCGCCTACACCGGCGCGCTGGTCGCGATCCTGCTCATCGGCGGCGGCTACTGCACGACCGCCGCGGCCTCGCTGGCCGGCGGCCTCGGCACCGCCGCCCTGGTGTACCTGCTCGCCTACCGGCGCGGAGTCGCGGGATTCCGGCTGATCATCGTCGGCATGGCGATCGGCGCCACCCTCGCCTCGATCAACACCTGGCTGATCGTGCGGGCCTCGCTGGATCTCGCGATGGCCGCCGCCGTGTGGGGCGCGGGAAGCCTCAACGCCCTCGGCTGGGCGCAGGTGGTGCCCGTCGCCTTCGGTTCGATCGTGCTCTTCGCGGTCCTGTTCGCCGTGGCGCCGGGCATGCGCATGTTGGAGATGGGCGACGACGCGGCGCGCTCGCTGGGCGTGCGCGCCGAACCGGTGCGGTTGACGCTGCTGGTGCTGGGCGTCGGCCTGACGGCGCTGGCGACCGCCGCGGCGGGTCCGGTGGCCTTCGTGGCGCTGGCGGCGCCGCAGGTCGCGCGGCGGCTGGTGCGCTCGTCCTCGGTGCCGCTGGTGGCGTCGGGGATCCTCGGCGCGGTCCTGCTGCTGGGCGCGGACGTCGTCGCGCAGCGCGCGTTCGCGCCGGCCCAGTTGCCGGTGGGGGTGGTGACCGTGAGCGTGGGCGGGGTCTACCTCGTGTGGCTGCTGTGGCGGGAGGCTGCGCGGCGCTGAACCGGGAGGCTGCGTGCTCCGGAGGTGGGGGATGGGTGCTGCGGCGGTGGGGTGCGTACCGGGGGAAGGGCTTCGCGCAGGTCCGAGCCTCAGCCCTCAAGGTCAAGCCCCGGCCGGGGGCTTCGCCCCCCGCACCCCCACTGGAGCTCCGCCCCGGACCCCGCTGGGACTCCGTCCCAAACCTTGCTGGGAGGCTTCGCCCCCAGACCCCCACCAGGAACTCCGTCCCTGGACCCGGACCTACGCCTGGGTTGCGGGCCGTTTGGTCGGCTCTTGTGTGCGGCCGGCTACGCCTCGGCCGCTGGCGGGCCTCTGGTGTAGGTGGTCGTCCATTCGCTCGCCGGCCCTGTGGCGGGGATCCGTTCGGCGCGCCTCCTCGTCGGGTGGCCTTGGCGTGCGTAAGTTCTCCCCGTGTTCCGGGCCGTTGGGCGGGGCGACGCTGTTCAGCGAGGAGTTTCCATGTGGCAGTTGCTCGCCTTGACGTTCCTTGCGGGTGTCTTCGCGGCCAATGCGACCCCGCACTTCGTCAAGGGCATCACCAGAAGGCGTTTCCCGACGCCGTTCGGTTCGGGGCCGCTGGTCAACGTCCTCGTCGGGTGGGCGGGTTTCGTCATCGCGGGCCTGCTGCTCGTGGTGGCGCGGCCGCAGGCGCATCCACGGCCGGCTTTCGCCGCCGCGGCGCTCGGTGTCCTGGCGATGGGCGTGTTCCACGCCTCGATCAGGACGCGCGGGCCCATCGTGGCGCCCCCGTCAGCGTCCGACGGCTTCCGGCCGCCCGCGCAGCGACGCCCGGTCAGCGGCCTCGCGTCCGGCGAACCAGCCCGCGTCGTCGCCGACGCGGATCCGCTGTGAGGTGAGCTTCCCGAACATCTCGTCGACGGTGTCGTCGACGGCGACCTCCCGGGCGGCCAGCACCGGCAGGAGGCGCTCGTCGGGCGCGCTCTGCTCGGCGGGCGTGCCGTCCTCGTGGGGCCGCAGACCCGCCGCGGCCTCCTCGGTGGCGCGTTCGGTCGCCGCGGTGAGGCGTTCGCCGATGCGGATGGCGTAGGCGACCAGGAAGGACTGCCGGTAGGACTTGGTGCGCGAGGCTCCGGCCTGGTGCCGCTTGTCGCCGGCGCGCTGCATGGCGGCGGTGGCCTGCACGAGCAGCGAGGTGTAGAGCAGTTCGACGGCGTCGAGGTCGGCGTCGAAGCCGACGATCGTGCAGAAGCCGAACTCCTTCGACCACACCGCGCGGCAGCGGTTGGCGTCGGCGACGGCGTTGAGCAGCATCGCCTTCGGGCTCTCGTAGGGGGCGTCGACGCCGATGCGCAGGGCACCGGGCGCCGACGGGTCCTTGCCCGCCGAGAGCAGCGCCTCGTCGATGCTGTGCCGGGCCATCAGCTCCTGGGCCTTGGCGGTCAGGGCCTCGGCCTCCTCGGGGAAGGCCGTCGACTCCGCCTTGGCCAGCAGCGCACGGATGCGCGAGAGCATCGGGGATTCACCGGTGACAGGCCCGCGCGACATCTCGCGGGGCGCCTCGCCGGGCGCGGGCGCGACGGGCGTGATCGCGGGCAGCAGCTGCCACAGGCGCAGCAGTTCCAGGATGGCGGTGGCCACGGCGAAGCGGTCGAGGCGATGGCGGCGCGCGAAGCCGGGCAGGAACTCCCGGTCACCGGTCCACCAGGTCTGTTCGGCCGACAGCTCGCGCAGCTGGTCGAGCCAGCGGCGGTCGAGCGTGGCGGGCGGGTGGCGGCGGCTCTCGGCGGCGATGAAGTCGACGGCCAGGGCGACCTGCACGGGCCCGAGGTCGCGGCGGGCCACGCGCACCAGGTCGGCGGGCCGCCAGCCGCGCGACCACGCGCGACTCAGGGCGCCGTCGGTGTACGCGAGCAGGGCGCCGCCCAGCTCGGGCCATCCGCTCGCGGAGGCGGCCAGGCGCGAGGCGCCCAGGTCCAGCGCCAGGTCGAGGGAGTCGTCGGGCGCGGCGGCGACCCCGGCGACGGCCTGCTCGACGAGCTCGGACGTCGCCGGGTCGGCGGTACTGCTGCGCTTGTTCACGGGGTGCCTCGGCCTCACGTTCGGAAGTCCACTACCTCCGCAATGATGCCGGAGGCCCGTGGGGCGCGGCGCCGGGCGTGGCGGGGATCTCCGGACTCAGGCCTCCCGGCGCGAGGTCGTGGTCCAGTTCGTCTTCCAGGTGGCGCCCTCGTCGTAGGAGAAGGACTGCTCCCAGCGGGTCTCGTCGGGCGAGACCACGGTCCACTCGAAGCGCACCTTGGTCATGCGGCCGTTGAGCTCCTCGTCGGCGAGGAAGACGCCGCGGCCGCCGTCGAAGCGCCCCTCGACGGGCGGGCCCATCACACCGGGCAGGCGCGTGGAGGCCCACCAGATGCGCCACAGCCGGGTCCCGGGCTCGTAGAGGCGCAGCGTGTAGCCGGTGAACGGGGTCTCGTAGTCGAAGGTGCTGGTCTCGGTGTTGCCCAGGCCGTCGAGGATCACCGAGCACTCGTTGACGCCCTCGAACTCCAGCCACTCGGTGCACTCGGGGTCCAAGACGTCGCGGAGCTTGCGGTGATAGGTGTGCCAGCGCCCGTGGTAGAAGTCGAAGTCGCTCGCCCCGGCGTCGGTCTCGGCGGGCAGGGTGTCGGTCATGGACGTGCTCCTCGTTCGCGCGGATCGTGTTCTCGGTGCAGTCAATCCGCCATGTCTGCCACCTTGTGTCAGCTATGGGCCGGCGACTTTTCGCGACCGCACCCGCTAAGGGATGCCCCTCTCCCGACCGCGGATGCAAGCTGGATGCCCTCTTTCTCCGCGCATCTGCGGCGGCTACGCTCACGGCGTGACCGAGTTCCGCATCGGCGAGGCCGCCGAACTGCTCAGCGTCAGCGCCGACACCGTGCGCCGCTGGGTCGACGCCGGGCGCCTGACCGCCTCCCGCGACGGCCAAGGGCACCGGGTCATCGCCGGTGAGGACCTCGCCGGCTTCGTGACCGCGCAGGCCGCCACGCCCGGCTCCGAGCTGTCCTCGGCCCGCAACCGCCTCCGCGGCATCGTCACCGCCGTCGTGAAGGACGCCGTGATGGCACAGGTCGACATCCAGGCCGGGCCCTTCCGCGTCGTCTCGCTCATGAGCCGGGAGGCCGTCGACGAACTCGACCTGCGGGTCGGCTCGGTGGCCGTCGCGGTGATCAAGTCGACGACGGTCGTGGTGGAGCGCTCCACCCCGGCCGCCAGAGGGAGGAACGTCTCGTGAGCGGACGCCTGACACGCGCGCTGGCCGCCGGGCTCGCCGCCCTGGCCGCGCTCGGCCTGACCGCCTGCGCGGACGACGGCGGCGGCGAGGAGATCACGGTCTTCGCGGCCGCCTCGCTGACCGGCGCGTTCACCGCCATCGGCGCCGACTTCGAGGCCGCCCACCCCGGCGCGAAGGTGACCTTCAACTTCGCCGGCAGCTCGGGGCTGGCCACCCAGATCAACCAGGGCGCGCCCGCCGACGTGTTCGCCTCGGCCGCCCCCGCCAACATGACCGCCGTCGCCGACGCCGGCAACCTCGACGGCGACCCGGTCACCTTCGCCGGCAACCAGCTCGTCATCGTGGTGCCGGAGGGCAACCCCAAGGCCGTCACGGGCCCGGCCGACCTCGCCCGGCCGGACGTGAAGGTCGCGCTGTGCGCCGAGCAGGTCCCGTGCGGCGCCGCCGCCGTCAAGGCCCTCGACGCCGCAGCCGTCGCGGTGACCCCCGTGACCTTCGAGCAGGACGTGAAGTCGGCGCTGTCGAAGGTCACCCTCGGCGAGGTCGACGCCGCCCTCGTCTACCGGACCGACGCGCAGGCCGCGTCCGGCGACGTCGACGCCGTGGAGTTCCCCGAGTCGGCCTCGGCGGTCAACGAGTACCCCATCGCCGTCCTCAAGGCCGCCCCCGCGAAGGAGACCGCGAAGGCCTTCGTCGCCTACGTGCTGTCCGATCCGGCGAAGAAGGTCCTCGCCGACGCCGGATTCCAGGCACCATAAGCCCGTGCAGGCCGACACGACCGTCCCAGCACCGCCCCGGCGGCGCCCGCGCCGCCGCGCCGGACGCGCCCCCGTCGCGCTGCTCGTACCGGCCGTCCTCGGACTGGTCTTCCTCGTCCTCCCGCTCGCCGGGCTGCTCGTCCGCGCGCCCTGGACGTCCCTTCCCGAACGGCTCGCCGCGCCCGGAGTGCTCACCGCGCTGGGCCTGTCGATCCAGACCGCCACCATGGCCACCGCCCTGTGCCTCGTCCTCGGCGTCCCCCTCGCCTGGCTCCTCGCACGCGTCGAGTTCCCCGGCAGGCGCGTCGTGCGGGCACTGGTCACCGTCCCGCTGGTGCTGCCACCGGTCGTCGGGGGAGTGGCGCTCCTGCTCGTCTTCGGCCGCAACGGAATCCTCGGCGCCTGGCTCGACTCCGCCTTCGGCATCACCCTCCCCTTCACCACCGCCGGCGTCGTCCTCGCCGAGGCGTTCGTCGCGATGCCCTTCCTCGTCATCGCCGTCGAAGGCGCCCTGCGCGGCGCCGACAGCCGCTACGAGGAAGCCGCCGCGACCCTCGGCGCGGGACGCTGGACCACCTTCACCCGCGTGACCCTGCCCCTGGTCGCCCCGGGCGTCGCCGCCGGCGCCGTCCTGTGCTGGGCCCGCGCGCTCGGCGAGTTCGGCGCCACCATCACCTTCGCCGGGAACTTCCCCGGCCGCACCCAGACCATGCCGCTGGCGGTCTACCTCGCCCTGGAGACCGACCTGCAGGCCGCCATCGTGCTCAGCCTCATCCTGCTGACGGTGTCCGTGGCGATCCTCGCCTGCCTTCGCGACAAGTGGATCGCCGGCTCATGACCGCCCTGGACGCCCACCTCGTCGTCGAACGCGAGACCTTCCGCCTCGACGTCGCCCTGCGCGTCGAACCCGGCGAAGTCGTCGCCCTCCTCGGACCCAACGGCGCCGGGAAGACCACCGCCCTGCGCGCGCTCGCCGGCCTGCGGCCCCTCACCGCCGGGCACGTCACCCTCGCCGGCACCGACCTCGACCGCCCCGCCCGTCGCGTGTGGACACCCGTCGAACGCCGCCGGGTCGGCGTCGTCTTCCAGGACTACCTCCTCTTCCCGCACCTCACCGCCCTCGACAACGTCGCCTTCGGCCCCCGCCGGCACGGCCTGCCCAAACGCGAGGCACGCGCCAAAGCCGCCGACTGGCTGGCACGCATGGGCCTCGCCGAATACGCCGGACGCAAGCCCCGCCACCTCTCCGGCGGGCAGGCCCAGCGCGTCGCGCTCGCCCGCGCGCTCGCCGTCGATCCCGCGCTGCTGCTGCTCGACGAGCCGCTGGCCGCCCTCGACGCCCGCACTCGCCTGGACACCCGCACCGAACTGCACACGCACCTCGGTGAGCACTCCGGCGCGACCCTGCTGGTCACTCACGATCCGCTCGACGCGCTGATCCTCGCCGACCGGCTCGTCATCGTCGAGGACGGGCGGGTCGTGCAGGAGGGTGACGCGGCGACCGTTACCGCGCGCCCGCGTACCGACTACATCGCCCGTCTGGTCGGCCTCAACCTCTTTCGCGGCAAAGGCGATGGCCACTCCGTCACGATCGGCGGGGACTTCACCCTCGCCGTCGACGACCGCGTGTCGGGCGAGGCCTTCGCGGCCTTCTCGCCCTCGGCGGTCGCGCTGCACCCCGAGCGCCCCGAGGGAAGTGCGCGCAACTGCTGGCCGGCCGTCGTCGGCAGCGTCCAGCACCACGGCGACAACCTGCGGGTGATCCTCGACGGGCCGGTCACCGTCGCCGCCGACGTGACCCCGGCGGCGGTCGCCCAGCTGCGCCTGGCGCCCGGCCGGCAGGTGTGGGCGGCGGTGAAGGCGACGCAGGTGCGGGCCTATCCGGCGGGATGAGAAGGCGGTCTAGTCACCCAGGATCCGCTCCCACAGCAGCCCGTCGCGCCAGCTCCCGTCGAGGAAGATCGAGGAGTGCGCGACGCCGTACGGACTGAACCCGTTGCGGCGCAGCACCCGCTGCGACGGCAGGTTCTCCAGGTTGGTGGACGCCTCGGCACGGTGCAGCCCGAGTTCCTCGGTCATCACCTTCAGCACCAGTTCGACCGCCCGGCCCGCGTGCCCTTGGTTCTGCGCGACACCGGCGATCCAGTATCCGACGGAGCCGCGGCGCAGGTGCGGTTGCGGCAGGATGCCTCCGACGGTGACCTGGCCGACCACCTCGTCGCCGGCGAGCACGACGCCCGGCCAGACCGTGCCGGCGCGGTGTCCGGCGAGCAGGCCCTCGATGCGTTCGGCCTGCCCTTCCGCGGTGAAGAACTCGGCGGGCTGGGCCGGTTCCCAGGGCCGGAACGCCTCCACGTCGCGGGCCCGGTGGGCGGCGATGGGGGCGGCGTCGCCGGGCTCGATCAGTCGGATCCCGGTGCTGCTCGGCATGGGCTGGTCCTCGTCGCGGTGTGCCGGATGGGACGGCCAGCCTATGCGGGTGGCGGCGGTCAGGCGGTGAGGTACGCCGGCACCTCCAGCACCCGCCGGTGGCCGGTGTCTTCTGGTGCGAGCCCGAGTTTGGCGAAGATCGCCCGCACGTGCTTGTTCACCGCGCCCTCGGTCACGATGAGCGCGGCGGCGATGTCGCCGCCTGCGTGCCCTTCGGCCATGAGGCCGAGGACTTCGCGTTCGCGCGCGGTGAGAGTGCGCAGCGGGTCGCCGGCGCGTCGGCGGACGAGCAGCCGGGCGATGACCTCGGGGTCCATGGCGGTGCCCCCGGCGGCGACGCGCCGGACGGCGTCGAGGAAGGCGTCGGCGTTGCCGACTCGCCGCTTGAGGAGGTAGCCGGTCCCGCCGCGACCGTCGGCGAGCAGTTCGGCGGCGCAGCGGTCCTCAACATGGGACGACAGCGCCAGGATCGGCAGGCCGGGCCGGCTGCGGCGGGCGGCGAGTGCGGCCTGGACGCCATCGTCGCGAACGCCCGGCGGGAGCCGGACGCCGACGACGGCGATGTCGGGCCGGTGCCGCTCGACCGCGCCGATGAAGTCCTCGGCGTTGCCGACGGCGGCGCGGACCTCGAAGCCCTCACCGGCCACGAGCAGCGCGAGACCTTCGCGGAGGAGGACGTCGTCCTCGGCGATGACCACTCGCACGGCAACTCGATTCGCAGCAGGGTCGCACCTCCGGAGGGCTGTCCACGGTGACGGTCGCCGCCGAAGGCCCGGGCGCGGTGGCGGATCCCGGCCAGACCTCCGTTCGGGTCTCGCGGGCGCCGCCACTCCATCATCGCCGACGCTGATCAGCAGCGCCCGTCAATCGCCGGCGGGCGCAGGCCGCTGCGCCTCGGCGCCGTCGGCGAACGCGGCCCCGGACTTGCCGTCACCGCGCAGGCGGTGTGAAACCCGCTGGCCCGGGCTGCTGGGAGACGGCCCGGGCCAGACGTCCGATGGCGAGAGGTCAGCCCTCGTCGCCGAAGAAGGCGTCCCCGGCCTCGTCGAAGACCTCGCCGAGGACCATCCCGCCGACCAGCCCCGCGGCCGCACCGGCGACCATGCCGCCACCGCCGTGACGGGAATGCCCGCCGTGATGGTGACCGTGCCCGCCGTGATGCGCCGAACGGGCCGCGAGTTCGCTCAGCCAGCGCCCGACCTCGCCCTCCCAGTCAGTCCGCAGCGCGACCTCGTGCGGGAAGGCCCAGCGGCCGAAGGCGTCGCCGCCACCGCCGAAGACCCCGCCGCGCCGGTCGGCCTCCAGGACCACGGAGAGGTGGTGCGGGTCGGCGACGAAGGTCAGCTCGACCTCGCCGATCCGCCCGGCCAGTTCGGCCGGCGGACGCCACTCGATCTCCTGGTAGAACGGCAGCTCCTGGCGCAGGCCGTGAATACGGCCGCTCTCCAGATCGGCGTGCTTGAAAGCGAAGCCGAGCTCCGCGAAGGCATCCAGGACCCGCTCCTGCGAAGGCAGCGGGTGGACCTCGAAGACGTCCAGGTCGCCTTTGTCGACCGCCTTGGCGACGGCCAGCTCGGTGCGCACGCCGAGCGTCATGCCGCGCAGACTCCGGCCGCCCACATGCGTCACGGGAGCCTCGAAGGGCACCGGGAAGGCGAAGGGGATGTCGCGCGGTTCGCCCGCGGCGAGCCGGAACGGGCCGCAGACGTCGAGGCGCGCGAACTCACCGACCGCGCCGAACTCGCCCTGCCCGCTCTCCACCTCGACGCGCGCGACGAGTCCGAGTCCCACCCCTTCGATGGCGACCTCGTGGTCGCCGCCCTTGACGTGCACCGTGCCGGTCAGCGTCTCACCCGGACGGACCTGCGCCCGGTCGAGCACGGTGTCCACACCGGGACCGCCGACGCCGAACACGCGCAGCATCTTCTTGAAGACCACCGTCGAACCGCTCCTTCGCTTGCCTCAAGACCTCGTGCGAAGCGGGGAGCGACGCCCCACGCTCGATGGGTGGGGGGACCCGTGGAGCCGCGCGACGACGCCGGGACGGGCCCGGCGGGGGCCGGTATCGTGGCCCTCCACATCGTCTCGTGGCACGAGCGAAGAGTAACACGTGCCACTGTATGGTTACAGGCCGCGAAGGCGGCGGATCGTTCGGACGGGCGGTGACTCATGACGGTGGGACTTCTCAAGATCGGTGAACTGGCCGCGCGCGCCGGTGTCTCGCCGCGCACGATCGACCACTACACCCAGATGGGGCTGCTGGCTCCCGACGCGCGCACTCCGAGCGGGTACCGGTTGTACGCCGCCGAGGCCGTCGAGCGGGTCCACCTCATCCAGCGCCTCGAAGGGCAAGGGCTCAGCCTCACCGACGTCGGAGGCGCGCTGAGCAAGGCCCCGGCCGACCTCCAGGTGCTGCTGGCGAAGGTCGGGGCGGACCTGACGGCTCTCGAAGACGCCCCCGTGGCCGGTGATCCGCAGCTGCACGGTCTGATCGGCGCGATCGTCGAACGCGCGCACTCGCTACTGATCACCGCCATCGAACTGGGCGGGGCCGTCCCCCCGCCCTGAGTCGTGTTCGGCACACTTCCGGGCGGGCCGTTGCCCGGTGCCGGGCGCGGGGGAAAGATCGTCGGCATGACCGACTGGTTCGACCGGCCCGTCCTCGCGGGGAAGCACGTACGCCTGGAACCGCTGACCCTCGACCACACCGACGGGCTCTTCGCCGCCGGCGCCGACCCCGGCATCTGGACCTGGCTGCGCCACACCCAGCCGTCCACTGTGGAGGAAATGCGGGCGGTCGTGGCCGGGCTCCTCGACCGCCACGCAGCCGGGACGATCGTCCCCTGGGCGCAGATCGACGCCGTCACCGGCGAGGTCGCCGGGACCACGCAGTTCCACGACCTCGCGCCACGTGAGGGCGGCCTGTTCATCGGCGGCACCTGGATCGGCGCGAAGTGGCATCGCACGGGCCTCAACACCGAGGCCAAGCTGCTGCTGCTCGACCACGCCTTCGACACCCTCGGCGCCCAGCGGGTCGGCTGGCAGACCGACGACCGCAACGAGCGCTCCCAGCGAGCGATCGAACGCCTCGGCGCCGTCAAGGAGGGCGTCCTGCGCCGCCACCGCCTGCGCCCGGACGGAAGCCACCGCGACACGGTGACGTACTCGATCATCCGCGAGGAGTGGCCGGCCGCGCGCGAGCGCCTGACGGCGAGGCTGAGGGATTAGGGCGTGTCCTGGTGATCACTGCGGGGCTGCGGCGGACTCGCACCCACAAGACCACCAGGACACGCCCTAGGGGCGTGGGGAGACCTCGTGACCGGCGAAGAACTCCCTGACGTGCTCCTCCAGCCCGTCCAGCGTCTCCGCGTCGACCTCGTTCATCGCCATGCCGCGAATGACCCCAGGGCACTCGCGCGCTCACCCCGACACCCCGAACGTCCCCGCCCCACGAAGGAGTCATCAGCATGAGGATCGCGGTCATCGGCGCCGGAGGCATCGGCGGTTACTTCGGCGGCAGGCTCGCCGCCGCCGGCCACGACGTGGCCTTCGTCGCGCGCGGCGAGCACCTCGACGCCCTGCGCCGCGACGGTCTGACCGTCGAGAGTCCCCACGGCGACTTCACCGTCGCGCCGGTCACGGCCACGGCGGACACGGCCGAGGTCGGGCCGGTCGACGTGGTCCTCCTGTGCGTCAAGACCTGGCAGCTCGGCCCCGCGATCGACGCGCTCGGCCCCCTCATGGGCCCCGAGACGGCCGTGCTCACCCTCCAGAACGGCGTCGAGGCGCCGGTCGAGGTCGCCGAGGCCGTCGGCCGCGACGCGGTGTGGCCCGGCACGGCCCGCATCATCGCCCTGCTGGCGGGCCCCGGGCGGGTCCGGCATGTCGGCGGCGCCGGGCTGCTCACCTTCGGCGAGTGGGACGGCGGCCGCTCCGAGCGCGTCGACCGTTTCCGGGAGGCCCTGACCGGCGCGGGCGTGACGTCGGAGTCTCCGGCCGACCCGTGGGTCGCGCTGTGGGCGAAGCTGCTGTTCGTGGCGACCGCCGGCGGCCTCTGCGCCACCGTCGAGGCGCCCTTCGGCGTCATCCGCGCGCAGCCGGAGACGCGGGCGATGGTCGCCGAGGCGATGGCCGAGGTCGCCGCCGTGGCGCGGGCCTCCGGCGTCGAACTCGGCGACGCCATCGTCGAGGAGAGCCTTGCCTTCCTCGACCGCCAGCCCGCCGAGGGCACGCCCTCCCTGCACCGCGACATCCTCGACGCCAAGCGCTCCGAGCTCGACGCGTGGACCGGCGCGGTCGTCCGGCTTGGCCGCCGCTCGGGCACGCCGACACCGGTCTGCCGCTTCATCCACGGCGTCCTCGCCGCCCGCGAGGCGCACCGACGTCCCGGCTAGGCCGGGTCCTGTCACCGGCCGAAGCCATGGTGCGCTCATGACCGACTTCCGGCAGGCCGACCTGAGCGGCTCCACCTTCGCCGATATGGGAAGCGTGCGCCGAGTCGTCGACGGCCTCACCGAGGAGTCGCCGGCCGCCGGCACCGAGCCGGTCGACGTGCCCGGATGGCCGCGACCGCAGTCCTTCCCCGTGCGGGAGTGCCTGCTCACCGTCCTCAACGAGGAGTGGGAGCACCGGCTCTACGCCGAACGTGACCTCGCGGTTCTGGAGAAGCGCGGCCCAGGCACGCTCGTTCGAGCGGCGGCCGACGAAGCGTCCACATAGGACAGCGCCCGGCGCAGTGCCTAAACGGCCGCCGCCGATGCGACGCAGAACTCGTTGCCCTCGGGGTCGGCCATCACGATGTGGTGGCCGTCCTCCTCGCGCAGGACACCGCCGCCGGCGGCCACGAGCCGCGCGGCCTCGGCCTTGACCCGCCGCCAGGTCACCGCCGGGTCGGCGTCCCGAAGGACCCGGATGTCCATGTGCAGCCGGTTCTTCGCGGTCTTCGGCTCGGGCACCCTCAGGATCGACAGGCGCGGTCCGCGGCCCTCCGGGTCGCAGAGCCAGGCGCCGCCGTCCGCCTCGTCGTCCTCGTCGAAGGACGCCAGCCACTCCTCGCGCGTGGCGAACGGCGGAGGCGGCGGTTCGTCGACGTAGCCGAGCGCGGTCTTCCAGAACTCCGCGAGCAGGGACGCGTCGGCGCAGTCAAGAGTGAGATCGATGCGGGCTGCCATGGACCGGACCATACCGGCTACCGGGGACGGCCCCGCGCCTCAACGCGCGCCCACCCCCGTCAAGCCGGCTCGTACACCACCCCGAGCCGATCGCAGATCTCGCGCAGCGCCTCCTCGAACAGCGGCTCGACGTCGGTGAAGACGAAGTCCAGTTGGTGCAGGACCTCCATGCACAGCAGCCCGTACAGGCGGATCCAGCTGGTGAGGAACACGTGCGCGGCCGCCGGCGGAAGCGCGCCGCCGATGCCCTCGGAGTAGGCGCCGAGCTGCTCCCGCAGCGAGGGTGCCAGCCGGTCGAGGTCGGGGACGGCGAAGGGCCGGGTCCGCCACAGCCGCACGAACTCGTCGCGCAGGACGCGCTCGAAGTCCTCACCGGCGAGCATGCTCGGCGCGCCGGCCCGCTCGGCGGCCGGCATGGCGACGCGCGTGAAGATCCAGCCGAACTCGGCGGGATTGCCCACCGCCCACGCCCGCAGCGCCCGCGACATGGCGAGCAGGCGCCGGTCGGAGGTGTCGGCGCCCACGGAGTCGCGCGCGGCCTCGACGGCGGCGGTCAGGTCGCGGTAGAAGTCGGCGGTGAGCTCGTCGGCGAGCTGGTCGTGACCGGTGAAGTACCGGTACAGGGCGGGCCCGCTGACGCCCATCTCGCGGGCGACGGCGTTGACCGTCACCGCTGCGGGGCCCTTGGCGACCAGGAGCTTGCGCGCGGTCGCGCGGATCTCGGCGAGGGTCTCCTGCCGAACCCGGGCCCTGCGGTCTCCGGTCTTGCCGTCGGTGGTCACGCGGGGATGCTACGTCACAGGTGGGACCGGGTGCCGACGGTGGACACCCGAACGCTGACAGCCGTTCGGGTCGTCTATGGCGTGTCCCGGTGATCGACGGTGTCCGCGCGGCTACCGATGCAATGGCGGTAACGCGGAAGCACGGGGTCGGCACTCAGGGTCGCGAGCCCTCGCGGACGTCGTCCTCATCGGCCGGGCGACCTTCCCTGAAATCCTGTGGTGACTCTTCGCGGACTTCCTGCCGCCTTCCTGCCGGTATCGCGCCTCGAAAATCCTTCCCCGCCTGGGCAGACTGATCGTTCGGGAGGCGTCACACGCGCCGGGAAGCCGCAGATTTCACCGGCCGGCGAACACCCCCGCAACACTCATCGGCCGTCGACCGGTGGCAAGGCCCGTCCTAGGAAGAAGGTGCCGCACCATGAGTATTTTCAGCAAGGCAGGCGACGCACTGCTGTTCCGGTTCATGCCGAAGGCTCAGGCGAAGGCCCGCTGCCCCGCCGAGACCTTGTACCGGTACAAGTGCATCGGGTCGTCCCAGTATCGCCAGAAGTGCCAGGTCCAATACGACTGCACTGTCCAGTGTGGATCTTGGGTCAGGATCGGAAGCTGCCCGGTTTAACCGCTGAGCACCGGGTGCGCAGATGCCGCGTGCCTCGGTGCCGTGGCGAAGCGCCGGCCCGCTTGGGCCGGCGCTTCGCCCATGCCCTCCTCTACGTCCCCGTCACGCTGGGCGGCAGCTTCCCGCATGCCGCGGCTGGACGTGACGGCCCTCCTCTGCTGCACGTGGACACCGCCTAGTCCGACCCCGCGCGCACGAGACCGGTCTCATAGGCCAGCACGACGGCCTGCACCCGGTCGCGCAGCCCGAGTTTGGCCAGGACCCGGCTCACGTGCGTCTTCACCGTCCCCTCCGACACATAGAGCCGCGCGGCTATCTCGGCGTTCGACAGTCCGCGCGCGATGAGCCCCAGCACCTCGCGCTCGCGGTCGGTGAGTCCGCCGAGGTCGGCCGGGGGAGGGGCCGGTTCCCCGGTGCCGATGTACTTCTCCAGCAGCCGCCGGGTCACCGTCGGCGCGACGATCGCCTCACCGGCGGCGACCACGCGGATCGCCGAGAGCAGGTCGGGCGCGAGGGTGTCCTTGAGCAGGAAGCCGCTCGCGCCGGCGCGCAGGGCGGCGTAGACGTACTCGTCGAGGTCGAAGGTGGTCAGCACCAGGACGCGCGGGCCGCCGGCGGCGCGGATCCGCCGGGTCGCCTCGACGCCGTCGACGTCGGGCATCCGGATGTCCATCAGCACCACGTCGGCGTCCACTTCGGACGCCAGCGCGACCGCCTCGGCGCCGTCGCCGGCCTCGCCGACGACGGTCATGCCGGGGGAGTTGTCCAGGATCATCCGGAAGCCGGTGCGGACCAGGGCCTGGTCGTCGGCGAGCAGGACGCGGATCATGCCGTCCGCCTATCGATGGGAAGTGCTGCGGTGACGGTGAACCCGCCTCCCGGAGCCGGTCCCGCGCGGAAGGCGCCGCCGAGCAGTTCGGCGCGCTCGCGCATGCCGCGCAGGCCGCTGCCGGAACCGTCGGGGACGGGTGCGGCCCTGCCGTTGTCGGTGACCTCGACGCGTACCTCGGCGTCGCCGTAGACGACCGTGAGGACCGCCCGGGCGCCCGGCCCGGCGTGCTTGACGGTGTTGGTCAGCGCCTCCTGCGCGATGCGGTAGGCGGCCAGGTCGACCGCCGTGGGAAGCGGCACCGGGCGGCCTTCGACGTGTACTTCCACCGGCTGACCGGCCGCGCCGACGCGGGCGGCGAGCTGTTCGAGCTGTGCCAGCCCCGGCGACGGCTCCCGGATGGCGTCGACGGACCCGACGGCGGCCAGCGCACGGCGCATGTCGGCCAGCGCGCGGCGCCCGGTCTCGACGATCGCCGCGAGCGCGGCCTTGGTGTCGGCGGGCCGGTTGTCGATGGCGGCCTGCCCGCCTTGGGCCTGCACGACCATCACCGACAGGCCGTGCGCGACGACGTCGTGCAGCTCCCGGCCGATCCGGCCGCGCTCGGCGGCCACCGCGAGCGCCGCGCGCTGGTCGCGTTCGCGCTCCAGATCGCGGGCCCGGGCGGTCAGCTCGACGAGGTAGGCCCGGCGGGCCTGGGTGCGCGACCCGAAGGCCCAGGCCGCGATGAGGACCGAACCGAGGACGGGCAGACCGCCCCACGCGGCGGGGAGGCCGTACATGTCCTCGTGGTGGACGATGCGCACGTCGGACATCACCGGGGGCCTCGGCACCGCCGGTCCGATGGTCGTCTGGTTCTGGATGATCTCGGAGATCCCACCGCCTTCCCGTCCGTCGGTCAGCCGCGCGCTCCAGAGGGTGGCCGCCATGATGAAGGCGATGAGCACGAGGACCGAGACCTTGCGACGGTGGCGCGCGGCGACCGTCGCGACGAGGATCGGCACCGCGAGGTCGACCGGCGTGCCGATCGCGCCCAGCTCCATGTGGAGCCCGACCGCCACGCCGCACAGCGCCAGCATCGACAGCGGCCATCGCCGGCGCAGGGCGACGGCGAGCAGCGCGAGGGCCGTGCCCGCCCACCACAGGTCGAGGTGCGCGCGCAGAGCCGGCTCCCAGGGCTGCTCGCGGGGGATCATCCCGCCGGGGCCGGTCATCAGGAAGGTGGCGGTGAACAGGGCGGCGGCCGCTCCGGCGTCCTGGACGGACGGTCGCGCCATCAGGGCGCGAAGGGCGGGGGAGGAGAGGATCGGCATGGCAACTGCGAGCGTACGCAGATCCGGCCTCCGGCGAATCCGGCCTGAGTCGGGCACCGGGTATGCCCTGAGGCATACGCCGCAATACATCCCGTGGCAGACGCGGGCGCAGCGGCCGGAACGCCAGCCTTCTGCCATGACTCCACAAAGGACTCTCGCGGCCGCCGTGGCGCTCGTCGCCATCGGTGTCCCGCTCAACGCGGCCGAGGCGAAGGCCCCGGCCGCGATCGAACCGTCCACAGTGTCCTGGCAGGCCTGTCCCGAGTACTCCGACGAGGTCCTCGACTGGATGCTGCCGGCCGAGGCCCAGAATCTCTTCCGCGACCTGTGGGCCCGCACCGAATGCGGGACGGTCGAGGTCCCGCTCGACCACGACGACCCCGGCGGCGAACAGATCACCGTCGCGCTCACCAGGATCAAGGCCACCGACCAGTCCCGCCGGCTCGGCTCGCTGGCGGTCAACCCGGGCGGCCCCGGCGGCAGCGGATACCTCATGCCGCACCAGCTCATCCTCGGCCGCCGCGGCGAGGCCTCCATCGGCACGCAGCTCAACGAGCGCTACGACCTCATCGGCTTCGACCCGCGCGGGGTCGGCTACAGCACCTCCTTCGACTGCGAGGGCGGGGCGATGCACCCCGGCCCCGGACCGGTCACCGAGGACGAGGCGAGGGCCGCCCAGGAGGGCGTCGCCGCGTTCAACCGCTCCTGCTCGCTGAGCGACACCGCGTTCCTGTCCCAGCTCACCACGGTCAACGTCGCCCACGACCTCGACCGGATCCGCGCGGCGCTCGGCGAGCGGAGGATGAACTTCCTCGGCGTCTCCTGGGGCACCTGGCTCGGCGCGGTGTACCGCAGCGAGCACGGCAAGCACGCCGGGCGCGTGTGGCTCGACAGCGTCGCGCCGCCGGTGTTCCGCTTCGACGAGTTCTCCACCGTCCGCAACGCCGCGATAGGCCGCGACTTCACCCGCATGGCCTCCTGGCTGGCCGAGCACGACGACCGCTGGGGCTTCGGCAGCACCACGAAGGCCGTGGAGAAGTCCATCGCCCGGCTGGCCGCCGCCTTCGACGCCGAGCCGCGCACCTTCACCGACATCGACTTCGTCTTCGACGGGGCCTTCATCGCCCAGGCCGGCGACCAGGACGCCCCCGCCTGGGGGATGGCCGCCGACGTGCTCGCCGCGCTGCGCGACGCCGTCGGTCCCGAGGCCCCGGCGTTGATCGCGGAGCTGTTCGGCGGGTCCGACGGCGGGCCGCCGCCGGCCGGTGCGCCGGTGCCGTTCAACGAGACCATGAACCGGGCGGTGTTCTGCAACGAGGATCTGGGGCGCCGCGACTTCGAGGGGACCTGGGCCGCTTACCGCAAGGCGCTGAAGAAGTACCCGGTGACCGGTCGGTTGCACTCCTTCGTCGCGCAGTGCGCGGGGTGGACGATCCCGGCGGAGCCGGTGCGGCTGCGTGATTCCGGGACGCCGCTGGTGATGTCGGGTCACCTGTACGAGACCCCGTCGCCTTACGAGTGGACGTGGGACATGCGGGAGGAGATCGGTGGGACGGTCGTGACCGTTGACGACGACGTGCACGGGTCGGCGTTGCGTGAGGACGACTGCGCGGCGCTCATCACGACTTTCTTCGACACGGGGCGGCCGGGTTCGCGTCATTGCGAGGGTGCGCCGGACGGGCCGGAGGGGGAGGGCACGACGCTCGCGCTGGACGTTGGGGGGCCTGGGCTCGGGCTGTGAGGGAGGTGCTGTGCGGCGTGGCATGGCGCGGTGTGGCGCGGTATGGCGCGGCATGGCACGGCACGGCATGCTCGCGACTCGGCCGGGTCCCGCCAGGGGCCCGGCCGTTCGGGGGCGGGGGTGGCGGCTTCGCGCCGGGCGCGGGGTACCCGCCGGGCAGGCGTCGCCCCGGGCGGGGCCAGCAGCTTCGCGCCGGGCACCCGCCAGTTCAGGCGTCACCCCGGTCCGGGGCCGGCGGCTTCGCGCCGGGCACCCGCCAGGTCAGGCGTCACCCCAGCCTGGGGCCCTGCCGCAGCCGGCTTACTCACCAAGCCACAGCCACCGCCGCAGCAGCTGGCTCACTCACCGCAGCCACTCCTGCCCCACGTCCAGCCCCAGGCCTAACCCCCAGCCCGCAAGGTCAAGCCCCGGCCGGGGGCTTCGCCCCCCGCACCCCCACCGGAGCTCCGCCCCGGACCCCGCTGGGACTCCGTCCCAGACCCTGCTGGGA
>NZ_JBFAKK010000027.1:0-47445 GCF_040655735.1 Phytomonospora sp. NPDC050363
GTACAGTGCAGTCAGAAGGGCGTCCAGATCAGTCTTCACACACCGATCCTGACGCCCTTCGTCATGCCCACTAATTCCACATCAACGATCTAGGCGATGGCGAAGACGTTGAGGTCGTCGCCGGCCGGCCACGCGCTCGCGGCGGCGGGCCCGCCCGTGCGCAGGTCGCTCCAGCGCAGGCCGAAGACGACCGCGCCCTCGTCGGACCATCCGGGCAGGCAGAGCCAGTCCGGGGTGGACCCGACGACGCTGTGGTCGCCCCACGCGCCGGGCGGCAGTCCGGCACGGCCGGGCGCGATCCACAGGTCACCGTCACCGGGCACACCGTCGAGGGCGAAGACCTGCACGGCGCCGTACCCGGGGTGGACGTCCTCGCCGCCGGCCGAGGTGAGGGTGAGCGTCGCCGTCGCGGGGGTCGCGTAGGCGGCACCGTCGGTGCCGGTGAGGCGCACGGCGGTGCCGAACATGTCGTCGGCCTCCGGCTCGCCCTCGACGCCTTCGCCGGCCTGCGTGTACTCCCCGACCTGGCTCACCAGCCCGGCCGGTGACACGAACAACGTCTGCGCCATCCCGGCGTCGGCGAGCCCGGCCAGGTCCTCGCCGACGGCCGAGACCGCCAGCAGCGTCCCGGTCTCGCCGGCGCCTTCAGGCCGGTAGGGGATCGCCGAGAGGCCGCCGCCGAAGGCGTCGCCGGGCTCGGGAGCGTCGGAGACTCCCGCACTGTCCTGCCCGACGGTCGCCAGCGGTGCGAGGCTCGCGCCGGCGAAGCGGTGGGCGAAGACGGCCACGGCCCCCGACCCGTCGGCGCCCGCGCTGTTCTCGCCCGACACGCTCACGATCACGTGCGTCGGCGTGGCGACCACGGTCTCGCCGAACCAGTCGCCGGGCTCGGACTCGTCGGCGACGTTCGGCTTGTCCTGGTGCAGCGTCACGACCTCGCCGGCGCGCAGGTAGTAGACGTGCCCCTCGTCGGGGCCGTCGTTGAGGTTCTCACCGGGCGAGCCGATCGCGAGGTAGGGCTGCGTTCCGGTGAGGCCGGCGGCGAGCGAGTGGCCGAACAGGTCGCCGGACTCGGGGACACCGGGGAAGCCGGTGCTGTTCTGGGTGAGGATCTCGGTCGCGGCGGTGTTCAGGCCACCGCGGGCGCCGGGCAGGATCCACACCATCCCGGCGCCGGGCGCGCCGCCGGCGAGTTTCCCGGGACCGCCGACGACGAGTTCGTCGCAGCCGTCGGCGTCGCGGTCGTAGGAGGCCAGCGCGAAGCCGAAGAGGTCGCCGTCGGCGCCCGAACCGGGCACGCCGGAGGTCTGCTGGCCGATCGTCACGGTCGAGCCGGTGGAGGTGTAGGTGACCAGGACGCGGCCGCCGTCGGCGCCCAAGGGGGTACCGACGGCGAGGTCGCGCAGGCCGTCGCCGTCGAAGTCGTTCTCGGCGCCGGGGACACAGGCCGCCGCGTGGGCGGTCGCCGGTGCCGGGGCACCGACCATCGTGAAGGTTAAGGCCGCGGAGAGGATGAGAGCCGTTACGCGGTTCATGTCCGAAGTGTCGGCCGCGCACACGTCGGCGGCGCTAACGCCGTGTGCACGCGGCCGGAGGATCGCGTTGCGGGCCGGGTCGGCTCAGGCGATGGACCAGATCAGCGCTCCGGGGCCCGGCAGCGGCCAGGTCCGCGCCGCCGGCGACCGCCCCGCCAGCAGGTCGCTCCAGCGAACGCCGTGCACGGCAGGCGCGACGCCGTCGGGGAGGTGGCCTTCGACGAGGAGGTACTCACGCGATGAGCCGATGCGGGTGTTGCCGCCGATGGCGTTGGCGGGAAGACCGTGCGTGCCGGGCGCGATCCACAGGTCGCCGTCGCCGGGAGTCCCGGCGAGCCGGAAGACCTGGAGCGTGCCCATGCGCGGGTCAGGGCTCTCCGAACCCCTCGCAGCGACCGTGAGCGTCGTCGCCGACGGGGTCCCGTAGGTCGCGGTGCCGGTGTTGGTGAGCAGGACGGTGCGGCCGAACTCGTCGTCGGCGCCGGGCTCGCCCTCGACGCCCGAGGCGTCTTGGGAGTACTCGGCGATCTGGCGGTAGCCGCCGTCGGGAGCGACGTAGATCGCGTGGACCATGCCCGCGTCGGCGACCGTGTTGCTCCGGACGTCCTCGCCGGTGACCGACACGGCCATGAGCGTGCCGGTGCTGCCGCCCGCCGGCCGGTACGCAATCGCCGAGAGCTGGCCGCCGTAGCGGTCGCCGGGCTCGCCGGCGCCGGTGATGCGGTCGGTGTCCTGGTCGACGGTCAGGCGGTGGGTGAGGTGGCCGTCGGTGAGGCGGTGGTCGAAGACCTGGGTGGTGCCTTGGGAGCCGTCCTCGCCGGGAGCGCCGACGACGATGTGGGTCGGCGTGGTCGCGAGGGTTTCGGCGAAGCGGTCACCGAACTCCGGCACCCCCGGGACGCCGGCGGTGTTCTGGCTGACGCCGACGATCGTGCTGCCGCGCTGGTAGTGCACCATGCCGGCGTTGTTGGTCCCGGCTGCGTGGGTCTCGCCCGGCGAGCCGATGGCGAGGTAGGGCTGCGCGCCGAAGTTTCCCGCCGCGACGGAGTAGCCGAACTGGTCCTCCGCCTCGGGACTGCCCGGGAAACCCGTGGAGTTCTGCGTGAGGATCGCCGTCGCCGCGGGGTTGAGGCCGCCCGCCGCGCCGGGGATGACCCACACCATCCCCGCGTGGGGCTGACCGCCGGCGAGTTTTCCGGGGCCGCCGACGACCAGGTCGTCGCAGCCGTCGAGGTCGCGGTCGTAGGAGGCCAGCGCGAAGCCGAAGAAGTCGCCGTCGGCGCCCGAGCCGGGGACGCCGGCCGTCTGCTGGTCGATGACGACCGTCGCGCCGGAGCTGTAGGCGACCGTGACGCGGCCGCCGCCGGTGGCGAAGGGGCTGCCGACGGCGAGGTCGCGCAGGCCGTCGCCGTCGAAGTCGTTGTCGGCGGCGCTCGCGCAGGACGCCGCGTGGGCCGGGGTGGGGGCGACGAGACCGGCGGCGGTGGCGAGTGAAGCGGCCAGCAGTGCGGCGGCGGTGGTGCGGGCAGCGGGCATGTTCGCGGCCTTCCTGGCGGCGGGCGTGGGGCAGGGCAATCAAAACCCCCCGCCGGCGCGCCCGGCAAGGATTCGGGCGAGGTCTGCCCGATCGGCACGGCCGCAAGGGCAGCGGGTGTGGAAACGCTCCCGCGATGACCGCCTACACAGGACCCGCCGAGCTGTGCTGGTACGCCAACGCCCACTTCCGGCCGGGCGTGCCCGTCGACCTGCGGGTCACGGAGACGCCGGAGGGGTGGGACGCGGTGCTGCGCCGCCGCGGGGATGGGGAGGAGTTCGAGTTCCTCTTGTTCCTCGGCGCGCCGCACCAGCTGGTGTTCCCCGACGGGAGCGAGTTCCACGTCGTGGTCGACTCCGACGAGTGCCGCGAGGTTCCCGACACGCGTCCGGCGCCGGCGCGCTCGCGGTGGCTCAGCGTGGAGGCTTGGGTGGGGGACTGAGGGGCGGGGGTGGTACCTGCGACCTCCGCCCGGCGCCGCTTCGGAACCGTGGGGCCGCCCATGCCGCCTCCCACTTCTGACAGTAGGGGGGCGCCAGGCGTGGGTGTAAAGGGCAAGCTCGTCCAGCCTGTGGATAACTGACCGGTTGTGGACAACGGCGAGCGCCGTCCTCGCCTACGCCCGCGCACCATCCGGCGACCGGACCGCGACCGCGCGCCCGACGCACCGACCACGACCGCACGCCGCGCCCCAGCCCCACCGAGCGCCCGCAACCCAGCCCTCCGCCCCACCTCACCCCCGCAACAGATTCCTCAGCACCGGCCGCGCCGCCTCGACCGCGTCCTCCCCGACCCGGTCAGCGATCGCGCCGCTCAGCCACAGCGCGGCGAAGCCGTGCGCGATCGACCACGCCGCCAGCCGCATGTCGCCCGACGCGCGCTCGGGCGGCACGGCCTTCCGCAGCCCTTCCTCCAGTGCCGTCGACGCGCGGTTCTCGGCGGCCTGCAGCTCGGGGTCGTCCGACCGCAGGAGGGCCGGCTGGAACATGACCTCGAAGTGGGCGCGGTGGCCGGTGGCGAAGCGAACGTAGGCGACGCCGGCTTCGAGGAAGTCGTCGGGAACGGAGTTGAGCTCGTCGGCCAGCAGCTGGAAGCCCTCGGTGGCCAGGGCGGTCAGCAGTCCGGCCTTGTCGCCGAAGTGGTGTGCGGGCGCGGCGTGGGAGACGCCGGCGCGGCGGGCGAGTTCGCGCAGGCTCCAGCCGGCGGGCCCGGACTCGGTGATGGCCTCGGCGGCGGCGTCGAGGATGGTGCGGCGAAGGTCGCCGTGGTGGTACCCGCGGGTGCTGCTGATGGTGATCACTCCTCGATCCGGACAACTTGACACTGACAAGATACCGCGTTATGGTCGGCATTCAACTTGCCAATGACTAGATTAGCTCGGAGTGACCATGGCGCCCCTCATCGCTCTCATCGGCGGCTTCGCCGTCCTCCGCGTCCTCGGCCTCGCCGGCGTCGACGCCCTCGACGGCTGGCAGCCCGCCGTCCGCGGCGGCCTCGCCCTCATGTTCTTCATGACCGGCGTCGCGCACTTCGTCGGGAAACTGCGCGCCGACATGATCCGCATGGTCCCGCCGCGACTGCCGAACCCCACCCTGCTGGTCAACGTCACCGGCGTCCTCGAAATCCTCGGCGCGATCGGCCTGCTCATCCCCGCGACGGCCCGCTTCGCGGCCATCGGCCTCGCCCTGCTGCTCGTGCTCATGTTCCCGGCCAACGTCTCGGCCGCCCGGCGTGAACTCGACTTCGGCGGCCGCCCCGCCACACCGCTCCCCCGGCGCACCGCCGAGCAGGTCCTCTACGTCGCCGCCGCCGTCCTCGCGGCCCTGTGAGAGCACGCGAAGGCACGGCACCACTCCCACACCGGGGCGGTGCCGTGCCTTCGCAAATATCCGGGCGGCGAACCTAAGGCTCGCGCAGTTCCTCGATGTCGTCGACGATGCCGAGCCCCGAGGCGACCTCCGCGGTGACGTCGGACGGGAGCATCCCGTCCTTCGCGCACAGCGCGAGCAGCGCGTCGGAGGACACGCCGAGGTCGGCCAGCAGGTCGGACTCGCCGACCGGGTCGGCGTCCATCTCCACCGGCTCGCCGTCGGTCACGTCGGCGAGGAGGATCCCGCCGAGCCGCGACGAGTCGGCGAACTCGGCGTCCGAGGAGAACAGGCGCAGGTCCTCGCCGTCGTCGAGACGCAGCACCGTCAGGTACTCGTCGTCGGCCTCGACGAAGGCGAGCGACACGTCCGCGTCGTCGGCGACGTCGCGCAACCGGTCGGCCACCTCGTCGATGTCCTCGACACCGTCGAAATCAAGTTCGTGAGCGGTCCACTTAGTACCAGTGCGGACCGCCGCGACAGCAAAGTAAGTCATTCACCCACCCCCGACGGGATGCTTATCACCCGCACCGGCGGGCACCCGGAAAGGCGCGCCGACACGAGTTCACCAGAGGATCCAATCGCCCTGGAGCGCATTCAGCTCCACGACGAGCCCCGCGACCCCGAGGGCCATGCCGCTGACAGCGGCCACCCCGGCTGCGGCGCCACGGTCACCGTACCGAGCCAACAGAAAAGCCGCCAGCCAGGCGACGAGTGCTGCGACCGCTGTCACCCACACGTACACCGGCAGCGTCGTCGCGAGCAACCCGGTGATGAGGAACCACAGGCACGCGACACCCGCTCCCGACCAGATTCCGGCCGGCCCGACGCGCAGCGACTCGCGGTACTGCGGACGCGGCGGCTCCGGCGTCCAGGTGAACGACGGCGTCAGCGGCGGGCGCTTCGGTTCGACGCCACCCGGCCAGGTCGTGGGCCCGATCCGCCCGGTGGTGCGGTCCGGGCCCCAGGACACGGGCCGCACGTCGACGGCGGGCACGGGTGCCCGGTTGCCGTTGGAGCCGGACCTGTCGGGCGGCGTCCAGCCGGCACCGGCGGGTGTCGGAGCGTCGTGGGCGGCCATGTAGGGAATCGTAACCAGGCTCGGCGAGCGCCTACGGCCGGAACAGGGCGAAGGACCGCTGCTTGACCGTGCGGTTGGCGAAGGTGAGGAACTCCCCACCGGCGGCGAGGGTCTCCCCGGAGGCCGCAAGGGTCCACACGCCGACCGCGGAGTCGCTCCACGGGTCCCAGCCGGTGAGTTTCCCGTTCGAGTCGACGGCGAGGAACTTCAGGCGCTGCGCCTTGTCGCCGTCGAGGCACGCGCCGAAGTCGCCGGTGTTGGGACTGGAGCAGACGTGCTCGAAGTGCCCGCCGGCGTAGAGGGTGCCGCCGATCGAGGTGACGGTCTGGACGTCGCCGTCGGTGGTGGTCTCCCAGCGTTTGCTCCCGTCGTAGTCGAAGGCGATCAGGCGCCCGCCCTGCCCGCCGACGGCGGCGTAGACGCGGTCGTGGGCGAGGTGCACGTCGTAGACGATCGAGGTCATGCCGGGCGCGAAGGACGTGTCGAGCGCGCCGGTGGACTTCGAGACGGCGGCGAGCTTGCGGGCCGTGGCGCCGTTGACGCTGGCGAAGGTCCCGGAGATGTAGAGGCGCTTGGCGCCTGGCGTGACCGAGCGGACCGTGCCGTCGGGAACGGGCGCGAAGGCGCTGAGCGTGTCGGTCGACAGGTTCCAGGCGGCGAGGTTGGTCCGCGACTGGCTGTCGACGGTGCTGAAGCTGCCACCGGCGTAGAGCACGCCGTCGCTGACCGCGAGAGTCCGGACGTTGCCGGACACGACGTGGCGCCAGGAGTCGAGCTCACCGGAGGTGAAGCGCGCGACGCGGCGGCGCTTGGCGCCGTCGACGGTCCCGAAGTACCCGCCGGCGTAGAGCTGCGACCCGCTGACGGCCAGGGCGTGCACGCTCCCGTCGACCTCCGGCGCGAAGGGGAGCAGAGCACCGGTGCGCGCGTTCACGGCGGCCAGATGGTCGCGGTAGTAGCGCTTGCCGTCGGCGTTGGCGATGCTGAAGTCACCGCCCAGGTAGACCGTGTCGCCCATGAAGGCCACCGCCCGGACCGGACCGTTGAAGGAGGCCCCACCCTGCACCGGCACCGACTGCACGGCGGCGAACGCCGGCACAGGCGCGACGCCGAGGGCGACGACGAGAACCAAGAAGAAGATCGACCATTTGCCGCGCGCCACGTCAGCTCCTCACGCACCGGAAGTCACGAGTGTGTCACGGCAAGTGCTCGCCGGAGGGGATATGAGAGCCTGTGTCGATGCGTATCGGCGTCATCGGACTCGGGCTCATCGGCGGATCACTGTTGCGGGCGCTCAACGCCGCCGGTCACGAGGCGACGGGATACGACAGCGACCGCACGACGCGCCTCGCGGCCGTCGCCAGCGGCCTGCGAACCGTCGACACTCTCGACGGCTGGCGCCCCGACGTGACCGTGCTGGCCGTCCCGCTGCCCGCCGTCGAGGCGGTCCTCGCCCGGCTCAAGGACTACGACGGGCTCATCACCGACGTCGTGTCGGTCAAGCAGCCCATGCGCGAGCGCCTCGCCGGCGCGCGCTTCGTCGGCGGCCATCCCATGGCTGGCAAGGAGACCAGCGGCTTCGAGCACTCCGACGTCGACCTGTTCGCACACCGCGTGTGGGCGCTGTGCCTCGACGAGGAGACCCGGCTCGCCGACTGGCTCACCCTCGCCGGCCTCTTCCTCGAACTCGGCGCGCGGGTCGTGCCGACCACCGCCGCCGAGCACGACGCGGCCGTCGCGGCGATCAGCCACGTCCCGCACCTGCTGGCCGCCGCGCTCGTCGAGGCAGCCGCCGGCCCCCTCCCGCGCGCGCTGGCCGCCAGCTCCTTCCGCGACGGCACCCGCGTGGCACTGACACGACCCGAACTGGTCGGCGCGATGGCCGGAGGCAACGCCGCGGCCGTCCGCGAGGCCCTCGACCGGACCCTCGCCGCGCTCGAAGGCGCCCGTGACGCCCTCGACGCCGACGACCCCCGCGCCGCCGTCGGCGAGTGGTTCACCCCCGCGTGGGAGAGCCGCCGCAACTGGCCCCCCGCGCCCGGTCCGACCCTCACGATGGCCGTCGACCGCGAACGGCTGCTGGCGCTCGGTCGCGCCGGTGGATGGGTACATTCCATCGAAGACGATCGTCATATTACGGTGATGCGCCCCGCCGCCAAGGTGCCGTAGTGTCGCCGCCATGAGACGTGTTGATGAGATCGCCGACAAATACGTTGAGGAGTCGATCGCGCTCAGCCCGATCACCGCGACGTACCAGGGCGTGTCCGGCCAAGACCACGAACTGGACGACTTCTCCCCCGCCGGGCTGGCCGCCGAGGCCGATCTGACCCGCCGCACCCTTGCCGACCTCGACGCCGCGACCCCCGTCGACGAGCGCGAGCAGGTCGCCAAGGACGGCATGGTCGAGCGCCTCGCCCTGTCGCTCGAACGCCACGACGCCGGCGACGCGGCCGACCTCAACGTCATCGCCAGCCCTCTCCAGGGCATCCGCCAGATCTTCGACCTGATGACGATCGGCAGCGAGGAGCAGGCCGCCAACATCGCCGCCCGCCTCGGCAAGGTCCCCGAAGCCCTCGACGGCTACCGCGAGACCCTCCGTGAGGCCGCCGCCTCCGGTCGCGTCGCCGCCCTCCGGCAGGTCCGGGAGTGCGCCGACCAGTGCGACAACTGGAACGGCGCCGGCGGCGACGACTTCTGGGCCGGGCTCGTCTCGCGCGTCAACGTCGACGGGTCGGCGCCCATGGGCGCCCTCGCCGGCGACCTCGCGGCCGGCGCGGAGGCCGCCCGACGTGGTGTCGCGGAGTTCGGTTCCTTCCTGCGCGACGAGCTCGCCCCGCAGGCGCCCGAGAGCGACGCCGCCGGAGCCGAGCGCTACGCGCGCGCCTCCCGCTACTTCCTCGGCGCGGCCGTCGACCTCCAGGAGACCTACGAGTGGGGCTTCGCCGAGCTCCACCGCATCGAGTCGGAGATGCGCCGCGTCGCCGACAAGATCGTCTCCGGCGGCTCCGTCGACGAGGCCGTCGCCGCCCTCGACGCCGACCCCTCCCGCCACATCGCCGGCAAGGAGGAGTTCCGCGACTGGATGCAGGAGCTCGCCGACCGCACCGTCAGCGAACTGGCCGGCACCCACTTCGACATCCCCGAACCGATCCGGCGCATCGAGTGCTGCATCGCGCCGACCGCCGACGGCGCGATCTACTACACCGGCCCGTCGGAGGACTTCACCCGTCCCGGCCGCATGTGGTGGTCGGTCCCCAACGAGGACGAGGGCTTCTCCACCTGGCGCGAGGTGACCACCGTCTACCACGAGGGCGTCCCCGGGCACCACCTCCAGGTCGGGCAGACCGCCTACCGCGCCGAACTGCTCAACCGCTACCAGCGGCTGATGCTGTGGTGCTCCGGGCACGGCGAGGGCTGGGCCCTCTACTCCGAGCGCCTCATGGACGAGCTGGGCTACTTCGACGACCCTGGCGCCAAGCTCGGCATGCTCGACGCGCAGGCCTTCCGCGCCGCGCGCGTCATCGTCGACATCGGCATGCACCTCGAACTGGAGATCCCGAAGGACAACCCCTTCGGCTTCAACCCGGGCGCGCGCTGGAACGCCGACCTCGGCTGGGACTTCATGCGCGGCCACTGCCGCATCGACGACCCCATGCTGCGCTTCGAGCTGTCGCGCTACCTCGGGTGGCCGGGTCAGGCGCCGTCGTACAAGGTCGGCGAGCGCATCTGGCTCCAGGCCCGCGAGGACGCCCGGGCCCGCAAGGGCGCCGGCTTCGACCTCAAGCAGTTCCACACCGACGCGCTCAACCTCGGCGCGCTGGGTCTCGACCCGTTCCGCAAGGCGATGGAGCGGATCTAGGGTTTCCCGCCTGACGCACGCGACGCCGCCGCCCCTTCCCGGGCGGCGGCGTCGTCGTGGATGCCGGGGGGTGCGGTCTAGGGCGTGTTTGCAAAGGGGTGGGATGATGGGTGGGTGATTCGTCGGTATGAGTTGTCGGATGCTGAGTGGGATGTGCTGGCCGGGCTGTTGCCGCCGGTGATGCAGGGTGGTCGGCCTCGCCTGGATGATCGGCGGGTGTTGAACGGGATCGTGTGGAAGATCCGTTCGGGTGCTCCGTGGCGGGATGTCCCTGATCGTTATGGCCCTTGGCGCAGTATCTATGCGCGTTTTCGCAGGTGGGCGCTGGATGGGACGTTTCAGCGGCTGCTTGCGGGGTTGCAGGCGCGGGCTGATGCGCGTGGTGACCTCGACTGGCTGGTGAGCATCGATTCGACGATCACGCGTGCTCATCAGCACGCGGCTGGCGCTAAAGGGGGCGGAGTGATTCGGGCGAATCGGTTCACGCCATCGGACGATCCCGTGGTGGATTAACCACGAAGATCCACCTGGCTGCTGACGGGAACGGGCGTGTCCTGTCCTTTGTGCTCTCGGCGGGCAACGTCAATGACTGCACCCGCTTCGAACAGGTCATGGACTCGGTCAGCATCGCCCGCATCGGACCGGGGCGGCCCCGCACCCGACCCGACCACGTCATCACCGACAAGGGCTACTCGACCCGCGCCATCCGCACCCACCTGCGCAGACGCGGCATCTCCTGCACGATCCCCGAACGCGCCGACCACAAGACCAACCGCGCCCGCCGAGGCAGCCGCGGAGGCAGGCCGCCAGCCTTCGACCAGCAGCTCTACAAGAAACGCAACGTCGTCGAACGCTGCTTCAACCAGCTGAAGCAATGGCGCGGCATCGCCACCCGATACGACAAGACCAGCCAGTCCTACCAGGCAGCAATCACCCTCGCCGCCATCCACCAATGGCTACCCACCTTTGCAAACACGCCCTAGCGGAGGTTGCGGAACTCGTCGACGGTCATCCCGAAGATGATGAGGTCCTGGTGGCCGCTCTCGTGGAAGACGGCCTTGCGCAGGCGGCCCTCCATGACGAAGCCGAGGCTCTGGTGGAGGCCCAGGGAGGGTGCGTTGTCGCCGTGGACCTCGGCCTGGCACTTGGTGTAGCGGCGCTCGCCGAACATGTAGCGCTGGACGATGCGGATGGCCTCGGTGGCGTAGCCGCGCCGCTGCTCCTCCCGGAAGATCCCGACGCCGTACCAGAACACCCCCGAGGTCGGGTCGAGGCGGTTGGTGCAGATCGAGCCGACCGGCCGGTCGTCGTTGATGTCGGCGATGACGAGCCACATCTCGTCGGAGGACGGGCGGGTCGACTGTTCGAGGGCCCACTTCTCGTAGCCGGCGTTGGAGCGCGGCGGGTGGACGCGGTCGCCTAGGCGCTGGCTGGTGGTGTTGAGGTCGTTGTCGCGGAAACGCTGCCATTCCTTCGGTTCGAGACCGCGAAGGCGGACCCGCCGCCCCGTCCAGATCGAATCGTGCACACCGATGGCCGCGTACTGAGAGGAGGAGGTCACCAGCGTAGTGTCCCAAGCCCGTCAAGCGGGCTTCGTCTCACCGGTGGACAATCCGGGTCTGGCCTGGCAACACTTGTGCCATGTCATTGCCTCCCCACATCATCCGAGCCTCGGCCAAGCTGATCTCCGCGCACAGGGGGGAGGCGGGCCTGTCCTTCGTGTACGCGCCCGGGCTCTCGCTGCCCGGAGGGGACGCCGAACTCGTGGCGGTGTGGGACCGCGACGAGCTCCCCACACCGCCCGCCGTCGGCGACGTTCCCATCAACTACCTGCGGGAGAGCGACTTCGCCGCCGCCGTCGACGCCCTTGAGGAGGGCGACGGGTGGCGTGGGCTCGACTCGCCCGTCAAGACCGTCGCGGGCTTCGCCTACGGCGTGATGCTCTCCGACCGCTCCGGCGCGGGGACGAAGGCGCGCGGACGCGTGTCGGTGTTCCCCTACCTGCTCACCGACCGCACCGAGGCGGCGCTGTCGGCCGAGGCGGCGGCCGTCGCCGCCGAGCTGGCGGAGTGCACCGACGGCTGGGCGCGCGCCCACCTCCTCGACGAGGCCCTGCACCGCGCCTACGTCGCGTGGTTCGCCTCCCACCAGCGCTACTGGCCGGGGCGGACGCGCCGGTACGAGTGGGTGGAGCACTTCGGGCTGAGCGCTGAGGTCGCCGAACTGGAGCACGGGATCTGGAACACCTCCGGGGCCGCCGGGCAGGCCGAGCTGTACGCGGGGTTCGTGGAGAAGATCCTGAGCGACTGACGTGCGGTGGGGCACAGTGCTTAACCCGCTCGCGGGGCGCTGCGGGGACCGGTTAGTATTAGCCGGTCGCCGCCGCTGGGCGGTGAAGCTGCGCCCGTAGCTCAACGGATAGAGCATCTGACTACGGATCAGAAGGTTAGGGGTTCGAATCCCTTCGGGCGCGCCAGACGGACCGCCCTCCGCTTGCCGGGGGGCGGTTTTTCGTGTCTCGGGGCTGGTTTGCGCCCAGGGTGCGGCGCGCTTGCGCGGGGAACAGCGGAGATCTTGGCAATGTTGACGACATGCCTTTACCGACCGGGGCCGCAACGTCGGCCCGGAATCCGCCGGACCATCGAAATGCCCGCGACTGGCGCGTTCTGCTCGCCACGGCTGCGGCGAGTGGAGCGGCCGGGCTGAGCGTCAACCAGCTTCACACCGACTTCGGCCGTCCCGGAACCGTGATCGCGATCGCCGTCGCGGCCCTCACGGGGTCGGTGGTCTTCCTCCGAGGGCTGCACCCGGAGGCGGCGCTGCGCCGGTTCGCGCGGTGGGCGCTGTTCGCGGTCACCGTCGCCGGCATCGGGATGGCTGCCTGGACTACCGGGGGATGGTCTGCCGGGGGCCTGATCGCCGCCTCGCTGGCGACCATGACCGCCGTGCTCCTGCCCACCGACCGGATCGTCGCGACCACGGTCCTGGCGGCCGCGAGCGCCGCCGGAATCGGTGTCGTCGCGTTGAGTTCGGCGATGGCGTCGGTTTTTCGGGCAGACGGTGCGCTCGCGCCCCTGATCGGCCTGTGTCTTGGGGCCGCGGGCTTGCTGGCGGCCGCAGGCTACCTCCGGGACAGCCCTTTACCGCTGGGCCTGAGCGGAATCGCCGCCGGAGCGGGGAGCATCATCGGGGCGGTCGTGTACATCCAGCAGGGCATTTCCCCGGTGGCCGCCCTGACGGGTTTCGCGATCGGAACCGCGGCGTGTGCGGTCGGGATCGGGTTCATGCGCGGCTGGCGACCGCTCACCGGCATCATGGCCATGGGCGCCGGTGCGGCGATCATCTGGGGTGGCACCCACGCGGTGTCGAGCGCGCGGCACTTGAGGGTCCTCGACGAGCTGGCCTATCTCGGCATCGGCGCCGCCGCGATCGGTATTGGTCTTGGCCACCTGTCCCGCAGCCGCAGGCTCACTTTCCTCACCGGGGTCATCGCCGCAAGCGCGACTCTCTGCGCCGGGTTCGCCTATTTCCTGACCGGCAGGCACTTGGGCGGCGTCACGGGGATCGGTGTCGGTCTGGCGGTTCTCGGCGCGACCCTGGCCTTGTCCAGCGTCGACACAACACTGCGCACCTGGTGGACCGCCGTGCGGCAGCCGCCCCCACCGGGCTAATCCCCACGCCGAGGCCCCACATACCTCTCCACCATCCCCTCCCCCCGCTCCCGCAACGCATCGCGCAGCCACTGCGGCGCCAGCGCCTCCCCGCCCGTCGAGAGCTGCCACAGCGCCCACACCGCGTGCCGCGCGTCCTGGAACGTCACCTCCATCCGCAGCCACCCGTCGGCGTCGGTGTCCTCCGCGAGAACCGCCAGGGCGGTGCCGACCAGCTCCTCGCGCCGCGCGGGGTCCAGCCGCACGAGCACGGCGACCTGCTCCCCGCCGGTCCGAAACCGCGTACTGCGCTCCTGCCAGGCGCGGCCGAGGTCGACGCGGTCGGAGCGCTCGGCGGCCTCGGCGAGTTCCTCGGCGGCGCGGATCCGCGACAGCCGGTAGGTGCGGTCCTCGCCGTCCCTCGCCGCGAGCAGGTAGCCCTGCCCTCGCACGGTGACCAGGCCGATCGGGTCGACCGTTCGCCACTGCGGCGCCTTGCCGACGGCCTCGTAGCGGATGCGCAGCTTGTGCCCGGCGAACACCGCGCGCCGGACCTCGATCATCGTCGAGTCGGGCACTTCCTCGCCTGCCTGCCGGCGGGCGAGCAGGTCGGTCTCGGGCTCGATGAGCAGCCGCTCGGCGACTCCGGCGGCGGCGTCGCGGTAGCTGTCGGGCAGCGCGTCGACGACCTTCAGCATCGCCGAAGCGAGCGCCGAGCCGAGGCCGAACACCTGCGCGCCCCTGCGTGAGCCGGCGACCAGCAGGGCGAGCGCCTCGTCGTGGTTGAGCCCGGTGAGTTCGGTCCGGAAGCCGGGCAGCAGCGCGAATCCGCCGTGCCGGCCGCGTTCGGCGTAGACGGGGACGCCCGCCGCCGACAGTGCCTCGACGTCGCGGAGCACGGTGCGGGTGGACACCTCCAGCTCGCGGGCCAGGGCGGTCGCCGACAGCCGGCCGTGCTGCCGCAGCAGGAGCACCAGGGAGACCAGGCGGTCGGCGCGCATGCCGAAATTGTGCCAGCAATACACGACAGGAGGTGTCGTGATTGCTTGGGAGGCTCATCGCAGGACGTCCGCAAGGGCGCGCCGAACCCGATGAGACGAATGGATCTGACGTGACGATGGAACGAACCGCGGTCAACCCGGTGACGTGGTCGGTGGAGATGGGATTCAACCAGGGCGAGGTCGTCTCCGGCCACACCCGGACCCTGTACTGCTCCGGGCAGACCGCCATGGACGCCGACGGCAAGCCGCAGCACGAGGGCGACATGGCGGCGCAGCTGGCGTTGAGCGTCGACAACCTGGAGGCCGTGCTGGCCGAGGCGGGGATGTCGCTGGCGAACCTGATCCGCCTCAACGTCTACACCACCGACGTCGACCTGCTCTTCCAGCACTACGGCGGGCTCGCCTCGCGACTGGGCGCCGCCCGCGTCGCGCCGGCCACCACGATGCTCGGGGTGACACGCCTGGCGATCCCGGGCCAGCTCGTCGAGCTCGAAGGCACCGCCGTCGCGTAGCGCATCGCCGCCCGTGCCGCGGAAAACGGCACGGGCGGCGCACAGAGGGGTCGCCGCGCGACTGCGCGCCGAGCACGGCGTCACCGTCACCGACCTGCGCCCGGAGTGAGCACCTGGCCCGATCACACAGACCCGCCCCCACCAGCCCAAACTCTGCCAGCTCATACAGATCAGGGCGAACTCGAACACTCCCCGTGTAACGACCACTCTCCCCACTCGCCCCTTGACTTTCCGTTCCCGATCACTAAGCTCCTGCCTCAAGTCCGATCTTCCCAAGGAGGCACGAATGCCCAAGATCACCGCAATCGCCGACCGTCTGCTCAACCGTCTCGCCCCCAAGGCGGCGGCCGACGCGTCCTGCGGCACGTACTACCAGTGCGACGGCGGCCCGAAGATCAAGTGCGTCATTTCCTGCGAGACCGGCGAGCACGTCTGTGAACTCGTCCCCGGCTGGTGCTGGTAACCCCGCGACCCGCACCCGACCCGCGTGAACCCCCGTAATCACGCACCCCGCACGTAAGGCCGACGGCGCCCGCGAGCCGTCGGCGCAGGAAGGACCACCCGGCAACCCCGGCATCCGCCAGGCGGTCCTTCCCCCGCACCGCTCAGCGCGGCTGCGTCAGCCTGATGCTGTTTCCCGACGGGTCGCGCAGCCCGGCGTCGATCCCGTAGGGCGTGTCGTTGGGCTCCTCGTTGAACTCCACGCCCCGCTCGCGCAGTTCCCGGTAGCTGGCGTGGCAGTCGGGGGTCGACAGGAACAGCGTCCCGGCGAACCCCTTCGCCATCAGCTCCCGGACCCGCTCGGCGGTCGCCTCGTCCATCACCGGCGCGCCCGGGATCGCCATGAGCACGAGCGTGAAGTCCTTCTGCCCGGGCGGGGCGACGGTCAGCCAGCGAAAGTCCCCCATCTCGGCCATCGTGACGTCCTGGCGTACCTCGAAGCCGAGCTTGCCGACGTAGAAATCGAGCGCGGCGTCCTGGTCGTGGACCCACAGCTGCGTTGAACCGATGGTGATCATTGCGCCCTCCGGCGTCGTCGTTGCCTGTCACGACCACGCTATTTCGGCTGGTGGGCGCTGTCTTCTCGAAACGTCCGGAGTACCGGCCGCCCGTAGACCTTCAGGACGCACGACGGGATCATCGCGTAGGCGGCGGCGGGCGGGAAACTCTCGCGGTAGGCCGTCGGGGGCTTGCCGAACATGCGCGTGAAGCTGGTCGTGAAGGATCCGACGCTGCTCAGGCCCACGTCGCAGCAGATCCGCGCGACGGTCCGGTCGGTGTGCCGCAGGAGGGCGGCGGCCCGTTCGAGGCGACGGGTGAGGAGGTAGGCGTGGGGCGTCTCGCCGAAGGCGCGGCGGAACTCCTGACTGAAATGAGCCCGCGACAGGCCGGCGGCGCGGGCGAGGCCGGCGACGGTGAGCCCGTCGGCGTAGCGCGCGTCGGCGAGGTCCCTGGCGCGAAGAAGGTGCCGGGCCGGCGGGACTGGGGCCATACCCGCAAGGTACCGCCGGGCTCCGACGAGAACGCGGAACCCGGCGGATCTTCGATCAGGTGCAGCAGCCGACCGAGCTACAGCCGGTGGGGTTGGTCGGTGTGCCCCCGCAGCTCTGGCGGACGCGGGTGAAAGGCCCGCAGATCGACAGGTGCGGCGGAACACAGCGGTAGAAGTTGAGCCCGATGTCGGCCGACGCGCTGGTGTGGCCGACGAGACGGTCGATGATGCGGTCGCTTAAGTTGCGGAAGAGTTTCATGACGATGACTCCCTCACATGCGTGGGTCCACATTGGACGAGAGTCTGCCATGCCTTACCGGTACAGGCAAGAATACTTTCAGTTTCCCTGGTCCTCGCGGCGCAGCAGCCAGCGCAGGATCTCGGGCGTCGCGTCGAAGTGCCCGGCGTGCCCGGCGGTGGGATCGATGCGCACGTCCGCGCCCGGCATGCGTTCCGCCAGCCAGTGCGCATGCGTGACCGGTACGGTCGAGTCGACGCCTCCGTGCCACAGCAGCACCGGCACCATGACCATCCCCGGATCGAAGCCCCAGGGTTTCCCGAAGAGCGCCATCACGTCGTCGACCCATCCGCCGACCCCCGGCCGCACGCCCTCGGCGAAGGCCGCGCCGATCATCTCGCGCACCTCCGGCCGGGCCAGCACCTCCGCCTCGACGGGCGGCAACTGCGGCGGCGCGGCCGTCCCCGCCGCCAGCAGGAGCTCCTCGACGGCCTCGCGCCCGAGCAGCGCGGCCTTGGCGCTGAGGACGTTTCCCTCCATCATCCCGGCGGTCCAGTCGAGACCGTCGGCGTCGCGCGGGGCGATCGCGGCGAGCGTCGCCACGCGGGAAACCCGGGTCGGGTGGGCGGCGGCGAAGGCCAGCGCGTGCGGCCCGCCGCCGGAGACCCCGAACAGCGGGAAACGCCCGAGGCCGAGATGGTCGGCGATCGCCTCGATGTCATCGGCGGCGTCGGCGACGACCCGACCCGGCCTGGCGTCCGAGCGGCCCACCCCCGGCCGGTCGTAGGTGATGAGCCGGACGCCCAGCTCGGTGAACAGCGCCGGATCGGGGTACCGGGCGAGCCGGCTCATGGGACTGCCGGCGGCGTACACGACCGGCGTGCCGTCCTCGACGCCCCACTCCTCGACGGCAAGGGTCCGGCCATCGCCGGTGATCACTTCGCGCATGTTGCGAAGCTAGGCCCATGTCGGCGGTTCCACCAGCGTTTTCACCCTGAGAGGAATCCGCGCACGGAACCGCACTGCAACGGCAGCCTCAGCCAGACCGACGGATAGGCCAAGTGGGTCGTGCCGGTCTACGCCTGGGACTCCACCCCTGACGGGAAGTTCTTCCCGCACTGCTGACCGGGCGGCACCGGCGGCCCGTGTCGCCGGCGCCCTCTAGGGTGGTCGATCACCACCCCGGAGAGGACGCCCGTGCACCCCGACCAGACGGCCGCCGTCGCGCTGCTCGCCACCATCGACTCCTCCGACTGGCCGAGGCTGATCTCGGGCGCGCGGCAGGCGGTCGCCGCGTGCCTGTCGGCGGGCTCGCCGCCGAGCGGACTCGTCCGGCTCGTCCTGGCCGGCGACGACGCGGAACTGCTGCGGGCCCTCGCCGGCAACCCCCTCGCCCGGTTCGACCCGGCCGCGCGCGAGCGCTTCGCGACCACCGCCGGCCTCTCGATCGCGTGGGACACGATGGCGAAAGGACGGCACTGGACCTACCGCGACTGGGAACGGCTGCTCGCCCGCCACGACCCCGCGACACCCGATGGGCGGGCGCGCCTTGAGGGGGGCGGGGCCCGCGACATCCCCCATGGTCTGCCGACGGTGCTCGCGCTGTCCCCGATCCGCAGCCACAACGAGGTCGCCCTCCGGCTCTCCGCAGACCGGCTGACGACCCGCGAGCAGGTGCGCACCCTCGTCAACGCCCAGCGCCACTCGGGCGACGGCGAGGTCGCCGCCGTCATCGGCCGCTTCGACCTCTCGGCCGGGACACGTGCCCTGAAAGCCCTCGCCGGCGAGGGTCTCGAAGCGCTCGCCGCCGAGCTGGACCGCACGGAGACCGCGATCGCCGAACTGCGGTCCGCGCCCGACGAAAGGGCCGAGGCCCACGCCCGCGAGCGTGCCGACCTGGACTGGTCGCTGATCGCCGGCGCGCACGCGGCCGAGCCCTTCGGCGCGGCGGCCGCGGCGAGCCTGTGCGCCCGCGACGACTGCCCCGCCGACCTGCGGACGGCGCTGTTCACCGCGCACCCGGCGGCCGTCGCCGAGACCTTCCCGTCTCCGCCGGTCGAGCTGTTCTCGTTGCCGCTCAAGGGATCCGGCCGTGCCAAAGCGCTCCGCACGCTCACCGGGCGCTTCCTCGACGACGGCCGGATCGCCGAACTCGTGGAGCACGCGCGACCGGCCTCGGCGGTGCTGGAGTCGGCGCGCCGCGCCGACTCGCTCGAACCCACGGTCTGGCGGCTGCGACCGGTGCACGCCGTCCTCGGCCGCGTCCTGGCGGCGACGGTCCGGTCCGACGTCGGCGCGTGGCGAACGCTGCGGCGGCTTCTCAAGGCCCACAAGGGAACCGTCGGGCAGCTGTGCGAGATGGCCGCCGCCGCTCCCGACGACCACGGCCCCTGGCCGGAGGCCGAAGCACTGCCCGCCCTGGACGTCAAGAGCGGCTTCACCGGTGCCCGCAAGGCTTTCGTCGTCCTGCTCGACGCCGCCGGGGCCGAGACGCAGCTGGCCCTGCTGCCGCACCTCGACGAGCGGACCGCCGCCGACCTGTTCGTGCACGGGGTCTGGCGCCGCGAGTGGTTCGGCCATGTCATGGAGAACGGCTCGCCGGGCCTGCGACTGGCCTTCGCGCGCACGCGCGGAACCCTTGCCGTCGAACAGGTCCAGCGGATGCTCGACCTCGGCGATCCCGATCTGACCGCCGCGATCGCGCTGCGCAGGCCGATGACGGCCGCGCAGATCGCCCACGTCATGTCCGGCCGTGCCTTCGCCGGTCACACCGCCGACGGCGAGGTCTTCCCCGCCGAGTTGCGGGCGCGTTTCCTGGCCACGACGGGCGGGTGGCATGCCCGGCACGCCATCACCTGTGCCGATCCGGTGGTGCAGCGCCACATCCTGCGGCACGTGCGGGTTCGTGGGAAGGTCCCGCAACTGCGGCTGCTGCTCGACGTGTGGGAGCGGCACGGCCGCGACACCATGCTGTCCCTTGTGGACGAGGACCTTGAGCCGCTGAAGTACACCAGCGCGGAGTTCCAGCTCGGCGTCGTCGAGCGGGTCCGAGAGACGGCCGCCGCCGAGGACGAGGAGGCCGAGAAGGAGCGGCTGCGCGCCTATCTCGCCGAGCGGGAGACTCCCGCGTGGCAGATCGCGCGCCTGCGCGACCCGGACTTCTCCACACATGAGAGTCACGACTGGTTCTGGCCCGAGATCGCCGCCGCGCACGCCGAGAAGCCGATCTACTACGTCGAAGGAGTGCGCTCGGCTCCCGGTGGCGAGGCCTTGGAGCCGCCGCCGGACCGCCCCGAACTCGCCGCGCTCGAAAGCGGCGCGACCTGCGCGGCGGCCTTCCCCGACATTTCGCGGACCGACTTCTCGTACACGCGCGACTGGATGCTCCGGGCGATCGATGCCGGACTCGTCGACTGGGCCGAGTTGTTCGCCCACGGCCGCCCGGCGGCCCACATCCTCGCCGCCGCGGGCGCGGACGGCGCCGACCGCTGGCTGCCCGGCCTGCGGGAGGCCATCGGCGGCCGCGAGCTCACGTCGGAGGCGCTGCTCATGGCGCTGCGGATGCTGCCGGACTTCGCCGGCACGGTCCCGGAGCTGCTCGCGACGGCCGCGGAGGTGACGGGCGAGGGCGAATAGGGCGTGCCCCTGCAGATGTGGCGGTCTGGCGGTGCGCCGTGGCGTGATCCGCCTCAACACCATTGCCCGTGGAAGACCTGCCGGGCGCGATCGGGCACCGCACGCATCGGTGAACGCCCCCGCCCGCAGTTCACGTTCCGGGCCGGGACGCTTCGCACGCGCCCGCGGGTCAAGCGGGTCGTACGGCTCGGGCGCGCCGTACACGTCAGCCGGGCACGATCCAGCTCGGAGTGCACCGGCGGAGCACCACGGCGCACGGCGAGTTGTAGTTCAGGTCGTACTGCGACGGGTTGTCGCTGAGGACCCTGCGGGCCTCGACCAGCGCGAGAATGATCCCGGTCCCGGTCGAGGTCAGGGCCGAGTAGCCGCCCTCACGCAGGTTTCCGGCGAGGTTCCCCTCGCTCGCCAGCGGGTCCTCGCTCAGCGGCCTGCGGTACTCGGACCACGTTTCGCCGTCGTCGGGACTCGCGCGCAATGTCATCTCGTAGCGGTTGTCGAGGGTGTGGCTCGCGGAGTTGAGGTGGATCAGGTACGGGTCGCCGTTGATCGAGTGCGAGATCTGGGCGCCGTGGCAGCCGGGGTCGATGATCTGGGCGCGCCAGTGCTCGTCGCCGAACATCTGCCATTCGCCCGGGTTCCCGATGGCGACCCGACGGGCGTGGGGGTAGGTCCCTCCCCCCTTGATCTCGTGGTTCAGCGCACGGTAGTTCAAGATCAGCTGCCCGTCCGACCGCTCCGCGACGGTTCCCTCCCCGTACGGCAGTCCCGCCAGTCCGTTGGGGACGCGGTGACCGATCCAGTCGCCGCCCGGCTCCTTGATGATCAGGCGCCCCCTCGCCGGGACCACGAGGCTTCCGTCGGCGCGCTGGATCCCGTTGCCGGGCCCGATGAAGTCGTTCGCCGGACGGCCGTCGTCGGACCGCCGGTTCAGGTCGTTGCGCACGACCGGGTCCGCCCACGTCGCCCCGTTGTCGTCGGACGTGGTGAGGTAGACCTTGGGGTCCACGTCCTGGAGCGACCCGGGTTGCCGGCGCAGCATGAAGCAGTAGAGCCGACCCGTGGTCCGGTCGTGGACCAGCGTGGAGTTCGCCCAGCTGTAGAGGGTCGCCCCGGCGAATCCGGTCACCGGGCTCCAGGTCAGCCCGGAGTCGGTCGACCGGCGCATCAGCAGGTTGTGGTTCCCGCTTTCGTCGGCGACTCCGTCCGGGCGGCCCTGTGCGATCGCCACGACGACGCTCGAACCCGGGATCGCGAAGATCGCGCCCATCCGGACCGAGTGGTAGAAGCCGCTGCCGCTCGGCTTGGGAATGGCCGCCCCGCCCGCTCGGGCGTCGCCGAAGAGCATCTTGCTCTCCATCCCGTCGGGATCGAGGGCGAACGCCTGTTGCGGGAACGCCGCCCCCACCCCGCTGAGCCCGAGTGCGGCAGCACCGGCCGCTCCGAAAAGTTTGCGACGCGATAACGCCATGATTCATCCCTCACAGACCTCGTAGGAAGCACGGTGGACGATGCCGTCAGGCTCGCCCGGACCAGCTCAGCTTGCAGGCATGGAGCGAGCGTCACAAGGCAGGACACCGGCAGGCGGGAGGCAGTGAAACCGCGCCGCGTCACCGGTCGATGACCGTCGACCGGTCGTGGCCGGCTCGTCGGGACGGCCGACGGCGACGGCGTTTCAGGCACGCCTGGGATCGACCGCGGCGAGTGCGGTCGCTTGTGGTCGGTGTGCGCCCGGGGAGGCTTTCTGCGCCGGTGGCCGCCAGGCCGCGACTACCCAGGCACCGGCTGGCCCGCCCGCCGGCGGAGCTCGTCGGCGGTCGCGTCGTCGGCCGGCAGGAAGGCCTCCAGGTGCAGCTCGGCGAGGGTCACGTCGACGGCCGTCGCGAAAGAGGTCAGCGTGGTCAGCAGGCTCAGTTCGCCGTCGCCGTGGCGAAGCCGCAGGGGAACGGCGAAGCCGAGGTGGTCGGGGCCGGGCGGGCTCTGCGGAACATAGGACTCCAGTTCGGCGATGAAGTCGTCGAGCTCGGCGGTGTCGCCGCGCAGCGCCCGCAGCCGCACGAGGGAGTCGATGATGTGGCGGCCCCACGCCTCGATGTTGACGACGCGGGGCGCCAGCCCTTCGGGGTGCAGGGCGACCCGCAGGATGTTCACGGGCGGTTTGAGCAGCCAGGGCGCCGAACCCTCGGTGAGCACCGACATCGCCGGGTTCGCCGCGACCACGTCGCCGTAGGCGCGCACGATCACGGCCGGGTAGGGCATGTGGCCCTCGATGATGCGGTGCAGGGCGTCGCGGACCGGGCGCAGCGCCGGCTCGTCGAGGCCGCTCTCGGGGTAGACGGGCGCGTATCCGGCGGTGAGCAGCAGGTCGTTGCGCTCCCGCAGGGTCAGTTGCAGCGACTCGGCCAGCCGCAGCACCATCGCGCGCCCGGGCCGCGACCGTCCGCTCTCGACGAAGCTCAGGTGCCGCTGCGTCGTACCGGCCCGCGCGGCCAGTTCGAGCTGGCTGATGCGGCGCATGCCGCGCCAGTGCTGGAGCGCCGGCCCGAAGCGCGCGTTCACCGTGGTCATGGCCCAGTTGTAGCCCATTCGATCATGTCACCGCCATTCCTTCGAGGGAATTGCCGAGCCGACGCGGCGGGCACAGGATCGTGCCATGACCGACATCCACACCGTGCTGAAGACCTACAAGGACGCCTTCTCCACCCACGACCCCAGCGGCCTGGCCGGCATCCTGGCCAAGGACATCGTCGTCGAACGCGCACAGGGCGGCACCGCCGACGGCCACGCCGCCGCGCTCGAACTGTGGACCGCGATCGCCACCGACACCGGCGGCGAGTTCGACATCGAGGACGAGATCGTGGCCGGCGAGCTGGCCGTGCTCACCTGGACCTTCCGCTACGAGGGCGGCTTCACCAGGGGCGCCAACCTGCTCAAGATCCGCGACGGCCGCGTCTACCACGCCGTCGGCTACACGAAGACGAACTGACCGTGCGCTCCTATCACTTCGATTCCTTCGACGGCACCGGTCTCGTCTCGCACGAGCACGACGTGCCCGAGCCCGGTCCGGGACAGCTCCTGGTGCGGGTCAAGGCGGCCACCTTCAACAAGCGGGACGACCTGATCGCGCGCGGCCGCTATCCGCTGCCGCCCCGGCCGGGCGTGGTCGCGCTCAGCGACGGGGCCGGCGAGGTGGCCGCGGCCGGCGAGGGCGTCACGCGCTTCGGCGTCGGCGACCGGGTCGCCGGAAGCTACTGGAACCGCTGGCACGACGGGAGACTGGACGCCTCCATGCTCGATCAGCTCGGTTGCACCCACGACGGGATGCTCACCGAGTACGCGCTGCTCGACGAGGGGGCCGCCGCGCCCGTGCCGGCTCACCTGACGTGGGCGGAGGCGGCGACGCTGCCCTGCGCGGGCGTGACGGCATGGACGTCGATCACCGGCGGCCCCGAGCTTCCCGCCGGCGCCACCGTGCTGACCTTGGGGACCGGCGGGGTCTCGCTGTACGCCGTGCAGCTCGCCAAGGCCCTCGGGTACCGCGTGATCGCGACGACGTCGAGTCCCGAGAAGGCCGAGCGGGTAAGAGGACTGGGCGCCGACGCGGTCGTCGACTATCGCGAGACGCCGACATGGAGTGCGGCGGTTCGCCGGCTCACCGGCGGACTCGGCGCCGACCTCGTCGTCGACACGATGGGCCCCGAGACGGTCAACGAGTCAATTCGGGCGTCCTCGCTGTACGGGCAGGTCGTGCTGCTGACGACCTACTCCGACACCGCCGCCGACATCACCGTCGCCGGCGCCGACTGGGCGCAGACGATGGCCGGGATCCGGCGCGTCTTCGTCGGCAGCCGCGGCGATCTGGAGGACCTCGGCAAGGTCGTGGAGTCCGCCGCGATCCGGCCGGTCGTGGACCGGGTCTTCGGCTTCGACGAGGCCGCCGAGGCCTTCGCGTACTACCGGACCGGCCGCGCCTTCGGCAAGGTCGTCGTGGAGATCTGACGGACGAGCGCCGTCCCTTGTGGACGGCGCTCGCACCGCTAGCGCATCTGCCGCGTGATCGTCGGGTCGGTGATCTCGTCGTCCTTGGTCAGCATCATCGCCTTGCTCAGGATGATGGCGAGGGTCCGGTCGCCTTCGAAGGGCAGGAAGAGCCGCTCGGGCCCCTTCGCCGCGCCCTGCCCGGGCACGATGCACAGGTACTTGTCGCCCGGCGTCATGAGGATGTTGCCCGAACCGAGGTGGATCTTGTAACCGCGCCTTCGTCCCTGTACCACCAGGAAGCGCCCCTCGACTTTCGCGACGTCGGCGATCGCGAGGCGCGGAACGAGGCGTTCCAGGATCTCGCGGCGGGTCTGCGCGGTCGCCGACAGCTCGCCGAAGCTGTAGTCGGACCAGTAGTCGCGGAAGCGTCCTTCGGGGCCGCCGTCCTGCCAGGTCGGGTCGTTGCCGACGCTGGCGACGCCGACGAACAGGTCGACGTCGCGCAGCACCTCGCTGAGCACCAGCGGCGGGATGTCGGCCAGCGGCAGCGGTTCGGCGGGATCGGCGCCGTAGAGACGCTGCCCGTATCCGCCGCCGGAGGCGTGCGCGGAGGAAGCGGGCGCGTCGAGCGGGTAGAAGCGGACCTGGTCGGTGACCAGCCGCAGGTAGCTGCCCGAGTCGGTGGTGTCCACGCCGTAGTCGTCGCCGATGCCCTCGACCCAGAACTCCGCGCGCAGGTTCCAGCGCGGCAGTTCGCGGGTGGTCGGCGGGTACTCGTCGTCGACCATCAGCCGCAGCCTGTTCTTCCATCCCCTGATCGCGGCGAGGGAGTGGTACTGGTGCTGGCGGAGGATGTGCGCGGCGAAGCGGTTGGAGTAGACGCGGGTGTTCTCCTCGGCGGCGGTGAGCGGGTAGACCTCGCGGTGCGCCTGTTTGAAGGGCTGGGTGATCTCGTGGCGCTCCAGCCATTCGCGCCAGGACAGGATCTCGGCGACGTCCCGTGAGATCGGGTGCCACAGGCGCACGACCGCGTCGGGCGCGGCCTCGACGACCTCGTCGCCGACTCCCCGCAGCTCACCGTCGGCGAAACCGGCGGTCACGTCGCCGACCGTCCACAGCAGACGCCGGGCGAGCGTGCCGACCAGCGGGTGGTCGAGGTAGCGCTCGCGCCAGACGTCGAGGCGCCATTCGCGCTGGGCGAGGAAGAGCTTGTCGAGGCGCTCGGTCTGGGCGGTGAGCATCGTGCCGACGTCCTTGACCGCGCCTTTCAGCTCGGCCAGCCGCTCGGCGTGGTCGCGCTTCACGGCGGCGGGCACCGATTTCACGGCCTTTCCGGCGGCGTTCGTCCACTGGAGCCGGACACCGCCGTCGACGAGCAGTTCGGCGGTGACGTCGCCCAGCCGCTCGGCGCCGCGCCCGACCTCGGTGAGGCCGTAGGCGGGGACGGCCATCTCCTCGACCTCGTCGCGGCTGAGCCCCAGCGCCTCGGCGCGGGCGTCGAGGGCGGCCTCGACGAGTTTGAGGGTTCCCTTGTACGTCACCCGGGTGGCGAGGCGGGCCAGCTGCGCCAGCGCCTCAGGGCTGTCCATCATCGACAGCGCGTGCACGGCCGCGTTGGCGACCTTCGGCGTGTGCGGGCCGATCCCGGCGACCTTCTTCAGCGCGTACTCGACCACGCCGGCCGCCGCCCGGGCGCTCTCGGCGTTCGACGCGGCGATCCCGAGGGTCCAGACCATGCCCCGCATCGCGGTGGCGTTGAAGGGATCCAGAGCCTGGTTGATCTCCGGGCCGTAGACGCTGTCGACCATGCGGAAGGTGCGCGGCCGGCCGGCGAGCGCGAGCCAGTCCACTATGGACGAGGTCACCTCGTCCTCGCCGAGCTCGGCGAGCAGCTCGCGGGTCCGGGCGGTCCACTTCGCGCTGGGCCTGGCGGTGGTCGCGGTGTTCATGTGCAGCAGGAAGTCCCGCCAGCCCGCGCCGAGTGCCGGGAGCCGGTCGAGGATCGTGTCGCTCCAGGTCTCGCCGGGGTTGAGGGGCATGGTGTCGAAGATCGCGGGGAGGTCGTTGAGGACGGTGGAGCCCGACCAGATGCCCGAGCGGCGCATCCCGGCGATCATCGGGCCGGTCAGTTCGCCCGCGGCGGCCAGCAGCATCGCCAGCTTGGGCAGCGGGTCGAAGGGGTAGTACTTCCACTCCAGCGCGACACGGCCGAACACGGCCCGCGCGGTGTTCAGCGAGGGCTTGAGCCGGGCGACGAGTTCGCCGGTGGCGGCGCGGACCGTCTCGGCGAACTCCTGCTCGCCGAGCGCGGCGACCCGTTCGTTGAGGGCGTGGACGAACCGGGCGCCGAGCTCGTCGGGCAGCGCGGCGATCTCCTTGCGGCGCCGCTGCCAGGAGAAGTCGTCGCCGGGGGCCTCGATGGCGATGATGAACTGGTCGGCGAGGGCGGCGGCGTCCTCGGAGGCCGCAGCGGCGCGGAAGCCCTCCATCGCGGCGGTCTCGGCGACCTCCCGCGCGGACCGCGCCCGCCGTTCGGCGCGGTTGGCCAGCAGCCGTTCGCGCAGGGCTTCGAGGTCGACGGTCATGGCACGCTCCTGTCGGGGTGCGGGCGCGGGGAAGACGGCGGGGCGCCCGTGTACCGAGGTTGTACACCGGTGATGCGACAAGGGTGGAGGATGCCGTGATCGACGTACCGCCCGCACTTCTGGCCTTCGGGCGCTGGCAGCGCGAAGGCCGGGCGGGACGCGACTGGATTCGCGCGCTGCCGACGACCGTCGGCGGCCTGCTGACGCGCTGGGGCCTTGTCCCCGACGGCGAGGCCATGAACGGCTACAACGGCATGGCACTGCCGGTCCGCCGCGACCGGGAACCGCTCGTCCTCAAGGTGTCCTGGCCACAGGAGGCCGCCGACTGCCACGAGGCGCTGGCCTTGGCGGCCTGGGACGGCCGCGGCGCGGTGCGGCTCCTGGCCCACTCACCCGCCGAAGGCGCCCTCCTCCTCGAACGCGCACACGACCGCACGCCACTGCGCGAGGTCGTACTCGCCGACGCCGTCCCCGCGGCCGGCGTACTCCTGCGCCGCCTTGCCGTCCCCGCGCCGCCGGGTCTTCGGCACCTCACCGACCTCGCCGCCGAACTCGCCGCCGGCCTCCCCGGCCGCTGGAGAGAACTCGGCCGCCCCTTCCCCAGGCGCCGCCTCGAACTCGCCCACGGCCTCGCCCGCGACCTCGCCGCCCCCACCGGTGGCGACCCGCTCCTCGTCGACCACGACCTCCACTACGACAACGTCCTGGCCGCCGACCGCGAACCCTGGCTCGCCGTCGACCCGAAGGTCCTCGCCGGCGACCCGGAGTACCAGACGGCCCAGCTCCTGTGGACCCGCCTCGACGAGATGGACGGCCCCGCCGAGCTCCTCCGCCACTTCCACGCTCTCGTCGACGCCGCCGGCCTGTCCCCCGACCTCGCCCGCGCCTGGACCGTCGTCCGCTGCGCCGACTACCTCCTGTGGGGCCTGGCCGCCGGCTTCACCGAGGACCCCCGCCGGTGCGCCGCCATCCTTGACGCCTTCGCCGGGCGACGCGCCTGAGCAACGGCCGGGGGTGCCGACATCCCTCCCCCGCCTCCCGAAAGTCGATAGGCTCAACGGCGAATCCACGAATCCGCCCCTCATCGAGGAGGCCGTATGGACACCGCCGAAGTCGTCATCGTCGGCGCCGGGCTGGCCGGCGCGAAGGCCGCCCAGACCCTGCGGGAAGAGGGACTGACCGGCCGAATCGTGCTGATCGGGGCCGAAACCCGGCGGCCCTACGAGCGTCCTCCGCTGTCGAAGGGCTTCCTCAAGGGCGAGACGCCCGAAGACGAGATCTACGTCCACGCCGAGGACTGGTACAGCGCCAACGACGTGGAACTGCTGCTCGCCCGCCCGGTGACCGGCATCGACCGCGCGGGCCATCGTGTCGAACTGGCCGACGGCGAGCACATCGGCTACCGCAAGCTGCTGCTGGCGACGGGCGCCTCGCCGCGCCGGCTCGACGTGCCGGGCGGCAGTCTGGCCGGTGTCTTCTACCTGCGCGACTTCTTCGAGTCGGACGTGCTGCGCTCCGCCCTTCGCGAGGGCGGCGGCGGGCCGGTCGTGATCGTCGGGGGCGGCTGGATCGGCCTCGAAGTGGCTTCGGCCGCGCGCGGTTACGGCGCCGAGGTGACGGTCATCGAGCCGCAGCCGACGCCGCTGCACGCGGTGCTGGGGCAGCGGATGGGCGAGTTCTTCGCGCAGGTGCACCGCGACAACGGCGTGAGAATGCTGCTGGGGCAAAGCGTTGAGCGTTTCGTCGCCGACCCCGGGCGTCTCCACGGTGTGGTGACCTCCGACGGGACGCTGATCGAGACGGCCAACGTCATCGTCGGAATCGGTGCGATCCCCAACACCGAGCTGGCCGTCGAGGCGGGCCTGGCCGTCGACGACGGGGTGCTGGTCGACCAGCACTTCCGCACCGACGACCCCGACATCTTCGCCGCCGGTGATGTCGCGCGGGTCTACAAGCCGTTCTACGAGACGCATGTGCGCGTCGAGCACTGGGCGAACGCGCTCGACGGCGGTCCGGCCGCCGCGCGCGGGATCCTCGGCCGGGAGTTCGAGATGGACCCGGTGCCGTTCTTCTTCACCGACCAGTACGACCTGGGCGTGGAGTACGCCGGCTGGTACCCCAAGGGCGGCGCGGACTCGCTGGTGATCCGCGGCGACCCGGCCTCGCGCGAGTTCTATGCCCTGTGGCTCAACGGTCGCGTGGTCGTGGCGGGGATGCACGTGAACCAGTGGGACGAGGGCATCGCCCCCGTGCAGCGGATCATCCGCGAGCGCGGCGAGGTCGAGGCGAAGTTCCTCGCCGACCCCGAGGTGCCCTGGGCCGACCTGGTCTGACGTCCCCCGAACGCGGAGAGCCGGGCCGTCCACAAGGGACGACCCGGCTTCGGCTCGGCTAGAAGCGCCCGATCCAGCTGCTGATCTGGGCGGCCCAGTCCATCTTCTCGGCCTGCTCGTGGGTGACGTCGAAGCGGCCGATCGCGTCGTGCCCGGAGTGGAAGACCCCGCCGCGCTTGTCGGCCTCGATGATCACCGACATGCCGCCCGGGCTGGTCACGAAGGTCAACTCGACCTCGTTGACGCGGCCGTAGAGCTGCTGCGGCGGGTGGAACTCGATCTCCTGGTAGAACGGCAGGGTCTGCCGCACACCGCGGATCTGGCCGCGCTCCAGATCGGCGCGCTTGAAGTGGAAGCCGAGGCTCCCGAAGCCCTGGAGGACGCGCTCCTGCGAGGGCAGCGGAAGGACCGCGATGCCGTCCAGGTCGCCCTTGTCGACGGCCTTGGCCACCGACAGCTCGGTGCGCACCCCGAGGGTCATGCCGTGCAGGTGCTGTCCGAAGACCGCGGTGAGCGGGGTCTCCCAGGGGACCTGGAGCTGGAACGGGAGGCTGTAGTTCTGTCCGGCGCCCACCTGGAAGCGGCCGCCGGCCATCGCGCGCTGGAACTCGATGGTCGTGTCGTACTCGTTGTCGCCCGATTCCACCTCGACCCGGGTGACCAGGCCGAGGGCGACGTGCTCGATGTCGACCGGGTGGTCGCCGCCGGCGATGTGCACCTGGCCGGTGAGGACCGCACCGGGAACGGTGTCGGCGCGATCGAGGACTGTGTCGACACTCGGGCCACCGACGCCCAGTGCGCGCATCATCTTCTTGAAGACCACGGCAACTCTCCTTGTCAGACCGGTGGACGCTTCCACGGCAAGGGCAACCGATCGGCCCACCGGTCTTTCAAGTTAAGCGCCGCGTGTCAAATGGCGCCGGAGAACTCGCGTCGCGAAGCGAAATTGACGTAACCCGCGCTCTCGAAACCCTTGTACATCGCCACATTCCCGGCGTCGCAGTCGCCGCGGATCTCGGTGGCGCCGTTGGCGATCAGGATCTGTGTGCCGCGTGCCACAACGGAGGCGGAGTATCCCTTGCCGCGGTGGCCGGGTGAGACGCCGACGAATCCGATCACCGGATAACTCGGATTGCGCGCGGGAAGGCTCACCACCGCGACGTCTCCGGACTCGTCGTAGCCGAGCTCGAACCATTCCGGTTCGTGCTCCATGTCGGACATGTCCTTCAGGATCAGTTCGGCCGCGCCGCGCAGGCCCAGCTCGGCGACGTCTTCGAGGAGAAGGGAGTCGGCGGTGTCGGCGAGGATCCGCTCAAGAAGGTCGACGAAGGGCTTCTCGCCGAGTTCACTGAGGGAGCGCCACGTCAGCCGCGGGTCCTGGGCGGGAAGCTCGGAGCCGGCGAGCCACTGGAAACGGCGGCCGTCGCGGGCCGGGCGCAGGCCCGCCTCGGTGTAGAGGGATACGCGCGTCTCGGGCTCGAACTGCCACTGCGGGCCCTGGGCGGGGCCGTCGAGGACGTGCCCGATCTTCTCGGCGCCCAATCCCTTGGCGGCGGCGAAGCCGTGCCGGAGAATGCGCAGCGCGAGTTCGCGGTCGTTCCAGGGCGCCTCGAAGAGGACGAAGTCACTGGGCACTTCGCCACCGGGACGCGACCACAGAACGATGTTGCCGATGAGTTTCCCGTCGCCGTCTTCGGCGACGAAACACCATTCGGGGCGGGTGCAGCCTTTTGCGAGGAGATCGGTGAGATATGCGGCGGTCGCGTCGTTTCGCTCCCCCTGACCGTCCAATGTGGTCAGTCGGGGGAGTTCGGCGGCGCGGGCGGTGCGAATGTCAGTCAAGTAATCGCTTCCTTGAAGTCGGGATCGTCGATGATCTTAACGACGGCGCCGATCCTGGCAAGCCGATATTTACCGCACGGGAAAGGCCCCGGGAACGCGGGTGCGCTCCCGGGGCCTTCGTGGTGCTCGTCAGCGGTCGGCGGGCAGGGCCCGGAAGCGCTTGAACACCTCGGTGACGCTCACCGCGAGGATGATCAGGGCCGCACCGGAGTAGACGGCCGCGGGCGTGGTCCAGTCGCCGTTGACGTCGTCGACGAACTCGGGGTTGAGGATCATCTGCTTGTAGACGATCCAGGCCAGCGGCAGCGCGAACAGCGCCTCGGCGGCCGTGTAGACCAGGACCAGGGTCAGGTTCCAGCCGCGCATGACGATCCGGAAGCCCTCGATGACCGACATCGCGATCAGTCCGGCGATGATCGGCCAGATCCAGCCGTTCCACAGCTGCGGGTTGAGGATCTCCAGCTCGCGGCCGTCGTCGGCGGTGTAGGGGGCGGTGGTCTGGAACATGATCGCGAGGACCAGGAAGGTGTACCAGCCGATGGTCGCCCAGGCCGCGGCGCCGCCCTTGTCCGGTGTGCGCGGGTAGGGGAGCATGTCGGGCGTCCACTCGACCGACTTGGTGACCGCGTCCTGTCGCTTCACGCGGTCGATGAGCGCGAAGATCACCGTCAGCCACGCGATCATCTGGCCGCCGACGGTGAGGATCGCGCCGATCCCCGTGCCGATGAGCTGGCCGGCGTTCTTGTGGTCGAGCAGGTCGATGACGAGCACGACGACCACGACGATCGGCAGCGCCGTCGTCAGCAGCATCTTCAGCAGCCGGATGTAGGTCGGGTAGAAGTCGGGTCCGATCAGCGCGAGGGGCCGGTCGGCGTACTGGGCGGCGAGGCGGATCGGGTCGCCCATCTCGATGATGACCGCGCGCTCGGCCTCCTCGGGGGTGGCCTCGTCGCGGCCCTCGACGGTGTCGGCGATGGTGGCGCGCAGTTCGTCGGCGACGTCCTTGCGCTGGTCGGCGGGGATGCGGCGGACGACGGCGTCCACGTAGCGTTCGGTGAGGGTGGGGGTCGTCATTTCGTCGTCTCCGTGGTCAGTCGGGCGATGGACGCGGCGAGTTCCTGCCATTCACGCGTCAGTCCGGCGCGCACCCGGGAGCCCTCGTCGGAGGCTCGGTAGAACTTCCGGGGCCGCGACTCCTCGGTGTTCCATTCGCTGGTCAGCAGTCCCTGCTTCTCAAGGCGGCGCAGAAGCGGGTAGAGGGTGTTGCCGTCGACGGTGATTCCGGCGCCGTTGAGGGTTTCCAGGAGCGCATAGCCGTACTGCGGCTCGTCGAGCATGGCCAGGCAGGCCAGCACCACGGTGCCGCGGCGCAGTTCCTGCGCGAGGTTGAGAATCGTTTCTTCGGTGCCCACGAGAAACACTTTACTGTGCGCCGCACACTAACGTCAACACACATGACCGTGCGAGATGCCAGTAAGGTGTGCCGAATGGCCCCGACGGCGGCGTCGGCGCTGGTGAAGGGGTGTGGAGTGGCCCGCGTCTCACCGGATGTTCGCGGCGAGCGCGAGGCCACCCGTCGCTGACCGCGCCTGCGGTGGACAAGGCCCCGTGGTGAGGATGGCCGCACCGAAGGCGGCTGAAAGCACCGTCCACGACGAGACGGCCTTGGCCACGTAAAGGCCAGGCCGTCTCGGGGCGAGGAACGCAACGAGCCGGATCAGACGGCAGCTCGACGAGAACCCCGCCCCCAAGGCGGCGAGGCGATCGCCGGGCCCCCGACCGCCGGCTACGGACCTCGCTTCGCCTCAAGGGGCGAGTTCACCGGCGAGCGCGCTACTCGCGCGGCGATTCTCTTGCGCGAACCTTGCCCCGAGACGCGTCTCAGCCGCGGTACGCGGCGACCTCGTCGACGACGAGCGCGACCGCCGGCCACATGTGGCGGCCCGGCCGGGTCACGGCGAACATGCGCCGGCAGGCGATCTCACCGGGCAGCGGGATCATCTCGACCCCCTCGCGCACCGGCACGAAGGCCGGGACGAAGGCCACGCCCAGCCCGGCGGCGACGAAGTCGACGGCCAGGCCGAGCGAGTCGGCGCGGTGGGCGACCGTCGGCGTGAACCCGGCCATCCCGCACATGAACTCGACCAGTTCGGTGTCGTCGATCCCGCGCGAGTTGGCCACCCACGGCTCGTCTTGCAGCATTCGCAGGTCCTCGACGCGCGTCACCGGACCGAACTCGCCCGCCGGGACGGCGAGCAGGACCGGCACGGAGCAGATCCGGCGCACGGTGGTGCCGTTGTCGGCGAAGCGGGGGACGACGTTGTAGTCGTAGACGAAGCCGAGGTCGACCTCGTCGGCGTCGAGGAGTTCGGCGACCTCGGCGGGTTCGCGTTCCTGCATCTCCAGGCGCAACGCTGGGTGCGTCCGGCGCAGGCGGGCGGCGATCGAGATCAGGTCGTCCGACAGGACGCTGGCCGGCGCGGCGATCCGAAGGAGCCCGCCGGGTTCGCCGGAGGGGCCGATGTCGGCGCGGGCGATCTCGACGGCGGCGAGGATCTGCTCGGCGTGCTCGACGAGGCGGCGCCCGGCGGGGGTGAAGCGGACGGTCCGGCCGACGCGTTCCAGCAGCGTCGCGCCGACCTGCTTTTCGAGAGTCGCGAGCTGAACGGAGACCGTCGAGGTCCCGTAGCCGGTGGCCTTCGCCACAGCGCGCATCGTGCCCTGCCGGTGCAGTTCGACGAGGACGCGCAGCAAGTGAAGGTCCATGGCGCCAATGTTCACATATTCTGAACAGTTGGTCCAGAACTTCTCGCTGGACGTGGACGGTCGTGATCGGATCGGATGGGCCCATGACCGTCTTGACGCCCGCTCCCCCGCGCACGGCGGGCCCACTCGTGCCGACCGCGCTCACCCTCGGGTCCATGTCGCTGGTCCAGATCGGCCTGGCCGCCTCGACCGGTTTCTTCGAGCGCCTGAGTCCGGCGGGGACGACGTGGCTGCGGCTGTCGTGGGCGGCGGTGCTCCTGCTGATCGTGGTGCGGCCGAAGCCGTGGCGGTACTCGCCGCGCGACCTCGGCGGCGTGGCCGTGCTGGGCGCGGTGAGCGCGGGAATGACGCTGCTGTTCGCCGAGGCCGCCTCGCGGCTGCCGCTGTCGACGGCGGTGGCGATCGGTTTCCTCGGCCCGCTCGGGGTCGCCGTGGCGCGCCGGGCCGGGAGGCTGGGGCTGCTGTGGCCGCCGGTGGCCTTCGCGGGGATCCTGCTGGTGACCGAGCCCTGGCACGGCTCGGTGAACGCGCCCGGGCTGGCCTTCGCGATCGCCAACGCCTTCTGCTGGGCGGGCTACATGCTGCTGACACAGCGGGTCGCCGACCGGGTGCCGGGGCTGTCGGGACTCGCGATGTCGATGACGGTGTCGGCCTTGGTGGCGGCGGTGTTCGGCGCTTCGCATGCCCTGGCGCGGATGGACTCGCGCGACCTCGTGCTCGGCGCCGGCCTCGCGCTGCTGGTTCCGGCCCTGCCTTACGCGATGGAGATGCTGGCGCTGCGGCGGATGGCGGTCGGCGCGTTCGGGACGCTGCTGAGCCTGGAGCCGGCGATCGCTCTGGTGGTGGGATTCGTGGCGCTGCACCAGGTTCCGGCGTTGTGGCAGGTCGTGGGGGTCGGCCTGGTGACGGTCGCGGCCGCGGGGGCGGCGCGCGCGGGACGTCGAGAGCCCGTGGCGGGTCCGACCACGGTCTGATGCCCGGCGTCCTGGTCAGACCGGAGCCGTAGGGATAGTCGGGCCCCTGGTCCGACGCCCGATCGCCGCGTTGTCAACAGACTGGCTTCCATGACCGACTCCCCCGCCCGCGCCTTCCCCGTCGCCGAAGACGCCTTCGACCGCTGGATCGCCGGTACCGCCATGGTCCTGGCCCCGCCGACGCTGCTCGCCGCCGTGCTGACCCGCTTCGACGCCGGCCTGCTGTTCACCGCCCAGCTCGCCGCGCACGCCGAGTCGCCGGGCCGAATGACCGTGTCCTACACGCTTTTCGCGCTCGGGACGGTGTTGCTGCTGCCCGCCGTCCTCGGACTGGCCCGCCGGATCGGCGCGACCCGGCGGGGCTGGGCGCTGTGGGGCGGCGCGCTGGTGGTCCTCGGCCTGTTCACGCGGACCTTCCACGCCGGTGCCGACTACCTGGCGTTCCAGTTCGCCGACGTGCTCGGCGTTCAGGCCGCCGGGGACGTCGTCGGCGACACCTACGGCGCCTTCCACGTCTTCCGGTCCTTCTCGGTGGCGATCATGTTCGGCTGGATCGTGCTGGCGATCGGCGCGCGGCTGTCGGGCGCCCTCGGCTGGGTCGGGGCGGTGGGGCTCGGGCTGATGTCGGCGCTGCCGCTGGGCGTGCTCAAGGGTGCGACGGTGTTCTCGCTGGTCGCGGTGGGCGGGCTGGCGGTCGCGCTGGTTCCCTTGGGGCTCAAGGCATGTCGGTCGGGACCGGCGCCCCGGGCGGGCACGGTGGCGCGCTGGATCGGTCTGATCGTGGGCGTCTCGGCCCTCGCGACCGTCCTCGGGCAGCTCGGCTGAGCGCCGGCCACCCCTGACTTTCGTCGGGGGTGGCCGCTTGCTTCGGCCCCATGGAACGCCTCGCGAAACTCCATAGATTCACCGACATGAAGATCAAGCGCCTGCTCACGGGCCTGGCCGTCGCCGGTATCGCCGTCGCCCCGGCCGCCCCCGCCTTCGCCGAGTCGCCCACCGAGATGACCCCCGAGTCCATCGCCGCCTACGCCGAGAAGGCCTTCGACGACAGCGGCCTGCCCGCACTGTCCCTTGTGGTCACCAAGGACGACCGAGTGCTCTACGCCCACGGCTACGGCGAAGGCACCGACGGCGCCGCCGTCACCGCGCTGACCCCGATGCGCGTGGCCTCGCTCAGCAAGTCCTTCACCGCGATGGCCGTCATGAAACTCGTCGAGGCGGGGAAGATCCGGCTCGACGCCACCGTCGCCTCTCAACTTCCCGGCTTCACCATGGCCGACCCCCGCTTCGCCGAGATCACCGTCCGCCACCTGCTCAACCAGACCTCCGGCCTGTCCGACCGCGGCCTCGACGCCGAAGCCGTGACCGGCTCGCCCGACCTCGCCGCCGTCGCCTCCAGCCTCGCCGACGGCGAGCTCATGCGCGACCCGGGCGCCGACTACGAGTACTGCAACGCCAACTACGACCTGGCCGCCGCCCTCGTCGAGGCCGCCTCGGGCGAGCCCTTCGCCGAGTACCTGGACCGCGAGGTCTTCGACGCCCTCGGCATGACCGGCACCTCCCTCGGCGAGGCACCCGAGGGGTACATCGAGGGCTTCGGCGTCTGGGCGACCGCCGCCGAGATCGACGACGGCCCACTGGTCGGCGGCTCCGGGAACGTGGTGTCGAACGCCGAGGACATGGGCCGGTGGCTCATCACTCAGAACGGCTTCGGTCCGCAACTGGTCGGACCCGAGTCACTGTCCACGATGCACAGTTCGTCGGCGGTCGACGAGTACGCCATGGGCTGGGGCGTCGAACAGCCCGGGGACGGCGGCCCGGCCAGGCTCGCCCACGCCGGGAACCTGTTCACCTACACCGCCAACCAGGTCATCATCCCCGAGACCGGCTACGGCTTCGCCGTGATGACCCCGTCCTCGGCGCTCTACGACGAGTCCTACGACGTGCTCACCGGCCTGGTCGACATGTCCCAGGGCCGCGCCGCCGGTGAGGTCGGCACCCTGTGGACGGTCGAGCTGGGCATCGGCGTAGCGGTCCTGGCCGCGATCGGGCTGGGGGTTCTGGGAGTGGTGCGGGCCCGGCGCTGGGCGCAGCGGCGGTCGGGGCACCCGGTCTGGCGGTTCGCGCTGCGGCTGAGCCCTCTCGCGCTGCCGGTGCTGCTCCTGGCGGCCTACCCCTCGCTCGTGGCGCTGCTCTACCGCCGCGACATCACCTGGGAGCAGTGCTGGTACCGGGCGCCGTCGGTGCTGATCCTCCTGGTGGCGGGTGCGGCGGCGGGGGTCGCGGTGATCACCGCCCGGGTCGCCAGGGTCCGTGCGGCTCGTGTCGCCCGATAGCCTTCGCATCGTGAAGATCACCATCGCGCTGCTGCTCACGGCGGGCCTGGCCCTGTGGAACGGGGTCGAGCTCGCCGTGAGCGGCGACGTATGGCGGGTGCTCCTGGCGATCGTGCTGGGAGTGCTCGCGTATGTGCTCGGGCGACGGTTCTCGGTCGCCCGCGACGGGTGGGCGCTGCTGGTCGCGGCGGTCGCCGGCGTGGGGTTCGCCTTCGCCGATCCGTGGGACTGGTTCACCGGGTCGGTCGCCTTCGTGCTGGGGATCGTCCTGCCCTGGTTCGCGGGACGGTTCCGGCGCCAGCAGGTGGAGTTGATCGCGGCGGGCCGGGAACGTGTCGAGGCGCTGGAACGCGAGCAGGCCCTGATCGCCGCCGACGCCCGGCGGCGCGAGCGCGAGCGGATCGCGGCCGACATGCACGACTCACTAGGGCATGAGCTGGCGCTGATCGCGCTGCGCGCGGGGTTGCTGGAGTTGACGCCCGGGCTCGGCGAGGAGCAGTCGCGGGCCGTCGGGGAGTTGCGGGCAGCGGCGGGGAGCGCGACCGAGCGGTTGCGGCAGACGATCGGCCTGCTGCGGGAGGACGCCGAGCCGTCGGTGATCCCCGCCGACGAGAGTGTCGAGGACCTGGTCGAACGCGCCCGCGCCGCCGGACTGGATGTGACGCTCGACCGGGACGCCGGTGTGCCGCCGTCGGGCACCCTCGCCGACCGCGCCCTTCACCGCGTCGTTCAGGAATCCCTGACCAACGCCGCCAAACACGCACCGGGAGCACGCGTGCGGGTCCGTGTCACCCATACCGCCGACGGGACGCACGTACTCGTCCGCAGTCCCCTGGTGCCCGAGGCCCGACAAGGCGCAGGCGGCGGCCAAGGTCTCATCGGCCTCGCCGAGCGCGTCCGGCTCGCCGGCGGCACCTTCGAAGCCGGCCCCGCCGGCGGCGACTTTCGCGTCACCGCCGTTCTCCCGATGGAGGAGTCATCGTGATCCGCCTACTGCTCGCCGACGACGAGCTGATGATCCGGGCCGGCGTGAAGGCCGTCCTCGCCACCGACGCGGGGATCGAGGTCGTCGCCGAGGCCGGTGACGGGCACGAGGCCGTGGAGTCGGCTCGCCTCCACCGTCCCGACCTGGCGCTGCTGGACATTCGCATGCCCCGGCTGGACGGCCTGGGGGCCGCCGCCGAGCTGCGCAAGGCCGTGCCGGAGACGGCGGTGGTCATGCTCACGACCTTCGGTGAGGACGCCTACATCGCCAAGGCGCTGGCCGAGGGCGTGGCGGGGTTCCTGCTGAAGTCGGGGGATCCGCGCGAGCTGATCGCCGGGGTGAAGGCGGTCGCGGAGGGCGGGGCGTACTTCTCGCCGACCATCGCCAAACGCGTCATCAGCCGAGTCGGCCCGGAGCGGCTGGAGCGGACCGAGCGGGCCCTGGAGCTGGTGAGCGGTCTGACCGACCGCGAGCGCGACGTGCTGGGGCTGCTGGGCCGGGGCCTGCCCAACGCCGAGATCGGGCGGAGGCTGTTCCTGGTCGAGGGGACGGTGAAGGCGCACGTCAGCGCGATCCTCGCGAAGCTGGGCGCCCCGAACCGGGTGCGGGCGGCGATCATCGCGTACGAGGCGGGGATCGTGGGGGACGGGGAAGGGTAGGCGCCGAAGGCCGGGCAGGACAGCCGGGCCTTCGGCGCTCGGCCGGGCTAACGGGCCGAGTTGGCAGCGCGCTCCTCGGCACCGCCCAAGACCCAGGCGGTGAAGGCCTCGACGCCGTCCACGGCGCAGAAGGTGCACCAGGCGAGGATGACGGTGGTCGCCACACAGCCCCACGGCCAGTTCATCGTCGCGCCTCCGTCGGCTCGGGTCCGCGGTGGAGACAGGGGTGGGGCATGGGGGCTCTTCACATCGGCCCTGACTGGTGCCTGATCGCGAAATCCGCCGACGCGCCCGAGAGCTCCGACTGTCCTCGTGAGGTTCCGCCGACCGGGTGGAGCGGCACCGTTCCACCCCTGTGACCCAGCCCACCGAAATCCGCGCTTGACCTTGACCCGAGGTCAAGCCGCAAGCTGACGTCATGAACGACACCACAATGACCAACGCGCCCGTTCCCTCCGCCGCTCCCGCCACCCCCTGGACCGGCATGCTCCCCATCGAGGACACCGCCCTCGCCGTCAGCGACACCGGCGGCCCCGGCACACCCGTCGTCTACCTCAACGGGGCCTTCGCCGGCTCCCGCCACTGGAAACCCGTCATCGCCGCCCTCGGCGACGGTTTCCGCCACATCACCTTCGACGAGCGGGCCCGCGGCAAGTCGAAACGCTCCGCCGACTACTCTTTCGAAGGCTGCATCCGCGACCTCGACGCCGTCCTCACCGCCCGCCGCGTCGCCCGGCCGATCCTGGTCGGCTGGTCCTACGGCGCCCTCATCGCCGCCCACTGGGCCGCCCGCCACCCCGACCGCCTCACCGGAGCCGTCGGCGCCGACGGCCCCTACCCCGCCGGCTGGACCGACGAAGCCGGCCACGAGCGCATCCGCAAGCTCTTCGCCCGCATGCGCTGGATGATGCCCTTCGTCCGGCCCCTCGGCCTCGCCGCCCGCATGACGGCCGCGCAGCACGCCGAGTCGGCCATCGAGTCCCACCTCCTCCACGCCGCCCTCGAACCCGTCCTCGACTCCATCCGGGTCCCCTTCCGCTACGTCGTAGCCTCCGGAGAAGCCTTGGGCAGCAAGGGAACCGAGCAGGAGGACATGCGCCTGACCATCAACCCCGTGCTCTCCCGCAACCTTCACCTCAAGGTGAGCGCGAAGGTCGCGGGCGACCACGGCTCGATCCTGCGCAAGGACTTCGCCGCCATCGCCGCCGCGACTCGCGAGGTCGCCGCCACCGTCGATGTGGTTCGCTGATGCCATGACGGACGGACTCACCATCGGCCAGGCGGCGGCGTACGCGGGCATCACGGTCAAGACCGTGCGGCACTACCACCGCCTCCGCCTGATCGGCGAACCCGCCCGCGACAAGTCCGGGTACCGCCGCTACACGTCGGCGGACCTGCTGCGGCTCGTCCAGGTCCGCACTCTCGCCGCCGCCGGCGTTCCCCTCGCGGGCATCGGCGACATGCTCGAAGCCGAACCCGGCGCGTTCGCCACCACCCTCGCCGAGGTCGAACAGCGCCTCACCGACCGCATCGACGACCTCGTCGAACGACGCGACACCCTCCGCCGCCTCGCCGACGGCGACCGCGCCCTACTCCCCGCCAGAGCCACCGCCCTGCTGGATCTGGCCTCCGAAAAGGGATTCAGCGCCGACGACACCGCCCTCGTCCGCGAAAGCCTCGTCCTGGTCCGGGCCCTCGCGCCCGACGACTTCGACGACTACCTCGCCCACGGCGAGCGCGTCATCGCCGACCCCGGCTACATGGCGCTCCTCCAGCGCTCCGGCCACGTCGCCGAACTCGACCCCGACGACCCCCGCGTCGACGAGCTCGCCGCCGACATGAGCGCACACCTGACCGCCAACCCCGACCTGATCCCCACCCTCAGCGGCCTGGACTTCCGTACCGACGGCGCCGCCCGCTTCGACCTGCTCTACCACTACGGCGAGGACCAGAAACCCGCCCTGGCAAGGCTCACCGCACTGATCGAGGCGCACCTGGCGGCGGCCGGGCACCGGATCCCGGGGTCCTGAACCACATCACCTGCCCGCGGTCCACACCTCCGCCGCCGTGAGGAAAGCCGAGGAGGACGGCCGCTCCGGCGGGCCCTCCACCCTCACCGCCCCGGCGAGTTCCACGCCCGCGACCCGGATCGAACCGTGCCGCACCGGCGCGAGCACCAGCGACAGGCCGTGCGGCACTCCGTCGAGGTCGAAGGAGTCGGTCGCGAAGGTGCGCCGGTCGAGCACGCCGTCGGCGTAGACCTCGACGTCGCCGGCCTTGACCGCCAGGGACTCCAGGCTCAGCCGCACGTCCACCTCGATCTCCTCCACAGTGGACTCCGGCCAGTCGAGGCCGGCCACTTCGGGGAAGTGCCTGGTGAAGTCGCGCTCCAGCCAGCGCGTGAGCACCGGGTCGCCGCCGAACAGACGCACCGATCCCTTGTGCCACAACACCAGCGCGGCCCCGGCGCCGTGCACCGACCAGTCGGCGACCCACACCGAGGCGAAGGCGCTGACCGCGCCCTGTTCGTCGAAGAGCCGCACGATGGGGTTGGCCCCCACCAGGAGCACCGTCATTCCTGCTCGCCCCTCGGCCTGCGGCGGAAGCGGCCGGTCGCGGTCATCAGACCCGCCGCCGCCGACCAGCCGCCGCGCCTGCGCGGTGGGCTGTGGCTGTCGACGTACCACTCGTACCCCTCCGACAGGAAGGACCGCACCATCGCCAGATCCGTGGTGTCGTCGGGTTTGCGGACGTTGAAGGGCGGAGCGTAGAAGGAGTCGCCGAGCAGCATCACCGAGGCGTCGGGGACCACGACGACCGTCGAGTCGGGCGCGTGCTGCCCGCCGACGTGGCGGACCTCGACGTCGTAGGGAAGGGTCAGCGTGTCGGTGAAGACGCGGGTCGGCGGCAGGACCGCGAAGCCCTCCCAGGATCCGGCCATCGCGCGGATCCGGGCGCCGTAACTGGGTTCCAGCAGGGGATCGGCGGCCATGCCCGCGCGCAGGTACTCCTCGCTCCACGGCCGCTTCGCCTCCTCGGCGAGGATCTGCGCGCCGGCCTCGTGGCCGATGATCTCCACACCGTCCCAGGCGCCCGCGCCCCAGGTGTGGTCCCAGTGGTGGTGGGTGAACACGAGCCAGCGCGGGTCGGGCAGCGACGCGTCGCGCATCGCCTGGCGGACAAGGGAACCGTGCGCGGGGCTGTGCCCCGCGTCGACGATGACGCTGCCGTCGTCGCCGGTGATGACCGCTACGGAGCCCTGGACTCTGGCGCCGTCGGGGTCGGCCGGGTACAGCCAGACACGGCCGGACAGTTGCTCGATGGAAGGCACGCGCACAGTCTGCCGCACCGTGCGGCATGCCGCCACCGTGCGTGACCTGCGTAAGTTGACCTAAAGCGGTCATGATCCGTCAGCCCACTCACTGATCGGCCCTCACCGGAGGACCGCCCTTTCGACACCTTGACAAGGGACCCCCGTGCCAAAACCCAGACTGCGGCAGCGTTTCCGCTACAGATTCGACAACACCATGTCCAAGGGCGCGCCGGCGCTCGTGACGTGGCTCGTGCTCATCACCTTCGCGCTGGTCGCGGTCGCGGGCACGCTCGTCGTGCTCGTCTCGCCCCAGACCGACGAGGAGGGAAAGCGGCTCGGCTTCTTCGACAGCCTCTGGACGAGCCTCCTGCACGTGCTCGATCCCGGGACCGTCACCGGCGACGAGCCGACCGGCGTCTTCGTCATCATCATGATGGCCGTGACGATCGGCGGGATCGTCATCGTCTCCAGCCTCGTCGGCATCCTGACCACCGGCCTCGACGACAAGCTCACCGAGCTGCGCAAGGGCCGCTCGCTGGTCGTGGAGACCGGACACACCGTCGTGCTCGGCTGGTCGGACCAGATCTTCACCGTCATCAGCGAACTCGTGGAGGCCAACGAGTCCGAGCGCCGGGCCTGCATCGCCATCCTCGCCGACCGCGACAAGGTCGAGATGGAGGACGAGATCAAGGCGAAGCTCGGGTCGACGAAGTCGACGAAAGTGGTGTGCCGCACCGGAAACCCCGTCGATCCCGACGACATCCGGATCGTCAACCCCGACACCGCCAAGTCGATCATCCTGCTCACCTCCGACGAGCCCGACCCGGACGCGCAGCTGGTCAAGTCGCTGCTCGCGGTCACCCACGGCAACCCCGACCGGAGCAACCCGTACCACGTCGTGGCCTCGGTCGCCGAGAGCCGCAACCTGCCGGCCGCGCAGCTCGCCGGGGGGCGCGAGGCGCAGATCATCGACGCCGACGACGTCACCGCGCGGCTGATGGTGCAGACGTGCCGCCAGTCCGGGCTGTCGGTGGTCTACACCGACCTGCTCGACTTCGGCGGCGACGAGATCTACCTCGCCGAGGAGCCCCGCCTGGCCGGCGCCTCCTTCGCGCAGGCACAGCTGGCGTACCGCAAGTCGGCGGTGATCGGCCTTCAGACGCCCGACGGCAAGTGCCACCTCAACCCGCCCGCGCGCACCCCCGTCAATCCCGGCGACCGGCTCATCCTCATCGCCGAGGACGACAGCGCCGTGCACCTCGACGGCAGTCGGCCGGCCATTGTGGAGCAGGGCATCGTCGCGCGCGGGAAGCACTCCGCGCGCCCCGAGCGGACGCTCATCCTGGGCTGGAACGCGCGCGCCGGAAGCGTTCTGCGCCAGCTGGACGCCTACGTGTCACCGGGATCGAGCGCCGACGTCGTCACCGACCATCCCGGTGCCGCGGCGAACCTGTCGGAGCTGGGCCACCAGATGCGCGTGATCGGGCTGAACTACAAGACCGACGACACCACCGACCGCCGCGCCCTCGAAGGGCTCAACGTCGGCGTGTACGACCACATCATCGTGTTGTGCTGCGACAACGTGCCGGCCCAGCTCGCGGATTCGCGCACCCTGGTGACCCTGCTTCACCTGCGGGACATGGCCGAGAAGGCCGGCGCCAAATACCCCGTCGTCAGCGAGATGTCCGACGACCGCAACCGCGGGCTGGCGCAGGTCACGCAGGCCGACGACTTCATCGTGAGCGAGAAGCTGATCAGTCTCATGCTCACGCAGATCGCGGAGAACCCGCACTTGGCGGCGGTGTTCGCGGATCTGTTCGACCCGGAGGGTTCGGAGATCTACCTGAAGCCGGCGGAGTACTACGTTCGGTTGGGCATGCCGCTGACGTTCTACACGGTCGCGGAGAGCGCGATCCGCCGTGGGGAGACGGCGATCGGGTACCGGCTGGCGGCGCAGGCGCAGGTGGCGCCGAACTTCGGGGTACATCTCAACCCCGACAAGGGCGAGATGGTGACGCTGGGGCCGAACGACCGGGTAATCGTCCTGGCGGAGGACTAGGACGGGGCGGGCCGGGGGCAGACCAGGGGCAGGGCACGGTAAGGCAAGGCAAGGCAAGAGGGGGAAGATTGGCTCTTTATTGAGAACCATTGCCCTATTTGCGCCGCCGCAACGGCTTGCCAAAATTTTTGCCGCTCAGAGTTAGCGCTTTTTCAAGAAGTGATAGGCAACGAGGCAAGTATTGAACGTGAACAGTATTTGTTAGAGGGCGCTGGGCGCTGTGTTTACCGTATTTCAGCGCGCTAACGTTTTTTCTCGCTTTTGTTGATCAACCAAGCAAATAAAATACCCGATAACGCGCCAGCAATATGGGATTCTGTCGAAATATATTGATGAACGGGTAATAAGCCGCTCGCCATTGCACCAAAATAAAATAACACTAACAATGCGATGGCGATATCCGCGAATTTTCGGCGCAAAAAACCTTGGGCAATCAACAACCCCCACAACCCAAAAATCCAACCGCTCGCGCCAACATGTACGGCATTACGGCCTACTAGCCATACCATCAGCCCGCCAACAACAATAATAAATAGTGAAGCAACGAGATAAAACTTGATGGTGCGATGGAGTAATAGGGCACTGAGTATAATCAGCGGTGGAAGATTACTGAATAAGTGATCCCATCTTCCGTGAATAAAAGGGGCAAGCAAAATCCCTATCAACCCACTGAGAGTACGAGGGACAATACCAAAATGAATAAGCTCACCCGCTGTTAGGCTATTAATCAACTGAATGCCAATTAATATGGCAACTAAAGCGACTAATAGTGTCACGCGGGGGTATTTCATTCGGCTTTACCTAATGCTTGAACACTTTCGACTAAAGAGGCGAGTTGGACAACCACTCGGTCACCAATATCAGTATTATCACCACCAAGGGCTTTATTACGCATAAAGTCTTTCTTGATTTGTTGCCAGCGTGCGGCTTCTTTTTCGGTTAGTGTTCCTCGTAACTCTGCGAGTTTTAATAAATTTTCCTCTGCACCCGTTGTGAGCAATTGCGCTTCACCGAGGTAGTGGTCATCTAATAACCGCTCCAGCTCTTCATCATTCATAACAGAAGAGACTTTTTCACTGAGTTTATTCATATTTCGGTAACTGCCTTGCAAACGAAATGCAGGTTCAGTGCGGTATTTGTCCGATTGAGCTGCGCTGGCAATATATTGCTGATTGACCTTCAACACAATGTCGCGAAGTTTAACTAATTGTTTGATGACTAAAACTATTTCGTTTATTTCGGCGTCAGAGTAAGGGTAACTCAGTGTATTGGTTGAAACCGATTTCCCCATGGCTTTATCTACAAGGAGATATAAGTCATTGAGATCTCTGAGTGCCAGAGGGGCTAAAACGGGGTTCGAGGTTAAGCTATTTTCGATATAGCTTAATGCGAAAGCCTCATCCATCCCACCTAATACTTCCCCGAGGTTATAGATATCGGCACGGTTAGCTAACATATCTGGGATACGGAATACTTCGCCAGATTCGGTATAGGGGTTCCCTGCCATCACCACACAGAATTTTTTGCCGCGCATATCATAGGTTTTGGTTTTGTTTTTCCAAACCCCTTCAATACGCCGTGTTCCATCACACAGGGAAATGAATTTCTGTAAGAATTCAGGGTGTGTATGCTGGATGTCATCCACATACAGCATGACGTTATTTCCCATTTCAAGGGCTAAATTGAGTTTTTCTAGCTCTTGCCTCGCGGTAGCATTCGGTGCTTGTGCAGGGTCAAGTGAAAGCACATCATGACCAAGTGCAGGGCCATTGACTTTCATGAAAATCAGCCCCAAGCGATCAGCGGCGTATTCCATTAAAGTAGTTTTACCGTAACCAGGCGGGGAGATCATTAACAGTAGCCCCATTAAGTCGGTACGTTTTCCTTCACCGAGTGCGCCGATTTGCTTCGCCATGTTATCGCCAATAATGGGTAAGTAGACATCATTAATCAGTTTGTTACGTACGAAAGAGCTCAATGGCTTAGCTTTAAACTCATGCAATTTTAAGCGGCTACGTTCCTCTGTTACGATGCGTTGTCGCAAAGCTTGGTATTGGCGGAATTCAGGGATAAAGCGTTTTCGCTGCCCGCGCATCCGGCTAAAGTAATTATCTAAGCTGAGTGATAGCGTTTGGTTTTCAATGGTTGGGTGTTCCCCCAGTAAACCGCTGACTTTAAAGTAAAGATCAGCTTCGCTGTAGCGGGCAGAAGCCACTTTATCTAAAATAATAATGGCAATTGCACCAGGTATATAAGGTACTAGATGTGCGAATTGAGGGGTTGAGCACAGCCCTTGCAGCCAATTTTGAATAAGTGACCAACGTTGGGCGTAGCGTGTACCTAAATTTTGTTGGGAACGATTGAAATCGAGCCACATATGGGCTTCTTCTAAGCGTTCTTGTAACGCTAGAACGAGTTCTTTTGCATATTTACTGTAGACCAGTTCGATAGGCGTTCGTGCTAATGCAAAGCTCAGATATTCCGCAGCTTGTGTTTGCTCATAACTTTGGCATTGAATAGGATTATCTTGTAAAAACAAACTGATATTGGCTTCAATTTCCGCTTGTAGGTCAAGTAAGGCATTATCATTATGGAACAGCTGATGAATGTTCATCGCTGTTCTAGCACGTTCAGGCCAAAGAGCGGGGAATTCTTCGTTTTGGGCTATTTCCCAGTAAATCGCTGCAATTGCACGCGCAGTCGGGTTATAACGCAGAAGATCGGCACTCTCCCCGACAGGAATTAATTTTTTTAAGATTGCAATGGCATCGTGGTCGTGAATCCCTTTTTCATAGCCTTCTTTGTAGCGTGGGCCTGCAAAATCGCGCACGATTTTTTCCAGCTTTTCAGGGGAAGTTAACGCGCTGGTTAACAACGCCATGTTGAGTTCGTCTTGGCGTTTAGCGGCAGAATAAATAATCGAATAAGCAAGGTACTCCGCGCGATAAACTGTCTCTGACTCAGATTCTAAGGTTGCCGTCCAATAAGGCTGTAACTGTGTGAGCTCTTCATTTTCAATCGGTTCCTGAAAATCCGTACCCGTGAGATATACCCAGAGTTGGTTATTTTTAGGCAAGATAGTGAGGTCTAGCTCTTGCGTGTTAACGCTAAACCGATGGCGACCCAATTTGATGATATTACCGCCATCTTCAAAAATATCGGTTTTATCGCGCAGAATGCGGATAGCTTGATCACGAGATGCTTTTAAG
>NZ_JBFAKK010000028.1:0-46428 GCF_040655735.1 Phytomonospora sp. NPDC050363
AAGGGCGCACTTTCCCTTGACCCCGACAGGTCCCCCAGGTGCCCTTGAACAGGCCGAAAGACGGAAACACCCCACACACCCAACCCGCAACCTCCAGCAGCCCTAACCGCCAGTGGGGCGCCAACCAGAAACCCGAAGCACCCCACCGTTTCCAGAGCGAGGCCCGGGGTCTGGGGCAGCGCCCCAGGAACTCACGCAAGGCACCGCACAACCCACCCCCAGCGCACAACCCACCCCCACCGCACACCCCAGCGCCAACCCAAAACCCACCCCACCCCTACCCCACCCGAAACCCCGCCCGGTACCCGCTCGGCGTCACCCCCATCTGCCTCACCATGTGCACCCGCAGCGACTCCGCGCTCCCCATCCCGCTCTCCCTCGCGACCCGATCCACCGGCAGCGTCGTCGACTCCAGGATCGCCCTCGCCCGCTCCAGCCGCTGCCGCAGCAGCCACCGCTGCGGCGACACCCCCGTCTCCGCCCGGAACCGCCGCGTCAACGTCCGTACGCTGACCCTCGCGTGCGCGGCCAGCTCCGGCAGCCCCAGCGGCCGGTCCAACCTCCCCAGCGCCCACTCCCGCGTCGGCGCCAGCGACCCTCCCCGATCCTCCGGCAGCGGCCTCTCGATGAACTGCGCCTGCCCACCCGACCTCACCGGCGTCACCACGGTCGCCCGCGCCGCGGCGGCGGCGACGGCGGAGCCGTGGTCGGCGCGCACGAGGTGGAGGCACAGGTCGATCCCCGCGGCGGCCCCCGCAGAAGTGAGGACCGCCCCCTCGTCGACGAACAGCACGTCGGGCCGCACGTCGACGGCGGGGAACGCGTCGGCGAACTCCTCGGCGAGGCCCCAGTGCGTCGTCGCGGGCCGGCCGTCGAGCAGGCCGGCCTGCGCGAGCACGAAGGCGCCGCTGCAAATGGAGGCGATGCGGCGGCCGGTGGCGGCGAACCCGCGCAGCGCCGACAGGGCTCGCGGGTCGGCGTCGCGGCGCTGCCCGGTGCTCGGAACGACCACGGTGTCGGCCCAGTCGAGGATCTCAAGGCCGTCGCGAACGAGCACGTCGACGCCGATGCCCGCGTCGATCGGGCCGGGATCGGGCGCGCAGACGCGAACGTCGTAGTGCGCCCGGCCGTCCACCACCACCGAACCCAGGATCGTCGACGGCATCGACAGGTCGAAGGTCTTCACGGGAGGCAGCGCCAGCACGGCGACTTTGTGGGGCACGGGGTTCATGGCTCGATCCTTGGGATACCTGGCTTCCGGGCCACTAGCCTAGCCGGGCCTGTCGCAGGAGCCTTGGTAGCACGAGGTTTTCGCGTCAGAAGACCCGCTATGCGAAAAAGGTGCAGAACCATGGCTCTTCAAGTGATCGTCGGCGCCGGCGGCACTGGTCAGGCGACCGCGCGGATCCTCGCCGACCGCGGCGACCAGGTGCGACTGGTGTCCCGCAAGGGAACCGGCCCGGCCCACCCCGGCATCGAGCTCGTCGCACTCGACGGACTCGACACCGACGGGCTCGCGGCCCTCACCGAGGGCGCGGCGACCCTCTTCAACGCCGCGATGCCCGCCTATCACACCTGGCCCGAGGCGATTCCGCCGTTGTTCCGCTCCTTCCTGACCGTCGCCGAGCGCACCGGCGCGGGATACGTGATGCTGGGCAACCTCTACGGCTACGGCCCCCAGGACGGCGTCATCACCGAGGACGCCCCCCTCGCCGCCGACGGCCCCAAGGGCAAGGTGCGCGCCGAGATGTGGCGGGAGGCCGAGGCCGCCCACGACGCCGGACGCGTCAAGGCCGCCGAGGTCCGCGCCTCCCAGTTCCTCGGCGCGGGCGCGTTCTCGCTGTTCAGCCTGATCGTGCAGCCCAACGTCCTCAGTGGACGGCTGATCCCGCTGCAAGGCGACCCGGACCTGCCGAACTCCTTCAGCGCCATCGGCGACACCGCCCGCAGCCTGATCGCCGTCGCCGACTCCGCCGACGGCTGGGGCCGCGCCTGGCACACCCCCGTCATCAGCGCGACCACGCGCGAGGCCGCCGCGCGGATCGCCGCGATCGCCGGCGCGCCCGTCCCCCGCTTCACCGAACTCACCGAGAGGGACCTCGCCCTGCTCACGCTCACCGCGCCGTTCTGGGGCGAGCTGCACGAGACCGCGCACATGTCGGACCGTCCCTACATTGTGGACGGCTCGGCGATCGGGAAGCTCGGCGTCGAGGCGAGCGGTCTCGACGAGGTGATCGCCGAAGGTCTCGCGACGCCCTGAGCCGTGGCCTCGGTCCGATAGTTTGGCCGCATGCCCGCCTCTCCTCATCTCGGCGTCGACTTCGGCACCTCCCACACCGTGGCGGTCCTGCGCCGAGACGACGGCCGGGTCGAGCCGCTGATGTTCGACGGCACGCCGCTGCTGCCCTCGGCGGTCTTCGCCGGGCCCGACGGCGTGATCGGCGTCGGAGCCGACGCGATCCACGCCGCGCGAAGCGATCCGGCGTCCTTCGAACCGCACCCGAAGCGGCGCGTCGATGACGGGACGGTCCTCCTCGGCGAGCGCGAGTTCGCCGTGGAGGACCTGTTCGCGGCGGTGCTGGCGAAGGTGCGGGAGCGTTGCGCCGAGGTCGCGCGGGAGGTTCCGGCGGCGGTGACGCTGACGCATCCGGCGGCGTGGGGGCCGCGGCGCAAGCGGATCCTGCGGGCGGCGGCGGGAAAGGCGGGTCTGCCGCAGGCGCGGTTGCTGCCCGAACCCGTTGCCGCGGCGGCCTACTACGTCCGGGAGCTGCGGCGCGAGGTGGCGCCGGGGGCGGCCGTCGTGGTCCACGACTTCGGCGGCGGCACCTTCGACGCGAGTGTCGTGCGGCGCACGGCGGAGGGTTTCGAGGTGCTGGCCGTCGACGGTCTCGACGACCTCGGCGGTGTCGACGTCGACGAGGCCCTGGCGCAGCATCTTCGGGACCAGTACCCCGATCCCGGGGCGTGGGCGCGGCTGCTGAGCCCGCAGAGCCCGGCCGACCGCAGGCACCGGCGGATCTTCCGCGAGGACGTGCGGCTGACCAAGGAGCGGCTCTCCCGGCAGTCCAGCGCCGATCTCTACATCCCGGTCCTGGAGCGGGATGTGCACGTCACGCGCGATGAGCTGGAGACGCTGACGACGCCGCTGCTGGCTCGCGCGGTGGCGGTGACGACGGCGGTCATGGAGGAGGCGGGGGTCTCGCCGGTCTCGGTGGCGGGCGTGTTCCTCGTCGGCGGTGGGAGCCGGATGCCTTTGGTGGCAACGCTTCTGCACCGCCAGCTGGGCCGCGCGCCGGCCATCACCGACCACATCGAGCAGATCGTGGCGCACGGCGCGATCCTCGGTGCCGGAACCGAAACGACCGCGACGGCGACCGCACCCGTCGCGCCGGTCCCGGCTCCCCCACAGCACCGGCCCGAACCCGCGCCGGCGATCACGCCGCCACCGAAGCCCGCCCCCGCGAAGCCGTCCCCACGGCCGAAGCCCCGCCCCACGCTCCTGTGGGCCCTCAACGCGCTGCTCGGCGCCGAACTCCTCGCGTCCTTCCTGCCGGTCGGCTCCGGTCTGGTTCCCCGCGAGCAGCCGCCCTACCTGCTCGTCTCCTTCGCGCTGCTCGTGGTGGCCCAGGGGATGTACTGGTGGCGCGTCCCGATCTCGCGCCGGGTGCTGGTCACCGCCCAGTTCGCCTTCGCGGCCGCGCACGCCGCCGACGCCGTCCTCGGGCCGTCGGGCTGGGCCGCCGCCGCGATCCAGCTGCCCTTCATCGCCGCCGGGATCCTCGGCGTCGAACTCGCCGCTTCTCGCGCCGCCGCCGACTGGTACCGCGTGCCGGACAACCCGGCGTGGAACCGCGAGGCCAGGGCCCGCAGGGCCCTCACGGCGCTGGCGGTCGCCGTCGTGGTCGCGCTGACCGTGGGGATCAACCCGCCGTGGACGGCACAGCGGACCGGAACCGAAGCCGGACAGGGGGGCGACGGCGACGGCATGCCGGTCGTCGGATCCTTCGTCTCCGAGTCCCCCTATGTCTCGGTGGCCACCCACCTCACCGACTCGGAGTCCACGGGCGTGGGACTGCGCGCCGATGGCCGCGTCGACGTGTTCGATCCCTTCGACGGGGGCGTGACCCACACCTACGACATCCCCTTCCCCACGGGGACCGACGTCGAGCTGGCGTTCGTCGACGACCGCCTGAAGGCCGTCGTCGGGACCTCCGGGCACGCCTACATCTTCGACGTGGCCGACGGTTCGGAGCACTGCGAGATCTCCGGTGAGGGCGAGTACTTCACCGAGTTCGCGATGGGCCTCGACTGGAGCTCGAACACGGTGATGGCAAGCGCCGGGGGCGACGACTTCGGCCTGTGGGACGTCGCGGGCTGCACCCGGATCCGGAACTTCGGCACGCCCCCGCCGGACGGGCCCAGCGACCTGGGCCTGCGGACCTTCGACGGGGAGACGACGACCTACTACGCCTCAGAGACCGGCGTCGGCGGCTATTACGACCTCACCGGCGCGCCCGCCGCGACCGACACGATCGCGCTCCCGGGCCGGCCGGCCCTGGCGGTCATACCCGGCGGCGTGGTCACCGCCCTCGGCGAGCGCGTGACCCTGTGGGACCCCGTCATGGGCCAGGACAAGAGGCACGTCGACGTCGGGGCGCCGATCATGGAGGGCGGCCTGCTGGCCGGCGAATGGGACGGCAGCACCATCGCCGTGACGGTCGACACGGAGGGGAGCTTGCGGGTCTGCGACCTGGGCGAGGCGGAGGAGTTGGGCGAGCACCGGATCGACCTGGGCACCGCGACGCCGGTGCTGGGCTTCAGCGGATACGTCGGCAGGGTCATGATCCTCGTCGCGATCGGGAACCGCGTGACCCTCTTCGACCCCGGCCTCTAACCGAAGATCGCCTCGAACCCCGCGATCAGCGCGAAGATCGCGAACAGCACCGCCGCGCCCCGCTGGATCCACTTCAGCGGGATGTACCGCACGATCACGCGACCGAGCAGGACCGCGATCGTCGCGATCGTGACCAGGGCGGCGAACGCGCCGATGAACACCGCGAGCGGGTCGCCGTACTTGGCCGACAGCGCCGCCGTGCCCAGCTGCGAGGCGTCGCCCCATTCGGCGACAAACAGCACCAGGAAGCTGGTCAGCGCGATGCGGCCGAATCCGGTGACGGCCTTGCCCTTGCCCTCCTCCTCGTCATCGTCTTCGGCCATGCTCTCGCGGACCAGGAGGACCGCGCCGACGGCGAACAGGACCGCCACGACCGCGAGGACCGCCTGCTGCGGCAGGAGTCGCAGCAGCCCACCGGCGGCGACGGCGATGACGGTCTGCACGAAGAAGGCCGCGCAGACGCCGAGGAGCACCGGCAGCGGCCGGTACCGGCTCGACAGCACCAGCGTGGCCATCATCGTCTTGTCGGGCAGTTCGGCGATGAAGATCAGGCCGAAGGTGGCCAGCAGGGCGACGCCGTTCACGCTTCGGCCCCTGGGTAGCGAAGGTAGGCCTTCGCGGTGGCGGCGGCGAGAAGCTGCTTGAGCGGGCGGCCGAGTTCGGCGGCCAGGGCGGCGACGTCCTCGTACTCGACCGACACGTTGACGGTCCGCTCGCCGACGCGCGCGATCTTGATCCGGATCGGGCGGCCCTCGACCTCGACGGTGGACATCTCGCGGTCCAGGGCGTGCTTGCCGACGGTGAGACTGCGCAGCCCGATCGCCGTGGTGTGCGCGAAGACGGCCTCGCGGACGGCGGCGGACACCTCGTCGCGGCACAGCACGTGCAGCGTGTGGGCGGGGCGGCCCTTCTTCATCAGGATCGGGGTGAGCCAGGCGTCGGAGGCGCCGGCGGCGAACAGCGCGGCCTGCACCGAGGGCCACAGGCGCGGATCCAGGTCGTCCACATTGGTCTCCAGCACGGTCGCCGTGCCGGGAGCGCCCGCGACGGCCCCGGCGGGTTCGCCGAGGACCAGGCGCAGCATGTTGGCGCGCTCCTTGGGGTCGCGGCCGCCCGCCCCGGCACCGATCGCGCGCACGCGCATCGGCGGCAGCGGGCCGTAACCCGACGCGAAGGTCGCGATCAGCGCGGCACCCGTCGGCGTGCACGCCTCGTAGGGCACCTCGCCGCTGACGGGCGCGTCGGCGGCGCCGAGCACGGCGAGGGTCGCCGGCGCGGGAAGCGGGATCGCGCCGTGTTCCCCCCGCGTGACGCCACCGCCGACGGTGACCCGGCTCGCGGTCACAGTGGACAGTCCACGGTGGACTCGCAGCCAGTGCATGCCCGCGCAGGCGGCGACCATGTCGGCCAGCGAGTCGAGCGCCCCGACCTCGTGGAAGTGCACGCGCTCCAGCTCGACGCGGTGCGCGCTCGCCTCGGCGTGCCCCAGGCGGGTGAAGGCGGCGACGGCCTCGTCGCGCACCTCCTGCGGCAGTTCGGCGGCGTTGATCAGGCCGCGGATGGCGACGAAGCGGCGGTCGACCTTCGTCGGCGGGCACTCCACGCGCACGTGCGTGGCGGCCAGGCCGTGCCGGCTCACCGGGTCGGCGTGCAGTTCGACCCGCTCGACGCCCAGCGCGTCGACGGCCTCCTGGAGGATCTCCAGCGGCACACCGGCGTCGACGAGCGCGCCGAGGAACATGTCGCCGCTGGCGCCCGCGCCGCAGTCGAGCCAGCCGATCACGATGAACCTCCCGGTCCGGGGCCGACGCCCACGTTGCGCACGATCCGCGCGGCGGCCAGACCGGCGCCGAAACCGTTGTCGATGTTGACCACCGTGACCCCCGGCGCGCACGAGTTCAGCATCGTCAGCAGGGCCGCGAGGCCGCCGAAGGAGGCGCCGTAGCCCACCGAGGTCGGCACCGCGACGATCGGCACGCCCACCATCCCGCCGACCGCGCTGGGCAGCGCGCCGTCCATGCCCGCGACGACCACGACGCAGTCGCTGGCGGCCAGCACGGGCCGCGTCGCCAGGAGGCGGTGGATGCCGGCCACGCCGACGTCGCTGATCTGGGTGACCTCGGCGCCGCACACGCGGGCGGTGAACGCGGCCTCGGTGGCCACCGGCAGGTCGGAGGTCCCGGCGCACAGCACCGTCACCTTCCCGCCCGTGACCGACGGGTGCGCGCCGACGGCGACCATCCGGCCGAGCGGTTCGTCCGTGCACAGCTCGGCGAAGACGTCGCGCAGGGCGCCGCGCACGGTGTCGTCGGCGCGCGAGACCAGCACCGGATGCGCGGGGTGCGCCTCGTGCAGGCGCTCGACGATCGCGACCACCTGCTCCGGCGTCTTCCCGGCGGCGTAGACCACCTCCGGGTCGCCGGTGCGCAGCGCGCGGTGCGTGTCGACGCGCGCGAATCCGAGGTCGGCGAAACCGTCGCCGTCGCCGAGGACCCCCGCCGAGAGGCGGTCCAGCGCGGCGTCCACCGCGACCTCACCGGCGGCGACCGCGGCCAGCAGCGCGCGCGTGGCGTCGGCGTCCATGTGCTCTTCCCCGTCTCTTGATCACCCGTACCCCGCCATGCTGTCACGCCCGCGTGGGTTAGCCTTCCGGCATGTCCGGCCAAGCACGCAGGCAACCGATGATCGTCGCGCACCGGGGATCGAACGAGCACCTGCCAGAGCACTCGGTCGCCGCGTACGCCGAGGCCATCGCCCTGGGCGCCGACGCCCTCGAATGCGATGTGCGGCTCACGAAGGACGGTCACCTCGTCCTCCACCACGACCGTCTGGTCAACCGCACCTCCGACGGCAGCGGCGCGGTGAGCGACCTCACTCTCGCCGAGCTGCGCGGCCTCGACTTCTCGGTCAACCGCGAAGGCGTCCCCGCCGACGCCGCCCACCGCGAGATCGTCACGCTCCCCCAGCTCCTCGAACTCGCCGCCGACGCCGGCCGCCCGGTGCGGCTGTGCGTCGAGACGAAGCACCCCACCCGCTACGGCGCGCGCGTCGAGCGGCGCCTGTTCGCCGCGCTGAAGCGCTACCCGAACGTCGAGGCGACCGTGATGTCGTTCTCGCGCACGGCCCTGCACCGCGCGCGGGTGATGTCGCCCGACACGCCGCTGGTGTGGCTGTTCCAGTACCCGCTGGGCCCGCCGCCGCCGTTCGCCGGGACCATCGGCGTCGACGTGCGCCTGGTCCGCAAGCGGCTCGACATGATCGACCGCGCGCACCGCAACGGCCGCAAGGTCTTCGTGTGGACCGTCAACGACCCCGCCGACGCGGTGATGCTCGCGCGCCACAACGTCGACGCGATCATCAGCGACCGGCCCGGCGTCATCCGCGACGCCCTGCGCACCAAGGTCTGACCCCTCCTGCCGAGGCCCGGCACGCCCGACAGGGAGTGCCCGGCCGAGGCGACTTGCCCCGCCCTGCTAGATTCGCGGGCATCGCGAGTCCTCGGACCCGCTCGGAGCCGCCCGGAAGCTGCCAGGCCATCGGGGCGGCTCTTTGCTTGCCCGGCAACGGTTTCCGGCCGGGCCGCCGCCCTCCGCGGCGCCGGGCGGCCACCCCTCCCCACCTCGCCTTCCTCCCCGTCGAGCACCATGAGGACAGGCTCGTCAGCTCTAAATAGTTGACACTGACTAGTCAGTCCTGAATACTCATGTCCAGAACACCACGGAGCCCACCATGGCACCCAAGCCGAAGCGCAAGGTCACCAACCTCCTCGCCCTCGCGGTCCTGTCCTACCTGGTCCGCGAGCCGATGCACCCCTACGAACTCAGCCGCGCGCTCCGCGACAACGGCGACGCCCGCAGCGTCAAGTTCAACCACGGCTCGCTCTACATGGTCGTCGGCCAGCTCGCCAAGGCCGGCCTCATCACCGAGGCCGGGACCAGCCGCGACGGCGGACGCCCCGAACGGACCGTCTACGAGCTCACCGACGCGGGCCGCACCGAACTGCGCAACTGGATGCGCGACCTGATCGGCCACCCCGAGCACGAGTACCCGCACTTCGTCGCGGCGCTCTCGCTGATCGGCGTGCTCCCGCCCGACGAGGTCGTCGAGCTGCTCGGCCAGCGCCGGGTGCGCCTCGACGCGCTCAAGGCCGAGGCGCGGGCGGCGATCGAGTCGGCCGGGGAGGTGCACCCGCTGTTCCTGGTCGAGGAGGAGTACCGCCTGGCGCTGCTGGACGCGGAGTCGCGCTTCATCGAGGGGTTCGTCGACCGGATCGTCGACCCGGTCGACGGCTGGGGGCCCGCGTGGGCCGCGTTCCACACAGAGAGGCGAAGGACATGAGAAACGTCAGCACCGCACTGGTCATCGGCGGCGGGATCGGCGGGCCGGTCGCCGGCATGGCCCTCCAGAAGGCCGGGATCTCGGCGAGCGTCCACGAGGCCTACGACGGTCCCGCCGAGGGCGTCGGGGGTCTGCTGAGCATCGCCCCCAACGGCTTCAACGCACTGGCCGTGCTCGGCGCCGAGCACGTCGTGCACCGCCTGGGCTTTCCCATGAAAGCCCTGGTCATGCAGAGCTGGACCGGGAAACGGCTCGCCGAGTTCGGCACGCCGGAGCACCTGCCGCCGCAGCTGGCGGTCTGGCGCGGCGACTTCAACCGCGCCCTCGCCGAGGAGGCCGCCTCGCGCGGGGTGCCCTTCGCCTACGGCAAGCGCCTGGTCGGCGTCGAGGAAACCCCGGACGCGGTGACCGCGCGCTTCGCCGACGGCACCTCGGCGACCGCCGACATCCTCGTCGCCGCCGACGGGATCCGCTCGGTCACCCGCCACCTCATCGACCCCGCCGCCCCCGGCCCCCGCTACGTCGGGCTGCTCGGCTTCGGCGCGATGCTGCCCGACACGGGCCTGCCGCCGACCGGCGGAAAGATGCTCTTGAGCTTCGGCAAACGCGCCTTCCTCGGCCACCAGGTCCACGACGACGGCTCGGGCGGCTGGTTCGTCAACCTGCCCCGCAAGGAACCCCTCACCATGGCCGAGGCGCGCCGCGTCGACGCCCGCGAGTGGATGCGCGTGCTCACCGAGGCCTTCGCCGGCGACCGCCTCCCGACCGCCGAGCTGTTCGGCCGCACCGACCCGGCCGCGCTCGTGGTCACCGGCGGCCTCTACGACCTCCCCCGCGTCCCCACCTGGAGCCGCGGCCGCACGGTCCTCGTCGGCGACGCGGCCCACGCCACCTCGCCCAGCTCCGGGCAGGGCGCGTCGATGGCGATCGAGAGCGCCGTCGTGCTCGGCCGCAGCCTGCGCGACCTGCCCTACGAGCGCGCCTTCGCCGCCTACGAGGAGCAGCGCCGCGAGCGCGTCGAGCGGATCATCGCCTTCGCGGCCCGCAACAGCGCGCAGAAGGCCGCCGGGCCCGTCGCGCGCGTCCTGCGCGACCTGACGATGCCCGTCGTGATGCGCATGGCCAGGCCGGAGTCCTTCGACTGGCAGTTCGACCACCGCGTCGACTGGGACGCTGTCGCCGGCGCATAAGCCGCACCCCGTGGCACGCGCCCCCGCGCACCCGTAGCGTGGGGGCATGACCGCGCGGGTGACCACCTTCCTCACCGGTATCGGCGACGTACTTTCCGCCGCCGACGCCGGCGGGCCCCACGGCCACGGCGTCACCGCCCTCACCAGGCTCACCGAGATCACCGCCGAGGCGGTCGGGGCGGGCCTGGTGACCTACGCCGACGTCGTCGGGCGCAAGTCCCGGACCCTGTCGGCCTCACGCGAGGCCCGTTTCCTGCTCGGCCGCCAGGCCGACCTGTCCGACGACGACCTGACGGGGCTGGCCGCCGGGCGCCCTTGGGAGGCCGAGGTCACCGACCCGCTCCTGGCCACGCGCTCGACGCGCGCGGCGCACGTGCCCGTCATCGTCCACGAGCGGCCCGTCGGGCGCCTGGAGCTGTACCTCGACCGGCCGCTGCGCGCCGATGAGGCGCCCCTGCTGCGCCTGGCCGCCGCGACCGCCGCGCACCTGGTCGGCGACCACGAGGCCGCCACCGCCGACACCGTGCGCGACGACTCCGGCGCCGACCTGTTCCTGGCCGCCGCCGGGCACGAGCTGCGCACGCCCGCCACCGTCATCAAGGGCTACGCCGACACGCTGCGCCACCGCTGGACGCGCCTCGACGACGACGCCCGCCTCGAAGCCGTCAACGTCATCGCCCAGCGCGCCGACGCGCTGGCCACCCTCGCCGACCGCCTCCTGTCGGGGGCCGCGCTCGGAGCGCCCGGAGAGACCCGCCTGGGCACCTTCGACCTCGCCGAGGAGGTCCGCACCGCCGTCGACGAACTCCCCGGCGACCTCGCCGAGCGCGTCGAGACCGATCTGGTGCCCGGAACCGTCGCCCACGGGGACCGTTCGAGCCTCCCCCTGGTCGTCGGAGAACTGGCCACGAACGCCTCCCGGTACGCTCCCGGTGACACCCCGATTAATGTGTCGGTCGTCACCGAAGAGGGCACGGCGTGTTTGCGGGTCGCCGATCGTGGGGCAGGTTTGAGCGCGGAAGAGGCCTCGATGGCCTTCGAACGGTTCTGGCAGGCCGAGCGCGGAGACGACAGACGCTATGGCGGCGTGGGTCTGGGGTTGTACCTTGTACGGCAGATCGTTGAACGTCAGCACGGATGGGTGTCCCTCCAGCCTCGGCCGGGAGGCGGGACCGTCATCGAAGTGCGGTTGCCACGCGCGGCGCCCTTGAGGTCGCGGTAGGGAGAACTACGGGTTTGCAGACGGCCACCGGTGGACCGACCCGCGGCGTGATGCGGGTGGCTCACCATGCCCGAAGCGCGGCGCTGGTCCGGCGCTGGCTCGCCGAGCAGCTCTCCGGCCTCTCCAGCGAACTCGTCGCCGATGCCACCATGGTCGGCACTGAGCTGGTCGCCAACGCCATCAGGCACGCCACGCCGCTACCCGGCGGCGTCGTGTCGGTCGGGTGCGAGGTGACCGACACGCACGTGGAGATCTCGGTGACCGACGGCGGCGCCGACACCACCCCGAAGCCCCGCCAGGCCACGATGGAAGACGTCGACGGCCGCGGGCTGACGATAGTCGACGCCCTCGCACAGCGCTGGGGTGTTCGCATGGGCAACGACGGGCAGTCGGTGTGGGCCTGGCTTGGCCCCGTGCGGGCCGCACTGAGCGGCGGCCCGGGGGTCGGGTCGGCGGCCTAACCCACCCGCGGTGGCGTCGGGGCGTACCCCGTCGCGAATGATCCGCAGGCCCGTCAGCGTCGCCTCCAGCTGGCCGGGTGCCAATCTCGACGTGAACCATTCACTGATCGCCTCGGCGACCGCCGGCACGACGCCCGTGACGCGCTCGACGCCCTCCGGCGTGATCACCGCGTGGTAGGAACGGCGGTCCCCCGGCACCGGCTCGCGCCGCACCAGCCCTTTGCCCGCCAGGCGGTCGACGATGCGGGTCATTCCGCTGGTCGACATGGCCGTCTGCGCCGCCAGGTCGCACATCCGCAGGCGCCCGCCCTCGGAGCGGTGCAGCCGGATGAGCGCGTCGAAGTCGATCTGGGACAGGCCCGCCGCCTGCACGATCGGCAGCTGCTTGTCCACGAGTCCCTGGTAGGCCTCCACCAGCAGGCCCATCGCGGTGAGGCGGTCGTCGTAGGAGTCCATCGGGCAAGTCTCCCCAATGCCGCCTCCGCTCCGTGTCCCCGGCCTCACACTTCCCGCATGCCAGAGCAGGCAAAGCAGCACAATCAGGGGAAACACGCGAGAAGGGACACCACCGTGGTCAAAGTAGCCGTCATCTACTATTCCTCGACCGGCACAGTGCACGCGATGGCCGGGCACGCCGTCGCCGCGGCCGAGAAGGCCGGCGCCGAGGTTCGGCTGCGCAAGGTCGCCGAACTCGCGCCCGACGAGGCCATCGCCTCCAACCCCGACTGGGCCGCGCACGCCGAGGCCACCGGCGACGTCACCGAGGCCACCCTCGACGACCTCGCATGGGCCGACGTCCTCGCCTTCGGCACACCCACCCGCTACGGGCTGCCGACCGCGCAGATCAAGCAGTTCATCGACACCTCCGGGCCCCTCTGGGAACAGGGCAAGCTCGTGAACAAGGTCGCCACGTCCTTCACCTCGACGGCCACCACACACGGCGGGCAGGAGAGCACGATCCTGGCGCTGAACAACACCTTCTACCACTGGGGCTGCGTCATCGTCAGCCCCGGATACGCCGACCCCGTCATGTTCGACCCCGCCAACGGCAACCCCTACGGCGTCAGCGTCGTCGGCGGCTCCGGCATCGCCGAACCCCAGGTCGCCGCCATCGGCGTGCAGATGAGACGCGCCGTCGAGGTCGCCCGGGCTCTCAGCCGCTGACGCCGGGCGGTTCCCTCGCTCGGGGGAACCGCCTCCCCTTCGCACGTGAGGTGCCCGCCCGCCGCGCTCACGAGGCTGGGGGCATGACCCGACACCTGCCCGTCCTCACCGTCGCGTGGGCGCTGGCCTACGGCGCCCTGCGCGCGGCCTGGGCCCTGCTCGGTGCGCCCGACCTGCCCCCGATGGGCGAGGACCTCATCGTCCTCACCGGCTGGGCACCCGCGTCGCTGTGCCTGGCCGCCGCCGGGATCGCCATCGGCATGCGGCTGTCGGGAAACTCGCGCGTGCTCGCCGTGGCGGGAACGGCCGTGGCGGTCGCGCTCCTGGCCGCCGACGCCCTCTTCCTCCTCGACATCGTCGGCGTGCTCACCTTCGGCGTCGACACCGGCCCCGAACTCGCCGCCCTCGCCAGCCGCCTCGGCTGCGCGGTCCTCGCGCTGCTCCTGCTCGCCTCGGTGGCCCGCTACCGGCGCGGCATGCGCGAGGCGTGCCTGCGCTGCGGCCGCACCGACGGGTGGCACCGGTGGACCGCCGTCCCGCGCTGGGCACGCGCCGGCGCGTGGCTGGCCGTCGCCGGGTGCCTCGTGCGGGTCGGCGCGCAGGTCGCCGTCGGCTTCGACGGCATGCCGCTGCAAGGATCGCTGCTGGTCTTCGAGGGCGGCTTCCTGCTCGCCGGGACCCTCCTGCCGCTGGCGCTGGTGCACCGGTGGGGCCGCGTGTGGCCGCGCTGGACGCTGTTCCTGCGCGGGCGCCGCGTCCCGCGCTGGCTCGTGCTCGGGCCCGCCGCCGTGTTCGCGATCGGGCTCGTCGTCTACTTCGGGATCGCGCTGGCCCAGCTGGCCGTGAGCAGCGCGTCGGGCGACTTCGACGGCGGCACGCTCCCGCTCGCCTTCTACTGGGTCGCCGTGCCCGCCTACTGGGTGTGGGGGTGGGGCATGGGGGCGGCGGCCGTGGCGTACTTCCAGCTCACCCGACCCGCGTGCGCGGCCTGCGGTCGCGGGTTATCTAGGCTCGGGGGATGGTCACCGTCGCATATCTCGGGCCGCCCGGAACCTTCAGCGAGTCGGCCGTGCGCCGCCTGAGCCCCGCGCCGGAAGCCGCCGTGCCCGTCCGCAGCATCCCCGAGGCCCTCGACGCCGTCCGCGACGGCACCACCGGCGCCGCGCTCGTGCCGCTGGAGAACTCCCTGGAGGGTTCGGTGCCGGTGACCCTCGACAACCTCCTCGGCGGGCCCGCGCTGCGCGTCGTCGGGGAGGTAGTCCTGCCGGTGACCTTCGTGCTGGCCGGGGGCATGCCGATCGAGTCGGTGCGCACCGTCGCCAGCCACCCCCACGCGCTGGCGCAGTGCCGGGGATTCCTGCGCGCCAAGCTGCCGTCGGCGTCCACAGTGGAGGTGCTGTCCACCGCGGCCGCTGCGCAGGCCGTCCTCGACGGCGCCGCCGACGCCGCCGTCTGCGCGCCCATCGCCGCCGAACAGCTCGGGGTGCCGGTGCTGGCCGACAACATCGGCGACCGTCCCGACACCGCCACCCGCTTCGTCCTCGTCGCGCCCCCCGGCACCGCACCGCCGGCGCCGACGGGGAACGACGTCACGTCGCTGGCGGTGTACATCGCGCACGACAGGGTCGGCGCGCTCCTGTCGGTGCTGACCGAGTTGTCGGTGAGGGGCGTCAACCTGACGCGCATCGAGTCGAGGCCGACCGGTGAGCGGCTGGGGAGGTACGTTTTCCTGCTCGACTGCGCCGGCCACGTCGCCGAACCCCGGATGGGAGAGGCCCTGCTCGGGCTGCGGAGGGTGTGCGCCGAGGTGCGGTTCCTGGGCTCCTACCCAAGGGACAGCGACGATCCGCCCGTCGCGGCCCCCCAAGGACTGCGCGACGCCGACCTGGACGCCGCCGCCCTGTGGCTGCGAGGGCTGCGCGAGGGGACCGCGCTGTAACGCGCGGCTTGCGGTCGGTTGCGGCGGTGGGTTAGCGTGCCCCACATGCGACGGTTGTGGGCGGGCGTTGCGGCCGTTGGGATCCTGCTGGTGTGGGCGCCGGCCGCGCATGCCGACGACGTGCGCGATGCCGAGTGGATGGTCGAGGCGCTGAGGTTGCCGGAGGCGCACCGGATCGCCACCGGCGAGGGTGTGACGGTGGGGATCGTGGACACGGGGGTGGACTCGACGCACCCGGACCTGACGGGGGTCGTGGTCGCGGGGAAGGACTCGTGGAGTCCGGCGGGGGATGGGCAGACGGATGTGACGGGGCACGGGACGGCGATGGCATCGCTGGTCGCGGGGCACGGGCACGGGGACGGTGGGGGGGACGGGGTGCTGGGGGTGGCGCCGGGGGCGAGGATTTTGTCGTACGGGGCTTGGCGGCCGGGGGACGAGAAGTACGACGACGCGGAGTTGCTGAAGGGCATCCGGTGGGTCATCGACAACGGTGCCGATGTGATCTTGCTGGCGTACGGGGGCGGGACTGGGGAGCCTGAAGAAGAGGCGCTCATCGATGAGGCGGAGGCCAAAGGGATTCCCGTGGTGGCGCCGACGGCGAACGCGTTGGCCGGGGAGAAGCACGTTGGCTTTCCCGGGCTGTTCACCAACGTCGTCCTGGCCGGTTGCAGCGGCAAGGACGGCGACTACTCCGAGGTTGGCCTGGAGCACCCCGCGATCGCGGTGGCTGCCCCCTGCGAAGGACTCACCTCCGCTGGCCCGGATGGGGGGTACGAGGATACGAGCGGTACCTCAAAAGCTGCTGCCACGACAGCAGGAACACTTGCACTACTCAAGTCGCACTGGCCGGATATGTCTCGTGAAGACATGATGCGGCAGCTGTACTCGACGGCTGACGACAAGCAAGAGGCCGGCAGGGACCGCAAGGTCGGGTATGGAGTGATCAACCCACTGACGGCTCTTACTTCGCCAGTGCGGCCCTACGATCCATCGAATCCTCCACACGTAAACGGCGATCCGGTCTATCAGTCAGACCCGCCAGCCACCTCGTCGCTTGCCCCGCCAGCTGATTCACAGCCACCATGGGCACTCATAGGAATCGTTGGTGCAGCGGTGGTGGGCGGACTCGTTTTGCTGGTAGTACTCAGCCGTCGGCGTGCTTGACACTTCTGAGACTATATCCAGGGGAGGGATTTCGATGACCAACATCCGCTTGGATGCGGCCGAGTTGCGCCGTGTTGCTGAACTGGCGCTTGGGGACCTGGAGTTCGACTACAGGCCCAAACTCCTCGATATCAGTGAGGCGCTCGCGCCGAACGCGGACGTCATGTCCGACAGGCACGCAGGTTACATATACGGCCCTGGTGGTATCGGTGCACATCACGATCATTGTGTCGGCAAGATGATCGAGTTCTTCGACAACCTCGATGCGGGTCTCATAGCCGTAACCAACGTCCTGGCCTCAGTCTCTGAGGATTTCACTGAAACAGACGTGGACTCCGAGACCAGCATCTCAACGATCATGCAGTACTTCACACCGCCACCGTCGTCCTAGGGGAGGACTCGAATGGCCGAGCAGTGGTTCGAAGGCAACGGCTTGGATGAACTAGCAGCCATCATTGACGCTGACTACGCCCAAGTGCCCATCTGGCGTTCGCAAGCCGCCGCATACCGCAAGCTCACCGAGCTCGCCGAGTTGCATCATTCGAAGATCACCGGACATCTACAACGGGCGATGGATCATTGGTCGTCCCGTGCCACAAGTGTGGTGCGCTATGAGTCCTCCGGCATCGCCGAGTCCTTCCAGCGAGGCATGCTCACAGCCTCTGGCAACGCCCGGGCGCTGGACGCCATCGCCGATGCAATCGAAGCCGCCAAAACCGATCTGGACGAGATCCGCGCCGAGTGGGCGGCAATGAAGGCGGCCTACGAGAAAGATCCCCACGTTTTCGACAACTACGCCATCGACGGCGTCACCGGATTCCAAGCGGCCAAGGCATCGTACGACCAGGCTGCCAGGGATCGAATGCACACCATGTCGGTCGAGACCACCCAGGCGTGGCACACCGACATGCACGAGCCGGGCCCTTACACAGGCCCCACATATGGCAACGTCCCCCGCGTCCCCGTCACCCCCTCCGACGGCTCCGGGTCCGGCGGCGGTCGCGACATCACCTACCCCTTCACCTACACCCCGCCGCCCCCTACCCCGCCCCCGCCCGCCGCCGCGGGCGCGGACCCGCCCCTCCTCACGCCCACTCCCCGCCCGCCCGACGGCCCCCAGCTCGAGTTCCCCACCCCTGGCCCCGGCCCCGGCGTCATCACGGGGCCCGGGCCCGTCCCCACCCCGTCTCCCGTCGGGCCCGCGCCGCTCAGCCCCATGCACGGCACGCCTCCGCCGAACCCCGGCCTTTTCGGTGGGATGCGTCCGTCCGCCACGCCCGGCCTTCCCGTGCAGCGGCCGGGGGGCATGTCCCCCGCCCCCGCAGGCGGCCCTCGCACTTCACCCTCCGTGCTCGGCCAGCGGCCGACGCAGGCGGGCTTGACCCGGCCGGCGGCCGCCTCTGCGGCCAACGATCGCGGCGTGATCCGGAATCCGCGGCAGGCCGCGACGAACAACGCCGGCGGTGGGCAGCGCGGTCGCGCTCAGGACGAGGACCGGTACAGCCCCGCTCACCGGGATGGGCCGGAGACCGACGAACTCTTCGAGGGTCTGGCCCTCGACGCGGGGCCGGACGTGGTGCGACCGGAACCGCCGACGAAGGTGCGGCGGCGTGACGCCGGACCTGCTTTGCGGCGGGTTCCCCGGAAGAGCTGACGCGGTCGGCCGCACACACGAGCACGAACGGGCCCGGCGCCTTCGCGCCGGGCCCGTCCCCCGCATTCGTCGTGCGACTCACCAGTCGTGCGATCTACCGTCCGTCCTGCCCGGCCGTCATCCGACCGTGCAGCTCGTACCGTTCAACGTGAACGCGTTCGGCGCCGTGTTCACCCCTGTCCAGGTGCCGTTGAAGCCGATCTGCGTCGACTGTCCGGGCGCGATCGTGCCGTTGTACGCCACGTTCCGCACCGTCACGGTCGTCCCCGACTGCGTGTAGGTGCCGTTCCAGCCCTGGCTCACGCTCTGTCCACTGGGGAATGTCCACACCAGGCTCCACGCCGTGATCGACGCCGTTCCGGTGTTGGCGACCGTCACCGCGCCGGTGAACCCGCCTTGCCAGTCGTTCGTGCGGTACGTGACCTTGCAGGGGCCGGGATCGGGGTCGGGATCCGGGCCCGGGCCCGGCGTTCCGCCAAGAGCGGTCAGGGTGCTCTGGTAGGCGGGTTTCGCCTGGTAGTTGGCGTCGTAGATCAGCGCGGCGCCCTGTCCGGGGAAGACGTCGGGCACCCACGAGTACTTGTCGGTGAAGCCCCAGATGGTGATCCCGCGGCAGCGGCTCACCCCGAGGCAGGCGTTGACGACGGCGGCGTAGTCGGCGGCCTGCCGGGCGAGTTTCGTCGCGTCGGGAGGTGTCTGCATGCGGATGTCGAGTTCGGTGATCCGCACGTCGAGCCCGAGGTCGGCGAAGCGCTGGAGGTTGGCCCTCATGTCACCGGGGACGCCCCCGACGGTCAGGTGGGCCTGGAAGCCGATGCCGTCGATCGGAACGCCCTGGGCCTTCAGGTCGCGGATCATGTTGTAGTACATGGTGCTCTTGGCGTTGATGCCGTCGATGTTGTAGTCGTTGATGAACAGCTTCGCCGTCGGGCTCGCCGCCCGCGCGGCGCGGAAGGCCTCGGCGATGTAGCTCGCGCCGAGCTTCTGGTACCAGAAGGAGTCGCGGTAGGCGGCGTTGTCGCCGACGACCTCGTTCACCACGTCCCACGTGTCCACAGAGGACCCGAAGTGCTTGACGACGGTGTCGATGTGGGTGCGCATCACCGGCAGGAGTTCGGCCGCCGACAGGTTCTGCACCCATTGGGGTGTCTGCGAATGCCACACGAGCGTGTGGCCGTAGACGCGCTGCCCGTTCTGGGCGGCGAAATTGACCACGGCGTCGCCGCCGGACCAGTTGAAGGAGCCGCGGGACGGCTGGACCGTTTCCCACTTCATCGCGTTCTCGGCGGTCAGCGAGTTGAACTCGCGGGCGACGATCTCGCGATACGCGGTCTCGCCGGACAGGAGGCTGGGCTCGACGGCCGTGCCGATGACGATGTTCTTCTCCGCGGCGGCCGCGCGCAGAGTGCTCGCCGCCTGCGACGGGGAGCCGGTGAGGATGAGCCCGAACGTGGCCAGCAGGGCCACGATTCCCAGGCGCGCCAGTAAGAGTCTTGCGTCCTTTGTGTACACGGTGCTGCCTTTCCAAGGAGCGAAAAGCGGTTACCGCGCAGGTTGGGCACCTTCCACGTCGAAGGTCTGCAGGTGTCCGCACATTCCGTACCGGAGCGGTCCGGCGTGCGCCGGGGCCGCGTGCACGGAAGCTTGTGACAGGTGCGCGGGATCGGCTTCGGCCAGCGCGTCGAGGTGTTCACCAGTTCGGCGCGCTTCGGCCAGCGGCCTCTCCCGCCATAGATTCTGCCAGCCGGAGGCCTTGCCGCGCACCAGTTTCGCGGCGAGTTCGTGAAGTTCGGCCAAGGCGGCCGGTCCCTCGTCCTCGACGCGGGCGCGCCAGCCGAGGTATCCCTCGACGGCGAGGTCCCGGCGTCGGCGGACGAAGTCCTCGGCACCGGGGCCGGGCGGGATGGCGGTCGCGGCGGCGTACGCCTCGGGATCGGCGAGGATTTCGGGCGGGTAGGTCATGACGGCGTCGCCGGCTTCGGGGAGCCCGGCGTTGGACATGACGACGAGGATCTCCAGGCCGCCGTGGTTGACCAGGCGGTGCACGGTCCCCGGCGTGAACCACAGGATCCGTTCGCGCGTAAGGGAATGCGAGGCGAAACCGGTCGAGTCGAGCGTCTCGACGGCACCTTCGCCGCCGACCACGACATAGCCCTCGGCCGAGGCGGTGTGCAGATGCGGCGAACCGCCGGCCATTCCATCCACTGTGGACCAGTCATAGACGGTGACGCGCGAGACCGAGGTCCCGCCGGGGAACCACGACATCAGCCCCAGCCCCATTCGTGCAGGTGCGCGTCGTCGATGCCGAAGTGGTGGGCGATCTCGTGCACGACCGTCACCGCCACCTCCTCGACGACGTCCTCGTCGGTGTCGCAGATCCGCAGGATCGGGTTGCGGAAGATGCTGATCTTGTCGGGCAGCACCCCTCCGTAGTCCCACCCCCGGTCGGGCAGCGCGACGCCCTCGTAGAGCCCGAGCAGTTCGGGACCGTCGGACGGGGACTCGTCCTCGACGACGATCGCCACGTTGCGCATCATGCGCAGCAGCTGCTCGGGTATCTCGTCGAGGGCGTCGGCGACGAGTTCTTCGAAACGTTCGGCATCCATCTCCACGGCCACGCCGACAAGTTAACTCGCGTGCGGGCCGTTTCGGTCTGTCGTTACCCTGAACGGCATGATTGATCTGCGCATTCTCCGCGAGAACCCGGACCTCCTACGTGCCAGCCAGCGCACCCGCGGAGCGTCCGAGTCCGCGGTCGACACGCTGGTCAAGGCCGACGAGGACAACCGCGCCGCCCTGCACGCCTACGAGGTGCTGCGCGCCGAGCAGAAGACGCTCGGCAAGCAGGTCGCCAAGGCCAAGGGCGAGGAGAAGGCCGAGCTGCTGGCCCGCACGAAGGAGCTCGCGGTCCAGGTCAAGGCCGCCGACGCGCAGGTCACCGAGAGTGCCGAGGCGCTCAAGAAGGCCCAGCTCGACGTCCCGAACATCGTCGACGAGGGCGTCGTGCCCGGCGGTGAGGACGACTTCGTCGTTCTGCGCGAGGTCGGCGAGATCCCGGCCATCGAGAAGGTCCGCGACCACCTGGAGCTGGGCGAGCTGCTCGGCGCCATCGACATGGAGCGCGGCGCGAAGGTCTCGGGCTCGCGCTTCTCGTTCCTGACCGGTCCGGGCGCGCTGCTCCAGATCGCGCTGCTCCAGCTGGGGATCCAGCGGGCGGTCGCCAACGGCCTGACGCCGATGATCACGCCGGTGCTGGTGCGCCCGGAGTCGATGGAGGGCACCGGATTCCTGGGCGCGCACGCCGAGGAGGTCTACTACCTGGAGCGCGACGACCTGTACCTGGTCGGCACCTCGGAGGTCGCGCTGGCGGCGTTCCACAGTGACGAGATCCTCGACCTGACCGAGCCGAAGCGCTACGCGGGCTGGTCGAGCTGCTTCCGCCGCGAGGCCGGCAGCCACGGCAAAGACACCCGCGGCATCATCCGCGTGCACCAGTTCGACAAGGTCGAGATGTTCTCCTTCTGCAAGCCCGAGCAGGCGCGCGACGAGCACCTGCGGATGCTGGCGATGGAAGAGGAGATGATGGGCCTGCTCGGCCTGCCCTACCGGGTCATCGACACCGCGGCGGGCGACCTGGGCAGCTCGGCGGCCCGCAAGTTCGACATCGAGGCGTGGTTCCCCTCGCAGGAGCGCTACCGCGAGCTGACCTCGTCGTCGAACTGCACGACCTTCCAGGCCCGCCGCCTCAACGTCCGCTACCGCGACGAGGAGGGCCGCTCGCAGATCGCCGCGACCCTCAACGGCACGCTGGCGACCACGCGCTTCCTCGTGGCGATCCTGGAGAACAACCAGCAGGCCGACGGTTCGGTCATCGTGCCCGAGGCGCTGCGCCCGTGGGTCGGCAAGGACGTGCTGGAGCCGGTGGGTTCCTGATGCGCAGGCCGGGGCTCGTCGCGGTCGACATCGACGGGACCGTGCTTCGGCACGGTTCCGGTCACCAGGCGAGCCCGGCCGTCGTCGACGCCTTGCGGGCGGTCCGCGACGCGGGCGTGCCCGTGGTCGTGGCGACCGCACGTGCCGAGTGCGAGGCCCGCAAGGTCGTCGCCGGGCTGGGGCTGACCGATGGGCTGCACGTCTACTCGCACGGCGGCCTGGTCCACGACCTCGGCGCCGGGCGCGACGTGCACCGCTCCCACTTCGACGCCGGCGCGGCGGTGCGGGCGTTCCTCGACGTCGATCCGGCGGCGAGCTTCGTCGTCGAACACGACGAGGGCGGCTGGTCGACTTGCGAGAACTACGTGCGCGGCTTCCCGACCACCTGGCGGGAACGGCTGCCGCTGGACGCCCTGACCGCTTCGCGGACGATCCTCCTCGGCGTGAAGGTGACCTGCGACGGCACCTCTTACGGCCCCACCGACCACTGCCCCCACGGCGCCACCGCCGTGCAGGCCGCCGGTCTCGATGCCACCGTGTACCGCACCGATGTGGGGATCAAGGGCTGGATCGCGGTCCTGGCGGCGGGCACCTCGAAGGCCTCGGGGCTGGGGAGGGTGGCCGAGGAGTACGGGGTGGACCCGGCCGACGTCGTGGCCTTCGGCGACTCCAGCAACGACCTGCCGATGTTCGCTTGGGCGGGCCACGCGGTGGCGATGGGACAGGCTCTGGACGACGTGAAGGCGGCGGCCGACGAAGTCGCGCCGGCCGTCACAGAAGACGGCGTGGCGACGGTTCTTCGCCGGTGGTTCCCGAGGTAGAGGGCCCGACTGGGCAGGGCCCGGCCAGCCGGGCTGACGAAAGGGCTGGGCCCGGCCAGCCCGGCTGGCCGCCCGGGCGAACAGGCTGGGCAGAGCCCGGCCGACCGGGCCGGGCTGGCCGCCCCCCAACGGCCCGCAGCCCAGGCCGAGGACCGGGTCCAGGGACGGAGTTCCTGGTGGGGGTCTGGGGGCGAAGCCTCCCAGCGGGGTCTGGGGCGGTGCCCCAGCAGGGTCCGGGACGGAGTCCCGGCGGGGGTGCTGGGGGCGGAGCCACCCAGCCGGTCGAACGCGAGGAACAGGCCAGCCACCAAGCACCCAAGCTGCCGCGCTGGCCGACTCCTCGGCCGGCAGCTGGCCGGCGAGCTGCCGACCACCGCCGCCGAGCTACCGCTCGTGACCGGCATGGCCCTGGGTGTGGGCAGCGTTCTGTCCCACGCGGCTTCGGGAATCGCGCATTTTCCCTGTGCGCCCCAGGGGGCCCCACAGATCACGATACGGGCGAGGTGCGACATTTCGCCGCGCACGGAACGAGGCCCAGCAGGATCCGGGAAAGAGTCCAGCGAGGGAGAGCGCAGGGAAACGCGAAGGACGCGGGTCCAACGAAGCGCGCGGAGTGCGGAAGAGCCGGGGCACGGCAGCGCTGAGGCGGAGCCTCGGTCGAGTGCCGAGAACTCCGCCCGCATCAACTCACCTCGATCCAAACCCGCCCACCTCTACCCAACCCTCAAACCCGAGTACTGACGATCGCGTCGAGCGCCAGACTCACCCCCACGTCCGTCCCGTCACCCACGTCACCGTCGCCGCCACCAGTCCCCACGTCCCCCGACGGCCCCACGAGCCGCACCGGCCCCTCCACACCCAGCGTGAACTCCTCGATCGTCAGGCTCCCGATCGTCGCCGTCAGCCTCAGCGGCTCAGCCGACGTGAACACCACCGGCCCGCCGTCCGCTCCCCCGTCGCCCCACTCGGCGGGCGGGTGCTCCACCGTCACGACCAGGTCGACGCTGATCACGATCCTCCACACCGGCGGCAGGATCGACTCCTGCTCAATCTCCGCCCGCCCGTCCCCGACGATCGTCACCACGCCGAGCCCGTCCCCGACCCCGTCCCCGACCCCGGCCGCCCCGTCCACCACCGGCGCCGTCGTCATCTCCAGGCGGGTGGGATCGGTCCCCCCGAGGTCGACCTCGAACCGCTCCGCCGCCATCCGAAGATCCCCGGCCATGGGATCGGTCCGGTGCGCCCCCTCGGCACCGTCCTCCGTGCGGAACTCGCCCCCGTCGTTGGCGACCCGGTAGGGCGCCACGAGGATCCTTCCCCCGTCCCCGCCCCCTGCCGCCGCGACCCCCGCCACCCCGCCGACGATCCCCACCATCGCGGCCGTCGTCAGCACCGCCAGTTTCCCCACGATTCGCACGTCTCTACCCCCATGAACGTCGTGGCCCGCCACCGCGCACACCTCGACGCGCCGCCTGAGCCGCGCATGAACCTAGCGTGAGAACCCCTCACATCGCCGCCGTTCGACCCCCGCATGGCGCGTTCCCGCCGTCCGCACCGCCCCCAAGCCCCCCGCACCTTTCACCTTCGATCAGCCGAATTGTGCCCAACACAACTCCCCTTTGATCACAGCCGTTCACCCCCGCGTCGGTAATGTCGGATGATGATGCGCACCCCCAAACTCGTCGTCGTCGACCTCGACGGCACCGTCGTCGGCCACGACACGACCCACCTGCGCCCCAGCCCGGCCGTGGTGGACGCCCTGGCGGCCGTACGACGGGCGGGCGTCCCGGTGGCGGTCGCGACGGGCCGGGCGTTGTGGAGCACCCTGCGCACCATCGCCGACCTCGGCTTCACCGACGGCCTCCACGTCGCCTCGCACGGCGCGGTCGTCTACGACATCGCCACCAAGCGGGCGGTGCACCGGCAGCACATCGACCCGGCCGCGGCGATCACGGCCTACAGCACCGCCGACCCGGAGGTCACCTTCGCCGTCGAGTACGAGTCGCGGGGCTGGGTGACCACCGCCGACTTCAAGCGCGACTTCGAGTCGGTGTGGCTGCACACCCTCGAACTGGAGGCCCTGTCGGCGACGCGGACGGTGCGGCTCGTGGCGCGTGTACCGAGCCAGAACCCTTACGGCGTCGGGGAGGCGCGCTGCCCCCGCGCGCAGGCCGCGACCGACGGCGCCCGCCTCGACACGAGCATCTACCACGCCGAGGTCGGCTTCAACGGCTGGACCGACATCGGCCCGGCCGGCGCCACGAAGGCCTCGGGCCTCGACCGCGTCGCACAGGCCTACGGGGTCACCGCCGCCGAGACGGTCGTGTTCGGCGATTCGGCCAACGACCTGCCGATGTTCGCCTGGGCGGGGCATGCTGTGGCCATGGGACAGGCCGCCGACTCGATCAAGGCGGCGGCCGACGAGGTCGCCCCCTCCGTAGGCGAGGACGGCGTCGCCGCGGTGCTGCGGCGGTGGTTCCCATGACCCGCTCGGCACTCCCGAAACTCATCGCGACCGACCTCGACGGGACCTTGCTGGGCGCCGACCACGCGTCCTCGCCCCGCACGAAGCGCGCGATGGAGGCCGCCAAGGACCACGGGATCGCGATCGTCGGCATCACCGGCCGCGGCCCCCGGCTGCTCGACATCTGCCGGATGGAGGTCCCGCTCGCCGACTACCTCGTCCTCGCGCAGGGCTCCCACATCTACCGCCTCGGCGCCGAGAGCGCCGACCTTCGCCACGCCGCGCTCCTCCCGGGGCACCGCGTCGAGCGGGTCGTCGCCAAGCTGGAGGACGTGGTCGGGCCGCTGGAGTTGGTCGTGGAGAACGACGGCGGCCACGACTCGCCGCTGCTCGCCGACCCCGTCCCCACCGACTGGCCGTTCCCGGTCACCCTCACCCACGCCGACCGCGCCGCCTCGCTGACCGCGCCGGTCGTGAAGGCCTTCGTGCGCAGCCCGATCGTGCACATCGACGTGGTCCTCGACGCCGCCCGGCGGCTCGTCCCCGAGTCGTGGTGCATGCTCACCGAGGCCGGCATCGGCTACGTCGAGCTGTGCCCGCCCGGGCACGACAAGGGCACCGGCCTGGCCTTCGTGGCGCAGGACCTGGGCCTGTCCTCCGACGACGTGCTCGTCTTCGGCGACGCCCGCAACGACCTCCCGATGTTCGGCTGGGCCGGGAACTCGGTGGCGATGGCCAACGCGCACCCCGACGTCCTGGCCGCCGCGCGGGCCCGCACGCTGTCCAATGTGGAGGACGGCGTCGCGGCCTACATCGAGGCCCTGCTCGCCTGAGGCGCGAACGCTCGTTCCCGATCCAGCCCCTGGACCGGCCCCTAGACCACCGACTCGCGGTCCAGCCAGGACCGCAGCACCCCGCCCTGCTCGGCGAAGCGGCGGCCGAGCTCCTCGCGGGCCTCCTGCTGCCCGGTCCCCGACTGCACGCAGAAGTCGGCCTCGGCGACGGTCAGCAGCTTCGCGTTGACCAGCCGGATCGCCGACAGTGGACCGTCCGCACTCGATGGGATCTCGGCGTCGTCGAGGCCGAGGATCGCCACGACGTTGCCCTCGCCGTCGACGTACTTCTCCTCGTACGCGCCGGGAACGCCGATCCCGCCGAGCCCGATCGTCAGCGTCCCCCAGTGCGCCAGCTGGCGCCCGAACACGATGCCGTGCGAGGCGACCGTGTTCGACAGCGTCATCACCGTCCGCCCGAGCCAGTGCGCCGCCACGCCCATCGTGTCGTCGCCATCGAAGCGCTCGCCGATCCCGTACACCTCGACCTCGAACCCGTTGGAGGGCTCGGCGTCGTTCCAGGTCATGGGATCGGCCAGACCGTCGCTGGCGACCAGCAGCGCGTCGTCGCGACGCGAGATGACGTGCGCCTGGCGCAGCGCCGGCCAGCGCGGGCCGCCCATGAAGGACGGGTTGACCAGGTGGCCGATGACGTGCGGGTCCAGTGCTCCCCACGTGTTCCAGACACCGCTGGTGACCTCGTGGGTCGCCGGTCCGTACTGCTCGTAGATGTCGATCTCGTCACTCATCGCAGGCACGGTAGCAAGCGCCCGCACGCCTTCCTCAGTCGAAGCGCGCGTCCAGCCAGACGCCGATCTCCTTGAACAACCGGGCCCGCGCGGCCTCCCCCGACAGCGCGAGGTCGTGCATGCCGTCGGGTATCCGCACGACCGTGACGTCCTCGCCCAGCCGGACCGCGGCCTTGGCGATCGCGTCGGCGTCGAGGACGGCGTCGCCGGTCATCGCCTCGGGCGTCCAGCCCAGCCGCCGGTAGGTCGTGCCCGCCGAGGCCGCCAGCACCGGCACCTCGATGTGCAGCCCCCGCCGCAGGCGCGCCTGCGCCCGCACGACCGCGCGCAGCCAGCCCATCCGCACCGGCACGCCCGTCAGCGGCTTCCATTCGACGTTGAAGTCCCACTCGCCGTGCGCGCCGGCGTAGATGCTCTGCACGTTCGCCCCGCTCGACGGCAGCGGCACCACCGACAGCGGCGAGAAACGCCCCAGCGTGCGCGCGATGCCCGAGCCGAGGAAGCGCACCGACCGGGGCGCGTTGAGCGTCAGGAAGGGGCTGTTGAACACCAGCGCGTCGACCAGCCCGCGCCCCCGCGTGTCCTCGGCCCACAGCGCGACGGCGAGCGCGCCGGTCGAGTGGGCGTTGATGAGGAGTTTGCCGTGTGTGCGGTGGATGCGGGTGACGGCCTCGGTGAGTTCGGGGAAGTAGTCGCTGATCTCGCCGACGAGGTAGGGGGTGTGGCCGGGGCGGATGCTGCGGCCGCTCTTGCGCATGTCGAGGGCGTAGAAGGCGTAGCCGCGGTCGCGGTAGAAGTCGGCGACGTGGGGGTGGAAGAAGTAGTCGGAGAATCCGTGCACGTAGAGGACGGCCGGGCCGTCGGGCGGGTTGTCGCAGCGTTCGACGAGCGTGGCGACCACGTCCCCTTCGCGGTCGGTGCCGAGGGGGATCGTCTCGAAGCGGTAGGCGTCGCCGAGGTGATCTGTTTCCACCCGTCATTTCTACCGCTCGGTAGGGCTCTTCGGCGCCCGATCGGGCGTGCCGAGTGGCACATCCCTTGCGCGGGCGGGTTCAGGAGGCGCGCAGGTGGTCGAGGACGAGGGGGTCGACGCGGCCGGGGACGAGGCGTTCTTCGAGGTTCTCGACGCCGGCCCAGTCCGACAGCGCGCGGTCGAGTCCCTCGGGTGTGGCCGGGCCGTGGTGTCCGGCCTTGGCGAGGAGTTCGCGGACTTCGGCGGCGAGTTCGCCGTCGAGGTCGAGGAGGGTGTCGGGGTCCGGGGTGCCGAACAGGAGCCGGTGGATGCCGAGGAGGCGGCCGAGTTCGCCGACGGGGTCGGTGTGGTCGTCGACGCGCAGGTCGACGGCGACGTCGCTGGTGCCGCCGTAGCCGAGGCCTTTGCCGACGACGTGGACGGCGGCGCTCTGGCGGCCGCGGCGGTCGCCGCCGGCCTGGTCGCCGGCGTGGAGGGCGGCGAGGAGGCGTTCGGGGAAGGGCATGGCCTCGCCGTCGCGCCAGGCGGCGGCGATGGCGTCGACGACCTCGGGTCCGGTGAGGATGTTGCCCTGGGCGGCGAAGTCCTCGCCGGCGATCCCGCCGGCCCAGTCCATGCACTCCTCGCCGGTGAAGGTCGCGGCGGGCCCATGGGCGCCGACGACGCCGAGCTGGCGTTGCGCGCGGCCGGCGTCGGCGATGGTGAGGGCGGCGACGACGTCGGCGGGGGCGGTGCCGGTCTGGAGCATGGCGATGCCCTGGGGGCGGTAGGCGAGGTTGGCGAAGGCCTGCGTGGCCAGCGCGCCGACCTCGGCGCGCGCCTCGGCGACGACGGCGCCGGCGGCGAGGAACTTGCTGGCCACGGCGACGCCGTGCATGGTGCCGTCGGCCGAGCGGGCCACGATCGAGAAGGTCATGGGTGCGAGGTTAGGGTCTGCGCCCGGCGCTCGCCAAGGTGGTGAGGTCACCGAAAAGGGCCGGGCGCGCGCCCGGCCCTTCGTGGAGTCGTCTACAGGTACTGCCCGTGGCCGGGTTCGTCCTCGTCGTCGTCGCCCTTGCCGGCCGCCTGGAGGGCGGCCTGGAGGCCGGGGATCTGGCCGGCGCCGACGGGTCCGCCGGGCAGGGCGGGCATGGTGCGCCGCATCTGCTCCAGCTGCACGCGCGCGGCCATCTGCTGGGCGACGAGCGCGGCCTGGATGCCGTGGAAGAGTCCTTCGAGCCAGCCGACGAGCTGGGCCTGCGCGATGCGCAGTTCCGACTCGCTGGGCACCTCCTCGTCGAAGGGGAGGGACAGGCGCTCCAGTTCGTCGCGCAGCTCGGGCGCGAGGCCGTCTTCGAGTTCGGCGATGGACTTGCGGTGGATCTCCTTGAGGCGGCGGCGGCCGGCGTCGTCGAGCGGCGCGGCGCGGACCTCTTCGAGGAGCTGCTTGATCATGCTGCCGACGCGCATGACCTTCGCGGGCTGCTCGACGAGCTTGGCCGGGTCCTCGCGGTCGTCGGGGTCCTCCTCGTGGCCGCCGACCTCGACGGTGCCCACGGGCTGCCCGTCGGGTCCCACGACCACGACGGTGCGGGGCTTGTCCGCGTCGTCGCGCTTGTCGTCCCCGTTGCCGTCCTGGGCGGTTGCGTCAATGTCGGTCATGGCTACCAGTCTCTCCCTGTCAACGGAACCGGCCGAAATCAGGTCGGCGCTTCTCGTTGAACGCCGCCGCTCCCTCCGCGGCCTCGGCCGTGCGGCCGAAGACGTCCAGCCCGTCGAACGCCAGGTGGGACAGGCCGCCAAGATGGTCGGTGTCGGCGTTGAACGAGTGTTTGAGGAAGCGTAGCGCGGTCGGTGAGAGCGCATTGATCTTCGCGGCCCACTCCCGCGTCGTGTCGGCCAGCGCGTCGGCGGGGACCACCTCGTTCACCAAGCCCCAGTTCAGCGCGGTGCGCGCGTCGATGAGCTCGCACAGGAACCACAGCTGGCGCGCCCGCTTCTCGCCGATCACGCGGGCGAGGTAGGCCGAACCGAAACCGGCGTCGAAGCTGCCCACCCTCGGCCCGGACTGGCCGAACCGGGCGTGCTCGGCGGCCAGGGTGAGGTCGGCGAGGACGTGCAGGACGTGCCCGCCGCCGACGGCCACGCCGTTGACGGCGGCGATGACGGGCTTGGGCACGTCGCGGATGATCCGGTGCAGGCGCTCGATCTCGAAGGTGCCCCACTCGGTCTCGCCGTAGGAGCCGGTCTCGGCGCGCTCCTTGACGTCGCCGCCGGCGCAGAAGGCGCGCTCGCCGGCGCCGGTGATGACGATGACGCCGACGGACTTGTCGGCCCAGGCGTGTTTGAAGGCGCTGATCAGCTCATCGACGGTCCGGCCCCGAAAGGAGTTCATCCGCTCGGGTCGGTCGATGGTCACGGTGGCGGTGGCCTCGGCGACCTCGTAGCGGACGTCGGTGAATTCGTCTGTCTGCATGGTTGCCCACGATAGGGCTTTCGGGGCGTGAAGTGGACCCTTCCACGGTGGGAGGGTCCAGGCTGGTGGCATGCGCGACGAACTACTGACCATCGGCCGCTTCGCGCGGCTGTGCCGGCTGTCGGTGAAGCAGCTGCGGCACTACGACGAGCTGGGGCTGCTGACACCCGCGCACGTCGACCCGCACAGCGGCTACCGGAACTACTCGCGGGCGCAGGCGCGCGACGCGCTGACGATCGCGCTGCTGCGCGACGCCGACGTGCCGCTGCCGGCGATCGCCGAGATCGTGCGCTCGGCGGCCGCGGAGCGCTCGGCGCTGCTGCGGGCCGAGGGCGAGCGCCTGGCGGCGCGGATCGAGCGGGACCGGGAGCGGTTGCGGCTGCTGGAGCGGCTGGCGCTGGACGCGCCCTACGACGTGTCGCGGACGGTCGCACCGGCGTTGGCGCTGATGAGCGTCGAGGACGTGTGCGATCCCGACGGGATCGGCGAGGCGGCCGGTGCGCTGGTCGGGCGGCTGCTGTCGGCGGCTGAGGGGTGGCGTCCTCCGGTGGTCGGGTTGTTCCCGCTGGACGTGCGCGAGGGTATGCGCGTGGCGGTCGGCGTCGAGGCGCTGTCGCCGAATCTGCGTCTGCCCGAGACCGACGCGGTCACCACGCGGCATCACGGTCCGTACGCGGAGCTGCCGCTGGCGTATCACGCGCTGCTGTCGTGGATCGGCGACCGGGGGCTGGCCCCCAGGGCGCCGGTGCGCGAGTTGTACCTGGTCGCGCCCGGTGAGGCGGGGCCGGAGGAACTGATCACCGACATCGTCATCCCCGTGGAGGAACCGAAGTGAAGCTCGACCTGAAGCGCGCCAACCGGCCGCTGTACGACGCGAACCGCGAGCCGGCGCTGGTGGCGGCGCCGCCGTTGCCGTATCTGATGGCCGACGGGGTCGGCGACCCCGACGGTGAGACCTACCGCGCCGCCGTCGAGGGCCTCTACCGGACGTCCTATGCCGTGCGCGCGGCGCTCAAGTCCGGGGTGGAGTACTCGGTGATGCCGTTGCAGGGCCGCTGGCACGGGGAGGGTTTCGATCCGGACCGGTCGTCGTGGCGGTGGACGATGATGATCCTCCAGCCGCCGCAGGCCACGCCGGAGCTGGTGGCGGCGGCTCTCGGCACCGTCGGCGCGAAGCATCCGGGCACGTCGCCTCCGCGTTTCGAGGTCTTCGACGAGGGCGAGTGCGCGCAGGTGCTGCACATCGGGCCCTACGCCGACGAGGTGCCCACGCGTGACCGGCTGATGAAGTTCGTCGCCGAGCAGGGCCGGGTGCTGCGGGGGTCGCACCACGAGATCTACCTGTCGGATCCGCGGCGGGCGGCGCCGGAGAAGCTGAAGACGATCCTGCGGTATCCGGTGGCATCGGGCTAGCCGCAGCGGGACCGGGCCGCTGGTAAGACTGTGCACATGTCTCAGGCTCTGGTGTTCAGCGAGTACGGCGGTCCCGAGGTCCTGCGGGTCGTCGACGTCCCGGTCCCCGCGCCGGGCCCCGGTGAGGTGCGGGTCCGGGTGCGGGCGGCCGGTGCGCAGCCGTTCGACAACCTGTTTCGGGGTGGGGGTGCGCGGGAGTGGGCGCCGGCGAGCTTCGACCGGGGCGGCGGGCCGCAGCGGCTGGGGAACGAGGCCGCCGGTGTCGTCGACGCCGTCGGGGAGGGGGCCGGGCGTTTCGCGGTCGGCGACGAGGTGCTGGGCTGGTGCAACGGGGCCTTCGCCGAGTACGTGGCGGTGCCCGAGGGGCATCTGGCGCGCAAGCCCGCCGGGATGCCGTGGGCGGAGGCGGGGGCGCTGACCGCGTCGGGGCAGACCGCGCACACCGCGCTGAGCGACCTGGACGTGAAGCCCGGGGAGACGCTGCTGGTGCACGCGGCGGCCGGAGGCGTGGGGAGTTACGCGGTGCAGATCGCGGTGGCGTGGGGCGCGCGGGTCGTCGGGACGGCGAGCGCGCGCAACCACGAGTACCTGCGTTCGCTGGGGGCGACGCCGGTCGCCTACGGGCCGGGGCTGGCCGAGCGGGTCGGGGAGGTCGCCGAGCGCGTGGACGTGTCCTTCGACGCCGTGGCGACCGGCGAGTCGCTGCGGGTGGGGGCGGCGCTGGCGCCGGGGAGGGCGGGGACGGTCGCGTCGAACCCGCTTGCCGGAGAGCTGGGTGTGCGGCAGCTGGGGACGGTGCGGACGCCGGAGCGGCTGGAGGACCTCGTCGCGCTGTACGCGGCGGGGAAGCTGCGGGTGGAGGTCGCGGGGACGTTCCCGCTGACGCGGGCGGCCGAGGCGATGCGCGAGCTCGCCGCGGGGCACGTGCGGGGGAAGGTGGTGCTGACGCCGGGCTAGGCCCGGTACCCCTCAGTGCAGGCGTGACAAGACGTCGGGGACCCGGCACCGGAGGAGGTGCCGCAGCCCGATCCCATGCCTCTCAGGAGGTTTCGTCGGCCTCCGACCAAGAAGTTCTGAATCCGGTGTTCCCGCTCGACGAGTCGGGCGTGTTCTGCGTTCTCGCCGCGACCCGGTAGCGGTTGCAGTAGGAGTCGTGACACAGGTACGACCCGCCGCGCACCACTCGCGCGTCTCCCGTGCCGGGCCCGCGCGGGTCCGTGCGCGTCTCGGGCCGTGCCTCGGCGTGCCAGTCGGTGCTCCAGCGGTCGGCGCACCATTCCCAGACGTTCCCGGAGGTCTGGTGCAGGCCGTACCCGTTGGGCGGGTAGGTCTTCACGGGGGCGGTGCCGACGTGGCCGTCCTCGGCGGTGTTGACGCGCGGGAAGCGGCCCTGCCAGATGTTGGCGCGGTGGCGGCCTTTAGGGGTGAGCTCGTCGCCCCAGGGGTAGCGCGCGCGGACGAGTCCGCCTCGCGCGGCGGCCTCCCACTGCGCCTCGGTCGGCAGCCGTTTGCCGGCCCAGGCGGCGTATGCGGCGGCGTCGAACCAGGACACCTGCGTGACGGGGTGGTTCTGGAGGCGTTCGACGCCGGAGCTCGGCCCGGCGGGGCGCCGCCAGTCGGCGTCGCGGACGGCGAGCCACCAGGGCGTGCCGGGGATCTCGGCGTCGACGACGGCCGCGCGGTCCTTCGGGTCGAGGAGCAGGTGGAAGACGTAGGACCAGCCCTCGCGTTCGGCGGTGGTCACGTATCCGGTGGCCTTGACGAAGGTCGCGAACTTGGCGACGGTGACGGCGACCGGGTCGATCCGATACGCCGACAGCTCCACCTCGCGCACGGGCCCCTCCCCGTCGCCGGGGTTGGCGTCGGGGTCGTCGCCGCCCAGCGAGTAGGTCCCGGCGGGGACGGCGACCATGCCCTTGAGCACCGACGCGCGATCCCGCCGCGGTGGCGTGAAGCCGAGCGCGACGACGTCGGCGGCGACCGGCGCCGCCGACGGCGAGGCCGGGGCGCAGCAGGGCGCCCCGGCGGGGTCCTCGCCGTTCAGCGCGCCGCCCGCCAGGCCGTCCAGGCGTCGGCGACCATCTCGGTCAGGTTCCGGCTGGCGCGCCAGTCCAGGTCGCGCTCGATCTTGCCGACACCGGCCACCGACCGCGCGGGGTCGCCGGGACGGCGCGGGACCACTTCGGCCGGCACCTCCAGCCCGGTGACGGTGCGGACGGCGTCGAGCACCTCCAGCACCGAGGAGCCCTTCCCGGTGCCGACGTTGTACACCTCGCCGACCGTTCCCGGGTCGCGCCCGATCAGGTGGTCGACGGCGACGACGTGCGCGTCGGCCAGGTCGGCGATGTGGATGTAGTCGCGCACGCCCGAGCCGTCGGGCGTCTCGTAGTCCGCGCCGGTGACGCTGACCGTGCGGCCCTCGTCGATGCAGCGGAACACGATCGGCACGAGGTTGCCGACCGACGTGTCGCCCAGCGCGGGCTCGTCGGCGCCGACCACGTTGAAGTAGCGCAGCGCGATCCAGGAGAACCCGTGGCTCTTCCCGGCGAAGCGCAGCATGCGCTCGCCGATCAGCTTCGTCTCCCCGTAGACCGAGATCGGGTCGACGACCAGGTCCTCGACCAGCGGCTGCTCGGGCGCCAGCCCGTACAGGGCCGCCGTCGAGGAGAACACGATCCGGCCGACACCGGCCTCGGTCATCGCGCCGACGATCGCGGCGAGCCCGCCGACGTTCTGCTCGTAGTAGAAGACCGGCCGCTCCATCGAGAGAGGCACCGACTTCTGCGCGGCGAAGTGCAGGACCCCGCTGACCTGGTACTTGGCGAAGGCCTCGGCGAGCGCGGCTTTGTCGGTGACGTCGCCTTCGACGAGCGGCACTCCGTCGGGTACCCGACGCGCGTCGCCGGTCGAAAGATTGTCGTAGACGACGACGGGCGTGCCCGCGGCGTGCAGCCGTTTGACGGCGTGCGCTCCGATGTAGCCCGCTCCGCCGGTGACAAGCCAGGTCATCAGCCCTCCTGGGTCTGGGGAGGCTTCAGACTATCCAGGGCGGTCTTGGCGATGAGCGCGGCCAGGAAGCCGCCGTTGACGAAGGCGAACAGGGCCAGGACCCAGATCGTCCACTGCGGGGCGAAGGCGATGACCACAGGGATGAAAACGACGATCGCCCCGTAGTCGCGGATCAGCTTGACCACGCCCACGATGACCGATTCGCTGGCGATGAGGCTGTCGCCGTCGCCGCCCTTGCCCATGACGGAGGTGACGAGGTTGGTCATCCAAAGGCCGGCGAAGGCGGCGACGAGCCAGGTCGGCGTCTCGGGGACGTAGGCGACGGCCACCGACGCGGTCGCGGCGGTCACGGCGGTCTGCTGAGCGATATCGGCGAGGATGTCAACTTTCGCACCGGCCGGGGAGGAGCGGCCGGTGACGCGGGCGAGCTGGCCGTCGGCGCAGTCGAGGGAGTAGGCGAACTGCCACACCACCAGCGCCAGGAGCCCCATCAGCACCGGCGACACGCGTCCGTCGGCCATGGCGGGGGCGGTGGCGACGAGCAGCGCGGACACGGCCAGGCCGAGGACCAGGTTGATGAGGGTGACCATCGTGGGGGCGAGGCCCAGGCGGTGGGCGGCGAGCGCGCAATAGGCGCCTATTCGCTGGTTGACGATCTGGGTGAACAGGCCGCCGCGACGGTTCACGGCCAGGAAGTCGGCTGCTCGCGGTTTGAGGACGGGGTCGCTGGGCATGCTCGTTAGTGCTCCTTAGGACCTGGGGAACCGCGTGAGGGCGCACACAGCGTACTCAAGATGACATATTCGCCGAATGTGCCGGTCAAGACCTTGAGGCGAGCGACGATTTGGGCGAGTATGACCGTACGTACGCAGGTCAGGACGGCGGCGAGAGGTGACTTCCATGCAGGTACGCAACGCGATGAGCACGCAGGTCCTGTCGATCGGGCCGGATCACACACTCCGGCAGGCGGCGGCGCTGATGGCGCAACGGAGGGTCGGCGCGGCGGTGGTCGTGGACCCCGACTCCTCGGGGATCGGGATCCTCACCGAGCGCGACATCCTCAACGCGATCGGCGCGGGGCTCGACCCCGACGTCGAGCGCACGGGCTCCCATCTGACCAGTGACCTGGTGTTCGCCCCGCCGACGTGGACGCTGCACGAGGCGGCCGCGGCGATGGTCCGGGGCGGGTTTCGCCACCTGATCGTCATCGACGGCCATGAGCCGTCGGGGGTGATCTCGGTGCGCGACATCGTGCGCGTCTGGTCGCAGGCGGTCCAGCCGCAGGACAGCGTGACGACACCCATGCACTGAGCACGCATACCGAGCCGTGTATAGCCATCCGTCGATTAGTTGACAGCTGAGGGAAAGGCCTTCCCCGGATGGTGTCGGTCCGCCTAGCGTGCGGTAGCCATGATGTAACAACCGTTCGACCGGTTGTTTCCGATGGCGCCGGACGCTGGGGAGGGCAGATGGGCGACCAGGTACGTCAGCGCACGTACACACACGCGGATCTTCGCCGATACCGAGGCAAGTTGCGGCGATGTCTGTCCACATTGGGGCTGATGCTCGACAGTGGCCGCTTCGACTCCGACGAGATGTTAACCGGGGTCGAGCTGGAGATAAATCTGATAGACGACGCCGCACGCGCCTCGTTGAAGAACGCCGAGGTCCTGGCCTACCTGGCCGAGTCGGACGCCTACAACGAGGTCTCGGTCCAGCCCGAACTGGGCCAGTACAACCTGGAGCTCAACATGTCGCCGAGACTGCTCGGCGGGGGCGGTTTCGCCTCCTACGAGCAGGATCTGCGGCACATGCTCCACGAGGTCGACGAACGCGCCCGCAAGACCGGTTCGACCCTCGTCCTCGTCGGGACGCTGCCCACCCTGCGGCACGCCGACGCCACCGAGGACAGCCTGTCGGTGAACCTGCGCTACCGCATGCTCAACGACTCGATCATCAGCGCGCGCGGCGACGACATCGAGATCGACATCCGCGGCACCGAACGGCTCCGCGTCTACACCGACTCGATCGCACCGGAGGCCGCCAACACCAGCGTCCAGTTCCACGTGCAGGTCAGTCCGGAGAACTTCGCGGCCTACTACAACGCCGCGCAGGTCCTCGCCGGCGCGCAGCTGGTCGTCGGGGCCAACGCGCCGTACCTGTTCGACACTCACCTGTGGGCCGAGACGAGGATCGCGCTGTTCGAGCAGGCCACCGACACCCGCAGCCGCGAGCTGAAGGCCCAGGGGGTGAGGCCGAGGGTGTGGTTCGGTGAGCGCTGGGCCCGTTCGGTACTCGACCTCTTCGAGGAGAACTCGCGCTACTTCCCGCCGCTGCTGCCCGAGTCGCACACCGAGGACCCTTTCGAGGTGTGGCGTTCGGGCGGGGTCCCGAAACTGCCGGAACTGCGGCTGCACAACGGGACCGTGTACCGCTGGAACCGCCCGGTCTACGACGTCGGCCCCAACGGCCGCCCGCACCTGCGGGTCGAGAACCGCGTGCTGCCGGCCGGGCCCACCGTCGTCGACGTGCTGGCCAACATGGCCTTCTACATGGGCGCGGTGCGGATGCTGGCCGAAAGCGACCACCCCGTGTGGACGCGGATGCCCTTCGGCGTGGCCGAGCAGAACCTCCAGGCCGCCGCCCGGCACGGGATCGACGCCCGCCAGTGGTGGCCGGGAATCGGTGAGGTCGACGGTGTCCGGCTCGTCGACGAGGTGCTGCTGCCGCTGGCCTACGAGGGCCTCGACCGCTTCGGCGTCGACCCGGCCGAACGCGACCGGCTGCTGGGGATCATCGAGGCACGCTGCCGTACCCGGATGAACGGTTCGGCCTGGCAGATCGCGACGGTGAGGCGCCATGAGGAGACCAGGGGCCGCACGGAGGCTCTGCGGGAGATGCTGAAGGAGTACGTGCGCAACGCCTCGACCTTCTCGCCCGTGCACGAGTGGGACGTGCGGTAAAGGACCTGACCGCACGGCGCGGGCTTCGTAGGATGGACTCGACACCCACTCGACAGGAGCCCCGCCGTGCCAGGACCGTTGCAGGTCAACGACTCGGTCCTGATCCCCGAGGCCGAGCTGAGCTGGCGCTTCTCCCGCTCCTCCGGCCCCGGCGGGCAGGGCGTGAACACCACCGACAGCAGGGTCGAACTGAGCTTCGACCTGGCCGCGACCACCTCGCTGAGCGACTTCCTGAAGGCCCGGGCGCTGGAACGGCTGGCCACGCGCCTCGTCGACGGCGTGGTCACCGTCGCCGCCTCCGAGCACCGCGCGCAGCTTCGCAACCGCGAGGCCGCGCTGGCGCGCATGGCGCAGCTCCTGCGGGAGGCCATCGCGGCGCCGCCGCCCAAACGCCGGCCGACGAAGCCGGGACGCCGGGCGGTCGAGCGGCGCATCGCGGCGAAGAAGAGGCGCTCGGACGTGAAGAAGACGCGGCGGAACCGGGACGACTGAGTTCGGGTTCACCTCGGCGAATGACGTTCAGTACCCGTCTCATATACTAACTACGTGTCTACACTGACGTATACTCGCCCTATGGCCACCGTGATGATCCGCGTCGACAAATCGGTCCGCAACGCCGCCGCCGCGCTCGCCGCCGCGAGTGGCACGACGATCGCGGACGTCGTCGCGCGCGCGGTGAAAGAGGCGGAGCACCAAGCGTTCTGGGACGCTCAGAACGCCGCGCTGAACCGCCTCACACCCGAAGAGATGGCCGACTACCACGCCGAGAACGAGGAATGGAACGCCACGCTCAAAGACGGACTCGACGAGTGGTGAACGTTCCCCGCATCGGTGAGATCTACTGGGTCGATCTCGGCGAACCGGTGGGGCATGAGCAGGGCTTCCACCGCCCCGGCGTGATCGTCAGCCGTCATTCGTTCAACGCCACCCGCAGCGCCCTCGCGGTAGTCATGCCGGTCACCACCCGCGATCGTGGCATTCCAAGCCACCGCCCGCTCGACCACACGGCATGCGGGCTGGATCGGCCGAGCTGGGTACGAACGGAGAACTTCCGCGCGATCTCCCACCTTCGCCTCGGCGGCTTCATCGGCCAGGTCAGCCCAGCCGAACTCGCCGACCTCCACAGGATGCTCGGCATCCACCTCAAGATCTAGTCCCCCGCCGCCGCCCTCTTCACCGCCCGCTGCTCGGCGAAGGCCACATACCCCAGTTTCGTGTTCACCGCGAGCATCGGCGCGTTCTCGGCGTCGTTGATGGTGAACGCCTCGGTCACGCCCGCCTCCCGCGCGGCGTGCAGGCTGTGCGACTTCACCAGCATCGCCAGTCCTCGCCCCCGGTAGCCGGGGTGCGTGCCGGTGAAGTTGGAGTACACCCGCCCGTCGACGCGGTACAGGTAGGCCAGCGCGGCGACCGTCTTCCCGTCGAGCGCGACGACACTGGTCGCCGTCGACATGCGCGGGTCGGCGAGGATCTCACCGTGCCAGCGCTCGTAGGTCGGCGGCACCATGGGCGTGTTGCTCGGGATGTCGACCAGCGCGGCGACATCGGTCTCGTACAGCGCCCGCCAGTCGTCCACTTCGGACAGCGTGCGGATCTCGATGCCCTCGGGAACTGCGGCGGGGGCGGGGATCGCGTCGAGGGAGGCGCGCGAGATGCGGCCGGTCCGGCCGGCGGCGAAGCCCCGCTTCACGGCGAAGCCGAGACCGTCGGCGTCGACGGAATGGGAGGACAGCGTCGACCCGCCGATCGCCGCGTGGTGCCCCTCGATGCGCTCCAGCAGCGCCGAACCGATCCCCCGCCGCCGGTACTCCGGCAGCACCGAGATCAGCCCGCCGACGGCACCCTCGCGCGAGGAGAACCGGCTCAGGCTTGCCACGGCGACACCGACGACGCGACCGTCGAGCTCGGCGACCACCTGGAGCGGACTGTCGCCTTCGTTCACTTTCGCGTAGTGCGCCAGGGATTCGGCGCTGATGAGCAGGAACGGCGCGACGACCGACTGCACGTCGGCCATTCCCGGATAGTCGGCCGGCGTGGCCGGGCGAACGAGGGGGTGATCAGGCATGATCGCAACACTGCCACGGCGGGGGCGGCTACGCTCAGCCCTTTTCGCGGCGCAGCGCGGTCCGCTCCAGGAACGGCCGGTAGCCCAGGCGGGCGTTGACCGCGAGCATCGGCGCGTTGGTGGCGTCATTGCTGGTGAACGCCTCCGTGGCGCCCGCCGACCGGGCCGCGTGCAGAGCGTGCGACTTCACCAGCGTGGCGTGTCCCCGCCCGCGGAAGCCGGGGTGCGCGCCGGTGTAGGAGGAATGCACGCGGTCGCCGACGCGCTGGAGGTAGGCCATCGCGGTGACGGTCCCCTCGACCACGCAGATCGTGCTCAACTCGTGGTCGAGGCGGGGGTCGTCGAGCAGCCGCGCCTTCCAGTGCTCGAAGGAGAAGGGCACGATCGGGTGGTCCCCGGGGATGTCGCGGGCGGCGAGGCTGTCGGTCTCGTAGAGGACGCGCAGATCCTCCACTGAGGACAGGCTGACGACCTCGACGTCGGCGGGCGCCTCGACGCGCGCCGGCAGCTCGTCGAGTGAGCAGCGCGAGACGCGCGCGATCCGGCCGGTGGCGAACCCGTGCTTCGCCGCGAAGGCCAGGCCCGCCTCCTCGGCGGCATTGCCCCGGGCCACCCGGCCGCCGATCTCGGCGTGGTGCTGTTCGGCCCTGGCCATCAGCAGCGCACCGACACCCCGGCGGCGAGACTCCGGCCGCACGGCCACGTCCAGTGCCGCCGCGCCCTCCTCGGGCGACCAGGGATCGCGCCACGAGGAGGCGACGCCGACGACTCGCCCCTCACGCTCGGCGACGAACTCGGCGATGCCCTCGTCCCCGTAGGCGACCGAGGCGTGGGCGATGGACGCGGCGCTGACCAGCAGCGCGGGATGGCAGGAGCGGTAGACCTCGGCCATGCTCTCGCGATCGGCGGGCACGGCGGGACGGATCACGGTGTCGGACATGCCTTTCAGCCTGCCACGGCGTCCTGCCGCCGCACGGAGTAGCGCAGGACGTGCGGCCGGTAGCCCAGCCTCGTGTTCACCGCGAGCATCGGCGCGTTCTCGGCGTCGTTGACGGTGTAGGCGTTCGCGGCCCCGGCCTTCGCGGCCGCGCGCAGGGCGTGCGCCTTGACCAGCAGTGCCAGCCCGCGTCCGCGATGGCCGGGGTGGGTCGCGGTGAAGTTGGTGTGCACCCGGTCGTCGAGCCGCTGGACCTGGCACAGCGCGACGACGGTCTCGCCGTCGAGGGCGACGGTGGACAGCTCGCCGGCGAAGCGGGGCTCGCCGACCACGTCGGCACGCCACTCCTCGAACTCCCAGTGGAAGCGCGAGGCGGCGCCGGGAATGTCACGGTGGGCGAGCATCGCCGTCTCGTACACCGGCCGCAGGTCGGCGAAGTCGGCGTAGGTGGCCAGCCTGATCCCGGCCGGAGCCGGTGGCGGCGCGGGCAGGGCGGAGAGCCGGCAGCCGGAGACGCGGTTGACCCGCAGCCGCTCGAAACCCCTCGCCTCGGCGAAGGCGAGCCCGTCGGGGCCGACCGCCGCGCCCCCGATGGTGGTGCCGCGCAGGGCCTGGATGTGCGCCTCGATCCGGTCCATGACGGCCGACCCGATGCCTCGGCGCCGGTGGTCCGGGTGGACGGTGAGCTGCGCGCCCAAGGCGCCCTGCTGCGACCAGAAGCGGTTCTGCCCGACCGACGCGTAGGCGGCGAGCCGTCCGTCCACTTCGGTCACCAGCTCCAGCGGCGGCTCGCCCTTCGCCGTGCGCCTGGTGAAGGACAGCGCCTCGGCGCTGGTCAGCAGGTACGGGTGCGCGGCGGCGAGCAGTTCGGCGACGGCCGGGTAGTCGGCCTCGGCGGCGGTGCGGATCACGTGGCGCACCCGCTAGTTCTTGCGGCGGGGAGCCCGCTTCTTCGGCGGCGGCGGGGTCTCCTCTTCGCGCAGGCCCGTCACCCAGTCCTCGGTCTCGTCGGGCTTCTTCGGCGGATCGTCGGCCGGGGGCGGGAAGGGCGGCGGGAACGGGGGCGGCTTGTCCTCGCCCTTGCGGGCCGGTTGCGGCTTGTCGTCGGCGAAGGCGCCGTCGACCTGGTCGAGAGCCTTGGTGTACTCGTCGACGTAGGGGTCGGGCGTGCTCCGCGTCGCCGGGATCCGCTCGTAGACGGCGTCCTCGTCGTCGCGGCGGGGCAGCGGGGGCTCCGACTCGGCGGACTCGGTGACCGGCGTGCGGGTCGAGGCGGACGGCTTCTCCCGCCGCAGCAGCGCCACCACGAGCGAGCCGATGAGCCCGACGATCGCCGCGTACGGTCCGACCAGAAAGGCCGAGAGCGAGTCGACGGTCGTGCCGGTCCCGGGGCCCGCCACGAGGTAGGCGACGGTGACCAGCAGCGGCCCGACGACGCCGGAGGCGGCGGCGACTCCTTGTCCCTGGCCGTTCCAGCTGGCGATGAGCGCCACGATCACGCCGATCAGCAGCGAGCCGATGAGCAGCGGTGGCGCCAGCGCGAAGCCCCGTTTGCCCAGCGCGCCGGTCATATCGGCCCACGTGCCCCACACGCCGAGCTGCACGGGCAGGTCCTTGTCGCCGACCGGCACGGCCACCGACAGCAGCGCCAGCAGCCACACCAGCGCCGTCGAGGCGTACATGCTCCACGCGACCGGCGGTGCGGCCATCGCGATCAGCGCCAGCGCGAGGCCGGCGGCGATGCCGATGCCGACCGCCAGGAAGGGCGTGCCCGACACGGCGGCCTGCGCGCTGTCCCTCGCGGGCAACGCGACCAGCGGTGCGATGAGCCCCGCACCGAGCCCGGCCGCCAAGGCCGACGACAGCCGCACGACGACCGTCTGAGCCTCCTTGGCGGCGGCCACGACGTTCGCCGCGAGCGCGCCGAGCACGGTGGACACGGCGGCCAGCCAGGTCGTCCAGGCCATGTTGGTCGACCAGATGCCGGCGGTGTCGTCCCGCCAGTCCATCATGGTCAGCCCGTAGGCCACGCCGAGCTGCGCGGTGCCGATGACGGCGGCGGTTCCGAAAGCGGTCACGACCGCGGTTCCCCAGGCGTTCCTTGCCATGGTGGGCAGCGTATTGAGGTCTAGACGCGCGCGCCACCCTTGTTAAGGTCCCGCTAGGAAAGCTCTCGCCGAAAAGCCGGTTTCGCGACACACGCCCCGATTGACACCAACTACACCGTGTGTGCGGCACCATGGTGAAGGTGAACCGAGTTCCGGAGAACGCACAGAGCGTCAGCCACGACGGGCCCGTCCCGCACCAGGCCGAAGCGGGCGACCAGCTCCTCGGCCTGATGCCGCCGGACCCTCGCCGCGTCCGCGACCCGCGCATCGACTTCCAGCGCGAGCGCTACGAACCGCCGCACCAGTACTTCCCACCGCATCCCGAGGACGACTCCGGTCTGCCCATGGCCGCGCATCCGCTGTTCCGGGGTCTGCTGCACGAACTCCCGCCGCGCACCGACCCGCCGACGGCGGAGTTCCTGGAGTGCTGGATCACCACCGCGCGCTCGATCCTGGAGCTGCTGTACCGCCCGGGTCCGCGACACTGAGCCCGGCCCCGCGAACCACGGCCGACGCGCGGTCGCGCCCGCATTGAGCGCCGAAACCGGCTGTATATAAGGACTCCCGTCCGCCGGGTGCCAGAACCCCGAGGTGCACGACACCGAGGGGCGGGCACCCGGCGGCCTCACGCCCGATCCCTTTACCCGCAAGGTTTCGCCGACCGGCGCCACCGCCTTCGCCAGGCCGATCACGGGGCTCTCGCGCCCACCGCTCCCATCCCCGGACGGTGCCCGGGGGCCGCGCGCCCCCGCCGGGCGCGCCGACTCGCCGCGCGCCACCGTCGCCGACGTGCGCGAATGCCTTGCCGCGCAGCCGATCCAGGCCTCCCGCCCGGTCGATCCACCGGTCGTCGACGGATTGTCATCACCCGACTCCGATGTCCAAATGTTGGGATTCAGCGAAAACGCTTCTGAGCTACCGACGGGTAGCAAGCCCGAGTCCTTGGGAGCGTTCACATCCCGCGCCCTCGCCGCCGATTCTCCCGCGCCGAACCGACGGGACCGTAACTTCGTCGGCCGCATCCGTTGTGGCTGAACGAAAACGGCGCTGACCTGCCCCGACGCGCGCCGCGTCCGGCGGGAGCGGCCCGCCGGAACCCGCCGCGAGCGGCGCCTCTTCGAGCGCCGGAAACCCTTGCGAGCATTAACGTTCGTAAAGTTCGCTAGCAGAACCGAGAACTTTCGTCACTAGGCCGAAGGTCCTCATCATCGGCATCGAAGGGTTTACATTCCTCAACCTGTCTGGAAGTGTTCGAAAAACCCGGACCGCATGTCCGGGTTTGTCTTATCGGACAGCGAAAGGAACGGCATGAAGGAAACCACGTCATTCCGTCGCCGCGTCGCCGCCGGCATCGGCGTCTCGGCGGTGGCCGCGATGGGTCTAGCGTTGCTCTCAGCCTCCCCGGCACAGGCTGAAGGCACCGTTCTGGGCGCGAACGCGGACGGCGCAATCTCCGGAGAGTTCCTCGTCAAGCTCGCCGACGGGGTGTCCACTCAGGACGCCACGTCCCTGCTCGGCGGCCGCTACGACGCGACCGTCACCAACACGTTCGACAGCTTCGGCGGATTCGCCGCGACGATGGACGACGCCGCGGCCCGGCGCCTTGCGGCCGACCCGCGTGTCGCCTTCGTCGAGCAGGACCGCACCGTGTGGAGCCTCGGCGAGCAGGCGAGCCCGCCGTCGTGGGGTCTCGACCGCGTCGACCAGAACGCGCTTCCCCTCGACGACACCTACACCTCGCCCAACGAGGGCGCGGGTGTGACCGCCTACGTCATCGACACCGGCGTCACGCTCGACCACCCGGACTTCGGGGGTCGCGCCACGACCGGCGTCGACGCCGTCGACAACGACGGTGACGCCACCGACTGCCAGGGCCACGGGACGCACGTCGCCGGCACCATCGGCGGCACGACCTACGGTCTGGCCAAGGAGGTGTCGCTGGTCGCCGTGCGCGTCCTCGACTGCCAGGGCTCCGGCACCACCGAAGGCGTCGTCGCCGGCATCGACTGGGTCACCGAGAACCACAGTGGACCGTCGGTCGCCAACATGAGCCTCGGCGGCGGCGCCGACGAGACTCTCGACGCGGCCGTCGCGGCGTCGGTCACCTCCGGTGTCACCTACGCGGTGGCCGCCGGTAACTCCTCCGACGACGCCTGCGACTACTCGCCGGCGCGCGTCGAGTCGGCGATCACCGTCGGCGCGACGAACAACACCGACGCGCGGGCCAGCTTCTCCAGCTACGGCAGCTGCGTCGACATCTTCGCCCCCGGCGAGGACATCACCTCGGCGTGGCTCGACGGCGGCGAGAACACCATCAGCGGTACCTCCATGGCGACCCCGCACGTCGCCGGTGCCGCAGCGCTCTACCTGGCGGCCAACACCTCGGCGACCCCCGCCGACGTGACGGCCGCCCTGACGGAGAACGCCACCCCGGATCTGGTCACCGACCCGGGTACGGGTTCCCCGAACCTGCTGCTCTACGTGGGGTTCATCGCCGGGGCGTGACGCCCCGGTGGGCCGGGCCGGGTGAGAGCGGTCCGGTGAGATGAACGATCGGTTAGGTAAGGAAGGGCCCCGGCGATCCTCCCGCCGGGGCCCTTCGCCGTGCGTGGAAGGCCTGGCACCTCGGCCGGGCCACGCCTACTCCTCCTCGGCGGCCCCACGTGCCAGTTCCCGCAGGCGGTCCAGCCGTTCCCAGTGCCGGGTCACCCGCTCGATCCCTTCGGGCGTCAGCTCGACGCTGGTGTTCGGCTTGCGTCCCACGAACCTCTTCTCGATGCGCACCAGCCCCGCCTCCTCCAGCTTCGCCAGGTGGCTCGACAGGTTGCCTTTCGTCAGTCCCGTCGTCCGCTGGAGGAACACGAAGTCGGCGGCCCGCACCGAGGACATCACCGTCATGATGGCCAGGCGGGCGGGTTCGTGGATCAGCCGGTCGAGGGCCGGTTCGTCGTTAAGCTCCGTCATGGCCGTCCCGTAGGTCCAGGTCCCGGTAGGACCGGAAGGTGAGCACCAGCGACCTGTGGTCGAACAGGCCCGCGACCATGGTGGCCGCCGCGATCGGGAAGTAGGCCACCGCCTCCCGGTCGACGCCCGTTCCCCAGATCGGCAGCACCCCGGCGACGAACACGACCGCCCATACGGCGACGTGGTGCACGCGCAGCCCGGCGGCGATGGCGTAGAAGACCAGCATCCCCACCGCCCAGGCGGCGGCCGTGGTGCTGACCGGCTCCTCGGGCGGACGGCCGAGGAGCGCGCGGCCGAGCTGGTCGAGTCCGATGTAGACGGCGAACCCGGTGACGGCGGCGACGAGGCACCTGGTCTGCCTGCTGCGCATGGGCGTGACCCTTCCGAAGTTGACCCGGTAGTAGCGGGTGACCCCGGCGAGCGCCGCGAGGGTCGAGACCACTCCGGCGATCACGAGCCACGTTCCTGCGGGCGGGCGATGGAGGTTGCTCAGGCCGACGAGGGCCAGCGCCATGCCGAAGGGGATTCCGTAGAGGCCCTGCGGATGCGAGTAGGGGTATAGGGCTCCCGCCGAGCGCAGTTGGCGCTGATCCATTCCGCACCTTCTCCCAAACTGGTCTGTACGGCAGACCATACAGGGATATCGACTCTGTGCAAACCGGTCTGCGGGGCAGACCTCAAGGGCACTCCCGCCGATGTGCCGTCACCTCCACCT
>NZ_JBFAKK010000029.1:0-30931 GCF_040655735.1 Phytomonospora sp. NPDC050363
TGGTACCGGTGTTGTACCTGGGCGAAAGAACGGTGCCGCCAGGGGGAAAACGAGTCCGCCGCAGCCCCGCAGTGATCACCAGGACACGCCCTAGTGCGAGTGCACGGTTCCGGCTACCTCGCCGAGTGCGATCAGCCGGCCTTCGGTGCCCATGGCCGTGGCGTTGAGCTCGACGGTGTCACCGTCCTCAAGGAAGGTGCGGGTCGAGCCGTCGCCGAGGGTGATCGGCTCTTTGCCGCCCCAGGTGAGTTCCAGGAAGCTTCCGCGCTGATGGGCGGCCGGTCCGGACACGGTTCCGGAGGCGTACAGGTCGCCGGTGCGCAGGGCCGCTCCGTTGACGGTCATGTGCGCCAGTTGCTGGGCGGGAGTCCAGTACATGTCGGCGAAGGGCGGCCGGGAGACCTCTGTTCCGTTCCACTTCACCGACATGCGCAGGTCGTAGCCGTAGCGGTCCTTCTCGGCCAGGTACGGCAGCACTTCGGGATCCTGCTCGGGTGCGGTGATCTCGGCGTCGTCGAGCGCGTCGAGGGGCGTCACCCAGGCGGAGACGGTGGTGGCGAAGGACTTGCCGAGGAAGGGGCCGAGCGGCACGTATTCCCACGCCTGGATGTCGCGGGCGGACCAGTCGTTGACCAGGGTCAGGCCGAACACGTGGTCGCGGAACTCATCGGCCGACACGGGGTGCCCCAGCGCGGTGGGGACACCGACGACGAAGCCGACCTCGGCCTCGATGTCGAGCCGGGCCGAGGGGCCGAAGACGATGTCGCCGTCGGGGGTCTTGCGCTGCCCGTTGGGCCGCACGATGGGCGTTCCGCTGGGCACGACGGTCCCGCCGCGGCCGTGGTAGCCGACGGGGAGGTGCTTCCAGTTCGGCAGCAGGGGCTCGGCGTCGGGCCGAAAGAGCCGGCCGAGGTTGGTGGCGTGGTGCTCCGAGGAGTAGAAGTCCACGTAGTCGGCGACCATGAACGGCGGGTGCATCGTCACCGTCGAGATCGGCGACAGCATGGACCGCAGGTGCTGTTCCATGTCGGGCTCGGTGAGCGCCGACTGGACCTGGCCGCGCACGGTCGACCACACGTCACGGCCGAGGGCCATGAAGGGGTTGAGCATCGGTGCGCGCAGCGCGCTGCACGTGGGGCAGTTCGCGCACTGACCGGCCTCGGCGAGACGGCGCAGGTCGAGCACCTCGTCGCCGATGCGGACCCCGAGGCGGGGAACGGCGTTGTCGGGCGTGGAGTACACGCCGTAGGGAAGGTTCTCGACTCCGTAGCGACTGTCGACGGCGCTGGCGACCCACGTCATGGCTGTACAGGCTCCTCAATCAGCCCGAGACCGATCAGGTCGTCGAGCGGTTCGGTGACGCTGCACGACCCGAAACCGGCCCACAGCGGGCGCTCGGTGTCACGCAGCTCGTACGTAACGTCAACGAGCGGACGTGGATCAGTGTGACGCAAGGCTTCAGCGACCCTCGCGGCGTCCGCCCCTTCGACGGCCCGCACGCACGCCAGCAGCACGTTCAGGAACCCGTGATGGGTGAAGCCCGTCGAGCGGTCGGTGTGGCGCGCGGCGTGGTGCAGACCGGCGGTGAGCTTGATCCGCAGCGAGCGCTCGACGCAGGCGACGATGACCGCGGCGAGCTCGTCGGGGGTCGGGAAGAGCTCGGCGAGCAGGCCGCCGGTGCGGAACTTCGGCGTGATGACGGTCCCGGTGAACTGGTCGAGGGCCTCGTGGAGGCCGAAGGTCAGGGGGATCTCGCCGTAGACGAGGATCTCGCCCCAGTCGCCGACGGTGGCCTTGAGTTCGGCGACGCCGGGCATCGGGTCCTCGCCGCGTTTGGCGACCGGGGCCTCGATCTGGACGGCGCGGACGCCGCCGGGGAGGCCGTCGAGCGCCTTGGCGACCGGGGCGATGCCGGTGTCGGCGACGACGCCGATCCGGAACTCGCCCGAGCCGTCCCAGTAGCGGTCGAGGAGGGCGGGCAATTCAGTGAGTTGGCTCGTCTTCACCAGCAGCGGGCCGACGAGTTCGCGGTACCACCTCACGCGATGATCGAGGTGAGCGCGCACGGCGTCGGGAAGGGACGCGCTTCCTGGTGGGAAGACTGCCGCGTCGTCGACGAAACCACGGAATAGGGGCGGGATCATGCCCAAAGGTAGCCCGGTTGACACGGACACCCACGGTAGTCGATGCTCCAAAGAGAGGACAAGGGCGCGGCGGCGGTGAACCAACCGTACTGTTGTCCGAGTACGGCGCGGCGGGCGAAACCGCACTGCGCACCTGCGAGGAGGGGCAACGATGCCTTACTACCGCCGGATCGGCGAGATCCCACCGAAGCGGCACACCCAGTTCCGGCAACCGGACGGGTCGCTGTACGCCGAGGAGCTGATGGGGGTCGAGGGATTCTCCTCCGACTCCTCCCTGCTGTACCACCGCTTCCTGCCGACGGCGATCACCGGCAGCGACGTGTTCACGCCGCCGCAGCCGCTGACGCGGGAGGCGAACCTTCCGCTGAAGCCGCGGCACCTGTCGACGCACAAGCTCGACGTCGATGGCGCCGACCCGATCCTGGGACGCCAGCACCTTCTGGCCAACGAGGACTGCCGGATCTCCTACGCGGTCGCCGACCGGCCGAGTCCGCTGTACCGCAACGCCATCGGCGACGAGTGCGTCTACGTCGAGTCGGGCAGCGCGCGGGTGGAGACGAGCTTCGGGGCCCTGGAGATCGGTCAGGGCGACTATCTGATCGTGCCGACCTCGACGACCCACCGCATCGTGCCGACGGGTGATGCTCCACTGCGGACGCTCGTGGTGGAGGCGACCGGGCACATCACACCGCCCAAGCGGTACCTGTCGGTGCGCGGCCAGCTGCTGGAGCACGCGCCCTACTGCGAGCGTGACATCCGGGGGCCCGAGGAGCCGCTGCTGGTCGACGGCGAGGACGTCGAAGTCCTGGTGCAGCACCGGATCCGGGGCGGTATCGGGTGGACGAAGTTCACCTACGCCAACCACCCCTTCGACGTCGTCGGCTGGGACGGGCACCTCTACCCGTGGGTGTTCAACATCGCCGACTTCGAGCCGATCACCGGCCGCGTGCACCAGCCGCCGCCGGTGCACCAGACCTTCGAAGGGCCCAACTTCGTCATCTGCTCCTTCGTGCCGCGCAAGGTCGACTACCACGAGCTGGCGATCCCGGTCCCGTACAACCACCACAATGTGGACAGTGACGAGGTCCTGTTCTACACCGGTGGGAACTACGAGGCCCGCAAGGGATCCGGCATCGGGCAGGGCTCGATCTCGCTGCACCCCAGCGGTTTCACGCACGGACCTCAGCCGGGCGCGGCCGAGCGCGCGATCGGGATCGACTACTTCGACGAGCTCGCCGTCATGGTCGACACCTTCCGGCCGCTCGACCTTTGCGACGCCGGACTGCGCTGCGAGGACCCGGGCTACGCCTGGACCTGGGCGCGCAAGTCGGGGTAGGGCGGACTAGCGGGCAGACAGCGGTGGGAGCCGGGCCTTTTCGGGGTCCGGCTCTCGCGCCGCCAGGCTCGTTCGGCCGGGTGCGATCGGCTCGCCGGCGCGATACCTCACGGCTGCTCGGTCGGCCACCCGTACGGCAGCAGCTCGGTCACCTCGGAGTCGGTCACCAGCACCGCTGCGTGGCGCATGGCCAGATGGGCGGCCTGCACCAGCCCGAGGCGGGGACGGCGCCCGGACTTCTCTTCGAGGTGCCTCGCGGCCGACCCGACGTACGCGGCGTCAACGGGATCCAAGGCGACCTGCATGATCCCGGGAACGGTGGCCGTCAGCACGCGCAGCGGCGTGGTCTCGGCGTAGGCGAGGTCACGATGAGTCTCGGTGAGGCACAGGACGGGAAGGTAGACGTGGACGGCACTCTCGGCCGCTTCGGTCAGGATGTGGCCGAGACGCAGGGATCCATGACAGTAAGCGTGCAGCGCGGTCGTATCGAGAACATACGGGAGCGGCTCCACGTCAGGCGCTTCCGTCGGCGAAACCCGCCCACATGCGGCGAGCTTCGTCGATCAGCCCCGGCGTCATTCGCGCCCTGAGTTCGGCCGCGTGAGCCCGGTAGACGGCCTGCTCAGTCGGGCTGGGAACAGGAATCCCCGCCGATGCCAATGCCGTGGCCACGCTTTCCTGCGCGCGGCGGCGACGTGCAGCCTCAACGAGCCACTCCACCGGATCCGCACCTTCGGGAGCCTCGTCCAGGAGTCGCGCGATGAGCGTTCCCATGCCGACTCCCTCACGCTCGGCCGCGGCCTTCAACCGATCACGTAGCGCCGAATCTACTTTGATCGTGGTTTCGGACACGGGCGAAGTATACGCGAATCAACGAGCGCGTATACCTACCTCCCGCGCATCACGAACGCGTACAGCCCCACGAACCCCAGCAGCATCGTCAGCGCCAGCAGCAGCGGCGAGGCGATCGCCGCGTAGCAGAGCAGCACGACCGGCGACGCGCCGACGCAGGCGAGCGCCACCTCCAGCCAGCGGTCGGACCCGTCGAGGGATTTCAGGACCGGCATGATCGGCTGCGGGAGCCGGCGGACCGCCAGGATCAGGCCGGTCCCGGCGAGGACGGCGAACACCGCCGCCAGGACGCGCGCGGTGCCGGCCATGCCGCCCGACATGAGGGCGATCATCAGCGGCGCCGCGATCGGGAAGGCCGCGCCGTAGCGGACGATCGTGGCGAGCCGGTCGGTGATGTGCGTGGCGGGTTCCCTGACGAGGGGTTCGGCGGGGCGGGGGTCGCTGCGCCCGAAGTAGAGGTGCAGGTGCTCCGAGGCCTTCCAGTTGCCCTCGGTGTCGGAGCCGAGGCGTTCGGCGGCGCGTTTGGCGCGGGCGGCGAGGTCGGCGAGGCCCAGCATCTCGGCGATCGAGGCGAGCGCGGCGTGCGGTTCGGGCCGGTCGGGGGCGAGGCGGATGGCCTGCCAGGCGGCGTCGAGGGCTTCCTGCCCGTTGCGGGCGGAGGCGCGGATGAGGGCGTAGTGCATGTGCCGCCACCAGGCGAGCCGGTCGACGTCGAGGAGCTTCTCGGCGGCGGCGACGGCGTCCTCGACGCGTCCGAGGCGGGCGAGGGCGTAGCCGCGCAGGCGGAGTGCGCGGTCGTCGGCGGGGTCGAGCGCGAGGGCGGCATCGGCGGCGGTGAGGGCGTCCTCTGGCTGGGATGCCTGGAACTCGACGATGGCGAGGAGGGACAGCGCGTCGACGTTGTGGGGGTGGTGGAGCAGCGCGGCGGCGAGTTCTTCGCGGGCCTCGTCGTAGCGGCTGAGCTCGATGAGGAGTTCGGCGCGGGAGATGTAGCCCTCGGCCTCTTCGGGCGGGTTCACGCCGGGCTGCCGGGTGCGACGTAGTCGCGCCGGTCGGAGAACACCAGCGCGACGGCGGTCGCGGCGAGGCCTTCGCCGCGGCCGGTGAAGCCGAGGCCGTCGGTCGTGGTCGCCGACAGCCGGACGGGCGCGCCGATGGCCTCGGTCATGACCCGTTCGGCTTCGGCGCGGCGGGGTCCGAGGCGGGGTTTGACGCCGATGACCTGGACGGCGACGTTGCCGATGTCGAAGCCGATGGCGCGGACGCGGCGGGCGGACTCGACGAGGAGGCTCACACCGGAGGCGCCGGACCATTCGGGGCGGCTGGTCCCGAAGTTGCTGCCGAGGTCGCCGAGCCCGGCGGCGGACAGCAGCGCGCTGGAGGCGGCGTGACAGGCGACGTCACCGTCGCTGTGCCCGTCGAGGCCGTCGACGCCTTCCCAGAGGATCCCGGCGAGCCAGCAGGGGCGGCCTTCGGCGAAGGCGTGGACGTCGGTCCCGGTTCCTACCATCGGAGTGAGCACGCCTCCGAGAGTAGCCAGTGCCCCAGGGCCGCTGCCGCCCACAGGGCCCGCGACCAGGCAGCGTGAGCACGCCTCCGAGAGTAGCCAGTGCCCCGGTCCCGGCGACCAGGGCACGTCCCGGGCCTACCCCCGCCCCGCCCATCTCATCGCCGACAGCCGCAGCGCCTCGTCGACGCTGCCCGCTTCGCTCACGGTCATTCCTTTCGGTGCCTCGCCGCCGCAGCCCTTCGGCACGATCGCCTGCCGGAATCCCAGCCGGGCGGCCTCGGCCAGCCGGCGGGGGACGGCGGGGACGCGACGGATCTCACCGGTGAGGCCGACCTCACCGATGGCCACGATGTCGGCCGACACGGGTGCCTCCGACAGCGACGACGACACGGCGAGGGAGACGGCGAGGTCGGCGCCGGGTTCGGTGACGCGCATCCCGCCGACGGTGGCGGCGTAGACCTCGCGGTCGAGGACGCGTTTCCCGCTGCGCCGGTGCAGGACGGCGAGCACCATGTTGAGCCGGGCGGCGTCGAGGCCGCTGACGGTCCGGCGCGGGATCACGCCTTCCTTGGCGCTGCCGCCGACGAGGGCCTGGATCTCGACGAGCATGGCCCGCCGGCCTTCCATGGTCACCGTCACGCAGGTGCCGGGGACGGGCTCGCTGTTCTCGGTGAGGAAGAGCCCGCCCGGGTCGGGGAGGCTGATCACGCCGGACTCGGTCATCTCGAAGCAGCCGACCTCGTCGGCGGGGCCGAAGCGGTTCTTGACGCCGCGCAGCAGGCGAAGCGCCGAGTGCCGGTCCCCTTCGAAGTGCGCGACCATGTCGACCAGGTGCTCCAGCACGCGCGGCCCGGCGATCGTGCCCTCCTTGGTCACGTGCCCGACGAGCACGCACGCCATGCCGCGCGCCTTGGCGACGGCGATGAGCGCCGAGGCGACCGCGCGGACCTGTGTGACGCCGCCGGAGACGCCGTCGACGTCGGTGGTGGAGATCGTCTGCACCGAGTCGAGGATGAGCAGGCCGGGCTTGGTGTCCTCGATGTGGCCGAGGACCGAGCCGAGGTCGGTCTCGGCGGCGATCATGAGGTCGGGGTGGAGGGCGCCGAGCCGGTCGGCGCGCATCCGGACCTGTGAGGCCGACTCCTCGCCGGTGGCGATCAGGGCGGGCCCGCCGCCCCCGGCGGCCCAGCGGTGGGCGACTTCGAGCAGCAGCGTCGACTTGCCGACGCCCGGCTCGCCGGCCAGCAGGACCACGCCGCCGGGTACGAGGCCGCCGCCGAGGACGCGGTCGAACTCGCCGACGCCGGTGGGGCGGTGGCGTGCGGGTTCGGCCGGGACGTCGCGAATGGACATGGCGGGCGTGAGGCTGCGGGTCGCCGCCGGCGCGCGCGAGGGGGTGGCCTTCGCCGAGGCCATGGGGGTGGTCTCGGCCATGGTTCCCCACTCGCCGCAGTCCGGGCAGCGGCCCAGCCATTTGGCCACGGTGTGACCGCAGGCGGAGCATTCGTAGGCGGTGCGCGGGAGCTTGGCCATGCTGGGAGGTTAGCCGCCGGGTGTGACAGTGCCGGTGAACGCCTCGCACCCGACGCGCCACGCCGCGTCGAGGTCGGCGTCGGGCGGGAAGCGGTCTTCGAGTTCGAGGACGACCATGCCGTGCGCGAAGGCCCATACGGCCCGCGCGGCGCCCGCGCGGGCGGTGCGTCGCAGTGGGGTGGGGGCGGTGACGGCCATGGGGCGCTCCTCCAAGTCGCGGCTAACACCGTTAGCCGTCAAGGCGCGGGCATAGAGAAACCCCCGTCCTGGGACGGGGGTTCGTCGACTGCGGGAGCGGCGGGCTAGTGACCCTCGCCCTCCTCGGGGAACTCCGCGTGCGAGCGCTCGACCGGCTCCATGGGCAGGCCCATCGGGATCTCGGCGGTCAGCGGCTCCATGCCGGTGAACGTGAAGGTCATCAGCAGGCTCTCGCCGGGCGAGAACTTGCCGGTCAGTCCGGTGATCTCCAGGTACGGGCCCTCGCCCTGGACGAGCTGCTGCATGTCGTTGGGCAGGATCGTCACGTTGATCGCCGAGGATCCGGGCGCCGGCGCCGGGGCGCCACTGGCGTCGCCCGACGGCGAGCCGGAGTCACTGGGCGCGGGCGCGCTGTCGGTGACCAGGCGCACGCCGGCGGCACCGGGCGAGTCGTCGTCACCGGGGGCGACGCTGACGCCCTCCAGCACGACGGCCTCGGGACCGTTGTTGAAGATGCGCAGGATCAGCGGGGCGTTGCCGCCGGTGGGGTAGCCCTGCGGGCCGGTCCAGGCGACCATGACGTCGTTCATCATGATGTTCTCGCCGACCGTGAGGTTGGCGCCGGGGACGGCGGCGACCGTGTCGGCGGTCTGCGTGACCTGCCCCGCGCTGCACGCGCTGACACCGATGACTAGTGCGGCAGCCGCCGTCAGACAGGCTCCGATACGTGCGATCCGGACGGTCACGGTGGTTGCCCTCTCATCAATGCGCTTGGACCGAAGACAGAGTAGTTGGTGCTCGGTCGCCGGGCCGGGCAACCCGCCCTAAAAGCTCACTCGGCCACGACGGCGAAGGCATAGGCCGTCGAGGCCTCCTGGTAGGAGCCGACCCACACGGAGACGGTGGCGGCCTCGTCGATGGTGAAACGGGCGTCGGTGCGGTCCAGGTCGCATTCGGCGTGCGTGTTGGCGACGTCACCGGTCCCGTCGCTGAGCAGGACCTCGACGGCGACCCCGCCGAGCTCCGAGGCGCAGGCGATCTCAAGGCGGTAGTCGCCGGGCGCGAGGGCCGCTTCCAGCCGGTAGCCGGAGTCGACGGCGTTGATCCCGTCGAAGACCGGCGGGCCGGCGTCGCGGATCTTGAGCATGGCCGAGCCGTAGAGGATCGCCCACGGACTGTTCTCCGGCCGGTCGATCGCGGTCGGTTCGGCGACCGGGTCGGCGTCGGTCGCGCGGACCGTCACCAGTGTCGCGACGATCGTGACGAGCGCGGTCACGGCGATCAGCACCGGGCGCGGCCAAGGGCCCCGCAGTCGCCGGATCCAGTGGGCCGTCGCGGCTCGGCCGTCGATGTCGTCGTCGGTGTATCGGTCCAGGTCGATGATCCCCGTGGCGTCGCTGGCCCCCATGTGGTCAGGCTAACGGGAATCCTCTTCCGTGTTCATCGGGTGGACGTACGGTGGCCGATCATCGTTTCGCCGAGGTGACCCGGAATGAATAACCGATGTACACGGAATTGGGCCCGAGTGCCTGGAAGCGAAGGACAGCGGCCTCTTCGAGGGTGAAGGCGAGTTCGGCGGCGGGCCCGTCGCAGGGCAGGTCGCCGGTGGCGAGCTCAACGCCGTCCATAGTGGACAATCGGTGGCGCATGGTCACGAAGTCGACGGTCGCCGAGCAGGCGTACTCAAGGATGTAGTTTCCCGGCGGGAGCTCGTTCGAGCCGTGCGGAAGGTCGCCGAAGCCGGTGGCCTGGTCGAGGACCTCGCCGTCGGGCGTGCCGAGTTTGCCGGAGGTCTCGCCGAGCATCTCCGCGAAGGGGTTTTCGACGGTGACGTGCCACTCGCCGCTCCCGTCGATCAGGTACTCCTCGTCGACGGGGTCGAGACCGTCGGGCCCGGGGGCGACGTACAAGTACTCCGGCGCGGGCGTCGGCGCCGCGACCGGCGGCACCGGTTCGGGATCGGGCTCGGGGCGCTGGATCGCGGCCATGCCGCCGATCGAGACGACGGCGGTGAGGGCCACGATGAGCGGCCGGGGCCAAGGCCGGCGCAGGCGGTCGAGCAGTAAAGCCCGCCGCGAGCGCGGGACGTCCTCGCCGGGTTCGGCGGTCTCATCGTCGGCGGTCAGACCCTCGACGCTCAGGTCGAGGTCGATGACCGGTTCCCCGTCGTGCCTCATGCCGTCACGCTAGCCGAACCGGCGACCAAAAGCACCACGTCGACCAGCGCCAGCGCCATCACCGTCCGAAAGACCATCCGGCCGCCGTGGTTGCGGCCGAGCCACAGCCCCACCGGGATGGCGATGACGGCGACGGCCAGTCCGGTCAGCGCGTACCAGCGCCCGATCGCCACGGCCAGAATGATCGCGGCGGCCAGCAGCAGGCCCGCGGCGGTCAGTTCGCTGCCGAGCCTTCCGAAACGGTGCGGGAGACCGCGCACACCGGTGGCCGCGTCGTCGGCGAGGTCGGGCAGGACGTTGGCGAAGTGCGCTCCGCCGCCGAGCAGGCCGCCGGCCAGGACCGTCCACCATGGAGCCGCGGTCGGGCCGCCGGCGACGAAGGCGGGCAGCAGCCCGAAGGAGAACACGAAGGGCAGCACCGACCAGGGCGTGTGCTTGTAGAACTGGTTGTACGACCAGGCGCTCGCGACCGCCGCGATGTGCAGCACCCCGCCGGCCGGGCCGGTGAGCAGCGAGAACACCACGCACGCGACCGCCGAGACCGCGACGGCCCAGCGGACCGCGCCGGCGGGGATCTCGCCGGTCGCGAGAGGCTTGTCGAGCCGGGCGGCGGCCAGGTCGCGGTCGAGGTCGAGATGGTCGTTGTGCCAGCCGATGGACAGCTGACCGGCCATCACGGCCAGTCCGATGAGGACGATGTCGGCCGGAGTGCGGCCGAACCCGACTCCGAGCAGCACCGCCACCGTCGTGACGAGCACGGCGGGTCCGGGATGGGAGGCCCGGATCAGTGCGCGGATGGCTGCCATGGAGCGCACCTTAGCGGCCTTGGGCGATCGGCGCACGAGACCGCGCGGCTGTGGGACGCTCAGCCACGATGCGACGCAACGATCCACGTCAGTACGACGACCTGTCCGGCGAGTGGTGGCTGCCCGGCGGGACCTTCGCGATGCTGCACTGGCTGGCCCGCGCGCGGGCCGGACTGATCGGCGAGCCGCCCCGGCCGGGGGCGCTGCTGGTCGACGTCGGCTGCGGCGGAGGGCTGCTCGCCCCCCACGTCACCGGCTTCACCCACCTCGGTGTCGACCTCGGCGACACCGGCCTGCGCCTGGCCACCGCGCACGGCGTCGTGCCGGTCCGCGGCGACGCCGCCCGGCTCCCGCTGCGGGACGGCTGCGCCGACGTGGTCGCCGCCGGGGAGATCCTGGAGCACGTCCCCGACTGGCGCGCCGCCGTCGGCGAGGCCTGCCGGGTCCTGCGGCCCGGCGGACTGTTCGTCGCCGACACCCTCGCCGACACGTGGATCTCGCGCGCGCTGACCGTCCACATCGGGGAACGCATTCCCAACGCGGCACCGAAGGGCATGCACGACCCGGCGCTCTACGTCCCCCCGCGCGAACTGGCCGCCGAGTGCGCCCGCCACGGTGTCGAGGTGGAGCTGCGCGGATTGCGACCGCGTCTCGGTCCGCTCATTCGCTGGCTGACTCGATCGCGACGCCGTACCGTCACAGAGGACACCGAAACACCGGCGATGGTGCCCGTGCGATCGGTGTCGGTGCTCTACCAGGCTTGGGGGCGCAAGAGTGGTTGACGTGAGACGGCTGCGGGCCGGGATGGCCCAGCGTGCCGCCGCCCATGACGCCGAGGGTTCCTTTCCCGCCGAGGACTTCGCGCAGCTGCGCGCGGCCGGACTGCTCGGCTTCCTCGTTCCCGAACGGCTCGGCGGGATGGGCAGATCCTTCGCCGACTACGCCGCCCTCGCCCACGAACTGGGCCGCGGCAACGGCGCGACCGCGCTGATCCTCAACATGCACTCGTCCATCACCGGTGTCCTCGCGCTGACCCCCGACGAGGTCGCCGAGGAACTCGGGGCGACCGAGGAGTACTTCGACCGCCGCGACGAGATCCTGCGCGAGGCCGCCGAGGGCCGCCTCTACTCGGTGGCGATGAGCGAACGCGGCAGCGGCGCGCGGCTGTCGGCGATGTCGACGGCCTACACCGTCGAGCCCGACGGCTTCCACATCAAGGGCTCGAAGTCCTTCGTCTCCGGTTCGGCCGCCGCCGACGGCTTCCTCGTCGCCGCCCGCCGCGCCGGTGAGCGCGAGCCGGTCATCTCGCAGTTCCTCGTTCCCGCAGGCGAAGGCGTCACCGTCCGCGAGACCTGGGACTCGATGGGCATGCGCGCCACCGGCTCCCACGACGTCGACTTCGACGTGCACGTCCCGGCCGGCGCCCTGCTCGGCGGAGTCGAGGGCCTCGCCCTGCTGGCCACCGAGATTGCTCCACAGTGGATGGTCGCGTCCTACGCGGCGGTCTACGTCGGCGTCGCCCGCGCGGCCGTGGACGCCGCCGTAGCGCACGCCGGCGAACGCAACCTGCGCGGCCTGGCCAACGTGCGCTCGCGCATCGGCCGCGCCGACGCCGCCGTGTCGGCCGCCTACGCGACCGTCATGGAGGCGGCCCGCCGCGTCGACGCCGGCGACCCCGAGGCCCCCCGCTGGGTCTGGCGCGCCAAGCTCGTCGCCGGCGACACCGCCGCCGAGGTCGCCGCCTCCATGCTGGAGGCCGCCGGCGCGTCGGCGACACGCCGGGGCAGCCCCGCCGAACGCCTATACCGAGACGCCCGCTGCGGCGCCCTCCAGCCGGCCACCTCCGACGTGTGCGCCGACTGGCTCGGCGTCGCCGCACTGGGCGGCGACCCCTATCGAGACGGGACGGGACCGAGATGGTGAGCCGCGCGGTCATCACCGGGATCGGCGTGGCCACGCCGCCGACTTTCCGGCAGGACGAGATCTGGGAGACCTACTTCAAGGCGCACAGCGGCGACTCCAGCCGCGCCGAGCGCATCTTCGCCCACTCCGGCGTCGAAACGCGCCACAGCGTCGCCGACCCCCGCATCGACGACGTGTCGACGTGGTCGACGGGCCAGCGGATGCTGCGCTACGAGGCCGAGTCGATCCCCCTGGGGGAAGAGGCCCTGGGCAAGGCGCTCGCCGCCTCCGACGTCGACATCGCCGAACTCGGCATGCTCGCCGTGGTGTCCTGCACCGGCTACGCCACGCCCGGGCTCGACATCCGGCTGGCGGCGTCCATGGGCGCCTCCTCCGACATGCGGCGCCTCGTGGTCGGGCACATGGGCTGCTACGCGGCCATCCCCGGCCTGGCGGCCGTCGCCGACTACGTCCGGCTCCACCGCCGTCCGGCGGCGCTGCTGTGCGTCGAGCTGACGACCCTGCACCTCCAGCCGTCGGCCGCCCTCGGCGTCTTCGACAACGAGCAGGCCGTGGCGCACTCGCTGTTCAGCGACGCCGCCGCCGCGGCCGTCGTGGTGCCCGACGCGCCCGCCGGGCTCGAAGTCGGGCGCATCACATCGCGCACCGACACCGCCCACGCCCAGGACATGACCTGGAACGTCACCGACCACGGTTTCCGCATGGGACTGTCGGCCCGCGTGCCGCTCGTCCTCGCCCGGCACGCCGCCGACACGGTCGCCGCGCTGCTCGAACCGGACCTTTCACCCGCCGATGTCGACATGTACGCAGTTCACCCCGGGGGACCGCGTATCCTTGACGTCGTGGGCAAGGCTCTGGCCTTGCCGGAGTCGGCGCTGACCGCCTCCCGAGAGACGCTCCGGGAGCACGGGAACTGCTCCTCGGCGACCATCCTGATGGTCCTCGAACGGCTCCGCCGGGACAACCCCGAAGGCGGCAACACCGTCGCCATGGCCTTCGGACCGGGGCTGACGCTGTACACCGCCCACTTGAGCGGAACGTGACGCGAAGTGACCCCGCGCTGCATATCGGTCACCCGGGCACCGATGCGGACAGTGACGGTCACCGGGCGTCGAAACGCGGCTTCACGGCGTGCGAGAATTCGCTCACATAGCGCTTGAGCTGCGGTAACGCTGCTCGCTGAGCTCGAAAAACATGGCAACCCCGTGTTACTCTTGACACAGCGAAAGGGGTTCCGATCCTATGGGTTTCAGTGTCGGCGAGACCGTTGTCTACCCCCACCACGGGGCCGCACTCATCGAAGCGATCGAAACACGCACCATTAGGGGCGAGGAGCAGGAGTACCTCGTCCTTCGCGTCGAACAAGGCGACCTGACGGTGCGGGTTCCGGCCAAGTCTCTGGAAATCGTCGGTGTCCGCGAGGTAGTCGGCGCCGAGGGCCTCGGAAAGGTCTTCGACGTCCTGCGCGCCCCGCACACCGAGGAACCAACGAACTGGTCGCGCAGGTACAAGGCCAACCTCGAAAAGCTCGCCTCGGGCAACCCGCTCAAGGTGGCCGAGGTGGTCCGCGACCTGTGGCGTCGTGAGCGTGAGCGCGGACTGTCGGCGGGAGAGAAGCGAATGCTCGCCAAGGCCCGCGACATCCTGGTCGGCGAGGTGGCACTCGCCGAGAGCAGCACCAAGGATGATGCCGAGGTGCTCCTCGACAAGGTGCTGTCCGGCAACTAGCTGTTCCGGACGGCAGGCGACAACTCGATCTATCACGGTGAAGGGCAAGGTCCGTCCGGCGGGCCTGGCCCTTCACCGTTTTGGTGGGTGCAGGGGTGCCGCGGGACGGCGCGCGTGCGCGTTCGGGGCCTGGCGGCTTGGCGTCCCGTGCCCCTCCCCAAAAACCCCTGTCCCCCGGTCCTCCCTCGCCCCTAGGCTGCTCCCCAACCGACGCCGTCTAGTCGAGGGCATGCCGTTGTACACCGTGTGAGACCCCCCAATTCCTGAGCCGTCGTGCCGCGCATCGCGCCGCGCGCCGCTTCTCGCTGCGGACTTCTCACTGAAATCGGTGTCCCTTCGTGCTCCAAACCTGGACGGTCATACCCTCCTGCCCTCCGCTCGTCCGCCGCCGCTGCCACGCGTGCGGGTCCGAGCGGTTCCGGCCGAGCGGTAAATTCCGCGTCAACGCCAACCACAAACTCCTCGACGTCTGGCTCCTCGCGCTCTGCGTCGCCTGCGACCAGACCGCGAAGCTCACGGTCATGGAACGCACCCCCGTGCGCTCCATCCGCCCCGACCTGCTCGACAGGCTGCATCACGACGACCCCTCCCTGACAGCCGAACTGCTTCAGGACCCGGCCGTGCAGCACCGCAACCGCTTCTCCCTCGACTGGGAGGGCGCCTGGCGCCTCGACACCGGCGGGCCGGATCACCGGCACCTCCCGGTGCTCGACGTGTCGGTGCGCTTCGCGGCGCGGATCCCGGTCCGGCCGGCACGGCTGATCGCCGAGGGCTGCGACCTGTCGCGCGCCGAGGTCGAGCGGCTCATCGCCGAACAGAAGATCGTCGCGGCGATCCGGCTGAACGCCCGGATCTCCGGCGACTTCACCTTCACGCTCAAACGCTGAACCCGGCGCCGGGCCCGTCCTGCCGATCGCGCCGGACGGGCCCGGCGCCGCCCTCAACCCGAGAGGTCCACCACGTCGACGTGCATCGGCGCGTACGCGCTCACCTGCGCCAGCTGAGCCGACGGAGTGTCGGCGAAGTCCCTCATTCGCACGGCCATGTCGAAGTCCCCGACGAGCCCTCCGGTGACGTGCATCGCCTCGCGGAACACGATCCGGTCGCCGTACCCCGGCCGGTCCCCGAGGCGTCCCTGATGCCCGTCGCAGGCGATCAGCAGATACGTCCTCGCGTGCCGGCGCTCCTGGACCGTGTACCCGGCCAGCTGCTCGATGTGCACCCACGGCAGCACCAGCGTCCGCAGCGCACCGGGCCGTACGATCAGCCCGAAGTGGTTGACCTCCAGTCGCGGGAGCCTGACCAGGCGGTACACGTACGGCACCGCGCCGAGTCCGAGCGCCGCGCCGACGAACACGGTCAGGTGCGACAGGGGATTGCCCGCCCCGTTGTCGAGCACGGCCGGCTCGTCGCCGAACACCAGCGCCGTGACGATCAGCACAACGCCCGCGACGAACAGGTACCCCAGCAGTTTCGACAGGTGCCGCGCCGGGAAACGGCGGCGCAGGCGCACCCGGCTGCCCTCGCCTCGCCCGCGCGCCCGCGTCATCTCGCCTCCCTCACCGGACCACGAGAGTACGAGACCCCGGCACGACAGTTCCCCCTGCCGCTTCCACGTATCGTCCCGCGTGACTGAATCGTTACCCAAGCGGCGGGGTGGCGTTGAAGATCCATAACGCGGAGCCCGACCTCGCCTTACGTAGACTGGGGGCGTTTACGCAGGAGTGGAGGCTGCCAGTGCCCATAGACCGAGACGACCCATTGCGCGCGACCCTGGCCCTGATGGCGCCGGGCACCGTGCTGCGCGACGGGTTGGAGCGGATCCTTCGCGGCAACACCGGCGGACTGATCGTGCTGGGCCACGACCGGACGGTCGAGTCGATGTGCACCGGAGGTTTCCCGCTCGACGTCGAGTTCTCCGCGACCCGTCTGCGAGAACTCTGCAAGATGGACGGCGCGGTCGTCCTCACCAACGACGGCACGCGCATCGTGCGCGCGGCCGTGCACCTCATGCCGGACTCGTCGATTCCCAGCGAGGAGTCGGGGACCCGGCACCGCACCGCCGAGCGCGTCGCCAAGCAGACCGGCTACCCGGTCATCTCGGTGAGCCAGTCGATGCGCATCATCGGCCTTTACGTCAACGGCCGCCGGCACGTCCTCGACGACTCCGCGGCGATCCTGTCGCGCGCCAACCAGGCCCTTGCCACGCTGGAGCGCTACAAGCAGCGCTTCGACGAGGTCTCCGGGACGCTGTCGGCGCTGGAGATCGAGGACCTGGTCACCACGCGCGACGCGATGACGGTGATCCAGCGCCTGGAGATGGTGCGGCGGATCTCCGACGAGATCGAGGGCTACGTGATCGAGCTCGGCACCGACGGGCGCCTGCTGGCGCTCCAGCTCGACGAGCTGCTGGCCGGTGTCGACGAGGAGCGCACGCTGGTCATCCGCGACTACCTGCCGGGCGGTTTCGACCGCAAGAACCTCGCCATCGGCCTTGAGGCGCTCGACGGCATCTCGCCGGCCGAGCTGCTCGACCTCGGCGCGGTGACACGCGCGCTGGGCTACCCGACGACCGCCGAGTCCTACGACACGGCCGTCTCCCCGCGCGGCTTCCGGCTGCTGGGGAAGGTTCCGCGCCTGCCGGGCGCGGTCGTCGACCGGATCGTCGAGCACTTCGGTGGGCTGCAGGCGCTGTTGTCGGCGACGGTCGAGGACCTTCAGGCCGTCGACGGCGTGGGCGACACGCGGGCCAGGTCGGTCCGGGAAGGGCTTTCGCGGCTGGCGGAGTCGTCGATCCTGGAGCGCTACGTCTAGGCCCTCGGCGGGGCTCGCACTTGGGGAGTCATCCCGAGTGCGGGATGACTCCCTGACATAGGGATCTGGTGACCGTCAACACACCCCACCTGTCACAAAACCGGGCGGATCCACGCGGATGGATGGGCGTGGATGCCTCGTTTCCAAAGTGGACAGTACGGCCCCGATGATCGGGACTTGACAGCGGGTCGGCAATATGCATGTGCACTTTGAAGATCACTGCACAGTGAAGATCTTTGATCTTGTGGGAGCGGTACCGATCTGGATCAAGGGGACAAGACGCCCTCTCACCAGAGCGGACGCAGCATGATGGGGCCCTTTTTCGACGCCTCGCCGACGATCGCCGCGAGGCCGGCGTGCATCGCGTCGAGGTTCTCGCGACCGACCAGCGCCGCCCAGCCCTCCTCGATCGCACGCCACTCCGCCACCACTGCGGCGACGCACGCCCACCCCCGCTCGGTCAGCGTGACGATCCGCGCCCGCCGGTCGGTCGGGTGCGGGCCCCGCCGCACGTAGCCGCGGTCCTCCAGTTCGGCGAGCAGCTGCGTCGCACCCTGCTTGGTGATGCCCAGGTGCGCGGCGATCTCCACCGCCGTCGAGCCGTGCGTGTTCGACAGGAGCTGGAAGACGTAGCCGTGGGCGGGCCGGACGTCGCCGAAGCCCTGCTCGGCGAGCTTTTCGTGGACGGTGTCCATCACCGACCGGAAGGCCAGGCCCATCAGGCCGGGGATGTCGCCGGATGCCATGCCGAGCTCCAGACTTGTCAAAGTAGTCAAGTAGCTGTACTTTATCGAAAGACAAGCTACTTGACTACTTTGGAGTTCGCCTTGCATCTCGCCATCTCCGACGCCCCCAGCCACCGCATCGGCGGAACCGTCGGCCGCAACCTCGCCACCCCCACCCGCGGCACCACCGACCTCGCCGTCTGGACCCTCACCCTCGACCCCGGCGCCGCCGGCCTCCCCCACTCCGTCAGCGCGGAGGAGGTGTTCGTGCTGGTCAGCGGTGAAGTGACCGCCGAGACCGAAGGCCGGACCCACGCCCTCAGGCCCGGCGACGCCTTCGTGACCAAGCCCGACGTCGACTTCCGCCTCGGCAACACCGGCGACACCCCCGCCGTCCTCACCGTCTGCGCCCGGCCGGGGACGACGGCGAGCGTGAACGGCTCCGTCGTGCAGCCGCCTTGGGCGCAGTGAGGGGTTGCCTCGGCGGGCCGCCGGCGGTGCCTCCGAGCGCCACGAGCGCGTCCCGATCGTCGGCCCCCGCGCGCTAGGACCGGTGGAGTTCCCGCAGGCATGCTGTCGGCACTGATCGCAGCGAGCGGGGTGGTGGCCTATGCCCGAGGGGCCGAGAACGCGGCTGGAACTCATCTCGGAATACGCGGACCTGCGCGCCGCCGATACCGGCGAAGCCCGGCGAACCGAACGACTCGCCGGGCTCGTCATCGCCCTTCTCGGGCTGGAGAACGTGACGGCGCGGCAGGTGGGTCAGGCCGCCCAACCGACGGTGACCTTCAAGCTCGGCGACCGGCATCACCTGCTGGAGCTTCGATGGCCGGCGGCGAAGCTGGACTCCGGGCGGCCCTCGGATCGGCCGGGGGACGCCGACGTCCGACGCGTCCTCCTGTCGATACCCGGGTTCACCTTGGCTGCACTGGATGCCGCCCGGGGGGAGGCGCTTCTGCTTGATGAGGTCCATCTTGAGGCGGTTCTCTGTGGTGTCATGTCCGCGGCCGTGCTGCTGGAGCGGGCGGTGGAGGGCCTGGTCATCGACGGCCGAAGCCACTCGTCGTTGGCCGAACTGCTGGGCACGTCACCGTCTTCGCCGCCCCCTCGGCTGACCTGGGCGCACCTTCACCAAGACCCGATACCGAGTCCGGACGTGAAGGCACCCGAAACCGCGCTGAGAGCCGTTCTACGCGGCGACCGGGCTTGGGCCGAGCCGAAGGGCATGGGTCTCGGCAGCGACGGACGCCTCCTCGTGAACGACGGAAAAGGTGTCTTCGAGGTCGACCGCCGCCGTCCGCGAACCACGTGGACCACCGGGGTTCCGGACTGTAGTGGGGCACCGTTGGTCGACGGGCCGGCGGTTCTGCTCAAGCACAACGAGGGGATCATCCGGGTACACGCCGGAAAGGTAACGCCGGTAGGTCATGTCGGGCCGGGTGAGACGACGCTCCTCAAGGGCCGAAACGGCGAGACCTGGGCGTTCACCACCCTCGAACAGGTCGATGGCCGACCTTCTCATCGCTTCGACCTCATCGGCTCCACCATGTTCGATGGACCTGCGTCCTTCACCATCGACTTCGATGCGAGGTTGCGCTCATGCGTCTGGCTCGGCGAGCGCCGGTTCTTCCTGGTCGCCGACGGGCATTGCGCGGTCGTCGATCTCGCCGTCACCACCCGGGTGCCGGAAGAGTCGTGGAAGCCGACCCCCGGGCACAACCCTGTTCACGCGGTCGCGTTGTCTTCGGGCGATCTGCTTCTGGTCCTCACCGACCTGAACGAGCGACGCGCACGGGTCGTGCGTTGTGATCCGGAGTTGCGTGGCGCCGAGGAGATCGTCGAGTTCGCCGCCTTCGCGGTGCATGGCGTGGTCGCGGGTCCCGAGGTGATCACGATCCTCGCGGATCTCCGTCAGGCGCCGGATTCGCCGATTCGTCCCGTTCTCTTCGAACTCCGTCTTCCAGCGCCGGCAGGCTTCCGGCAGATGGATGTTTCCCGGGGTGAGGTGATCTCGCTCAGCTCCATGGGCCGTAAAGGGGACTACCGGATCGATGCAAAGACGATAGGGCGCGGCACCGGCGTCGCCTTCAAGGCGATGACCAGTGATCTGCCGCAAGCGAAGCAGCGCGCCCGCCGGGAGATCGAGGCCGCGAGACTATTCGGTGACCATCCGAACGTCATGCCGGTCCTGGACTCGAGCCGGACCTACAGCTGGTTCGTCATGCCACTGGCCGAGTGCACCGCCGAAGCCGTCCACGCGGAATTCAGCGAGCCCCGTCCGTTTGCGGGAACTCGTCACCGCCCTCTGCGTCGCCTTGCGTATCCCCCACCGGGAAGGCTGGGTGCACCGCGATTTGAAACGGCCAGATCATCGGCTGGGCGCTGACCAACCGCGCCCCGCAGGCGAACAGACCGCTCCTTCCCGAGGGCGGGCCGTGGCGGCCGGTCGTCGAGGCGGCGACCCGCGAGAACCCCGCCGAGCGGCCCGCCGACGTCGACCAGTTGCTCGCCCTCATCCACCGGCGTTTCCCGCCAGCCGAGCCCTGGCGGGCACCCAGCACGCCCCCGCCCTGGCGCCACCCTCGCCACCTCCGCCGCCCGCCGTCCTGAGCAACCCGCCCGTGCGAGGCTTCACGCCCCACCCCTCTCCCTCACCTCGCCGCGCTGGCATGGAGCCCGGCTCCGCCCGCGATGCCTCCCCACGCCATCGCCCGGGCCCGGCGAAGACTCCCACTCGCCGGCCTCGGCGTCGCGGTCTACTTCGACCTGCGCCGCCTGCGCTCCCGACGCAGAACCCAGCCGACCTGACCAAGTGAGAAGATGCCTCCATGGCCCAGGACCCCAACCCCGACCCCACCCCCATCCCCCCGCTCGCCCCCCGCCCCCGCCGGTGGTGGATCGACGTCCTGGTCCTCGCCTTCGTCCTCGCCCTCACCTTCGCCCTCACCCGCGTCACCGTCGCGATCCACCTCGACATCGCCGTCCGCGACTTCGCCGACGCCCACCGCCCGCAGTGGGCCTACGCCGTCGCCCGCGTCGTCAACTTCCTCGGCCAGGGCACCCCGCTGGCGGTCATCACCCTCATCGCCGCGATCCTCCTGGCCCGCCGGTGGCGCAGCATCCGCCCGCTCCTGGTCTTCTTCGCGACGTACTTCGCCGTCGGCGCCGTCATCGGCCCCCTCAAGCTCTGGACCGACCGGGTCGCGCCGCACTACTACGAGTTCGGCCCCAACGAGTTCGGCCCGCCCTACCCCGACGCGCAGGGCGCCCTGCTCTTCACCAACCCCGCCGAGGAGTCCTTCCCCTCCGGCCACGCCGTCAACACGATCATCTGGTACGCCCTGCTCGTCGCCTTCCTCACACCGCTCTTCCCGGCCCTCGCCCGCTACAAGACCCTCATCCGCGTCGCGCCGCCGGTCCTGGTCGCCTGGTCGATGTCCTACCTCGCCTTCCACTGGTTCAGTGAGGCCCTCGCCGGCATCGCCCTGGGCATCCTCATCGAGCGCATCGTGTTCCGGATCCCATGGGAGAAGCTCCCGCTCCCGGCCTTCCTGCGCCGTTTCGAAACCTCCGCGCAACAACCCGGAGCCACACTGGCCCGGTGATCCACTCCTGGGACCCCGACGAGTTCCGCCGCGCCGGACACCACCTCGTCGACCTGCTCGCCGACCGCCTCAAGACCCTCCCCGACGGCCCTGTCTGGCAACCCGTGCCCGAGGCCGAGCGCACGGCCCTGCGCACCGACCGCCTCCCCGACGCGCCCACGGGCCCCGAGGCCCTCGCCGCCGAATTCGCCGCGCGCGTCATGCCACACCCCATGGGCAACGGTCACCCCGCCTTCTTCGGCTGGGTCAACTCCTCCCCCCACCCCGCGGGGGTGCTGGGCGAGTTCGCGGCCGCCGCGATGGGCCCGAGCGTCGCCGGCGGCGACCAGTCCGGGGTGCACCTGGAGTACGGCGTCGTCTCCCAGCTCGCCGACCTCGTCGGCTACCCCGCCGGCGCGGGCCTGCTGGTCAGCGGCGGTTCGACGGCCTCACTGACCGCCCTGGCCGCCGCGCGCCACGCCGCCGCGCTCGCCGACGGCTGGGACGACCGCGCCGAGGGCCTCGCCGGCCGTCCCGCGCTGGTCGCCTACGCCTCGGGCGAGACGCACTCGTGCGTGCGCAAGTCGGCCGAACTCCTCGGCCTCGGCGGGGTACGTGTCATCCCCGGCGAGGGCCGCTTCGACATCGTCGCGCTGCGCGCCGCCGTCCGCGCCGACCGGGCCGCGGGGCTGCGGCCCTTCGCGGTCGCGGCCAGCGCCGGCACGGTCAACACCGGCCTGATCGACCCCCTCGACGAGCTCGCCGACCTGTGCGCCGAGGAGGGCCTGTGGCTCCACGTCGACGGCGCCTACGGTGCCTTCGGCCGCCTCGACCCCGAACTCGCCGAGGCCTACCGCGGCCTCGAACGCGCCGACTCCCTCGCCCTCGACCCGCACAAGTGGCCGGGCGTGCCCGTCGGCTGCGGGGCGGTCCTGGTCGCCGACCCCGACATCCTCCGCGCGACCTTCAGCGCCGTTGCGCCCTATCTGCGCAACGCGCCCGGCGAGGGCTTCGGCGGCGGCACCTGGCTGGCCGAGCTCGGCTTCGAGCAGAGCCGCCCCTTCCGCGCCCTCCCTGCGTGGATGACCCTGCGCGCCATGGGCCGCGACGGCCTCACCGAACTCGTCGTCCGCCACCGCCGCCAGGCCCGGGAACTCGCCGCGACCCTGACCGCCCTCCCCGACTTCACCGTCGCGGCCGAACCCGGCCTGTCGGTGGTGTGTTTCCGCCACGAGCCGGCGGGTATGTCGCAGCCTGAGGTCGACGAACTGAACCGCCGCATCCCGGCCCGGACGCAGACCTCGGGCACGGTGTTCTTGACCGGGACCGTGCTGGACGGGCGCCCGGTGCTGCGAACGTGCGTCCTCAACCGCGACACCGGGCCGGCGCACCTGGCGCGCATCCCGGCCGCCGTGCGCGAGGCGGCCGAGACACTGCGGGAGGAAGCCCCATGACCGTCACGACCGTGCGGGTCGTCGTCGCCGACATCGGCGGCGTGCTGTGCCGTTTCGACCCGAAGCCGCGCCTGGCCGCCCTCGCCGAGCGCACCGGGCTCGGCGAGAACGAGCTGCACGACAAGATCTTCGTGTCCGGCTTCGAAGCCGACTGCGAGGCCGGGCACTACACCGCCGCCGGCGCCTGCGACTGGCTGCGCGCCAACGTCGGCCTCACCGGCGAGGTCGCCGAGATCAGCCGACTGTGGACCAGCGCCTTCACCGTCGACCCCGCGGTCGTCTCGGCGCTCACCGAGCAGGGCCTGCCACTGGCGATCTTCTCCAACAACGGCCCCCTGTTCGCCGACTACTTCGACGAGCGCTTCGGCGAACTCGCCGCGCTCTTCCCGCGCCGCTTCTTCGCCTGCCGGCTCGGGCTGCGCAAGCCGCAGCCGGAGGCCTTCGAGGCCGTCGCGGCCGCGCTGGCCGAGGAGGCGGAGGCCTCGGCCGACGAGATCTTCTTCGTCGACGACAACCCCGACAACACCAAGGCCGCGCGGCAGCTGGGCTGGCGGACCCACACGTTCACCGGTGTCGGCGACCTGCGGGCGGCCCTCAGCCGCTGGTGACCTCGACCCGCCTGCGTTTCGGGATCAGCCGACCCTGCGTCAGCGCGATCGCGGCGAGCACGAGGACCGCGCCGGCGGGCTGGTTCCAGGTGATGTGCTCGCCGAGCACGGCGACTCCGGCGACGACGGCCACGACGGGGAGCAGGTAGGTGACCGTCGACATCGTCGTGACGCCGACGATCCGCATCGTCTTGTACATCAGGACGTAGGCAAGGCCCGTGCCGAGCGCGCCGAGGACGAGCAGCGAGGCCCACGCCTTGCCGGGGACGCCTTCGACGGCGATGGGCGTGAGCCCCATGAGGGGCGCGACGATGAGCAGCTGGACGGTGCTCGACGTGAGCTGCCCGAAGGCCAGCGAGGTGCCGCTCTCGGCGCGGTCGGACAGGAAGCGTCGCATGTAGACGCCGCCCAGGCCGTAGCAGGCCGCGGCGCCGAAGCAGGCGAGGCTGCCGCCGAGGGCGCCGCCGTCCATGGGCCGCCACACGCCCAGGACGAGCATCACGCCGAGGAAGCCGAGGACGAGCCCGGCGATGCGCGGCAGGGTCGGCCGCTCGGACTTGAGCAGCGCGATGGTGAACAGCAGCGTGCACAGCGGTGTCGTGGCGTTCCAGATCGCGGCCTCGACCGAGGACACGTGCATCTCGCCGTAGCCGAACAGGACGAAGGGGATCGTGGTCATCACCGTCGAGGCGATGAACAGGTGGGCCCACAGCTTCGGGTCGCGCGGGACGCGGTCCTTCGTCAGCGCCAGTACGGCCAGCAGCGTCAGCGCGCCGACGGCGATGCGGGTGAAGGCGAGCTGCACGGGGTGCACGTCGGCGACGGCGATCTTGATGAACAGGAAGCTGTTGCCCCACACGAGGGCGAGGACGACGAAGGCGGGCAGCCAGGTTCGCAAGGGCGGGGTGGTCAAGGGGGCTCCTGGAGGGCGAGGGCGGATCCGCGCGGAGCCTACGCCCGCGTGATCGTCGCGACCAGGCCAATTGGGCGCGCATCCGGCCCGGTCAGGCGAGCAGCTCCAGCGCCGCCATCGCCGCGTTGTGCCCCGGGACTCCCGACACTCCGCCGCCGCGCCGCGCGCCCGCCCCGCACAGGAACACGTTCACGTGGCCGGTCTCCACGCCCCAGCGACCGAGCTCGCCGTCGTTCTCGGCGAAGGGCCAGCTCAGCGGCCGGTGGAAGATGTTGCCGCCGGGCAGGCGCAGTTCCCGTTCGAGGTCGACGGTCGAGTGCGCCTCGATGCAGGGCCGCCCGTCGGGTCCGGTGTAGAGGACGTCTTCGATCGGTTCGGCCAGGACGTTGTTCAGCGATCTGATCGTCGCCTCCAGCGCCGCCTCCTTGACCTGTTCGCCGCCGCCGGCGAAGAGGGTGTGCGGCATGTGCAGGCCGAAGAGGGTGAGCGTGTGGGCGCCCGACTCGCGCAGCTCGGGCCCGAGGATCGTCGGGTCGGACAGCGAGTGGCAGTAGATCTCGCAGGGCGGCAGCGTCGGCACGCGCTCGTCGACGGCCTGGCGGTAGGCGGCCTCCAGCTGCGTGTAGGTCTCGTTGACGTGGAAGGTGCCGGCGAAGGCGTCCTCGGGGCGCACCGACGCGTCGCGCAGTCGCGGCAACCGGCGCAGGAGCATGTTGACCTTCAGCTGCGCGCCTCCGTCGGCGGCCGACCAGCCGGGGTCCTCGCCGAGCAGTCTCGCCAGCTCGGGCGGGGCGGCGTTGACGAGCACCGCAGCGCCGTCGACGGTGTGCTCCTCGCCGCCGGCGATGTAGCGGACGAGCGCGTCGCGGCCGTCGGTCTCGACGCCGGTGACCTCGGCGCCTTCGAGGATCTCGGCGCCGAAGAGGCGGGCGCGCTCGGCGAGCTGCCCGGTGACCGCGCCCATCCCGCCGATCGGCACGTCCCAGGCGCCCGTCCCGCGGCCGATGACGTGGTAGAGGAAGCAGCGGTTCTGGGCAAGGCCCGCCGAGCCGGCCGAGGCGAAGGTGCCGATGAGGCCGTCGGTGAGCACCACGCCCCGGAGCAGGTCGTCGGCGATGTGGGCCTCGATCGCCTCCGACAGCGGGCGCTCGAAGACGGCGTTCCAGGCCGCGTCGTCGTCGACGAGTTCCCGCAGCCCGTCGCGGCCGCGGAGGGGCTCGGTGAGGGTCGGGAAGACGGTCTCGGCAAGGGAGGAGGCCAGGCCGTAGAAGGCGTCCCAGCCCTTGTGGGCGTCGGCGTCGCCGGTCACGCGCGCCATGCTCTCGGCGGTCGCGCGGGCGTCGCCGGTGTCGACGAGCAGGCCGAGGTCCCCGCCGGGGACGGGCGTGTACGACGAGATGCGGCGGCGGTGCAGGCGCAGGTCGACGCCGAGGTCGGCGGCGATGAAGTCGGGGAAGAGGCTGACCAGGTAGGCGTACTTCGACAGGCGCGCGTCGACGCCCTCGAAGACGCGCGCCGACACCGCCGCGCCGCCGGTCGCCGCGCGCCGCTCCAGCACGGCCACGCTGCGGCCGGCGCGGGCCAGGTACGCGGCCGCGACGAGGCCGTTATGCCCGCCGCCGACGATGATCGCGTCGTACCGGGGAGCGGTCAGAGGCGTGGAGTTCATGGCGACACCATAGGGCGAGTTTCGGCTTTTCGGGACCCTTCAACTAAGTGGGAGCGCTCCCATGATGACCTGCGGTTGCGTCGGCCACGCCATTCTCATGGAACGAAGTCGGACGGAAACAGCCTGTTGACATCCGGGAAACCTCTGCCACACTGTCTGTGGGAGCGCTCCCACAGCTCAGGCCGACAAGCCCGACCCGAAGGAACCGGCATGTTACGAAAGCTGTTATCTCACCGTCCATTTCGTCGCCTCCTCCCACGCACCGCCCTTGCCGCGGCAGCGCTCACCGGCCTCGCGAGCGCACTCGTCGTAGCCACCCCCGCCCAGGCCGCCGTCGTCTGCGCGGTCGACTACCGGGTCAACGACTGGGGCAGCGGCTTCAGCGCGACCATCGGCATCACCAACACCGGTGACGCCGCCAACGGCTGGACCCTCGGCTTCTCCTTCGCCGGCAACCAGACGATCACCAACGGGTGGAGCGCGAACTGGCAGCAGTCCGGCAAAGCCGTGACCGCGACCAACCTCGACTGGAACCGCACCCTGGGCACCCAGTCGATCGGCTTCAACGCCAACTACTCCGGCACCAACGCGGTTCCCACCGCGTTCACCGTCAACGGCGTCGCCTGCAACGGTGGGCCCGGCGGCGGCAACAACGCCCCCGCCGTCAGCCTGACCCCGCCGCCGTCGAGCACCTACCAGGCTCCGGCGACGATCCCGCTGGCCGCGAGCGCCTCCGACTCCGACGGCACCGTGGCGTCGGTGGAGTTCCGCTCGAACGGGACGCTCCTGAGCACCGACACCAGCGCGCCGTACGCCTACAGCTGGGCGAACGTTCCCGCCGGCAGTTACTCGCTGACCGCTGTCGCGGTCGACGACGACGGTGCCCGCACGACCTCGGCGGCCGTCGCGGTCACCGTGCAGGGCGTCGGCGGCCCTGGCCGCGTGGACAACCCCTACCTGGGCGCGAAGGTCTACGTGAACCCGGAATGGTCGGCCAAAGCGGCCGCCGAGCCGAACGGCACGAAGATCTCCAACCAGCCGACCGGCGTGTGGCTCGACCGCATCGCCGCCATCGAGGGCACCGACCGGGGCTTCAGCCTCGCCGACCACCTCGATGAGGCCGTCGAGCAGAACGCGCAGCTCATCCAGCTCGTGATCTACAACCTCCCGGGCCGCGACTGCGCCGCGCTCGCCTCCAACGGTGAGCTCGGCCCGACAGAGCTCGGCCGCTACAAGACCGAGTACATCGACCCGATCGCGGCGATCCTGGCCCGCCCGGCGTACGCGAACCTGCGGATCGTGACGGTCATCGAGATCGACTCGCTGCCGAACCTGATCACCAACGTCTCCGGCCGCCCGACGATGACGCCCCAGTGCGACGTCATGAAGGCCAACGGGAACTACGTCAACGGTGTCGGTTACGCGCTGGCCAAGCTCGGTGCGGTCCCGAACGTGTACAACTACATCGACGCCGGCCACCACGGCTGGATCGGCTGGGACGACAACTTCGCGCCGACGGCGAACCTGATGTACACCGCCGCGAACGCGTCGGGCTCCACGGCCGCCAACGTGCACGGCTTCATCGCCAACACGGCCAACTACGGCGTGCTCAAGGAGCAGTACTACACGATCAACGACTCGGTGAACGGCGCCACGGTGCGCACCTCGAAGTGGATCGACTGGAACCGCTATGTCGACGAGCAGACCTTCGCCCAGGCCTTCCGGCAGCAGCTGGTGACCTCGGGCTTCAACAGCAACATCGGCATGCTGATCGACACCGGACGCAACGGCTGGGGCGGGTCGCAGCGCCCGACCGGTCCGGGTCCGCAGACCAGTGTGGACGCCTACGTCGACGGTGGCCGCTTCGATCGCCGCATCCACCTCGGCAACTGGTGCAACCAGAGCAACGCCGGTATCGGTGAGCGCCCGACCGCCGCGCCCGCCGCCGGGATCGACGCCTACGTGTGGATCAAGCCGCCGGGCGAGTCGGACGGTTCGAGCACCGAGATCCCGAACGACGAGGGCAAGGGCTTCGACCGGATGTGCGACCCGACGTACACCGGCAACCCGCGCAACGGCAACAACATGTCCGGCGCCCTGGGCGGCGCACCGCTGTCCGGGCACTGGTTCTCGGCGCAGTTCCAGCAGCTGCTGGCGAATGCCTACCCCGCGCTTCCATAACGCGGTAGGCGAAGAGAGCAAGGGCTAGACAAGGACCCGAACAGGGACCCGACAGGGACCCAAACAGGGACAGCACTGGGATAGAACAGGGACGGCCGCCGGACCGGGGCGGCCGTCCCTCTTGGTTGCTCGCTGCGCTCGCGGCTGGGGGGAGACTCCGTCTCCCACCACGGCCCGCAACCCAGGCGCAGGTCCGGGTCCAGGGGCGGAAACATGAAGAAATCATTTCTAAAAATTCTGTCTGTATCTGCGTTGTCCCTTGCTTTAATGGCATGTTCAACCAAGACAGAGAAAACACCTAAGTTTTTGCAAGGTAATGATGTTGAATCCTCAGATTGGCAGGTTTTTGAGGGAGATAGAAGGACTTACGAGCGCGTCGCTAAGATTGTCGATTTATATGCTAATCGTATTTTTAATGAAAGTGATGCGCGAGGTATGGCGATTATTGTTATCGATAATAACCAAACGTTATCTCGTTATTATGGGGAAACTGCACCGGGTAATGGAAAAAAACCCAGCCCAAATTCATTAATTCGCATAGCATCAATTACCAAATTAATGACAAGCGAAATATTAATTAAGCTTGAACAAGACAAAAAACTGCTAATTACAGATCCATTACAACAGTATGCTTATCAAGGTGTTACCGTGCCTGATAACGCCAGTGGGCAGCCAATTCGCTTATATCATCTTGCTAGCCACACCAGTGGTTTGCCGCGTGAACAACCAGGTGGGAAGTGGGGCCGCCCCGTTTTTATTTGGCCTACACAGGATAACCGCTGGACATGGCTAAAAACAGGCAAGTTAGATGCAACACCAGGAACAGAAGCCTCCTATTCCAACCTTGCTTACGACTTATTAGCTGACGCGATGATAAAAGCCACTGGACAGCCATACCCGCAATTATTTAGCCACTATGTCACCTCACCTGCAAAAATGACAGAAACCACCTATACCCCAAGTAATGCGCAATGCGCCCGTTTAATGGAAGGGACTAAACCAAGTCCTTGTCATAACACCCTTGCGGCGGCTGGCAGTGGCGGTGTGTACTCAACCCCTGCGGATATGCAAAAGTGGATGCAACAGTTTTTATCCACTGATACTAACCTGCGTAAAGCTACAGCTGCGCGAGAACAGGGTATTTATTTCCCTCGTGAAAAGCTGTTAGAAATTAAAGGAATGGATGTTGCGGGTCATGCTGATGGGTTAGGCCTTGGTTGGGTGTATATGAAACCGAATAATGGCATTCCTGGCATTTACCAAAAAACAGGTGGTGGTGGTGGGTTTAATACCTATATGGCAATGATTCCACAACAAAATATTGGGGTATTTGTGGTGATGACGCGCAAGGATAGCAGCAAATTTAGTAAGTTAACTATTGGCGTCAATGACCTGGTCGCATCCCTCTCATCTAACCATGCGTATGGAAAACATTGAAAGGGTACCGTCGACGCTTTACAGGCAATGGCGAGCTATACCCCTACCCTAAAACGCGGATTTACCCGAGTTCTCACGTTAATTGCAACAACAGCCTGAATATTCAGGCTGTTTTTAATAATTTTTCTATTTATTTTTAAAATCAATTTTTTCAAGTTCTCGGTAATCTTTTAGGCTATTAATTCATACATTGAGAACTAAAATGCAAACTAAAAATAATGTAGTTTCCTCTGATTGTCACACTGCTCAACATAGCAAGATAAGCCAAGTTGAGCTCAATCACATCTTAAATAACATTAAAAATCATCGTATTAAAAATCAAAAAAATATAGGAAATAGTTGTGTTAGCACCCAATTAATTCACAAGTATTCGGATGTTATAGTGCTCAAAGAGTATAGAAATGAAGAAAGAAGAATTTATCGAGATGAGTGCAATGCTGCCTTCAAATTTACTCGAGATAACTGTATGAAAGGTAGTTTTTTTTCCCTTGCTCAGCAGTTAGCAAATAAAAGTGGTGAAAATATTTTGGCAATGGATGATAAACTCAACAGCACCTTTTCCAAAAAAAAATTATTTAGGCCACAACCGCCATTTATCGCCTTTATCAGCGCGCTAGGTTATACCCTGTTTGGTCGAGCATAAAGCACCACTCCCAAATATAAAAGCTAAATGACGTGTAGATTATGCTGTTGCTCGAAAACCTAGACAGCCTATTTTATCAGGTGGCTATTCCATCCTTGGTATCACTTTATACAATTTTCCCTTCTGATTAAAAGCTATTCTTATTTTCTCTCTATCTCGTAAATATAGGAATGAAGATGAATATAGCTTCGCTTTTCTCGCATTTTATACGACGTCCCTGCACGATTGGGCGGGGTATGGATTCAGAATTAAATCAACAATTGCGTAAAATTCATAATCACTTAGTAATTCTTTCTATCCGTCAAGAAACAGAAAAAACAAAAAAATATAATCAACCAACATATAACCTCCCCCACAAAGCACGGAATGAACTCATAAAAAAAGAATGGGCGAATGCCTACCAACTTCGCCAATCATACACCGCAAATGGCGGCAGATTTTCTTATGCCCAGTATCTAGCCAATAAGAGTCGATGCAATATTATTGGCGTTAAAGGTGAATATATTGCTGCATTAGAAGGAAATAAGCGGCAATACTTTATTTTTCGCCCTCAAAATAAACCGTTGGGAATTCTCAGTAATTTGGGTAATTTTTTACTCGCTAAATGATACAAAAAAGGCTGTGATATTCGAATATCACAGCCCCTTAATTGCCAGTAAAACGATTATTTTCGTTTGACTAACAACACAATACTCA
>NZ_JBFAKK010000030.1:0-26335 GCF_040655735.1 Phytomonospora sp. NPDC050363
GTACGGCAGACCATACAGGGATATCGACTCTGTGCAAACCGGTCTGCGGGGCAGACCTCAAGGGCACTCCCGCCGATGTGCCGTCACCTCCACCTCGATCCGCATCCGGGGGTCGGCCAGGCCGCACTCCAGCATCGTCGCGGCCGGCCGGACCTCGGCGAAACGCGCCCGCAGCACCGGCCAGCACTTCGGGAAGTCCGCGCGGTCGGGGAGCATGTACCGGACGCGCACGACGTCGGCGAAGTCCGCGCCGGCCTCGGTGAGGGCGGCGCCGATGTTGCGCAGGCACTGCTCGGCCTGCTCGACGACGTCGTCGGAGATGGTCATCTCCGTGTAGTCGAAGCCGGTCGTGCCGGACACGTGGACCCAGTCGCCGTCGACGACGGCGCGGGCGTAGCCGATCTGTTCTTCGAAGGTGGAGCCGGAGAGGATGGCGCGTCTGCTCTGCATGGCGTGAAGCTAGCCAGCGACCGTTCCATACGTCCAATACGCCGACGATGAAATCTTGATACGCTCGAAGCTATGGATCTTCCCGAGGTGGAGCTCCGGCAGCTGCGGGTCTTCCTCGTCGTCGCCGAGACCGGCCACGTCGGGCGGGCCGCGGAGCGGCTCGGTATCGCGCAGCCGCCGCTGAGCCAGCAGATCCAGCGCCTTGAAGCGCGCGTCGGCTACCCGCTGTTCAAGCGGCACGCGAAGGGCGTCGACCTCACGCCCGCCGGCCGCGAGCTGCTACCGGTCGCCAGGGCCGCCCTCGACCTCGTCGCCCACGGTCTCGACGCGGCCCGCCGCAAGGGCAGGGGTGAGGCCGGGCGCCTGCGGGTGGGCATGGCGGCGTCCCTCGCCGCCTCGTTCCTGCCGCCGATGGTGCGCGCCTTCCGTGCCGCCCACCCCGGTGTGGTCCTCGACATTCGCGAGATGACCACCGATCCCCAGGCCGACGCCCTGCGCGACGGGCTCATCGACGTCGGCGTCGGACGCGACGCGACCCCCTCGCCCGGCATCACCGTCCGCACGATCGCGCGCGAACCACTCGTCGCCGTCCTGCCGAGGGGAAGCCGGATCACCGAGGTGCCCACCGGGCTGGCCGGTGAGACCTTCGCGCTGTTCCCGGCCTCGGCGGGCGCGGCGTTCCACGACCGCATCCTCGGCGTGTGCCGCGCGGCGGGGTTCACCCCCCGCGTCGGCCACGAGGCGACGGAGTGGCCGACCCTGATCGCCTTCGTCGCCGCCGGCCTCGCCGTCACCATCGCCCCGAAGAGCGTTCCCCTCGCCGGCGTCGAGCGGCGTGAACTGCCCGGCGGAGCCGACACCGCGGTGACCGTCTCCCGTCGTCAGGCCGACGCCGACCCGATCGTCGAGGCCTTCTGCGGCATCGCGCTCACATCGAGATGAGCTCGAAGGGGGCGGCGAACTCGCAGTCGAAGCGCTCCCCGCTGGACCGGCCGAAGGTGGTCAGCAGCTCCCGCGCGTACGCGGCCGGTTCGGCCTCCGAGAGCGCCGCGATGTAGGCCTTGTGCTCGGCGAGCGAGGCGACGGCCGCGTCGATCGTCGCGGTGACGTCCAGGGCGTGCCCCGACTGCGGCGAGCCCGCCAGCGCGACCCATCGCACGCCACCCCAGGGTTCGTGGCCCTCTTCGACGAGTTCGGGGAAGATCCAGCGGTTCCCGGCGTCGCCGGCGGCGTCGAGGACGGACTGCCCGACGGCGCGGTGGTCGGCGCTGTTCCAGGTCCCCGGCACCCAGTGGTCGCGGTGGTTGAGGGTGATGATGAGCTCGGGCCGGTGACGGCGGATCGCGCGGGCGAGGTCGCGGCGCAGCGCCGGTCCCGCCTCGACGACGCCGTCGCGGTGGTCGAGGAACTCCACGGTGCTCACGCCGACGACGGCCGCGCTGGCGATCTGCTCGGCCTCGCGCAGCGGGGCGCACTCGTCCGGCGCGATGCCGTCGATGCCCGCCTCGCCGCGGGTGACCATGACGTAGGCGACCTCGCGGCCCTCGCCCGTCCAGCGTGCGACGGCTCCGGCGGCGCCGTATTCCATGTCGTCGGGGTGGGCGACGATGGCCAGCGCGCGGTGCCAGTCGTCGGGCATGGGTAGGTATGAGTCGCTCATGCGGATCAGTATCTCAACCGTTCGGGGGAGCCGGGAGGTTGTACACGAAGCGGACAGACTTCGGCTCCGTCCCTTGTGGATCTTCGATGCTGTGTCCGGAGATCGATTTCCCTAGGCTGACGTGAGTGAATCTCAATAGGCGTAAGGCACTCGGTCTCGGCGTCGGCGGCGCCCTGGCGGCCACGATCGGCACCTCGGCTCCGGCCGCGGCGTCCACCGCCACCCTCAAAGAGGCATACAACGCGCAGACCGCCGCCGCCGGCGGCAACTGGTACACGAAGGTGACCAAGGTCGACGCGGCCGGGACCTGGACCTCGATCATCACCGACGACCCCGACAAGGTCATCGACGGCGCGAGCGTCCAGAAGCTCGCGGTCGCCACGGCCGTCCTCGACAAGGTCGACCGGGGCCTCCTCCAGCTCGACCAGAAGGTCACCCTGTCGTCCGACCTCATGCTCAGCGGCAGCGGCATGTACTTCCTGCAGACCGTGTGGGGCGACCAGATCACGATCGCGGGTTTCCTCACCACGCTCCTGCTGGTCTCCGACAACACCTGCGTGCGGCTGTGCGGATCGGTGTGCGGCACCGACGAGACCAACGCGATCCTGGCGAGCAAGGGGTTCACCTACACCCGCGTCGAGCCCGGCTCGGGCCCCAACCGCTTCTTCCTGGGCAAGACCACGCCCAACGAGATGAACCTGCTGCTGCGCATGCTCGTCGGCGGGACGCTGCTGTCGACGCGCTCGACCAACTTCATGGTCGGCGTGCTGCGCGGGCTCAGCGGTTACCACGACGGCGTGCGCAGGGACATGTCCTCGGCCGAGCGCTCCCGGGTCGCCACGAAGTACGGCGCCGACGACGACCGCCGCCACGAGGCCGGGGTCATCTTCGACTCCTCGGGCCGCCCGACGCTGACCTACGCGATGTTCGCCGACGCCCTGCCCGACTCGGGCAACTACGGCGGCACGCACCCGGCGGTGAAGGCCCACGCGGTCCTCGGCCGCAAGATGTTCGACGAGGTCGCCGCGGTGCGCAACCTCGCCCGCTCGGCCGGACCTTCCTTCCCGATCGAGCAGTTCGCCCCCTCCAACGGCAACTGATCCCGCGTGCCCAGGCGGCCCCGGCTCTCGGATGGGGAGCCGGGGCCGCCGCCGTCATCGGCGGCGTGCCAGCACGGCGACCGACGCGAGGTGCGCGACGGCGCCGATCGCCGAGCCGGCCATCATCCCCGGGATGCCCTGGGCGGCGCCGATCGCGAGGTCGCCGACCTGGGCGAGCCCGGCGACGGTGAGGGTGACCAGCACCGCCGGGCGTGCGCGCAGGCCGCCGACGAGGAGCACCGCGCCGACGGCGAGGCCGAGCGGAATGGAGCGGGCGGCGTAGGCCTGGGCGTAGAGCGCGAGCCAGGAGTCGACGGCGGGCGCGCCGAGCACTCCGGGGTCGAAGAGGGCGAGGACGGCGGCGCCGGTGGAGAGGAAGGCGGCGACGAGGTTGACGGTGACGAGAACGCGGCCGGGCCGGAAGGCGAGGGCGGGGGTGGCGGTCAGTGCCACGGCGATATCCATTCTCTCAATGAATCATTCACGAGCTGAATGATTTTCGAACTGTAGCATGGTCGTCGTGACAGACATGGATCCCGAGGCACTGGCGAGCACGGCGACCTTTCAGCTGGGCACGGTCGGCGCGGTGGTCACCGAGCGCTTCACCCGGGCGGTCGCCGCCCACGACCTCAAGCCCAAGCACGCCGGAGTACTTCAGGCGCTGCTGCTGTTCCCGGGCATCTCGCAGCAGGAGCTGGCGCAGTCGATGGGCGTGGCGCCGAGCCTGATGGTCGGCCTCCTCGACCACCTTGAGGCGGCGGACGCGGTCAGGCGCGAGCGCGATCCGGGCGACCGGCGCCGCCAGGTCATCGAGGTGACCGCCGAGGGGCGGCGACTGTTCGCGCTGTGCGCGGAGTCGGCCGCGGCGATCGAGTCCGAACTGCTCGACGGGCTCGGAGAGCGCGCCGGGGAGTTCCGTCTGGCCCTGGCCGAGATCGCCGGGAATCTCGGTCTGCCGAGCGGGAAACCCCGATGACCGGCGTCACAGCGCCGATACTGGACCGCTAGGTCAATTATCGGCTAGGTTTGCCGCCATGGGCCGTCCCAAGCAGTTCGATCCCGACGTCGCGCTCGACCGCGCCATGCGCACCTTCTGGTCGAAGGGCTACGCGGGCACCACCCCGCAGGACCTCGTCGACGAGCTCGGCATCGGCAAGGGCAGCCTGTACAACACCTTCGGCGGCAAGCACGACCTGTTCCTGGCCGCCCTGCGCCGCTACGCCGACAGCGCGGCGCGGCAGTTCACCGAGCTGATGGAGGAACCCGGTCCGGTGCGCCAGCGCGTCCGGCGCATCTTCGACGCGACCGTCGACCCGGCGCCGCTCCCCAACGCCGGCCAGGACGGCTGCCTGGCGGTCAACACCGCCGCGGAGCTGGCCACCGTCGACGAGCAGGCCGCCGAGATCGTGCGCAAGATGTTCGCCCGCACCGAGCGGGAACTGCGCGAGGTGCTCGAACGCGCCCGCCGTGACGGCGAGATCAGCCCCGACCGCGACCCGCGGATCCTGGCCGCGCACCTGTTCGCCACGCTCGTCGGCCTGCGGGTGCTGATGAAGACGACCACCGACCCCGCCTCGCTGCGCCCGATCGTCGACGCGGCCATCGCGGCCCTGTAGCCGGACCCCCGGCCCGCAGGCCGGGGCTCTGCTCCATCCGAATTTTGTACCCCTAGTTCAAATAAGGAGCTCGTCATGGATCTCGGACTCGCCGGCAAGACCGCCGTCGTCACCGGCGGCAGCAAGGGCATCGGCCTGGCCGTCGTGCGCACCCTCATCGCCGAGGGCGTACGAGTCGTCACCGGCTCGCGCGGCATCACCCCGGAACTCAAAGAGACCGCGGCGGTGCCGGTCACCGTCGACCTGTCGACCCCCGAGGGCGCCACCGAGCTCATCGAGCGGGCCACGATCGAACTCGGCGGCATCGACATCCTGGTCAACAACGTCGGCATCGGCGACATGGGCGACTTCGCCCTCGGGGGTTTCCTCGACCTGCCCGAGGCGGCCTGGACGCACAACTTCGACCTGCACTTCTACAGTGCGCTGCGGGTCAGCCGCGCCGCCCTTCCCGGACTCGTCGAGCGCAAGGGCGCGCTGGTCAACATCTCCTCGATCGGCGCGCGGGTCCCCGGCGACGGCCCGATCGCCTACAACGTCTCCAAGTCCGCGCTCACCGCGCTCGGCAAGGTCCTCGCCGCCGAGTTCGGCCCCCAGGGCGTGCGGGTCAACACCGTCTCCCCCGGCCCGGTCAGCACGGGCGTGTGGACCGACCCGGCCGGCTTCAGCGGTGTCGTCGCCGACTCCCTCGGGATCCCGCACGACGCCTTCGTCGCCGGAGCCCTGGAGCGCATGGCCCCCGACACCGGCCGGCTCACCACGCCCGAGGAGGTCGCCCGGACGGTGGCGTTCCTGCTGTCGCCCAACAACCTCAGCGGCGCCGACGTGCTCCTCGACGGCGGGATCCTCAAGCAGGTCTGACGGGCGGGACCGGGCGGTTTCCCGGCCCCAGCCGTCACAGCGCCACGATCATCTTGCCGAGGTTCTCGCCCTTGAGCACACCGATGAAGGCCGACACGACGTTGTCGATCCCCTCGACGACCGTCTCGTCGGCCTTCAGCGCGCCCGACCGCAGGTGCGGCACGAGGAAGTCCTCCAGCTCGCCCTGCAGGTGGTTGTACTCGCGAACGAGGAAACCCTCCAGCCGCAGGCTCTTGGAGACCACGTCGTAGAGGTTGCGCGGCGCCGGCGGCGGGTTCTTCAGGTCGTTGTACTGGGCCACGGCCCCGCACCACGCGATGCGGCCATGCGCCTTCAGCACGTCGATGGCGCCTTCGAGGTGGTCGCCGCCGACGTTGTCGAAGAACACGTCGATGCCCTCGGGCGCCGCCTTCGCCAGTTGCGCCCCCACCGGCCCGTCGTGGTAGTCGAAGGCGGCGTCGAATCCGAGGTCGTCGACGAGGTGACGGACCTTCGCCGCCGACCCGGCGCTGCCGATCACGCGCCGGGCGCCCAGCAGCCGCGCGATCTGCCCGGCGGCGGTGCCGACCCCGCCGGCCGCCGCCGAGATGAAGACGTCCTCGCCGGGCTGGAGCCGCGCGACCTGGGTCAGGCCGACGTAGGCGCTCAGCCCGGTGCCGCCCAGCAGGCTCAGCCGGGTCCGGATGTCGACGCCCTCCCAGCCGGGCAGGACGCCGGCCTCCGCAGGCGTCACCAGGGCGTGGGTGCGCCACGCCTTGCGGTGGAACACGACGTCGCCCTCGGTGAGCCCTTCGGCCTTCGAGGCGATGACGCGCCCGATGGAGCGCCCTTCGAGAGGCGTGCCGAGCTCATTGCCGCCCTGCCACCCCTGGTAGTCCATCGCCTCGCGCATGTACGGGTCGACCGACAGGTACAGGTTCTCCACGAGGGCGGTGCCCGGCCCCACCTCGGGCAGCGGGCCGCGCACGAACGCGAAGTCTTCGGGCGTGGGCAGGCCGACGGGACGACGTGCCTGGTGAACGGTGGTGGCGATACTCATCGGGGGGCGCTCCTTCCAGCGGTCCCTCATTGGTATCGGTTTTCGCGCACATGTATCAGGGGTCACCGTCGATGGACGCCGATAATCCATGAGCGACGCTCATGTCGCGAGCTAGCTTTGCCGGGTGACCACCTCCGAACTCGCCCCCCACGAGCTGCGCGTGCTGGTGTCGGTCGCCGAGGCCCAGGGCTTCGGCGCCGGTGCGGCCCGGCTCGGCCTCACCCAGTCGGCCGTCTCCCACGCGGTGCGGACCGCCGAACGCAAGCTCGGCGTGGTCCTGTTCACACGCGGCAGGCAGGGCGCCGCGCCGACTGACGCCGGCGTGCGGGCCGTCTCCCAAGCCCGCCACATCCTGCGGCTGCTCGACACGATGGGCCCCGAGGCGCGCGCGGCGGCCGCCGGCGGCCAACTCACCGGGACCGTGCGCATCGCCGCCTTCCGCAGCGCCGCCGTGCACATCCTGCCCGGCGTGCTCGACCTGCTGCGCTCCCGGCACCCGGAGCTGTCGCCGCGCGTCGACATCGTCCGCGAGGTCGGCGCAGGCACGACCGGCGAGGTCGCCGAGGGCCGCGCGGACCTGGGCATCGCCACCCTCAACCCCGACACCTACCCCATCCCGAAGGACGTGCTGACGGGGAAACTCTTCGACGAGCGCTACGTGCTCGTCCACCCCGCCGGCGCCGCCGGGCCGCGCGGGCTGCCGCTGATCGACTGGGCGGAGAACTGCTCCTCGTACACCCGGCGCTGGTGGCGCGAGCAGGACTGGCTGCCGACGGCGACGGTCACCGCCGAGGACGACGGCGTGGTCCTGTCGATGGTCGCGGCCGGCATGGGCATGGCGATCGTGCCGGAGCTGTCGCTGCGGGGTGCGCCGGGCGGGATCACCGCCCAGGACCTGGGACCCGACGCGCCGAGCCGCGTGGTCGGCTACGTCGTCTCCCCTGCCATGGCCTCCACCGCCGCCGTGCGGGACCTGATCCGGGGCCTGCGGGCGACCCCGGTCGGCGCGCGGGCCGTGGTCGTCTAGACCAGGCGCTCGACGACGGGGTTCTGGGTCCGCTCGAAGAAAGCGCGCGATCTCCTTGCGCGTGGCGAGCCGTCGACGGGGATGGCATGCACTCCTTCGCACCCCACGGCGCCGCAGGGATCCTCGACGCCGTCGGCGTGCTCTTCTTCGCCGGCCGGGAGGCCGCCGGCCACCTCTCCGCCGAGTTCGCCGACCCCGCCCGCGACCTGCGCCGCGTCCGTGGCCTGGTGGCTGCGATCGAGGTCAGGACGCCTCGGCGAAGACGACCTCGCCGCCGGCCAGGCCCATGAACTCCAGCATTGACTCCGCCTCGGCCCGCACCGCCGCCTTGTCGCGCCCGGGCAGGACGCCGAAGGTCTCGACGCGGAGGTGGCGCTTGTCGACGAGGTCCCACATCGCACGCACCCTCCCGTCGACCAGGACGGTCGGATATATGACCGCGCCGACGCACACCCTCTTGCGGATCTCGGCGCTCATCAGCCGCGAACGGTCGTCGTAGGCGACGATCAGGTTGTCGAAGTAGGGCAGCAGCCGCACCGGCACCTCGTCCACTTCGGACAGCTCGCCGTCGGGCACGTCGAACAGCTCGCGGCCGGACTCGTCGCGGTAGGCGCGCAGGTCCATGCCGGCCACCACCTCCTTGAGCCGCGTCAGCCCCGACCAGGTCTGCACGTCCTTCACGCTCGCCGGGCCGAAGGCGCGCAGGTAGCGCTCGACCAGCGCCGCGCGGCTCGGCTCGGTCGACAGTGGACGCCCGAGCCACTCCTCGGCGAGCGTGAACGGCGTCGCCCCGCCCCGGTTCCAGGTGCCGTTGGGCGGCGGATGGATCATCGGGACGAGCGCCTGCGCGGCGTAGGCCAGCGCGATCGGCGCGACCCCCGGCCAGCGCACGAGGAGCTCGTCGCGCAGTCTCGGGCGGGTCAGGGTCCGCCCGGCCATCGTCTCGCGGGTGAGCGCGGTCAGCTCGTCGAGGTCGACGCCGGCCAGGTCGCGCCCGAAGCCGCCTTTCATGATCCGGGCCATCAGCGGCTGCACGAGCGGCCGCATCCAGACGAAGTCGCCGGCGGTGACCAGGTGCTGGGTGCCGCGCAGGACCGAGGAGCGCACGACCCGGCGGTCCTCCAGCGCGGCGGTCAGCTCGGCCTGGCCGAAGCCCTCCAGCCGCGCCCACAGGCTCAGGTAGGGGGAGTTGGCCTCCTGCCCCTGTAGCCCGGCGAGCCGTTCGACGGCCGTGACGGCGTCGAGCCCGGCGCGTTCGGTGAGCAGCTGCCGGGCCAGGGCGGTGCGGTTGAGGGTGCGGCCGGTCAGGACGGTCATGCTCTCGACACTAGGAGCCCTTGCGGACGGATACGGTCCTCAACAGCTCTTCGGTGTACTCGTCGAGCCGCCGCGCGTCGGCCGGGTCGAGGGTCTTCACGGACAAGTCGACGGGATTCCCGCGGTCGATGGCGGTCAGCGCCTCCCGCGGCGGGCTCTCGATCCACCCGTGGATCGGCGCGACCGACTTCGCGACCGGGTTGGCGAAGACCTGCATCCCGCGCATCACGATCCGCAGGACCGGGTTGAGGAAGGACGTGTCGCCGCTGCGGGTGAAACCCGGGTGGTACATGAGGAAGGGGACGCTCCCGGCGGTCCGCTCGGCGAAGGCGACGCCGAGCAGGTCGGTGGCGCGCCCGCCGTGCAACTGGGACAGGACCGTGCCGAACCTGCCCTTGAGCTGCATGTCCTCCCATTGCACGGCGCCGGCGGTGTTGCCGACCCCGGCGACGCTGACGATCACGGGCTCGCGCGCGGACTCCAGGAGCGGACGCAGGCCGTGGGAGAGCAGGTGGCGGCTGAGGTAGTAGAGCGCGAAGACCGACTCCAGGCCGTCGGCGGTCTCCTTGCGGACCTTGGTGGGCCGGTTGGCGAACAGCACGAGGGCGTCGACGGCGGGGAACCGCCCGGTGATCTCGGCGACGACCCGCCGGTTCTCGGCGATGCCGGTCAGGTCGGCGCGCAGGTACACCAGCCGGTCGGTGCCCGCCTCCCGCCGGAGGGCGGCGCCCTTGCCGGGGCTGCTGCCGATGACCACGACGGTGTCGCCGCGCGCGATGCGGCCCAGCGCGAGGGCGCGGCCCATGCCGTCGGTGCCGCCGCTGATCACGATGGTGCGGGTGCCGGTCTGCGTATCGTCGGTCATGGAGCGATCGTGAGCGCGCCCGCCCGGGCGCACAAGGAGGCAGTTTCATGTCCGGTACGCACAGCGATGTTCCTCTCCTGCTCACACACGTCCTGCCCGACCCGGTGCCGCGAAACGAGTACGAGGCCTGCCCGGTGACCGCGGTCATGCGCAGGGTCGGCGACACCTGGACGCTGCTGCTGCTGTCGGTGCTGCGCGACCGTCCGCGCCGCTTCAACGACCTGGAACGCTCCATCGAGGGCATCAGCCAGCGCATGCTGACCCGCACGCTGCGCCGGCTGGAGTCGGACGGACTGGTCAACCGGACGGTCCACCCGACCAACCCGCCGAGTGTGGAGTACGCGCTGACCGCCAAGGGCCGCTCGCTGCTCGGCCACCTCGCCGGACTGGCGGCCTGGGCGGTCGAACACGCCGAAGAGAAAAGCGGATGAGCGAGATCAGCGTCACGTCGGCGAGAAGAACCCGAAACGAGGAGAACCCCGGCCGAAGCCGGGGTTCTCGCTGGTGGGGAAGGGGGGAGTTGAACCCCCACGTCCTTTCGGACACATGGACCTGAACCATGCGCGTCTGCCATTCCGCCACTCCCCCAGGAAGTGGTCTCCCCTGCTCTGTGAGGAGCAGTGGAGCGGGACTGAGATTAGCAGTCCCGGGTCGCGGGCTCCAAGCGGGTTACCCCTCAAGGCCTGCAGGATACGAACCGGCACGTCCTTAACAGACGACCGAGTGAAAAAACATGGCCGTCCCGACGAACGGTGCCGAGCGCCGAAAGTCTAACCTGACGGCTGAGATGTCGACGGCTCACCCCCGTCGACGAGCAAGCGTGACCAGCGTCGTCACGTGGGGCGGCCGCGAAAGAATAGCACAAACCGTATGCTTGCCCCCGCCCCGTGTGACAGCGCCCGATACCATCAAGGTCTCGGACACGACAGGAGGAGCCGGTGAGCGTTCTGCAACGCTTTGAGAAGCGGTTGGAGGGCATGTTCGAGGGTGCCTTCGCCAAGATGTTCAAAGGCGTTGTGCACCCCGTCGAGGTGGCAAGCGCCATGCAGCGCGAAGCCGAAGCGCACAAGGCCATCTTGGCGGGCGGACGCACCCTGGTGCCCAACCGTTATGTCATCGACCTCTCGGCCGGTGACCACGATCGTCTCGCCCCATACGCGGCCGCGCTGGCACAGGAGCTGGCCCAGTCGCAGGCGGAGTACATCGGCGAACACGGCTGGACCGTGTACGGCGACGTCATCGTCGAGGTGGAACGCGGCGACGGCCTCGACACCGGCATGTTCCGGGTGACCGCCGAAGTCTCCACAGGGGACGGTTCACAGCCCGCCGGCGCCTACGGCCCCCCGCAGGAGGCCGGCTACGGCCCGCCCGCCGGCGGACCGCCGATGGGCACCCCGGCCGGCGCGAAGCTGATCTCCGGCGACGGACGCCAGTACGCCGTGGCGATGGGACAGACGACCATCGGACGCGGCGAGCAGGCCCAGATCCGTCTCCCGGACGTCGGAATCTCGCGCCGACACGCCCGAGTCGACTACGACGGAACTCAGGTCCTGGTGACCGACCTCGGGTCGACCAACGGGACTATGGTGAACGGTCAGCGCATCACAACGGTCTCGATCCGTCCCGGTGACGTGATCCAGCTCGGCACCACCTCCTTGACCTTGCACCTGGACCAATAGAGCGGAGACCGCGGACGTGCCCGAGATCGTCTTCACGGTCACCCGTTTCGGGTTCCTTCTTCTCCTGTGGGTGTTCGTGTTCGCCGTGGCGCGCACGATCCGGCAGGACTCCTACGCGGGTTCGCGCGGCGGCTCACCGGTCGCCGCGCCACCGTCGGTCGGCTCCGCCGCCGGCGGACGCCGCGCCCAACGCGCCAAGGTCGCCCGGCACCTCGTCGTGACCGCCGGCGAGCTCAAGGGACGTTCGGTCTCCTTGGGGGAAGCCGTCATCACGATGGGCCGCGCGCCCGACTCCACCCTGGTCATCAACGACGACTACGCCTCCACGCGCCACGCGCAACTGGTGCCGCGGAACGGGCAGTGGTACATCGACGACCTCGGCTCGACCAACGGGACCTACCTGGATCGCGCTAAGGTCAGCGGACCAACTCCTGTCCCCCTCGGTGTTCCGATCAGGATCGGCCGCACCAGTTTCGAGCTGCGCCCATGACTTTGACTCTGCGTTACGCCGCGCAATCCGATCGCGGCCTGATTCGCGACGGCAACCAGGACTCGGTCTACGCGGGACCGAGGCTGCTCGCCGTCGCCGACGGGATGGGCGGCATGGCCGCCGGTGACGTGGCGAGCAACATCGCCATCGCCACCCTGTCCACACTGGACGAGGACGTCCCCCGCGGCGACCTCGCGCAGGCGCTCGCCGAGGGCGCGCTCGCGGCCAACGAACGCATCCGCGAGACCGTCGACGAGAACCCGCACATGGAGGGCATGGGCACGACCCTCGTCGCGTTCCTGTTCGGCGGCAGCACCATCGGCTTGATCAACATCGGTGATTCGCGAGCCTACCGCTTCCGCGACGGCGTCCTCGACCAGATCACCCGCGACGACACCTACGTGCAGATGCTCGTCGACGAAGGCCGCATCACGCCCGAAGAGGCCAGCGTCCACCCGCAGCGCTCGCTGATCATGCGAGCGCTGGGCACCGGTGACCTCGACCCGGTCGCCTCGACCTTCGACCCGCTGCCCGGCGACCGCTACCTCCTGTGCAGCGACGGCCTGTCCGGCGTGGTCAGCGACGAGACGATCGCGCAGACGCTCTCGGACTTCGCCGACCCCAAAGAGGCCACCGAGCGCCTCGTGCAGCTCGCGCTGCGCGGCGGCGGCCCGGACAACATCACCGTGATCGTCGCCGACGTGACCGACGCCGACATCCTCGAAGGACAGCCGATCGTGGGCGGCGCCGCCGCGCGCGACCGGGGCAGCGTCACCTCCGCCGACCCGTCGAGCCCGGCCGCCCGCGCGGCCGCCGCCACGGCCGTGGCGCGCGAGGAGGACGCCGGTGACGACGACGAGGACGGCGCCGACACCCCGCGCCGGGGCCGTCGCCGCACCCTGCTGTGGACCCTGATCGTCGTGCTCGCGCTCGGCGTCCTGGCCACCGGCAGCTACCTCTACGTGCAGTCGCAGTACTACGTCGGCGAGGGCCCCTCGGGCAACGTCGCGATCTACCGCGGTGTGCCCGGAACGGTCGCCGGCCTGTCCTTCTCCTCGCTCCAGCTGGAGTCGGACACGCCTCTGGACAACCTCAACGACGTCGCGCGCGCCAACGTCGAGCAGGGCATCACCGCCGACAGCCTGGCCAAGGCCCGCGAGATCCTCGGCCAGCTCACCTCCGCGGACCCCAGCAACCCCAACCTTCTCGAGCTCTGCCCGACGCCCGCTCCCCAGCCCTCGGGCTCGGAGACCCCGGCGAACGGTGCCAGCTCGGCCCCCGGCGACGACGAGAACTGCCGTACAGGTGACTGAGCGCGCCGCCCCGGGCGTGCGCTCCGGGCGGGAACGGGCCGGCGTGCCACGCGCGCCGTTCCCGGACCCCGCCGGTGTCGTCACCCTGTGCGGCGGTCCGCTCACCACCGGTCAAACCCGTTTTCAGAGTGGGGGATTCTGAGTGACCGCGTCCGTGTCCGTTTCGGGCCCCACGGGGGCCACCTCAGGGTCCCGCCGCCGCACCAGGCGCGGCACCGAGCTGGCCCTGCTGCTGCTCGCCCTGCTCATCATCATGGGCTTCTACGCGGCCTGCGACATCGCGCTGACCCAGCAGGTCACCAGCTCGGTGTTCATGCTGCCGCTGCTGCTGTCGATCCCGTTCCTGATCGCGCACGTGCTCGTGCGGGCCTTCGCGCCGTACGCCGACCCGATCCTGTTGCCGTGCGCGGCGCTGCTGACCGGGATGGGCGTGGTGTTCATCCGGCGCCTCGACCTGGTCAACGACCCCTACGACAACATCCTGCGGCCCGATCTGGCCACCGCCGCCGGCCGCGCCGAGGTGCCGCTGTTCAGTGGGCAGGGCATCCGGCAGTACTGGTACGTGGTCATCGCGATCATCCTGTTCGCGCTCGTCCTGGGGTTCCTCAAGGACCACCGGATCCTGTCGCGCTACGCCTACACGCTGGGCCTGGCCGGCCTGATCCTGGTCGCGCTGCCCGCCGTGCTGCCGGCCTCGATCTCCGAGGTCAACGGCTCGAAGCTGTGGATCCGCTTCGGCGCCTTCTCGGTCCAGCCGAGCGAGTTCGCCAAGCTGCTGCTGCTGTCGTTCTTCTCGTACTACCTCGTGCGCAAGCGGGAGGTGCTGTCCCTTGAGGGCAAGAAGATCCTCGGGATGGTCTTCCCCCGCGGCCGCGACCTCGCGCCGGTCCTGGCCGTCTGGGGCGCCAGCATCCTCATCCTGGTCTTCGAGAAGGACCTCGGCACCTCGCTGATGTACTTCGGCCTGTTCGTGTCGATGCTCTACATCGCCACCGAGCGCACGAGCTGGATCGTCATCGGCCTCGGCCTGTTCGTCGGGGCCGCGGTCCTGGCGCACTCGCTGTTCGAGAACCTCCAGACCCGCGTGGCGATCTGGGCCGATCCTTGGTCCCTCTACCACGCCCAGGAGGGGCCGAGCAGCGACCAGCTCGTCGAGGGCCTGATCGGCATGGGCACCGGCGGTCTCTTCGGCACCGGGCCCGGACAGGGCCAGCCCGAGAAGGTGCCCTACGCGTCCAGCGACTTCATCATCACCGGCTTCGGTGAGGAGATCGGCCTCATCGGCACGACGGCGATGCTGCTGGTCTACATGATGATCATCGGCCGGGGCATCAAGGCCGGCCTGATGGTCCGCGACGCCTTCGGCAAGCTCCTGGCCGCGGGTGCGGCGTTCACCATGGGGTTGCAGGTGTTCGTCATTGTGGGAGGCGTGACGAAGCTGATCCCGCTGACCGGTCTGACGACGCCGTTCCTGTCCTACGGCGGTTCCTCGCTGCTGGCGAACTGGCTCGTCATCGCCCTGCTCATCCGGATCTCCGACACCGCCCGCCGTCCTCCGGCGGCGGGGGCCCCGGTCCCCGGCGGAGGCACCGGTCCCGCCAAACCCGACCGTCTCGACCACGCACCCACGGAGGTGATCAAGCTGTGAACGCCCCCATGCGACGCGTGGCGATGGTCGCGATCGCGCTCTTCGCGCTGCTGATCGGGAACCTGACCTGGGTCCAGTTCGTCCAGAACGACTTCTACGCCACCCACGCGGCGAACACCCGCGTCACCCAGGAGGAGTACAGCCGCCAGCGCGGGGCGATCCTCGCCGACCGCGAGGCCATCGCCACGAGCGTGGCCACCGAGGGCGAACTGAAGTACCAGCGCGAGTACGCCAACGGCCCGCTGTACGCCAACCTCACCGGCTTCAAGTCGCTCGACTACGGCGCCTCGGGGATCGAGGGCGCCGAGAACGAGGTGCTCTCCGGCTCCGACGACCGCCTGTTCGTCGACCGGATCACCGACACCTTCACCGGCCGCGAGCCGGCCGGCGGGAACGTGATCCTGAGCGTGAACCCGAAGGTCCAGGAGGCCATGGCCAAGGGGATCGGCAACAGCATCGGGGCCGCGGTGGCCTTCGACCCGAAGACCGGCGCGATCCTCGGTCAGTACACCTCGCCGTCCTACGACCCGAACCTCCTCGCGAACCACGACCGCGACGCGGTGTCGAAATCCTGGACCGAGCTCAACAACGACGCGTCCAAGCCCATGCTGGACCGCAGCGCCTCCGACCGGTACCCGCCCGGCTCGACCTTCAAGGTCATCGTCTCGGCGGCCGCGCTCAAGTCGGGGATGACGCCCGACACCATGGTCCCGGCCGGCAACGCCTACTCGCCCCCGGACACCACGCACGTCATCCGCAACAGCAACGACCAGTGCGCCGAGGCGCAGCTTCCGCTCAAGGAGGCCTTCGCGCGCTCGTGCAACACGACCTTCGCGAAGCTGTGCGTCGACACCCTCGGCGGCGACAAGATCCGCGAGATGGCGACCGCGTTCGGCTTCGAGGAGGACTACCTCACGCCGCTGCCCGTCGTCGCCAGCACCACCGGCGACCTCGGCGACAAGGCCCGCCTCGCGCAGTCCTGCATCGGCCAGAACGAGGTCGCGGCCACGCCCTTCCAGATGGCGATGGTCTCGGCGGCGATCGCCAACGGCGGCAACCGCATGGCGCCCTTCCTGATCAAGGAGCTGCAGAGCCCCGACCAGACCACCCTGGAGCGCACCACCGCCGACGAGCTCAACGAGTCGGTGAGCGCCGAGGTGGCCACCGGTCTCCAGACGATGATGCGCGAGGTCGTCAGCGGCACCAACGGCACCGGCAAGGACGCCGCCATCGACGGCGTGATCGTCGGCGGCAAGACGGGCACGGCCGAGCACGGCACGGGCGCGGCCGAGCACGGGTGGTTCACTGGATGGGCCATGGGCGCCGACGGCAAACCCGCCGTCGCCGTCGCGGTGTTCCTCGAGTCCGCCGGTGACGGCGGCAGCCGCGAGGCCACCGAGATCGCCGGGAACGTCATGAAGGCCGCCCTCGGCAAATGAAGCACGCGACACCCCTGGGAGGGACGAGATGCTGAGTCCGGGCACCATGCTCGGCGGCCGCTACCGACTCGATTCGCGAATCGCGTCGGGCGGCATGGGCGACGTGTGGAAGGCCACCGACTCCGTGCTCGGCCGCACCGTCGCGGTGAAGATCCTGCTTCCGTCACTGATGGAGGACCCGGGCTTCGCCGAGCGCTTCCGCGCCGAGGCACGGGTCGTGGCGACCCTCTCCCACCACAACATCGTCCGTGTCTACGACTACGGCGAGTCGGGACTCGACGGCGGCGGCAAGGCCGCCTACCTGGTGATGGAGTTCATCGAGGGCGAGGCGCTCTCGAAGGTCCTCCAGACGCAGGGCCGGCTGAGCCCCGCGCACACGATGGTGCTCATGGCGCAGGCCGCCGAGGCACTCGACGAGGCGCACCGCGCGGGGATCATCCACCGCGACGTCAAGCCGGGAAACCTCATGGTCAAGCCGAACGGAACGGTCCTGCTGGCCGACTTCGGCATCGCCCGCAGCGCCCAGTCGACGAACCTGACCATGGCCGGCTCCGTCCTGGGCACCGCCGCCTACATCTCCCCCGAGCAGGCCAACGGCCTGCCCGCCACGCCCCAGTCGGACCAGTACTCGCTGGGCGTCGTGGCCTACCAGTGCCTGATGGGCCGCCGTCCCTGGGACAGCGACAACCCTCTCGAACTGGCCATGCGCCACGCCCGCGACACGCCCCCGCCGCTGCCCCCGGACACGCCCCCGGCGGTCCTCACGGTCATCGAGCGGGCCATGTCGAAGGACCCCGGCCAACGTTTCCCGAGTTCGCAGGAGTTCGCCGACGCCGCGCGGGCAGCGTCCGGCGACCAGGCGACCTCGCCCGTCCCGGTCAGCCCCGGCGTCCCGGGAAACCCCGCGACGGCCGGTTACACCGCCGCCGCCAAGCCCCCTCCCGGGCGCGGCCTCGACGACGACGCCACGAAGATCGGCATGCAACTGCCACCAAAGGCGCCGTCGAAACGTGTTGGTTTGTACGCGATGCTCGCAGCGGGCGCGCTCGCACTGGTGCTCATCGCCGTCGGACTCATCGTCGCCCTGGCCAACAACGGCGACGAAGACCCCGGAGGTAATGGCGGAGAGCCCACGACGAACGAGTCAACGGTGGACAATGGGGACACCGCGGCTATCGACGCGGCCCTGTACGTGGGCAAGCCGAAACAGGAGGTGTTGGCCGCTTTGCAGCAGCTCGGCTTCACCAATGTGACCGCCGTGGGCCTCGGCCGATGGGTCACCGACGTGACGCCCAACGGGGCCGGCATCGCCAAGGACACTCCGATCAGCGTCAAGACCAGCAACGTGCAGCCCAATCCAGGAGCATCCGGTGATCCCGGCGGCAGCGGCAACCCGAATCCGAACGGCAGCTGCATCCTGGGGCAACTCTGCAAGAACTGACAGACACGCACCCGACCACGCCAAGTACAGGCAAGGACTTTGACGACATGACGGCGCAGGCCCGCCTCCTCGGCGGCAGGTATGAAGTCGGCGGAATCCTCGGCTACGGGGGTATGGCCGAGGTGCACCGAGGACTCGACACCCGTCTCGGCAGGGACGTGGCGATCAAGATGCTGCGCGTCGACCTTGCCCGGGACTCGACCTTCCAGATGCGGTTTCGCCGTGAGGCGCAAAACGCCGCGTCGCTGAACCACCCGTCCATCGTCGCCGTCTACGACACCGGCGAGGAGCGCGAGCCCGGTGCTCCCAACGCGGTTCCGTACATCGTCATGGAGTACGTGCCCGGTCGCACGCTGAAGGAACTGATCGTCGCGGAGGGCCCGGTCGGGCCGAGGGACGCCTGCGAGATCACCGCCGACATCTGCGCCGCGCTCGACTTCAGCCACAAGCACCAGATCATCCACCGCGACATCAAGCCCGGCAACGTCATGATCACGCCGACCGGCGAGGTCAAGGTCATGGACTTCGGCATCGCCCGGGCCATGGCCTCCAGCCAGGCGACGATGACGCAGACCTCGGCGGTCATCGGCACCGCCCAGTACCTCTCGCCGGAGCAGGCGCGCGGTGAGACCGTCGACGCCCGCTCGGACGTCTACGCCACCGGCTGCGTGCTCTACGAGCTGCTGACCGGGAACCCGCCGTTCACCGGCGACAACCCGGTGTCGGTCGCCTACCAGCATGTCCGCGAGCAGCCCAAGCTGGCCAGCGAGCAGAACCCCGACATCCCGCCGTCCGTCGACGCGATCATCATGAAGGCGCTCGCGAAGAACCCGGCGAACCGCTACCAGAGCGCCGGGGAGATGCGCGCCGACCTCCAGCGCGCCGCCGCCGGCCGCCCGGTGCTGGCGCCCTCGGTGATGACCGACGCCGATCGCACCGCGATCATCGGCGCGTCCCCCCTCCCGTCGGATTCGACGCGCGTGGCCCCGGCCGCCGCCGTCGCTCCCCGCAAGAAGAAGCCCAACGCCCTCGCCTGGACGCTGGTCGCGTTCGGCGTGGCGGCGGCGCTGGCGCTGGGGATCGGTCTCTACCTGCAAAGTCGCGGGCCGGAGCAGATCGCCGTGCCGGACGTGATGGGTCAGGAGTACGAGGCCGCGGCGTCCGCGCTCACCAACGCCAAGTTCAGGCCCACGCAGACCACCGTCCCCTCCGAGAAGGACCAGAAGGGGAAGGTCGTCGCGCAGGACCCCAGCGGCGGCACGAAGGCCGACGAGGGCTCCGAGGTGAAGCTGTCGATCGGCGGCGGTCCGTCGATGACGAAGGTGCCGGCGGACCTGGTCGGGATGACGCGCGACGAGGCCCAGGCGGCCTTGCAGAAGGTCGGCCTCGTGCCGGACTTCAAGGACGCTGACAGCACCGAAGCCGCGAACACCGTCGTGGGCGTCGACCCGAAGTCGGGCGAGGGCATCGAAGAGGGCGGGACGGTCGTCGTCAGGCTCTCCAGGGGCAACATGTTCTTCATGCCCGACCTGGTCGGCGAGCTGTCGATCGATGCGGCCCGCACGAAGCTCAACGGGCTCGGCTGGACCGGGAGTCTCGACGACCAGACCGGCAACGAGCCCGGTTTCCAGGAGGGCTCGGTCATCGGCCAGAGCCCGGCCGAGGGCGAGAAGGTGAAGAAGGACGCGACGATCCAGCTCACCGTCCAGGAGGAAACCCAGACCTCCTCGTCGAGCGGGTCGCCCAGCCCCCCGCCTGACGGGGAATAGGACATGAGAGAAGCGGGCGGCCCTGGGGTCGCCCGCTTCTTCGTCTCCGGCATCGTGCGCCTAAGAGCGCCGCGACCCAGTTCCCGAGCAGCCGGTGCCCGTGTTCGCTGAGCACGGCTTCGGGATGGAACTGCACGCCCTCGACGGCCAGTTCCTCATGCCGCAGGCCCATCACCACCCCGTCGTCGGTCGTCGCGGTGATCCGCAGCGGGCCGGCGACGGTGGCCGGGTCGACGGTCAGGGAGTGGTAGCGCGTGACGGTGAACGGGTCGGGCAACCCGGTGAAGACGCCGGTCCCGTCGTGGGTGAGGGTCGCGGTTTCCCCGTGCACAGGAGCACCGGCCCGCACGACCCGCGCGCCGTATGCCTCGGCGATGACCTGATGCCCCAGGCAGACGCCGAGGATCGGCACCGCGCCGGCGTGCTCGGCGAGGATCTCGCGGCACGCCGAAGCCTCGTCGGGGCGCCCCGGGCCGGGCGACAGCAGGACCCCGTCGGCGCGGGAAACCCGCACGTCACAGGCCCGGACGGTCTCGGCGCGGCGGACCTCGCAGTCGGCGCCGAGGGTGCGCAGGTAGTCGATGATCGTGTAGACGAACGAGTCGCGGTTGTCGACGACGAGGACCTTCGGCACCGGCTAGCCGCCGGGCAGGAGGTCGCCGCCCCCCGAACCGCCGCCGTCGCCCTCTTCGTCCTCGGGCAGCGGCGGGTCGGACGGCTCCTCGTCGGGGATCTGGTTGTTCGGGTCCATCTCCTCGGTCGGGGCGTCGCTGATCTGCGAGTCGTCGAAGGGCAGCAGCGGTTCGAGGCGCGGGAAGGCGAAGAACCACAGCAGCGCGCCGATCCCGCCGAGCAGGATCAGCATCCCGCCGATCTTGCCCGGGATCCCGAAGGGGAGCTTGCGCCAGATGAAGCCGTACATCACTTCTCCGTTGCCACGGGCGGGATGCCCTCGCTGCGGGGCAGCTCGTCGACGAGCTTGCCGTAGACGATCCACCGGCTGGTGTTGTCGTACCAGGGGTAGCAGGTCGTCAGGGTCATCATCGCGTCCTTGGCGTCCTTCTTCTTCGAGTCGATCTTGCCCGGGACGGGCGCGATGACCTCGACGGCGTAAGGATCGACGATGTCGGTCTCGGTGACCTCGTAGACGAAGAAGCTCTCCCCGGTCTCGACGACCATCTTGTCGCCGGCCTTGAGGTCGTACAGGTGCCGGAAGATCGCCGGGACGTTGTGCCCGGCGACGGCGAAGTTGCCCTTCTGGCCGGGGTCCTGGCTCTTCGAGTAGTGACCGGGGGCGTCCTTGATGTCGTCCCACTCGGTGCCCTCGACGATGGTCCAGGGCCGGTCCTTGATCTTGGGGATGTACAGGCGCGCCATCGCGTCGCCGGTGAGCGGCTCGGCGGCGGGGTTCTGCTCCCAGGTCTCTTCCAGCTGCGTGCTCAGGTCGTCCTGGTGGGCGTTGATCTCGGCGGTCTTGCCCCAGATCTCGTAGGCGGCGAAGAGCAGGATGATCACGCCGAGGGTGATGAACAGTTCACCGAAGCCCCGGATGACCGTGCGCACCCAGTCGCCGAAGGTCTTGCGGCCCCCGCCCGAACCCGCCGAACCCGCGTCGCGGTGGCGGCGGACGGCCCGGCGCTTCTTGCGGCCGGTCGCCTCCTCGGGGGGCAGGGGGTCGTCGTCGGAGATGACAGGAAGGAGGGTGGTCTCGTCGGGGCCGGGAACGAGGTCCGCGGCGCCTCTTCGGGCTGGTTTGGCCACGCGGGCGCGGCCTTGGCCGCCTTGCCCGTACGTCGTCACGTGTGCCCCCTCGTCGTCGTCGGCCGGGTCATCGCACCGGCTCGGCGTTGGTCAGCTCGTGCGAGCCGTCGTAGGCCGGCATGACCCGGTCGGGCTCCTGCCGGACGTCGTATCCGAGGCCGAAGTCCTCGGCGGCCTGCCGGTAGGCGGCCACACCGGGCGAGGCGTCGAGCGCCTGGAGCATCCGGTCGGCGGGTCCGATGGCGGCGATGACGAACGGCGGCGAGTAGACCTGGCCGTGCAACAGCAACGTGTTACCCACGCAGCGTACCGCGCTCGTGGAGATCACCCGGACGTCCATAATGGTCATCGCCTCGGCTCCGCCGGCCCACAACGCGTTGACCACGGCCTGGACGTCCTGCTGGTGGACGACGACGTCGTCGACGGTCGCGCCGGGCGGCAGGACGCCGTCGCCGCGCCGGGGCGCGTCGTCGAGGCCGATGATGAGCGCGGGGCCGTGCACGGCGGTCATTCCGGCCGGCCCGAGCTCGGCCTCGGCGCGGTCGCGTTCGGCGGCGATCTCGTCGTCGCCGCCGGCGAGGCCGTCGGTGAGCGCCTCGTTCTGGCCGCGCAGGTCGCGGGCGACCTCGTCCTCGCGGGCGATCTCCTCGGCGCGCTGCGCGATCAGTTCGCGCAACTGGACGCTGTCGTCGACGCGCAGGTCGGTGCCGCGGGCGGCGGTCGCGGTCGCACTGAACAGCAGACCGGCCGACAGCATCACGGCGGGCACGGCCATGCCCCAGCCCCTCCGGCGCCGCTCGCCCCGGTGGGGGCGCAGGGCACGGCGGACACGCCGCGCCGCCAGCCGCAGCGTGGCGGCCCAGCCGAGGCGGCGTCCACGCCGCCGGGAACCACCCGTGTACTCGCTCACATCCACCCTCGCCAATCCCTCGCTACCAGGCTAACGAGAAGGAGGGGGGTCCCGGTTGCGCGGTGTGCCGCAGCGGATCGGTCTCCGAGCGCCAAAACGTCCCATCCCCCCACATCGTTACACCGCCGCGACACCCTCGCCCGGTAAGCTCTTCTGAAAAGCCGGGCTGCCGGCCACCCCACAACCCTCTCAGTCCCGGTTAAGCTGGCCTGCGAAGGTCAGCGAGGAGATACCAAGTGCCTAAGTCGCGCGTACGTAAGAAGAAGGTCTACACGACCCCGGCGGACATGCGCCCCACCTCGGCCGAGTCCACCAAACAGCCGAGCCCCACGTGGGTGCCCATCCTGGCGGTCGTGCTGATCGTGGTCGGCATCGCGTGGCTGGTCACCTTCTATCTCTCCCGGCAGGAGTACCCGGTGGCCTCGTGGGGCTACTGGAACATCGGCGTGGGCTTCGGCGCCCTGGTCGCCAGCCTCCTGGTGCTGTCCCGCTGGCGTTGACCGCGGATCACGGGTGAGGTTATCCACAGCTTGTGGATAACCCTGTTGATAAAACTACACGCTTGTAAGCACGGATCGTCGCTGTGCACTGTGCGGATGCCGTACAGTGCCGCCTCCGTGCGCCGCGCCGCCTGTGCACGGCGTTGATACGCGAGAACGGCCCTCACCGCATGCGGTGAGGGCCGTTTCGGCGTACTGGATCAGGCGAGGTTCTCGAAGATGGTGGCGTTGGCCATGCCGCCGCCCTCGCACATCGTCTGGAGGCCGTAGCGGATGCCGTTGGCCCGCATGTGGTGGACCAGGGTGGTCGTCAGGCGCGTGCCGGACGCACCGAGCGGGTGGCCCAGCGCGATGGCGCCGCCGTTGGGGTTCATCCGCGCCGGGTCGGCGCCGATCTCGGCGAGCCAGCCCAGCGGGATGGGCGCGAAGGCCTCGTTGACCTCGTAGGCGCCGATGTCGCCGATGCTCAGCCCGGCCCGGTCGAGGGCCTTGCGGGTCGCCGGGATCGGGCCGTCGAGCATGACGACCGGGTCGGAGCCGGCCACGACGGCGGTGTGGATCCGCACCAGCGGGGTCAGGCCCAGTTCGGCGGCCTTCTGCGAGGTCATGACGAGCACCGCCGAGGCGCCGTCGGAGATCTGCGAGGCGTTGCCCGCGCTGATCACGCCGTCGGCCTTGAACGGGGTCTTGAGGCCGGCGAGCTTCTCAAGGGTCGAGTCGCGGCGGACGCCCTCGTCGGCCTTCAGGCCGGCGACCGGGACGATCTCGGCGTCGAAGTCACCGCGGTCGGCGGCGGCCGCGGCGCGGGCGTGGCTCTCCAGCGCGAAGGAGTCGAGGGTCGTGCGGTCGAGGCCCCAGCGCGCGGCGAGCATCTCGGCGCCGACGCCCTGGTTGAAGGGCACCGGCTGGTCGGCGGCGACGCCCTCGACCCCGGTGTAGCGGGCCCGCACCTTGTCGCCGAAGGGCGCGCCCGCGCCCTGGCTGACCGACGAGCCCATCGGCACGCGGCTCATGGCCTCCACGCCGGAGGCGACGATGACGTCGGCCTGACCGGAGATGACGGTGGCCGCCGCGAAGTGCAGGGCCTGCTGGCTCGAACCGCACTGGCGGTCGACGGTGGTGCCCGGGACGTGCTCGGGCCAGCCCGCCGCCAGGACGGCACTGCGGGCGATGTTCCAGGCCTGCTCACCGACCTGGGAGACGCAGCCCATGATCACATCCTCGACCAGGGCCGGGTCCACTCCCGCGCGCGTCACCAGCGCGGAGAGGGCCTCGGCGGCCAGGTCGACCGGATGGACTCCGGACAGGGCGCCGTTGCGACGCCCGGTAGGGGTTCGTACCGCTCCAACGATTACCGCATCACGCATGCATCGATCCTACTCGTCAGTAACATCGGCTGTCACTAGCTGGAGCGAACGCGAATAGGGGTGCTGCGAACCCCTAGGGGTAGATCTAGGCCCACTGTGCGCGCGAGGGTTCCAGAGAAGCATGAAGGCATGACGAACCCCACCGCCGCGACCCGGATCGACCGCCCGGCCGGCCGTCTCGAAATGCTCGCCACCGCCTTCTTCCTGCTTCCCATCGCCGTCCTCGGCACCGCCGTCTTCTCCATCATGGTCACCGGTCTGAGCCTGGCCGTCCTGTGGATCGGGATCCCGGTCGCGATGACGCTGATCTACTTCACCCGCCACCTGACCGACATGCACCGCCTGTGGTTCGGGTCCCGCTACGGCGTCCGCATCGCCCGCCCCTACCGCGAGCTGCCCGACACGCCCGGCTTCGGCGGCCACTTCAAGCGCTTCCTCGCGCTGCTGGCCGACCCGCAGACCTGGCGCGACCAGGCGTGGCTGCTGATCAACGCGACCGTCGGCGTGGCCATCCTGTCGACGATCGTGGCGATCTTCGCCGCCGGCATGGGCGCCCTGAGCCTCTTCGTGTGGTTCGCCTGGCTGCCCGAGGGCACCGAACTGACCGCCTTCGGCATCCCCGGCTTCATGACCGTCCACGACACCACCACCGCGATGACCTTCGGGATCCCGGCCGGCGTGAGCTACCTCGCCATCTGGTGGGTCGTCACCCCCTACCTGATCAGGGCCCACGCGCACCTCGCCCGGGTCCTGCTCGGCGACCGGCAGCCGGTCCTGGCGCAGCGCGTCGACCGCATGGCCGAGATGCTCGCGAACTGACACCTTCGGCGGCGAGGGGACAGGGGCCGGACGGCGTTGCCGTCCGGCCCCTTCGCGCTACCTTTGCCCGCGTGACCTCGCTGTTCGAACCGATCACCCTTCGCTCCCTCACCGTCGCCAACCGCGCCTGGATGGCGCCGATGTGCCAGTACTCGGCCCTCCCCGACGGTCCCGACACCGGTGCACCACACGACTGGCATCTGACGCACCTGGGCGCGCGGGCCGTCGGAGGGGCCGGACTGGTCCTCACCGAGGCGACCGCCGTCAGCCCCGAGGGCCGCATCAGCCCCTACGACCTCGGGTTGTGGAACGAGCGGCAGACCGAGGCCTTCGCGCGGATCACGGCCTTCCTGCGCGCCCAGGGCGCCGTGCCCGGGATCCAGCTGTCGCACGCGGGCCGCAAGGCCTCCACCGAACGCCCCTGGAAAGGCGGCGGACCGGTGACCACCGGCGGATGGCGCCCCCTGGGCCCCAGCCCCATCCCCTTCGCCGACGGCTACCCCATCCCGGAGGAGCTGACCGAGGAGCAGATCGCGGGAATCGTCGCCGACTTCGCCGCCGCCACCCGCCGCGCCCGCCTCGCCGGCTTCGAAGTCGTGGAGATCCACGGCGCCCACGGGTACCTGGTGAGCTCGTTCCTGTCGCCCCACGCCAACCACCGCACCGACGGCTACGGGGGATCCTTCGAGAAGCGCATCCGCCTCGCCCTCGACATCACCGACGCCGTGCGAGCCGAGTGGCCCGACGAGCTGCCCGTCTTCTTCCGCGTCTCGGCGACGGACTGGCTGGCACAAGGCGGCTGGACCCCGGAGGACACGGTGAACCTGGCCGCCGAGCTGAAGGCGCACGGGGTCGACCTGATGGACGTCTCCAGCGGCGGCAACGCCACCGGCGTGCACATTCCGACGGCACCGGGGTACCAGGTGCCGTTCGCGGCGAGGGTGAAGGCGGAAACGGGCCTGGCGACCGGCGCGGTGGGCCTGATCACCGAGGCGGGGCAAGCCGAGGAGATCGTCGCGACGGGTGAAGCCGACGCGGTGTTCCTGGGAAGGGCACTGCTGCGCGACCCCAACTGGGTACGCACGGCGGCAAGGGTGCTCGGTGGAGACGTGCGGGTGCCGGAGCAGTACCTGCGGGCGGTGTAGAGGCGCCACCAAATCCCCACGACGCCGAACCCAGGCGCAGGTCCGGGTCCAGGGACGGAGTTCCTGGCGGGGTTTGGGGCAGCGCCCCAGCAGGGTCCAGGGACGGAGTCCTTGGTGGGGGT
>NZ_JBFAKK010000031.1:0-22844 GCF_040655735.1 Phytomonospora sp. NPDC050363
GAACCCCCAGGTAGGTCCAATCACCGGCCGACCGACGGAAACACACCTCCAGGTCTGGTTTCTGCCGTGCTTCGCACGGCTCGCGGACGCCGAAGGCGGAGGCGGCAGCGGCACACGAGTCGGTCCGGCCAACAGCCGCGCACGAGACGGTCCGACCACCAGCCGCACGCGGGATGGTGCGGGCGTCAGCCGCTCGCAGGGTGGTTCGGCCGTCAGCCGCGCACGAGCTGGCTCGGCCACCAGCCGCACACGGGCTGGTTCGGCCAGCAGCCGCACACGGGCTGGTTCGGCCATCAGCCGCGCACGAGACGGTTCGGCCTTCCCAACGCCTCGTCTCCTCGCCTCCCGCTTCGCTCCGCCTGCGAACCCTCGCCATCTCCACTCCGGCGCTCCCAACCCGTCCCCGCCGGCCCGACTCCCAGCCCCCGCACCTCGCCCACGCCACCCCCGCGCCCCACGCTTTCGCGACCTGGTCTCGCACCCCCGGCGGCCTGCTCTGCTCCCGTCACCCTCGTTGCTTCCCATTGCGGTAGTCGTCTGCCGCCTGCCCTACTTTCCAGCCGTCCCCGCCCGCACGCGCCCCCACCTTTGTGCCGCCACCCGCGCCCACCGGCCCTCGCTAGTCCCATTCCCGCCTTCACGGGTTCCCACCTCCATCCCGCACCTCATCCCTCGCTGGCCGCCGCCTCCCCACGTCACCCGCGCCGCCGTTGACACCCCTATCTCGCCACTTCTTCGCTCCCGCACCTTCACCCCGCGCTTACCGGTGTCGGCTTGTCCTCCGCCATGAATCACCTCCACCCGTGTGCCCTCACTTCCATCCCGCCTCATCCCTCGCCGAACCCCCACGCTTCTCGCTCCTGCGGTCCACCCACCCCGGGGCCGCTTCCTCTCCGGCACCTCGCCGGCTCTTCGCTCCCGCACCTTCACCCCGCGCTCGCCTCGGCGCGGAGCAGCCTTCCCACGCGGCCACGCCCCACGCCTCCGCCTCGCCCGTTTCCCACCTCCCCACCCCCGCTGCCCCAATCTCACGCCCCCGCACACCACCCCACGCCCCCTTCGCCGCCACCCCTCGGCGCACACACCCCTCACCCCTCGCCCCCACGCCCTCCCCGCGCTCGCCCCAGTGCCCACCCCCCTCACCCCTCACCCCCAGCCCGCTCCCCACCCCCACCTCCACGCCCCCACCCCCGCGCCGTCGGCGGGCTACCGTGTCCTTGTGCGGCGCACGCGTCTGCCCGCACCGGGCGTCCCGTGTGGACGCTTATGCCTTCGGCGGGGCCCGGCCCGCCGGGCGGGGAGGTGTGCCGGGGGTGGGGAGCGCGTCGGCGGGTTGCTCGAAGTGGCCGGTCGTGGAGGCTTCCCGGTGCGCCGTTGGGCGCCCGAATCGATGCCGTCGCGTCAGAGGAGCCGCCCGTGCCCATCAGCCTGATCGGTCCCGTCACCATCGACACCGCCGGTGGGCCGGTGCGGATCACCGCGTCGAAGCGGGCCTGTGTCCTGGCCCTTCTGGCGTCGCGGCCGGGGGTTCCGGTGTCCCAGGCGGACCTGATCGACGGGGTGTGGGACGGGGCGCCGCCGGAGACGGTGACGAGTGCGCTGTACAGCTACATCGCGCGTCTGCGCGCCGACTTGAAGCGCGCGGGCCTGGCGATTCACCGGGCGGGGTCGCACGGCTACTTCCTCGATGCCGCGCCGGAAGTGGTCGACGTGCACCGCTTGCGTCTGCTGGCGGTGAAGGCGGCGGAGTCGGGCGACCTGGCTTTGTGGCGACAGGTGTGCGACTCGGTGCGGGGCGAGGTGCTGGCGGGCGTGCCGGGGCGCTGGGCGGGCGAGTTCCGTGCGGCCTTCGCGCAGGAGCGGCGGGGGTGGCTGGACGGCCGCTATGCCGCCGAACTGGGCGCCGGCAACCACGCGGCGGTGGTCGACGAGCTGGCCGCCCATGTGGTGGGCGAGTCGCTCGCCGAACCGTTGGTGGCGCACTTGATGCTCGCGCTCTACCGCTCGGGGAGGTCGGCGGAGGCGCTGAGGTGGTTCGAGAGGACGAGGGTGCGGCTTCGCGACGAGTTCGGGGCCGACCCGTCGCCGGAGTTGCGGGACTTGCACGTGCGCATCCTGGGACAGGATCCGGGGCTGGTCTTGGGATCGGAGACAGTGGCGGCCGGGCCGGTTCCGGCGATGTTGCCCGGCGGGATCGGCAGCTTCACCGGCCGGGAGGCGCAGCTCGCCGCGTTGTCGGCGTTGGCGGGGTCGCGGGCACCGGTGCTTCTCACGGGGCATGCGGGGGCGGGGAAGACCGCTCTGGCCGTCCATTGGGGACATGCGCACCGGTCCGAGTTTCCGGGCGGGTGTCTCTACATCAACCTGCGCGGCTTCGATCGCGGTGAGACCGTCGCGGCCCGGGAGGCGTTGGGGCGGCTGCTTCTCGCCCTCGGCGTCGCCGGTGACGAGGTCCCCGACGAGGTGGACGCCGCCGCCGAGCTCTTCCGGGCCCGCACGAGCGGCCGCCGGATGCTCGTCGTCCTCGACAACGCCGGCACGGCCGAGCAGGTGCGGCCGCTGCTGCCCGGCGACGGCTGCTTCACCGTGATCACCAGTCGCGACAAGCTTCCCGGGCTCGTCGCGGTCAACGACGTCCGTGTGGTCGCCCTCGACGTGCTGCCGCGTGAGGAGTCGGTGCTGCTGTTGCGGCGGCTTCTGGGCGACGAACCCGAGAGGGAGGCCGTCGACGCGCTCGCCCGCCTGTGCGGCGATCTGCCGCTGGCCCTGCGGGTCGCCGCCGCGAACCTCGCGGGCGGCCTGCGCGGCCGGATCGCCTCGTACGTCGCCGAACTGGAGGGCCGCGACCGGCTGGCCCTGCTGGCCGTCGACGGTGACGCCGACGCGGCGGTCACCGCGGCCCTCGACCATTCCCTGGCCACTCTCGACGCCGATACCCGCGGCCTGTTCGCGCGCTTGGGCGCCGTGCCGGGCGAGGACTTCGGTGAGGAACTGATCGTCACGGTCTCCGGCCTCGCGCCCGAGACGGCGCGCCGATCCCTGCGGCGGCTGGCGACCCGGCACCTCATCGAGCAGGACAAACCCGGCCGCCACCGGATGCACGACCTCGTCCGCCTGCACGCCACCGCCCGCGCGTCGGCCGAACTCACCGAGGCGCAACGCGACGAGGCCGTCGAGGGCCTCATCGAGTTCCACCACGCGCGCCGCTTCGACGAGGACGTCGACGAGGAGATCAACATCTTCGCCGCCCTGGAGGCCCTCGACGGGCACCGCGCGCTGTGGCGGCTGGTGCGCAGGCTCGCCACCGCCACCAATGCCGGGCGCTTCGTCACCCGCTGCCGGGCGGCGGCCGGCAAGGCCATGGCGCAGGCCGAGCGCGACGGCGACGACCTCGGCGTCTACGCGATGACGATGCTGCTGTCGAGCGTCGCGGCCGCCGCGGGCGACGCCGACGCCTGCCTGGAACTCCAGCGCCGGGCCGTCGACCTGTCGGCCGGGCTCGGCCCCGACGAGCAGATCGGCTCCCGCAGCGGCCTCGGCCTGCGGATGGCCGACCGGGACCACCGCATCGCCGCCGAGTGGATCGGCCGCGCCGCCGACCTGGCCGCCGCCGCCGGCCACGCACGCCTCCAGGTCACCAACGGCTCCAACCTCGCCTACATCTGCGCCACCCTCGGACGCTTCGCCACGGCCGCACGCCACCTCGACGCCGCCGAGGCCGCCGCAGCCGCGTCGGGCGACCCAGTCCCGCCGGAGCGCATGGGCAACCTGCGCGTCTGGATCCTGCTCAGCAGCTGGCGCAACGACGACCTGCTCACCAAGGCCGGGGAGACCCGCGCGCACGCGCTCGCGACGGGCAACCGCGTCATCGAGACGCGCGTCCACCTCTACCGCTCGATCGCCCTGCGACGCCTCGGCCGCGCCGCCGAGGCCCTCGACGAGATCCAGGCGTGCCGGCGCATCCTCCACCAGGAGCACATGGTGCTCCTGCGGCCCGAACTCGAACTGGCCAACGCCTACACCGCCATCGGCGAGCCCGGCAACGCCCTCGACCTGCTGGCCGCCGTCGAGCGCGCGTGGCCCAAGACGCCCCGCCTCGACCGCGCCGACTTCGACCTCGCCGTCGCCCGCGCGCACCTCGGACTCGGCGACGGGGACGCCGCCGAGGAGCACGCGACGCGCTCGGCGAGCGGGTACGGGGAGCTCGCCGCGTTCGTGCGGCAGGTCGAGGCGCTCGACGTGCTCGCGGAGGTGCGGTCGGCCTCCGGCCGCGAGGCCGGGGCGCGGGAGGCCTCGGCGGAGATCGCGCGGATCGTCGGCGAGTTCGAGGAAGGCTGGCGCGGGCCGGTGTGACCCCTCAGCCGCCCTTGTTGGGCGGGTCTTGCGGCGGCATGTCGCCACCGGGAGGGAGGTCGCCGCGTGGCACGACGCCGCACGAGCTCACGCATTCCGGCAGCATCGCGTCGAGCTCTTCGGGGGTCGCGGGGCGCGCGTTCTCCACCGCTTGGCGCAGGTCCCCGGCGGGCACGGCGGTCACCGCGTCGGCGCGGATGACGAGGCCGTCGCGGTTCTCGGCGTACTCGTGCTGGGCGCCGCTGACGCGGTACCAGCCCTCGCCGTCGCGGGTGCACGTCACCGCGGCCGAGGTCCCCACGCCCGCGACGGGGAGCGCAGGGCAGGAGTCGTCGGTGAGTTCGGGGTCGTCGTCGACGATGAGCTGGAAGAAGAGTCCGCTCGCGTCGGCGTAGTGATCGCTGAAGCCGTTGCCGGCGTACGGGCCCGCACCGCCACCGGTGGCCTGTGAGTAACCCTCGGACTCGGTGACGTAGATGTAGTCGAGGGAGACGCCCATCACGGCCGCCCTCGACTCGTACTCGGCGCGCTCCTCGGCGCTGAGACCCCCGTCACCGCAGCCGGACAGCATCACTGTGAGGGCCATCACGGCCGCCATCGCCTTCACCCGCATCGGATCCCCTTCGTACTCGCGGGATCGAGAGTACGGACCGAAGGTAACGGCTCGGTGACGCCGATGTCGGTCCAGGCCAGTGGGGGTAGGAGGCGCGCGTTGTGGGTACAGACCTTTCATGCCGACGATGACACTGGACCGCGCCGGACTCCGCGCCCCATTCACCGGAACCGACGGCGAGCGCGTCGGCCTCGAAGTCGAGGCCGGGCTCGTCGACGCCGAGACCGGCCGCAGCCTGCCCTACGAAGGACCGAACGGGACCGGTGCGCTGATCACCGCGATCGCCGAGGACGCCGAGCAGTTCGGCGAACGCGCGACGGTCGTCGCCGAGGACGGCAACCCCTTGGCCGTCGACTTCGGCGCCGGGGACCGGTTCTCGCTGGAGATGGGCGGCGCCCTGGAGTACTCCTCCTCCGTCCACAATGGAGTCGACGCGGCCGTCGCGCACACCGGCCGCCGTCTGCGGCAGGCCGCGCGCGTCGCCGCGACGATGAACGCCGCCGTGCTGTCGGGCGGATACCTGCCCTTCACACCGCCGGAGAACATCCCCTGGGTGCCCAAGGGCCGCCTGGCGATCATGCGCCACCACTTCCTCGAGGGCGGCGAGCATCCCGGGCTGATCTCGGCGTCGATGGGGCTGACCCTGTCGACACAGGTCACCCTCGACTACCTCGACGAGGACGACCTCGCCGAGAAGCTGTGGGCCATCAACCTCGCCTCACCGGTCGTGGCGGCGATGTTCGCCAACTCGCCGCTGGAGTCGGGCGGCTTCGAGGGCTACCTGTCCAAGCGCCTCCAGGCGATCCAGCACACCGACACCGACCGCTTCGGCATCCTCCCCTTCGCGGTGAGCAGCCCCCCGACCGTCGACGAGATCGTCGACTGGGCGCTGACCCACCCGATGATCTTCCGCGAGGAGGGCGAGGGCTACATCCCCGCGCCCGACATCGCCTTCGCCGAGGCGCTCGCGACCGGTTTCGGCGACGGCACCTTCCCCAACGCCGGCGACTGGGACGCCCACCTCGACCAGCTGTGGCCCTACGTCCGCGTCCGCAACACCCTGGAGATCCGCATCTGCGACGGCCCGTTCTGGCGCCAGATCGGCACGGTCCCGGCGTTCTGGAGCGGCCTGCTCTACCACCGCCCCTCGCGCCTGGCCGCCCTCGACCTGCTCGCCGGCCTCAGCCACGCCGACCTCCAGGCCACCGCCGTGCAGGTCACCACCCACGGCCTCAAGGCCAAGGTCGGCGACCGCTCGGCCGGCGACCTGTGCCGGGAACTGCTCGCCCTCTCCGAGCGCGGCCTCGCGGCCCGCGTGCGCGCGGGCGCCGAGGCTCCGGGAACGCCGAGGCTGCTGTCGCCGCTGTGGAACGTCGTGCGCACCGGCAAGACCTCCGCCGAGCGGGGTCTGGCGCGCTGGCGCGGTGAGTTCGGCCAGTCGCCGGCCGAGTACGTGCGGGCGCACCGGATCCGTTAGATCAGCACCGGTTGAAGAAGGTCAGCGACCCGCACAGGTGGTCGCCCGAGCGCAGCGGCGTCGAAACGGCGTCCAATGTGTACACGGTCTGGTGGACCGCGATGCGCAGCAGCCCGCGCGCCAGCGCGCCCGAACTGAGCGCCTGGAGCGGCGGGATGCGCTCCAGCTCCCAGTCGGCCAGCGAGCCCTGCTGCACCGTGAAGTCGACCAGGCGGACGAGGCCGTCGATGAGGCCGCGCCCGGCCTTGTCGATGCCCTCGGGCAGGCCGAGCAGGTTGCGGCCCTCCGGGGAGGTCGCCTCGATGAGGCCCCGCGCGTCCAGCAGCAGGCACGGGTCACCCGCCCCGCGCACGGCGTTCGCCCACCGCTCGAGCACCGCGCCGTCGGCTTCGACGGACTCGTCGTCACCCGACAGGGTCAGCTCGACGAAAGGCATTGCCACTCCTCTCCGGCCGACCTGGGGGTGGGCGACCGCGCTCTGGGACTAGTCTCCCTGACATGGGTCATCACGTCGACAGCGAAGTCGGTTGGCTGCGCACGGTCATGCTGCACCGTCCAGGGCCGGAGCTCAAAAGGCTCACCCCGCGCAACAACGACTCGCTCCTCTTTGACGGCATTCCATGGGTCGGCCGTGCCCAGGAGGAGCACGACGCCTTCGCCGAGGCGCTGCGCGGACGGGGAGTCGAGGTCCTCTACCTGGGCGACCTGCTCACCGAGACGCTCGCCGTCGCCGACGCCCGCGAAGCGGCCGTCGAAGGAGTGCTGGCCGACGAGCGCCTCGGCCAGACGCTGCGCGGAGCCGTGCGCTCGCACCTGGACAACCTCGACGGCGAGGGCCTGGCGACCGTGCTGATGGCCGGCCTCGCCCACGAGGAACTGCGGACGGGCACCGGACTGGCCTACCAGATGATGGACCGGCACGACTTCGTCATCGACCCGCTGCCGAACCTGCTGTTCACGCGCGACTCCTCGGTGTGGATCGGCGAGCAGGTCGCCGTGACGAGCCTGGCGATGCCCGCCCGGCGCCGGGAGACGACGCTGACGGGACTGATCTACCGCCACCACCCCCGCTTCGCGGGGACCACGCACCTCTACGAGCCCGGGCTGGAGTCGGTCGAAGGCGGCGACGTGCTGCTGCTGGCGCCGGGAGTCGTGGCCGTGGGAGTCGGGGAGCGCACGACGCCGGCGGGGGCCGAGCGGCTCGCGCGGAGGATCTTCGCGGGGAAGCTCGCGCACACGGTGCTGGCCGTGCCGATCGCGCAGGAGCGGGCGACGATGCACCTCGACACGGTGTGCACGATGGTCGACGTCGACGCGATGGTGATGTACCCCAACGTGGCCGACGCGCTGGTGGCCTACACGATCACCGATGACGGCGAGGACCCGCGCGTGACGGGGCCGCAGCCGTTCCTGAAGGCGGCCGCGGCGGCGATGGGCGTCGAGGCGGTGCGGGTGATCGACACCGGGCTCGACCCCGTGACGGCCGAGCGCGAGCAGTGGGACGACGGGAACAACACGCTGGCGGTGGGGCCGCGGTTGTGCGTCGCGTACGAGCGGAACGTGGAGACGAACGAGCGGCTGATGGAGGCGGGGATCGAGGTCATCGCGATCAGCGGGTCGGAGCTGGGGTCGGGCAGGGGCGGGCCGCGGTGCATGTCGTGTCCGATCGATCGGGATGGGGTGGAGGGGTAGGGGGTCCTCCGACCATCGCCCACCCGCCCCCTCACACCACCACCAGCGTGCACCCACAACTCTCCCGGATCACCATCTCCGTCGCCAGCACCTCGCTCGCCGCCTGTCCGCTCTCCATCTGCCCGAACAGCAGCGCGCCCGCCGCCGCGCCCAGCGCCCTCAGCGGCTGCCGCACCGTCGTCAGCGTCGGCGTGAGGTGGGAGGCGATGGCCACGTCGTCGAAGCCGGTCACGGCGAGGTCGCCGGGGATGGTCCGGCCGGTCTCCCCGGCGGCTCGGTACACGCCGGAGGCGAGTTCGTCGTTGGCGCAGACGAAGGCGTCGACCTCCCCTTCCCGCAGCACGGGAAGGGCGGCGAGATAGCCCTGTTCGGGGTACAGGCCGGTGCTGCGGAGCGGGGGCGCGGGCTTCAGCCCGAGCTCTTCGTGGGCGGCCTCGAAGCCCAGCCACCGGTCCCTCACGTCCGGGGAGAGGTCGGGGTCGCCGAGGAACCTCAGCCGCCGTCGGCCGTGCCACAGGACGTGCGCGGTGAGTTCCCGGGCGGAGTCGGTGTTCTCCGTGCGGACGCTGGCGATCCCCGGCAGCGACGGCCTGGCCAGCAGCACGACGGCCACGTCGGCGGCGATCTCCCCGACGACCTTGTCGGGAATGGTCTGATCCATGATCACCAGCCCGTCGACGCGGGTCGACAGGTCGCGCACCATCTGCGCCGACGCCTGGCGCCCGTGAGTGGCCAGCACCATCACGGCGCTACCCCGGTCGACGACCTCCGACTCGAAACCGGCGATCACGTTGGCGTAGTAGGGCCCCGACAGGTCGGGGAAGACGATCGCGACGGTGTCGTGGGCGACGCCGGCCAAGGCCATGGCGGTACGGCTCGGCGACCAGTTCAGCTCGGCGACGGCGTCGAGCACCCGCTGCCGGGTCTTGGCCGCCACCGTCCCGTCGTCGCGCAGGGCCCTCGACACGGTGGCGATGGACACGCCCGCCTTCTCGGCGACCTGGTACACCGTGGGGCGCTTGCGTCCGGTGTCGGCGTCGTCCTGCTCACGCGCGAGCAGTTCGGCGGCGTCGAGGACGCGCTGCCGGGTCGCCGCGGCGACCGACCCGTCACCGCGCAGCGCCCTCGACACCGTGGCGATCGAGACGCCGGCCTTCTCGGCGACCTGGTACACCGTCGGCCGCCGTCGCATCTGTGGGCGCGCGTCGCCGCCCCGGACTTCTTCGTCCACCCCGAACACCCCGTCGTTTCCGCTGATCCCGCCCAGGCTACGCGCCCGGGACCTGCCCTGGGACCGGGCGGGAAGCTCCCCCGCCCGGCCTTCGACTCACCCCACGGGTGTCAGTTCGATGAGCGAGAACCCCGGCATCGGCAGGGTGAACTCCCGCGTGATCGCGCCCCCGACCGCCGGCACGTCGGTGTCGGGTTCGGCGCGGTCGAGGACATTGGCTTTGCGCAGTTGCTCCCATTGCGTCTCCTCGGGCCAGTCTCCACCACCGGCGGCCTCCCACACCGCCGCGATGTTGGAATGCCCGGCGTCGACACGGGAGTGCTCGACCCAGTAGGCGCCGGCGTCGAGGCCCGTCAGCTCGACGCGGACCGTACGGTCCAGCGGCGCGTGACCACCCACTTTGGACTGATCGAGGGTGCCGTTCCAGATCAGCACCGCGATCCGGCCGTCGGTATGGCGGCCCGTCCAGGCCTCGACGAGCGAACCCGCGCCATCACCGTCCACAGTGGTCGCCAGCTCGCGCTCGCCGAGTCGCGACAGCGCGGTCATGGCCCAGTAGCGGGGCTTGCGCAGGTTTCCGACGGTGAACAGGCCGAAGCCGCCGTGGAAGAGCTTCGGCGGCCGGCCCAGTTCCTCGAAGTGGTCGGAGGCGACCCAGTAGGCCAGGGCGTGGATGCGCCCGGCCGCCGACCGCATGCCGCGCAGCAGGAAGGCCGCCGAGAAGGGGTCGTCGTTGACCGGGTTGAAGTGCGTCGGCGTGACGCCCCACTCGGTCCACAGCAGTTCCAGATCGGTGTAGCCGTAGCGTTCGGCGATCGGCCGGAAGTCCAGGGGCGCGCTGCCGTAGGTGTGCGGCGAGAGGAAGTCGACGGGCGCGCCGGTCTTGGCGGCGTAGTCGAGCAGGTCGGCGGTCCAGGCCGCGGCGGCCGAGCCGGGTCCGCCGACCTTCAGGCTCGCGTCGACGGCCTTGACCGCGCGGGCGGTGACCTCGTAGAGGCGCAGGTACTCCTCGCGGGTGCCCGACCAGAAGACGTCCAGGTTCGCCTCGTTCCACACCTCGAACGCCCACCCGCGCACCTCGTCGATGCCGTAGCGGTCGACGAGGAACTCGACGAGCCCGCCGATCAGTTCGGCCCAGCGGTTCCAGTCCTTCGGCGGGGAGACGATCGCGTCGTAGAAGAACACCTTCTTCGACGGGTCGGAGGCCAGGTCGCGGGGCATGAACGACAGTTCGACGACCGGGCGAAGGCCGATGGCCAGCAACGCGTCGTAGATCTCGCCGACCCGGGAGAAGTCGTGCACGGCCTCGCCGTCGACCTCGCGGTAGACGCCGACGTCGTCGCAGAGGATCGCGTGCGAGCGGACCGTGCGCACACCCAGTTCCCTGTGGACGGTCGAGAGCACCTCGGTCAGCTCGGCACCGATGGGCCGGCCGCCGGTGGTCTCGGTGCTCAGCATGTGGCTGAGGTGCTCGGCGCCGATCATCGGCACCCACGGGCGGTGCAGCGGTGCCGTCTCGGCCGAGGCGTCGACGGACACGAGCACCCGCCCGTCGCCCTCCGCCAGCGAGGTCGCGGGCACGGCCGCGCCGACCTCGCCGACGACCTCGACGTCGGCCAGCGATGCCACGGCGTACCAGTACGTCCGGCCGGGTTCGCCGCTGGTGTCGGCGTAGGGGCCGTGCGGGACGGCGAGGACGTCGCCGCCGAGGTGGTCGAGGGGCGTGAAGGGCCCGTCGGCGGATTCGGCGCGGTGCACCAGATAGCCGATCGCGCCGTCGACGGTTTCCCAGTCGAGGGTGACCTGCCCGCGTCCTGCGGACACGCGGATCTCGGTGGGCGGGGCGGGTGCGGGCAGGTCGACGAAGCGGCCTTCGCGGCGCACGGCCGCGTCCCACTCGTCGCGGATGCGGTCGGTGTCGGTGTGCTCGGGCATCGAGGTCGATTCCTTAGCCGGTAGGGGATCAACGGGCTGTACTGCGCGGGGGCCGTGCCCGGCCCCCGCGCGGTTCCTCACTGCGCGGCGGGCACGCCGAAGGTCTCCAGGCCGAGCAGCGGCCGCAACCGGCGTTCCGCGCGGCCCTCGGCGAAGCGGTCGCGCAGCACGTCTCCCGCCAGGACGTTGCCCAGCGCGCCGAGGATCATGCCTTGATCGAGTGCCAGGTACCGCTTGGCGACGGTCGCGCTGCGCACGGCCACGGCGTCGTAGAAGCCGCCGGGACCGTAGGAGTCGAAGCCCGCGCGAAGTTTCGCCAGCTGGGCCAGGGCGTCAGAGCGGGCGTGCCCGAGGGCGAGGAACACCGCGTGCGGTGTCACCACACCGTCCCCGTAGGACGCCGGTTCGGGCTTCGGCTCGCGGTCGGGGCAGCCGGCGAAGCCGTAGTCGACGGTGGTGCGCTCCCGGTCGGAGGTGTACCCGGCCGAGTCGAGGCCCATCGCGTCGACGCCGTACTCGCGATACCCGCCGAAGGGATCCGAGGACGGCGAGAAGCCCCAGTGGCCGTACTTCGCGTCGTCGAGCCCGTGCGCGATCTGGCCGCGCACGAAGACCTGGTGGTTGCGGCCCCAGCTGCGCTCGCCCCAGCGGGTCTCGGGCACGAACAGTTCGGGCATCAGCGCCTCGAACATCGAGCCGCCCCACGTGGGCACGACCTTGAGGCCGCGATAGGTGTAGGCGCCCTCGAAGACCCGGATGCCCAGGTGCGTGGCGTAGTCGCCCTCGGGCTTCATCTCCTGCCACGACCAGTCGCAGACCGGCTCGAAGGTCCGCCACATCGCGAAGTAGTGCTCCGGCGGGACCTGGCCGAGCGCGATCCCCAGGTAACTGGCCATCCGCGACTCGCTGTTGAGCGTGCCGTAGTGGTGCCCGGTGTACCAGACGTCGGGCCCGCAGCCCCGGTAGTTGCCCTTGACGGCGGCCGGCTGGTCGGGCGGCTGCTCGACCCAGAAGCCGCCGCGCATCAGCCCGGCGCCGAAGTCGGGACCGCGCGCGGCCTCGTCGTAGTAGAAGCCGAAGTCCATCCCCGACAGCAGCCGCTCGGCGCGCGGACGCAGCGAGGGATCGTCGTTGCCGACGACGACCAGCGCCGTCGCCAGCCACGCGTTGTCCACACTGGACAGGAAGGGGTAGACGGGGTTTCCGTTGTCCGGCCAGGTGTGCAGGACCGCGCCGGTGGCCGGGTCGTACCAGTTGTAGTACATGCCCGAGCACTCGTGCCGGTCCAGCCGCGCCAGGGTGTCCAGTACCGCCGAGATCCGGCGGCGGGCGGTGCGGCGGTCGATGACGCCCAGCTCGCGGGCCACCACCGCCGACCACATGAGACAGCCGATGTTGGTCGGCGAGGTGTACGCCGAGCGGGTCGACTCGGCCAGCTCGCCGCCGATGTTGTCGGCGGCCAGACCGGTCGCCGGGTGGACCATCGCCTCCATGGAACGCCAGGTGTCGCGGGCGTATCCGGTGAGCAGGCGGCGCTGGTCGCTCGACAGTGGACGGTCTTCGGGACGGGCGGCGGCCGAGGCGGGGCCGGCGGTCAGCGCGGCGGCGGCCGCGGCGGCAGCACCGCCGATGGCGAGTACGGACCGTCGTCTCATGGGGAGGTCCTCTCCTAAGGAAGTGGTCATTTCAGGCCCGTGGTGGCGATACCGCGCACGAAGTGGCGCTGGAGCAGGACGAAGACGATCAGCACCGGCACCACGACGACCACCGAACCGGCCAGGAGCAGGCCGTAGTCGGTCTCGTTCTGGCCGACGCTGTAGAGCGCCAGCGCGACCGGGAGCGTGTACTTGTCCTCGGTGGTCGCGATGACCAGGGGCCACAGGAAGTTGTTCCAGGAGCCGAGGAAGGTCAAGATCCCCAGCGTGGCCAGCGCCGGGCGGCACAGCGGCAGGATGATCCGCCAGAAGATGCGGACCTCGCCGGCGCCGTCGATGCGGGCCGACTCGATGAGCTCGTCGGGGATCGAGAGGATGAACTGCCGCATGAAGAACACACCGAAGGCGCCGACGACGAACGGCAGGATCAGCCCCGCGAAGGTGTTCGTCAGGCCGAGCTTGCTGACCAGCACGAACAGCGGCACGAAGGTCACCATGCCGGGGACCATGACGGTCCCCAGGACCAGGCCCAGCAGGGCGCCGCGACCGGGGAAGCGCAGCTTCGCCAGGGCGTAGCCGGCCGCCGAGCACAGCACCAGGTTTCCCAGCGTGACCGAGCCGGCGACCACGACGGAGTTGGTGAAGTAGGTGGGAAAGGCCAGCCGGTCGAACAGCTCGGTGTAGTTGGTCAGGCCGAAGTCGCGCGGCCACCAGGTCGGGGGGACCTCGCGGATCTCGCCCTCGGACTTGAAGGAGGACAGCAGCATCCACAGGAACGGGCCGACCATCGCCAGCAGCCCCAGACCGAGGACGACGTGCAGCACGGTCCGCGCGACGCGGTCGCGGGTTCTCGCCTTGGCCATCGCGATCACTGCTCCTTGCGTTTGAGGAGCCGGAACCACAGCAGCGACAGCGCGACGATCGCCACGAACAGCACGTAGCTCATGGCCGAGGCGTAGCTGTAGTTGCCGAAGCCGAACTGCTTGTAGATGTGGTACGAGACCGACAATGTCGAGTTCAGCGGCCCGCCCTGCGTCATCACGTAGGCCTCCTCGAAGAACTGGAGGTAGCCGATGGACGTGATGACCGCGACGAACAGCATCGTCGGGCGCAGCATGGGCAGCGTGACGTGCCGGAACTGCTGCCAGGCGCCGGCGCCGTCGAGCCGCGCGGCCTCGTAGAGGTTCTGCGGGATCGCCTGGAGTCCGGCGAGGAAGACGACCATCTGGAAGCCGAGGTTGCGCCAGGTCGCCATCACCACCAGCGAGGGCAGGCTCAGATCGGGGTCGGCCAGCCAGTTGGGGCCGTCGACGCCGACGAGCGCCAGGAGGCTGTTGACCAGGCCCGTCTCGGGCTGGAGCAGGAAGCGCCACACGACCGACACGGCGACGATGCTGGTGACGACGGGAAGGTAGTACCCGACCCGGAAGAGCGTGCGGAACCTCGTCAGGCCGGAGCTGAGGCCCAGCGCGACCGCCAGGCCCGCCGTCATGGTCAGCGGCACGCCGAACAGGACGAAGAAGGCCGTGTTGCCCGAGGCCTTGAGGAACAGCGGATCGCCGAAGACCTTGGCGTACTGGTCGAGGCCGACGAAGTTCACGCCGAGCGGGTCGCGCACGTCGGCGCTGCGCAGGTCGGTGAAGCTCATCGCCAGCGACACCAGTACGGGCCCGGCCATGAACACCGCGAACAGCAGCGTGAACGGGGACACGAAGCCCCAGCCGACCACCGCCCGGCGGAGGCGCGCGCCGCGCCGCCCCCGCCGAAGCGCCGCATCCTGGGGACGCGCGGTCATGTCAGGCACCGGTGCCGATCGAGGTCGCTTCCTCCTGGATGGCGGCGGCCGCCTCGGCCGGCGTCATGCCGGTCTTGATCAGCGCCTCCATCTTGTCGTCGAAGACCGCCGCGACCTGGTCCCAGGTCGAGATGGTCGGCGGCGACTTGGCGTCGTTGAGCTGCGTGCCGAAGGCCGACAGCAGCGGGTTCTCCTTCAGCGCCGGGTCGTCCCAGGCCGACTTGACCGAGGGCAGGTCGCCGACGGTCTGGAACCAGGTGGCCTGCACGTCGGGCCGCGAGAGGTAGGAGACGAACTTCCAGGCACCCTCGCGGTTGGCGGCGTCCTTGAACACCGCGAGATCCCCACCGCCCACAAAGGACGTCGCCGACTGCTTGGTGGGCATGCCCCACAGCTCGTACTCGCCGGCCGCGCCCTGCTCCTCAAGGATCCCGATGTGCCAGGGCCCGGAGACGAAGGCCCCGATGTCACCCTTGACGAACTCGGGTTCGAGTGAGCCCTGCGGAAGGTCCGAAGGGGACAGTCCCTCACTGAAGAAGGACTTGTAGTACTCCAGCGCCGCGACGCTCTCGGGACTGTCGAAGTCGAAGGAGCCGTCCTCCTTTTGGACCGTGCCGCCGTTCTGCCACACGAAGGGCATCACCGACTGCCACGAACCGGTCGCCCCGGGCTGGAGCGAGACGCCCCACTTCGCGCCGCCCTTGTCCTGCATGGCCGCGAAGGCGGCCTTCAGGTCCTCCCAGGTCGTCGGCGGGGCGGTGATCCCCGCCTTGCCCGCGACCTCCTTGTTGACGTAGAAGAGCCGGGTCTCCACGTACCAGGGAACGCCGTAGGAGGTGCCGTCGACGACGGTCGTGTCCCAGGCGCCGGGGTAGAAGTCGGCGGGCTTGATGAGGTCCTCGGGGGTCGGGTCGAGGCCGCCGGTGCGGGCGAACTCGCCCATCCACGTGGTGCCGATCAGCGCGACGTCGGGGGTCTCGCCCGCGGTGATGGCCGTGGAGATCTTGTCGTGCGCGCCGTCCCAGGGGATCGGGGTGACCTTGACGGTCGCCTCGGGGTTGTCCTTGGTGAAGCCTTCGATCAGCGCGGAGAGCTTCTCGCCCTCGGCGCCCATGGCCCAGATGTTGATCTCGCCGGTGGCCGGTCCTGCGCCGACGGCCGTGCCGGGCCCTTCGTTCTGCGTGCCGTCCGCGTCGCGCCCGCACGCCGCCACCGCGAGCATCGCGGTTGCCAGCCCGAGCGCGGCGACCGGCCGAATCCAGCCTCTCATCGAGGGATCTCCTTTGAGTTCGAGCGCCGAGACGCCGGGCCGAGGTTCGAGGGGGATCGGGGCGGCCGACGAGGGGCGAATGTATGTAAGCGCTTCGTTTCACGGATGTTAGTGACGCGTGTCTCTCGCGTCAAGGGGTGAGTGGGGGTGGTGTCGATCGGGGGTGACGGGCGGGAACGCGGCGTGATCGGTTGCGGCACAAGGCGATGCGCGTCCGGAGTCGAAGCGGGCGTCGATGAGGCCTTACCCCGGCCGCGCCGGTTCTACTCCCGCCCGAAGTCGACCGTGAACTTGTTCGCCTTCGGCGCCTTGGTCACCTTCAGCGGCCTGTTCCCGTCGGTGATCGTCAGCTTCCCGCGCGGGGTGAAGTTCACCGCGAACTCGACGGCGTCGGCCGGCACGTCGTAGGTGTAGGAGAACAGAATGTCCGCCACGTTGGCGTCGGCCTCGCCGATCTCTTCCGGCGAGTAGTGCTGTCCACCGGAGCTGATCTTCATGGAGCTCTTGGGATCCAGGTCGAAGTAGGTCTCGATGTCCTTGTCCAGGCGCGTCCACCACACCGACACGGTCAGCACCGCGCGGCCCTCGGCGGCCCAGCCCGCACCGGGGCTCCACAACGACCGGGCGACGACGATGTCGCCGTCCAGCTCGTACCAGCCCTTCCAGCCGCCGCTCTCGCCCTCGGCGCGCATGGAGTAGCCGGGAGTGTCCCGAGAGCCCTCGACGCCCTGGTAGTAGCCGTCGACGGCGTCCACTCGCGTGCGCTCGCGAAGGTCGATGGCCTGCGCCCGCCCCTCGTCGGCGACGGTCAGCAGCACCGAACCCTCACTGGGAACCACGGCCACGACGGTGTCGCCGTGCCCGGGAAGTTCGTCGAAGACGGTCTCCGACTCTTCGAAGGCCAGCGACGCGACCGGTTCACGGTCGTCCCAGGTGGGACTGGCCGGCGGGCTGGACGCGAACTCGATCACCGCGTACTCGTACCCCGGCGGTGCGGGGAGCGGGCGCTCGTCACCGCTGCGGAGGTCGGCGGGGCTCGCTGCGAAGCGGACGCACGAGACCTCGATCGCGAAGTGCGGCCCGATCAGTTCCCCGTCCCCCGCGGCGAAGGACTCGTCGTCGCAGTCGGCGTCGTCGGCCGTGAAGTACAGCCCCACCGGCGCCTTGAGCTGCGGCGGTACCGAGGAGCACCCGGCGAGTAAAGCGGAGGTGAGGAGCGCGGCGGTGGCCGTGCGCAGATGGTGCCGGGGCATGGCGTACTCCGCGGTGAGGTCACTGTGGACGGTGTGCGCCCGACCTTACCGAAGCGGGGCCGGGCTTCCCCGGCCCCGCTTCGGCGAACCTCAGCGCAGCGTCAGCTGCCGGCCGATGAGCCCGTCGCGCGCCCGGCGCTGGGCCGTGTCGAGCGGCTCGGTGACCGCAAGGGCCTCGGCGTAGCGCTTGGCGAAGCCGGCCACCGGCTCCTCGCAGTCCTCGGCCTCGACGCCCAGCGGCAGGTCCCACACCGGGACCAGGACGCCGTGCGCGCGGAACATGCCCGCGAACTTCGTGTCGATGCCCAGCCGCAGCCCGCCGTCGGACGACAGACGCGCCAGCGCCGCCAGCGCGGCGGACTCGCCGTCGGGCAGCACGATGCGCAGGTGGCAGCGGTCGGTCACGTCGCACCAGTAGGCACCGGGCATCGCCGCGACCTTGCGGGTCGGGTAGATCGACGCGTTGGCGCGCTCCAGGCTCGCCTTGACCTGCGGGTCGTCGGAGGCGTCGGCGTCGACCCAGAACTCGAAGGTGTCGTGCAGGGTGAAGTCGATCGGCTCGTTCACCAGCATGTCCTGGAGCCTGGGGCCCTCACCGGGCAGCGTGGGGACGCCGACGGTCTTGCCCGGCTCGGTCTCCAGCGCCGCGATCAGCGAGGCGGCGATGTCGCGGCTGACGTCGCCGGACTGGAACTGCCGCTGGAGCGCCACCAGGACGCGCCCGTCGGGCTTGGTCATCGCCGGCCACGCCAGCGGCAGGACCGTCGCGAGGGTGATCTCGCGCCCGGCGTACTGCGTGGCGAAGGGCTCGGCCAGCTTGAGCGGTGCGGTGGCGGCCGGGACGAGCTCGCGCAGCGCGACCCACTCCACCTCGTCGGGCAGGCCCTCGAACGGGCGCGCCACATAGATGTCCTTGACCCGCTGCTTCGGCTCGCGGGCCTTCTGCTTGCGTCGCTGCTTGCTCACGGCGACCAAGCCTAGGCCAGCCCGTGACGGCTCATGCACCCGACCGGTCCCTGCGGGGCGCGAACACCAGCGCGAACGCCGCCGCGGCGAGCGCGGCGCACGCCCAGGGGAACCAGTCGCCGGTGCGCGTGTAGAAGGTCGCGCCGGGTCCTTCGGGCAGTTCGGCGACGACGGTGACGAAGCCGCCGGACCTGTCGGCCAGTGCCTCGCCGAGGATGCGGCCGTAGGCGTCGGTGAGGAAGAGGACGCCGAGTTTGGCCGACCAGGCCATCGACATGCCGTTCTCCATCGCTCGGATGGTCCCGGCGATGGCGTGCTGGCGGGAGTTGCCGATCTCGTCGCGCGCGGGCAGGAGCCACATGCGGGCGCCGCCTTCGGCGTAGGCGCCGGCGGGGTCGGGGAAGTTCACGTCGCGGCAGACGCCGAGGGCGAGGGTGCCGGCGCCGGGGAGGTGGGTGAGTTCGGTGCCCGTGGTGAGTTCGCTGCCGTTGGTGTTGGCGTTGTGCATCCGGTAGATCGCGGGCGCCCGGCCGTCGGCGGGGATGGCGATGGCGGTGTTGTACTTCGCGCCGCCGGCGTCGGGTCCGTCGTTTTCGAAGAGGATGACGCCGACGACGATGTCGATGTCGTGTTCGGTGGCGACTTTCGACAGGGGGCCGGTGAGTTCGGCGAGGGTGGTGTCGTGGGAGCCGAGGGCGCCTTCGGGGAGGACGGCGAGGTCCACGTCGGCTGGGAGCGCGGCGATCCGGGCGGCGTAGGCGGCGAGGGTCTGTTCGCCTTCGGTGGTGGCGACGTCGGGTGCCCAGGCGGAGTCGGCGTGGACGACGAGGGCGACGGTGCGGGCCGGGCCGGGTCCGGTGCTCATGCGGGCGAGGCCGAAGCCGACGGTGAGGACGAGGATCGCGGTGGTGACGGCGGCGGCGCGGATTCGCATGGGGCGGGCCAGGTCCGGCGCGAGGAGGGCGGCGATGCCGGCCGGGACGAAGAGGACGAGGTATTCGACGCCCCAGCCGCCGGTGACCGAGGCGAGCTGGAGTGCGGCGGGCAGGTCGGTCTGGGTGGTCATGAGCTGGCCGATGACGCCGACGGGGCTGGCCTTGCCGATGAGGAAGCTCGCGCCGGTCCACAGGGCGGGCGCGGCGAGGGCGGCCGGCAGGATCCGGCCTCGCACGACGAGTGCGCGAAAGAGCCAGGCGGTCAGGGCGAACAGGGTCGCGCACCCGAGCAGGATGCTGATCGCGATGGGGAGGGGGACGTCGTAGGAGTCGAGGTAGTAGCTCCAGGCGTTCGACGAGCCGAGCAGCCAGGCGAGACCCGCGACGGGCACGGCGACGGCGGTGCGCGTGCGGGTCGCCAGCCAGAGCACGGGGAAGGGCGCGATCCAGGTGAGGATCGAGATCGGCTGGAAGCCGGTGCCGAGGTAGAGGAGAGCGGTCGAGGCGGCCAGCGCGGTTAACGGCGGAAGGACGCGTTTCGTCCACGTCGGACGGTCAGGCTTTGATTCCATCGAAGATCCTCCATGCGGTGCGGCGGCAGAGTTCCCGGAAGTCCTTCTCCGGCAGGCCGATGCGCCCGCCGAGGTAGAGCTGGACGAGTCCCTGCGTCGACGACGTGAACGACAGCGCGACTTCGAGGGGGTCGTCGGCGCGCAGGATTCCGTCGCGCATGCCGTCCTCGACGGCCTTGACGACGTGCCGGTAGAGCGGCGAGGCGCCGTGGCCGAAGTCCTGCGGGAAGCGGCGGGCCTGCTCGCGGCGGTCGGTGAGCAGGAAGGCGTAGAGGTGGGGCTGGCCGAGGGCGAAGTCGAGGAAGTCGTCGAGCAGGCCGTCGAAGCGGGCCCGGAAGTCGCCGCCGGCGCGTCCCCACGTGCCGCCGACCTCGCCGAAGGCGGCGTCGGCGACCGATCGCAGCAATGCCAGGCGATCCGGGTAGTGCTTGTAGATCGCCATGGGGGTGATCCCGGCGGCGGTGGCGACCCGGCGCATCGTGACGGCCTCGGCTCCCTCGTCGACGAGGATCGCCAGGGCCGCCGCGGCGATGCGGTGGCCGGTCGGTTGCTCGGTCATGGTCTACACCGTACACCAGAGTGGTATACAGCGTAGACCTGTGCTGTCCGCGGCCCTCCATGCCGGCGCGCGATCATGGGCGCATGAGTCTCACGCCCGAACTGCGCGCCCGCATGGGCGCCGTCGACACGACCGCCATCGCCGACGCGGACAAGAGCGTCCGCGTCATCGCTCCCGAGGTCGCCCTGCGCTCCGCGGCCGCCGCGATGCTGGGCACCGCGTTCACCGTCCGCTGCGACGGCGACCACTTCGGCGTCGTCCGCGCCCTCGAAGCCGCCGCGCCCGGCGACGTCCTGGTCATCGAGGGCGGCCGGCACCCCCTCGCCTACGCCGGGGAGATCTTCGCCAAGGCCGCCGCGGCGAAAGGACTCGCCGGGATCGTGCTCGACGGCGGCTACCGCGACCTCGGGTACGTGGCCGGATGCCCGCTGCCGGTGTACTCGACCTATGTGTTCCCCAAGACCGGGACCACGCGGCTGCTGGGGGAGCTCGGCGCGACCGTGACGGTCGGCGGCACCGAGATCTCGCCCGGCGACATCGTCTTCGCCGACGAGAACGGCGTCCTGGTCATGGATCCGGCGACGGCGGAGGAGGTCGTCACACGGGCCGAGCAGGTCGCGGCCGTGGAGACGAAGGTGCTCGCGCGCATCGAGGAGGGCGCGGCGATCGGAGAGCTGCTGAACTCCGCCGAGCACACCGCGAAGCTGGAGGCGGGGGAGGAGACGGGGCTGCGGTTCACGGTGTGAGGCCGGGGAGGCGCGGCGGCCGTGGGTGGGCGGCGGCGTGGCAGCGCGGCGCGGCGGCCGTGGGTGGGAAGCGAGGCCGGCGCGGCCGGGGGATGCGCCCTGCGCGGGTGGGATGCCTCGGGATGGCCGCGACCGGGTGGCTCGCCGCGCAGATGGGCGACGGCGCGGCCCCGGCGCCGATGAGCGCCGGGGCCGCGATGTCACGTCGGTGTTAGATGTTGGTGAACACCCACAGCGCGTAGTAGCCCTCGACAGGGGACGGCACTCGTAGCGCAGCGCCCAGCCCTTGGCCAGGTAGGTCTCGCCCTTCTGGCGGCAGGCCGTCAGCGTCGAGTGGTCGCTGATGTGATGCCGGCCCGGCGGCCCGGATCTGTGCCGACACGCGGGCCGGGTCGTGCGCCTGCGCCTGCGCGGGCGCGGCGGCCACGCCGACGGCGAGCGCGGCGCACCCCGCCATCGCGGCGGCGGCGAGGGTCTTGAAGGTGGTGGGTCTTGAAGGTCGTGCGCATGTTCACTCCTGTGGTCGATCGCGTCGATTGCATTTGTCGTGACGGACGTTAGGGACGGGGTACTGGCTTCGGTGCCATCGGTGCGTCACCGCTGGCGGGGGTGGGCGTGGGGTGGATTGGGCGGCAGGGCGGCAGGGCGGCAGGGCCGGAACGTTGGAGCCGTGGCGGCGCAGTGCGGCGGGAGACCCGCTGACGGTGGGCAGCGCGGCAGGAAGAGGCACGACCGCACGGCTGGCCGATGGGGCGGCCGCCGGGCGAAGGATGGCGTGGTGCCGAATTGGCGAGAGGCGGCTGTCCGATGGGGCGGTTACCGAGTGACGGGTGGCGCGGTACCGAATCAGCGAGAGCTGGCTGGCGGCGAGGCAGCAGGGGGCGGTGGGCGGTCCGGTGCGGCGGCGCGATGGGCAGGTGGACGCCTTCGCTCGCCCCGCTTGGCCATCGGGAATCGGCGCGGCGGTGGAGGTGTGTCCCATCGCGCCGGACATCGACAACGCGCCGCGCCCATCGTGTCGCAGGTGCGGCCGAGGCTCCCGGTGGATGGCACGATACTTCGCGGGCCTCCACGCCCGGCCTGCCGCGGCGATGCTCTGGCGATCCCCCACGCCTGCGCTGGGACGAGTTGCGTGCAGCCGCCCAGCCGCCCAGCCGCCCAGCCGCCCAGCCGCCGTACCGCCTAGGCGCCGAGCGCCGAGCGCCGAGCGCCGAGCGCCGAGCGCCGAGCGCCGAGCCGCCCAGCCGCCGTACCGCCTAGGCGCCGAGCGCCGAGCCGCCAGCCACCGTGCCCCGAGCCACCGAGTTCCGAGCGCCCTGCGCGCTGCGGCCGTCGGCGGTGGCGGCTCGGTCGAAGATGCGGTGGCAGGGTGACCGAACGGTGGCCGGTATTCGCGCCGGTCGCCGAGCGGGCGGTCAGATCGCGGGCGGCGATGGCGTCCACGCTGCCTCGCCACGTCGGGCGATGGCGCTGGGCGGTGCGCGCGGGCTGTGGAGCGGTCGCGAGGGCGCGCAACCGGAGACATCGGAGGCGGACGACGCGCTCAGGCGCTGACACGGTGGCGGCGCGGGCCGCTCGCTCGACCCGTCTGCCCTTCAGCGCCCGGGAAGCCGGTGGTTCACGGCCTTGGCGCGGCCCTGGACGCCGGCGAAGAACTCACCTCCGGGTGGTGCCACAAGGCTCCGGCGGGAAGACTTCGCCAGCCCGCCAGCCCGCCAGCCCGCCAGCCCGCCAGCCCGCCAGCCCGCCAGCCCGCCAGCCCGCCAGCCCGCCAGCCCGCCAGCCCGCCAGC
>NZ_JBFAKK010000032.1:0-20059 GCF_040655735.1 Phytomonospora sp. NPDC050363
GACACCTGTCGCGCACGCAGACCATCACACAGACATGCCCTCAACAGCACACACGGGACGGAAAACGAGCGAACCGCTTCCCAATCCCAACAGAAACGTCGATGAGCCGGTTGCGGATGAGGAACCGGTGCCGGAGTGGGAGGGAACCGGGCGGCCACTCGCTCAAGACGATGCCGCAGGCGGCGATCGCGGCGAAAAGCCGCTCGTTGCGCGGCGGGTAGGACCGCTCGACCCCGCAGGCGAGCACGGTGACGGTCGGCCCCTCCGCCGCCAGGGCGCCCTTGTGCGCCGCCGTGTCGATCCCTTGCGCCCCACCGGAAACGACTCCCCACCCCCGGTCGGCCACGCCGTAGGCGAGCTCTCCGGCCATGAGCAGCCCGTAGGACGTGGCGTGGCGGGCGCCCACAATGGACACCGAGCGTTCGAGGGTCTCCCGCAGGTGCAGCGGGCCGCGGGCCCACAGACACAGGGGTGGACCGTGGGAGCCGGGACCGCTGTCGAGGGCGGCGAGATCGTCGAGGCGCGAGGGCCACTCGTCGTCGGTGGGTATCAGTACGCGGGCGTCGAGGCGCGTGGTGTCGTCCAGGATCCTGTTGGCGACGTCGAGCGGGTCGCGTCCGGCGAGGCGGCTGCCCACGGCCGAGGTGAGGGCGTCCGGGAGACGGCCGTCGCGGAAGCGGGCCAGGATCTGCGCGGGGGAGTGCTCGGCGAGCAGTTCGTGAGCGTGGACCATCCCGGGTTCGAGGAGGGCCGACAGCAGTACGCGGACGAGTCGGGCCTGGTCTTCCATGGCTTCTCTCCTTCGGTCGGATCGCGGACTAGACGGCATTGCCCAAACGCAGTTCGGTGGCCTCGGCGATATCGCCCTCCTCCGGCCGCTCCCGCCCGGCGAGGTCGGCGATCGACCAGCCGATGCGGATCACCCGGTCGTACCCGCGGGCGCTGAGCCGGCCGGAGTCGAGCATCCAGTCGGCGACGCCGACCACCGAGCGCGGCAGCCGCCAGGGGTCCTTGCGCAGCCGGGCCCCGGAGATCTCGGAGTTCGGCAGGCGCCCGTACCCGGCTCTCGACCAGCGCGCCGCGGCGGCCTCGCGGGCCCGCAGCACCCGGCCGGCGACGGTCCGGGAGTCCTCCTGGGTCGGCTCGTCGCCGAAGAGCGCCGACCGCCCCACGGGCGCCAGGCGCACTTGGAGGTCCACACGGTCCATCAGCGGTCCGCGCAGCTTCGAGCGATAGCGGCCGCGCGCCACCGCGGTGCACTCGCAGTCGTTGGGTTTGGCCGCCGCGCAAGGGCAGGGATTGGCCGCCAGCATCAGCAGCACGCGGGCGGGAAAGCGGACGACGGCCGCCGAGCGGTTGATGTTGATCTCCCCCGACTCCAAGGGCTGGCGCAGCGCGTCGATGACGTCGCGCCGGAACTCGGGCAGCTCGTCGAGGAACAGCACGCCCCGATGCGCCAGCGACAGCGCACCCGGCCTGGGCATACCCGACCCGCCGCCGATCAGCGCCGGCATCGACGCCGAATGGTGCGGCGCCTGGAAAGGCGCCCGCCGCACCAACCCGGCGCGCTGCTCGAAACGCCCGGCGATCGAGTGGATCGCGGTCACCTCCATCGCGGCGGAGTCGTCGAGACGCGGCAACAGCGGCGGCAGCCGCTCGGCGAGCATCGTCTTGCCGACACCCGGCGGCCCGAGCAGCATCAGGTTGTGACTGCCGGCGGCGGCGATCTCCAGCGCCCGCTTCGCCTGGTCCTGCCCGACGACGTCGGCAAGGTCCGGCGTGAAGTCCTCGATCTCGGGATCCGGCTCCGGCACGGCCAGCAGGCCCGCACCGCCCGCAAGCCCGGCCACCAGCTCCCGAAGGCCGACCGCGCCGTGCACGGCCAGCCCCGACACCAGCGCCGCCTCGCGCAGGTTCCCCGGAGCCACCACCGCCGCCCGCATCGGCGAGTCCCGCGCGGCCATCAGCGACGGCAGCACCCCGCGCACCGGCCGGATCTTGCCGTCGAGACCGAGCTCGCCGACCGGCACGAGACCTTCGATCAGCGGTGGCGGCAGCTGCCCGCTGGCGACCAGAAGGGCCAACGCGATGGCCAGGTCGAAACTCGACCCGTGCTTGGGCAGCGATGCGGGCAGCAGGTTGATCGCGATGCGCTGGTCCGGCCACTGGAAGCCGGAGTTCACCAGCGCCGAGCGGACCCGGTCGCGCGCCTGCCCGAGCACCGCGTCCGGCAGACCCGACAGCACCACACGCGCCTGACCGCGGTCGACGTGGGCCTCGACGGTGACCAGGTGCCCCATCACGCCGACGAGACCGACGGCGGTGATCCGCGCGTAGCCCATCACAACACTTCCCGCCGATGGGTGAGGCGCAGCGGACCGCCGCGCGGGGCGAGGATCCCGATCACGTCGAAGCGGAGCCGGTCGGCACGTCGGGGGTGCGCTTTCAGCCAGCGCGCCGCGAGCCTGCGCAGGCGGTGCGACTTCTCCGCGTCCACGGCCTCGATGGGCGTGCCATGCCGCAGCGAACGGCGTGTCTTCACCTCGCAGAACACCAGTGTCCCGGGCCCATCCCGTGCCACGATGTCCAGTTCGCCTTCGGAGCAGCGCCAGTTGCGGTCCAGGACGCGCAGCCCGTCATCGGTGAGATGGCGTGCGGCGATCTGCTCGCCGTAGCGGCCGAGTTGATCTTTTTCGAGACTGCTGGTGCCCATCGGTCCCCCCTCGGAAACGGTGCGGTGACTCAACGTTCGGCCCTGGAACCACGCTCGCCAAGCGCTGACCGAACGGCCCTGTGGACAACCGACCGGTTGTGGATAACTCGGTCGTACGGCGCGACCGCTTGACAGAACGGGGCCCAGAGGACAAGGTCGACAACGTGAGCTCACGGCGACGAGTCGATCTCCAACAGGCAAGAGAGAAGCTGCCGGACGCGATGCGTTCGGCCATCGCCGGTTTCGCCGGGCACCTCGCCGACGTGCGCAGACGCTCGGAGCACACGGTGCGCGCCTACACCGGCGACATCGTGTCCCTCCTCGACCACGCCGCGCGCGGCGGAGCGCGCACCATCGGCGACATCGACCTGGAGATGCTGCGCGGCTGGCTGGCGCAGCTGCGGCGGGCCGGCGTGGCACGCGCGACCGTCGCCAGACGCGCCGCCGCCGCACGGACCTTCACCTCATGGGCGCAGCGCACCGGCCTCACCGAGGACGACGCCGGGCTTCGCCTGGGCGTGCCGCGCGTACGGCGCACCGCCCCCACCGTCCTGCGCACCGAACAGGCCACCGACCTCGTTGAAACGCCGATCACCGACGAGTCCGCGCTCGGCCTGCGCGACCGCGCGGTCCTGGAGATCCTCTACGCCTCCGGCATCCGCGTCTCCGAGCTGTGCGGCCTCAACGTCGCCGACGTCGACTCCGAACGCCGCCTCCTGCGCGTCATCGGCAAAGGCGACAAGGAGCGCAAGGTCCCCTTCGGCGTCCCCGCGCAGGACGCCGTCGACGAATACCTGACCGCGGGCCGCCCCCACCTGCGCGGAGCCGCCGACGAACCCGCCCTGCTACTCGGCGTTCGGGGCGGCCGCCTCCACCCGACGATCGTCCGCCGCATCGTCAGGGGCGCCGCCCTCGCCGCCGGCCTCGCGCACACCACCCCGCACGGCGTACGGCACAGCACCGCCACGCACATGCTCGAAGGTGGCGCTGATCTCCGTTCGGTCCAGGAACTGCTCGGTCATGCCACGATCAGTACGACACAGATCTACACCCATGTGTCGGCCGAACGCCTCCGGGAAGCCTTCACCCAGGCGCACCCGCGGGCCTGATCAGCGTGTCAGGAGCCTGATGTCCCACCCCTCCGCGCCCGCACCGGTCCCGGGCGGCGCCAGCCTGTTCGGGCTCGCCCCGGACTTCACCAATCTCAACCACGGCGCGGTCGGGGCGGTGCCCCTCACCGTCCGCAACCGCCGCCGGCTGATCACCGACGAGCTGGAACTCGACCCGCGCGGCTTCTTCAAGACCCGCGTCGAGCGGGTCACCGCCGCCCGCCACGCCGTGGTCGGCCTGGTCGGCGCCGACCCCGAACTCAGCTCCTTCGTCACCAACGTGACCACCGGGACCGCGATCGTCCTGCGCTCGCTGGACCTGACCGCCGGGGACGAGGTCGTGACCACGGTCCACGGCTACGGCGCCATCGGCTACAACGTCGACGCCTACGCACCGGCCGGCGTGATCCACAAGGTCGCCGACATGCCGCTCATCCCCACCGACGACGAGGTCGTCGACGGGATCCTCGCCCAGATCACCGACCGCACCCGCCTGGTCATCTGCGACCACGTCACCTCGGCGACCGCCCGGCTCTTCCCGATCGCCCGGATCGCCGCCGAACTGCGCTCACGCGGAGTCCCCCTCCTCGTCGACGCCGCACACGTACCCGGCCACCTCCCCGCCGACGTCACCGCGCTCGGCGCCGACTTCTGGGTCGGCAACCTCCACAAATGGGCCTTCGCGCCCCGGGGGACAGCGCTGCTGGCCGTCACCCCCGAGTGGAAGAACCGGATCCGGCCCCTGGTCGTCTCCTGGGAGCACGAGGCCGGCTACCCCGTCGCCGTCGAGTACAACGGCACCGACGACTGGACCAACTGGCTCGCCGCCCCCGCCGGGATCGAACTCCTCACCGACCTCGGCCCCGAGCGCGTACAGGCCCACAACCGCGAACTCGCCCACTACGGCCTCTCGGTGCTCTCGAAGGCCCTGAACGTCGAGACCCCCGACGCCGGCCCCAGTGACCTCGCCATGCGGCTGGTCTTCCTCCCCGAGGGCGTCGGCGACACCCAGGAGAAGTGCGGCGTCATCGAGCAGGCCGTCCGCGAGCGGCTGCGCACCGAACTCACCGTCAACGCCTTCGGCGGCACCGGCACCATGCGCATCGCCGCCCAGATCCACAACCGGCCCGCCGACTACGAGCGGCTCGCCGACCGGCTCCCGGCCCTCCTGCACTCGCTGGCCTGATCCGCACCGGCTCACGCGCCGTTCGGGACGGGGCAGCAGGCGTACGCGTCCCGTCCCGACGGCGGTGAGCGGATCGAGGTACTCACCGCCGCGCAGCAGTCCCCAGTGCAGGCAGGCCTCGGCCGGACAACCTGCGTGGCCGGACATCAGCCGGGCGACGACCTCCCCGCGCTGCACGACCTGCCCCGGGCGTACCACCGGCACGACGGGCTCGTAGGTCGTCCGGACCAGCTCGGTGTGCGCGACGCTGACGACCTTCTTCCCGCCGACCGCGCCGGCGAAGCGCACCACGCCGTCGGCGGCGGCGCGCACCACCGCCCCCGGCACGGAGGCCAGGTCCACACCACGATGCCCCGCCGCCCACAGCGTCGGCGGTCGCTCGAAACGCCGGACGACCCGGATCGGTGGATCCAGCGGCCACGCCAGTCGCGCCGGACCGGCGGCGGTCGGACCGGCGGGCGCGGCGGCGGGCGACGCCCTTGCGGGCGCCGAATCCCGGAACAGCAGCACCAGGAGTGTGGCGAGGATCGCGACGGCGGACAAGGCGGACAGGAAGCGGGTAAAGCGCATTTTGGGGCACATGTGTCAACGATCAGGCGAACGCGCCGCTCAGGCCACCCTTCCCCTCAACACCCTGTGGATAACCGACCGGTTGTGGATAACTCGGCCTCCCAGGTGAGCCCGGGTGCGCCCGCCCAGGGCTGCTCGGTCGGCGAACTTCAACGTTCGCCCAATACTTCATCGCCCATATCCGCACATGTCGTATCCGTCGGTGGCGCCCACCGCCGCCGTGCCCTAATCTCCCGGACCGTGGCCGAACATCAGCGCAACTACCCCGAACCCGTGAACCCTTCCGACGCCGGGTCCCTGTGGGAGCCGAACACGTCTTCGGGCCGCCGCTCGTCCGACTGGGCCGAGTCCCCCGCGCCGCGTCACGACCCGGACAGCGCCAGCACTCAGGCCGAGCGGTGGCAGCTCGGCGGCGAGGCGCGCGAGCCCGAGCCCGCACGCCACCTGCCCGAGCCCCAGGTCGTCGACCCGGAACTCGCGGCCCTCGCCGGCGGCGACCCCCGCGAGCCACGCGGTCCCCTTCCTCCGGCTCCGCCGTCCATCCCCGAGCCCCGTGGCCCCCTCCCGCCCACGTTCGACGACGCCCCCCGTCGCGGCCCGGCCGAGACCCCCATTTCCGGCGCACCCCGCCCGGCACCGGTCGGCCCGCCGATGCCGCCGCCCCCTCCCGCGATGAACCGCCCACCCATCGACCCCCCGACTCAGGCCTACCCGGCCATGCCCAGGGGAGGCGAGCGCCGCACCGAACCGGTCAACCGCCGCCCCGACGGTGCCGTCGAGGTCTTCGAGGGCGTCTATCGCAAGAAGCGTCCCGCCGTCGTCCTGCTCGTCGTGGTCGTCTCGGCCCTCGCGATGCTGCCGGCCGCCGTCGTCCTGCTGCGCTCCCTGTTCGCCGGCGACGGCTTCTCCCCGTCTGGCGTGATCGCGGGCGTCCTGATGCTCGCGGGCATCCCGCTCGTAGGGGCCGGGCTCGCCCCGCTCCTCGGCAGCGGACCCCGCATCGGCGGCCGTGAGATGAGCGCGCTGATGCGTCCCCCGTACGTGTATCTCGTGACCGGCCTCCTCCTGCTCCTCGCGGCCGGGGCCGCCGCCTGACCTCGGCGTCCCCGGCGGGAGCCCGCCGGGGACGCCCGGTCAGGTGCCGTACACTGGTCAACCGGCGGTCACCCATGTGACCGACTTCGCGTGCCTTCCCGCGTTTAACCCGGTTCTCCCCGGGAGCGGGCGGCGGCCTCCCTGGTCTCGTCCCCGACGGGCCCAACACGGCCGTCGACCGGGCACCAGGAGATGGCCGCGGCCATCGCACACAACCAGGGAGCAGGGCCGGTTCGTACGCCCCTGCGTGAGGAAAGGACTGGCATCCATGCCAGCAGTGACCATTCGCCAGCTGCTCGAAAGCGGCGTCCACTTCGGACACCAGACCCGCCGCTGGAACCCGAAGATGAAGCGCTACATCTTCACCGAGCGCAACGGCATCTACATCATCGACCTTCGCCAGACGCTCGACTACATCGCGAAGGCCCACGACTTCATCAAGAACACCGTCGCCGAGGGCGGCCACATCCTGTTCGTCGGCACCAAGAAGCAGGCGCAGGAAGCGGTCGCGGAGCAGGCCGTGCGCGTCGGCATGCCGTACGTGAACTACCGCTGGCTCGGTGGCATGCTCACCAACTTCCAGACGATCTACAAGCGTACCCAGCGGCTCAAGGAGCTCGAAGCCCTTGAGCAGTCCGGTGAGACGCAGGGTCGCACGAAGCGCGAGCTGCTCACGCTGAAGCGCGAGAAGGACAAGCTCTACCGGACCCTCGGTGGCCTGCGCGACATGGGCAAGCTCCCGTCGGCGATCTGGGTCGTCGACACCAAGAAGGAGCACATCGCGGTCGACGAGGCCCGGAAGCTGCACATCCCGGTCGTCGCGATCCTCGACACCAACTGTGACCCCGACGAGGTCGACTTCCCGATCCCCGGCAACGACGACGCGATCCGCTCGGCCGCGCTGCTGACCCGCGTGGTCGCCGACGCCGTCGCCGAGGGCCTCATCGCCCGCGCCGGTGCCGCCCGCGGCGAGGAGAAGCCCGAGGGTGGCACGACCACCACCGAGCCGCTCGCCGAGTGGGAGCGCGAGCTCCTCGAGGGTGACAAGACCGAGACCGCCGTCGAGGCCGTCGCCGACGCTCCCGCCGCCACCGAGCCGGTCGCCGAGGCCGTCGCGGAGGCCGTCGAGGAGACCAGCGACGTCACGGAGCCGGCTCCGGCCGCCGCGACCGAGGAGACCCCGGCCGCCGCCGAGGAGACCCCCGCCGCGGAGAAGACCACCGAGTCCTAAGGACTCCCGGTCCCCGGGGCGTTCGGCCGCAGCCGCGCCCCGGGGAACAGCCGCGCCATGGGCGCGGCTTCGCTGCGGCAATACCCAGCTGTACTTTCGCCCGGGCGTTCAGGGGCGACCCGGGCACCTTCAAGTGGAGAGCAACAATGGCCAACTTCACCGCCGCGGACATCAAGAAGCTCCGCGAACTCACCGGCTCCGGAATGATGGACGTCAAGAAGGCGCTCACCGAGACCGACGGCGACTTTGACAAGGCCGTCGAACTCCTGCGCATCAAGGGCGCCAAGGACGTCGGCAAGCGTGCCGGCCGTACCGCCGCCAACGGACTGGTCGCCCAGTCCGGCAACGCCCTCCTCGAGCTCAACTGCGAGACCGACTTCGTCGCCAAGAACGGCGCCTTCGTCGAGTTCGCCCAGTCGCTCGTCGAGCACGTCGCGGCCACCCAGCCCGCCGACCTCGACGCGCTGCTGGCCTCGGAGCTCAACGGCAAGCCCGTCAGCCTCCTCGTCGAGGAGGAGTCGGCCAAGATCGGCGAGAAGCTCGTCCTGAGCCGCTTCGCCGTTCTCCAGGGCCAGATCGCGGTCTACATGCACCGCAAGTCCGAGGACCTTCCCCCGCAGGTCGGCGTGCTCGTCTCCTACGAGGGTGACGACGCCGCCGCCGCGCGCGCCGCCGGCATGCAGGTCGCCGCGATGCGTCCGCGCTGGACCACCCGCGACGAGGTCCCCGCCGACCAGGTCGAGAACGAGCGTCGCATCGCCGAGGAGACCGCCCGCGAGGAAGGCAAGCCCGAGCAGGCGATCACCAAGATCACCGAAGGTCGCGTCAACTCCTTCTTCAAGGACTTCGTGCTCCTGGAGCAGGCCTCGGTGACCGAGCCCAAGAAGACCGTCGCGGCGGTCCTCAAGGAGCAGGGCGTCAACGTGACCGGCTTCGTCCGCTTCGAGGTCGGCCAGGCCTAAGGGCCTTGGCCTGTGGGTCTTGTGGGCAGCCCGCACTGATCCACCGGGTCCGAATCGAGCGCCGGAAAACAGCCGAACGTGGAGGTCGCAGGTGGAAGCACACCAGCGGCCTCCACGTTCGTGTGCACCATCCCGGCGCAGTAGCGTCAGCCAGTCGAGCAGCACAGGGAGAGGGTCATGACCGAGAACACGAGCCCCCGCTATCGCAGGGTCGTGCTGAAACTGTCCGGTGAGGTCTTCGGCGGCGGCGCGGTCGGCGTCGACCCCAACGTGGTCTCCGGCATCGCCGCGCAGATCGCCAAGGCCTGCGCCGGCGGAGCCCAGATCGCGGTGGTCATGGGCGGCGGGAACTTCTTCCGGGGCGCTGAACTCCAGGCTCGCGGGATGGAGCGCGCCCGCGCCGACTACATGGGCATGCTCGGCACCGTCATGAACTGCCTCGCGCTCCAGGACTTCCTGGAGAAACGCGGCGTCGACACGCGCGTGCAGACCGCCATCACCATGGCCCAGGTCGCCGAGGCCTACATCCCGCGCCGCGCCATGCGGCACCTGGAGAAGGGCCGCGTCGTCATCTTCGGCGCCGGGGCCGGCATGCCCTACTTCTCCACCGACACCGTCGCGGTGCAGCGCGCCCTTGAGATCAAGGCCGACGCGGTCCTGATGAGCAAGAACGGCGTCGACGCGGTCTACACCGCCGACCCGCGCACCGACCCCACCGCCGTGCGCCTCGACCAGCTCACCTTCGAAGAGGCCCTGCGCCGCGACATCAAGGTGGCCGACGCGGCGGCGTTCAGCCTGTGCAAGGAAAATAAGCTTCCGATGGTCGTCTTCGGTGCCGAAGGGGAGGACACCATCGCGCGAGCCCTCAGTGGTGAGAGGATCGGAACGCTCATCACCTCTGAGAGCTGACCACCGCACCACCCAAGACAGCGCACGGCAACGCCCGACAGCACCCGGCCCCCGCCGGGCCGGTCGGCTCGCAGCGACAGGAGGCGACACCAAGGTGATCGACGAGACGCTCCTCGAAGCCGAGGAGAAGATGGAGAAGGCGATCGAGCACGCCAAGGAGGAGTTCGGTGCCATCCGCACCGGACGGGCGAGCGCCGCCATGTTCAGCAAGATCTTCATTGAGTATTACGGCACGCCAACGCCGCTCCCGCAGATGGCCTCGATCGGCGTGCCCGAGCCCCGCATGGTCATCATCAAGCCCTACGACGCCTCGCAGACGGCCGCGATCGAGCGCGCCCTGCGCGACTCCGACCTCGGCGTCAACCCGAACAACGAGGGCGGGCAGCTGCGGCTCAACATGCCGCAGATGACCGAGGAGCGCCGCCGCGAGATGATCAAGGTCGCCCGCAACAAGGGCGAAGAGTCCAAGGTGACCATCCGCAACATCCGCCGCAAGGGCAAGGACGAACTCGACCGCCTGGTCCGCGACGGCGAGGTCGGCGAGGACGAGGGCCGGCGTGCGGAGAAGGAACTCGACGACCTGACCCAGAAATTCGTCAAACAGGTCGACGAGATGCTCACGCACAAAGAAGCCGAGCTGCTCGAAGTCTGATGGCCCACCAGGACCTGCCCGCCTCCGGCGACGGCCACGGCCCTCCTCGGAGGCGGCGGCGCGCCCCCGCGCCCGGCGAACCCTCGTACGGGGGTCGCCGGGACGAGCCCCCTCATGGGGACCCCCGCTACCGGGACGCGCCCGCGGGCGACTCCCACTACGCCCGTCAGCGCGACGAGCGCTACGACGAGCGCTACGAAGCTCCCTACGGTGGACCACCGCACCCCCCGGAGCCTCCGTACCCCTCACGGCCGCCGTATGAGGCCGAGGAGCCCGAGCCCGAACCCGACCTCGTTCCCACGACCAGCAAGGCCGGCCGCAACATCCCCATGGCGATCGGCGTCGGCCTGGCGCTCGGCGCCGTCGTGCTCGCCTCCCTGCTGATCTACCGGGAGGCGTTCCTCGTCGTCGTGGCCGCCGCGGTCGGGATCGGCATCTGGGAGCTGGTGCGGGCCCTATCGTCCCGGCACAAGGTCCCGTTGGTCCCGCTGCTCGCCGGTGGGGTCGGCATGACCGCCATGGCCTGGTTCGGGGGAGCGGAGAGCCTCGTGCTCGGGCTCGGCCTGACGATGGTCGTGGTGACGGCCTGGCGCCTCGCCGACGGCCCGGTGGGCTATCTCGGGGACATGCTCGCCGCGACGCTGGTCGCGGTCTACGTGCCCTTCCTGGCGGGTTTCGCGGTGCTGCTGGCGGTTCCCGAGGACGGTCCGGCCCGGATCATCGTGGTCCTGGGTCTCGTCGTGCTCAGCGACACCGGTGGCTTCATCGCCGGTGTGCTGTTCGGGAAGCATCCGATGTCGCCGAAGGTGAGCCCGAAGAAGTCCTGGGAGGGCATGGGCGGATCCATCGTCGCCTGCGCTCTCGGCGGGGCCCTGATGCTCTTCTTCGTCTTCGACGTCAGCTGGTGGAAGGGCGCGCTCTTCGGCCTGGCGATCACGATCGCGGCGACGGTGGGGGATCTCACCGAGTCCATGATCAAACGCGACCTCGGTGTGAAGGACATGAGCAGTCTCATCCCCGGTCACGGCGGTCTCATGGACCGTCTTGACTCGATCCTGCTGGCGGCGCCGACCGCGGTGGTGTTGCTGTCGGTCTTGGCCCCTCCCGCGTGAGCTCCGCCCGCCTGTGCGTAAGTAGGTCCCCGGACGTGGGAGACTGGCTAGTGATATGACGACCCAGCCGCTTACCCTGCAACCGCGCCGCCGAGGCGCGCCCCCCCAGCACCTCGCCGATCTGGACATGGCCGCCCGCAAGGACGCCGTGACCGGGCTCGGCCTGCCCGCGTTTAGGGCGCGCCAGCTGTCGCATCATTACTTCGGCCGGCAGCTGTCGGACGTGGACGCCATGAGCGACCTGCCCGCGGCCGACCGTGAGCGCATCGGCGGTGTGCTCTTCCCGCCGCTCCTGACGCCTGTCACGCAGGTCTCCTGCGATGACGGCGCCACGCGCAAAACGGTGTGGAGGCTCCACGACGGCTCCCTTGTGGAGAGCGTGCTGATGGGCTACTCCGACCGCACCACCGTGTGCGTTTCCTCACAGGCGGGCTGTGGAATGGCCTGTCCGTTCTGTGCCACGGGTCAGGCGGGGCTCACGCGCAACCTGTCCACCGCCGAGATCGTGGATCAGGTGGTGTCGGCGGCGCGCACGTCGAGGGAGGCCGGTCTCGGCCGCCTCTCCAATGTCGTGTTCATGGGCATGGGCGAGCCGCTGGCCAACTACGAACGGGTGTTGCGGGCGTTGCGCCGGCTGACGGATCCGGCGCCCGACGGGCTCGGTATGTCGCAGCGGAGCATCACCGTCTCGACGGTCGGGCTTGTTCCGGCCGTTCGGCGCTTGACGGCCGAGGAGCTTTCGGTGACGCTCGCAGTGTCGCTGCACGCGCCGGACGACGAGCTGCGCGATGAGCTCGTGCCGGTGAACAACCGGTGGAAGGTCGACGAGGTGCTTGACGCGGCGTGGGAGTATGCAAGCCGCACAGGGCGACGGGTGTCGATTGAATACGCGATGATTCGAGACGTGAACGACCAGCCATGGCGTGCCGATCTGCTCGGCCGGTTGCTGGCGGGGAAACTGGCGCACGTTAACCTCATCCCGCTCAACCCGACCCCGGGCAGTCGCTGGGACGCAAGTCCGAAGGCGGTAGAAAGGGAGTTCGTTCGGCGGCTTCGCGCCGCGGGCGTCCCGACCACGGTGCGCGACACCCGTGGGAGTGAGATCGATGGTGCGTGTGGCCAGCTTGCGGCGACGCAGGAGAAGGCCGCTGCCACGCACGGGCAGGCGGAGGTGGCCGAGTGACGAGTCAGGGTGAGCGGTTCCGGCGCAGGGCCTTGCGCCGTGGCTACAAGGTGGACGAGGTGGACGCCTTCCTCGACCGCGTTGAAGCCACTCTCGAAGGCCAGCCGATCGGCCCGCCGGTGGCTTCTCAGGAGGTCGACGACGTCGTCTTCAGGGTCCGCTTCGGCGGATACGACGAGTGGCAGGTCGACGTCTATCTCGACCGCGTCGCCCGTCAGCTGTCGGAGCTGGAGGAGCGCGGTGTGCTCGGCCGTGCCGCCGCGCCCGACTTCGAGGGCCGCGGCGTTCGTCCGAGCATGGACGGCCCCGGTGGACGCGGATCCCGCGACCCGCGCGGTCCCGGCGCCCGCGATCCCCGTGAGCACCGCGACCCCCGGGACATGCACGAGCCGCGCGACCCCAGGGACCCGCGCGACCTGCACGACCCCCGCGACCGCGACCCCCGTGAGATGCACGCGCCGCGTGGCATGGATGGCCCTCGGGGTCCCATGGAGGCCACGCGCGCGATGGACGCCCCCCGTGGCCCCATGGACGCTCCGCGAGGCATGGACCCCCGCGACCGCGATCCCCGCGGCCCGCAGCCGATGGACCCGCGCATGCCGGCGCCGGCCGACCCGCGTGGCGGTCCGCCGCCCCCCGACCCCCGCGAGATGCCCGAGCCCCGTGGACGCCAGCCCGAGCCGCGTGCGGCCCGTGGCACCGCCGCGCCCTCGGGTCGCGACCGCTTCGGCGCGCCGCCGCCACCGCCGCCCTCGTCGGGCGGCCCGGCCGGTCCGGACCTCGACGGGTTCGGTCACCTCGCCGGCGGTGACGACGAGGGCTTCGGCCACCTCGCGCCGCGTTCCGACGACTTCGACGAGCGCCCGACCCGCACCGCGCGCAGTCGCGGCGGTGGCCTGTACAGCGGCCTGAGCGACCTGAGCGGGGACGGCCCGCCGCCTCCGCCTCCGCCCGCGCCCGTCTCCGGCCCCCCGCAGAGCGATGACCGTTACGGCGCCCCGCCGCCAGCGCCCAGCCGCTTCGAGCGCGCCGCCGAGGACCGCTACGGTCCGCCGCCGGCCGCGCCGCCCCCTCCGCCCGCCGCGGAGCCCACGACGCGTTTCAACGTGCCCGACGACCGGTACGGACCGCCTCCGGGTGAGCGTCCGTCGGCCCCGGCGGACCGTTTCGCGCCGCCACCGCCGCCCGCGGACGACCGCTTCGCGCCGCCTCCGCCCATGCCTCCTCGCGGTCCGGACTCCGACCGCGGCGGCTACGGCGGCGAGCGGATGCCTCCTCGTGAGGAGCGCCGTCCCGCCTCGCCGGTGGACCGTTTCGCGCCGCCGCCCCCGCCAGTCCCCGACGCGGGTGCGACGCAGATCCAGCCCTCCGTGCCGCCCATGCCGCCTCCGGGCGCCGGACGTTCCGGACCGCCTCCCGGGCGCCCTCCGTACGGGGAGGACCCCTACGCCTCGCGTGGCGGCGACCGCGGCGGCTTCACCGAGCCCGGCCGGCACGGACGCCCGGAGATGACCACCGAGATGCGGGCACCGGACTCGCCGTTCACCGGCGACGACATCTCGCGCCTTGAGCAGATCCGGCGCTCCTTCCAGCCGCGCCGCTTCGGCAGCGGCTACGACCCCTCGCAGGTCGACCGGCTCTTCGACGCCGTCTCGGCGACGATGACCGGACGCGCGGCCGTGCCGCTGTCCGACGCCGAGCTGGACACCTCGCAGTTCAGCCTGGTCCAGGGCGGCTACTTCGAGGCCGAGGTGGACGCGGCGCTGCGCGAGATCAGGGACACCTTCGCCCGCCGAGGGCTGATGAGATTAGACCCGTACGGACGACGTGGAGAAGGCCGCTACCGCTAGGTGGCGGCCTTCGCCGTACCCGGGGTTCGGTGATCGGGGTGCCCGCAGTTACTTCGAATGGCACGGGAAGCTGTGCGGCAGCATATCGAAACACTTCTTTCGAAAGATATGCTTCGACACATGGCCACCGACATCCCGGAGCACCCGCCGGTTCGTAAGGTCTCCGACCCCGCCCAGCTCCGCGCCCTCGCGCACCCCCTTCGCTTCACCCTGATGGAACTGCTCCTGCTCGACGGCCCGGCGACGGCGACCGAGCTCGGCGCCAAGCTCGGCGAGTCCCCCGCGAACTGCTCGTGGCACCTGCGGCAGCTCGCCAAGTTCGGCTACGTCGCCGAAGCCCCACCCGGGCCGGGCCGCCGACGCCCCTGGCAGGTGGTCGTCCACGGCCACACCACCGACCACGAGGCCGAGGCCGACCCCGAGTACGCCTCCGCGCACGACGCCCTCGCCGTCGTCGCCCTGCGGCACGAGTTCGCCCGACTCGACGAGTGGTACATGGCCCGCCGCGCGGCCCCCCGCGAATGGCGCGGGGCGGCCGGCGTCACCCAGTCGCTGATGTGGCTGACGGCCGACGAACTCGCCGGACTCCAGGCGGAGATCCAGACGCTCGTACAGCGGCACCGCGACCGCGTCACCGACCCCGCACGACGTCCCTCCGGCGCCGAACCCGTCCGCTTCGTCGCTTGGGGGATCCCCGCGCGCGCCGAGTACCTGGAGACCGCCGAAGACCCGACCGAATGAAAGGCGAGCCCATGCGTTCTGTCTTCGCCGACCCCCGATACCGCTTACTATTCGCCTCGACCGTCGTCGGCATGTTCGGCGACTGGCTCTTCGTCCTCGTGCTCGGTGTGTGGGTCAAGGAGCTCACCGGCTCCAGCGGCGCGGCCGGCCTGATCCTGCTGTGCGGAGCCCTTCCCCTGCTGTTCGCGCCCTTCGGGGGCGTCCTGGCCGACCGCTTCCGCAGGAAGCCGTTCCTGATCGCCGCGAACCTCGCCAACGCCGCCGCGCTGATCCCGCTCGCCTTCGTCCGCGACGGCGGCGACGTGTGGATCCTCTACGGTGTGGCCGTGCTGCTCGGCCTCGGCCGGATCGTCGACGGGCCGGCCGTCAGCGGGCTCCTCAAACGCGTCGTGCCGCCCGAGCGGCTCGTGGACGCCAACAGCGCCCGCCAGGTCGCCACGCAGGCGCTGAGGCTGGGCGGACCGCTCGCGGGGATGGCGCTCTACGCCTACGCCGGCGGCTTCACCGTCGCGATGGTCAACGCGGCGAGCTTCCTCCTGTCGGCCGCGATCATCGCGACGCTGCGGGTCGACGAGGAACTCGCGCCGAGAGAGCGGACGCGGCTGCGGTCCGAGCTCACCGCCGGATTCCGCTTCATCCTCGACTCCGCGGCGCTGCGCCGGGCCGTGGCGGGCATGGCCCTGATGTCCTTCGCCGCCGCGACGCTGGAGGTGATGATCTACGAGATCACCGATGAGGGACTGCACCGGCCACCGGAGTTCATCGCGGTGATCATCACCGTGATGGGCGCGAGCGGGATAGTGGGCGGTCTGGCCGCCGCGCCGGTGGTGCGCCGTCTCGGGGAACTCGCCGCGAGCGGCGTCGCCGTGGGCGTCCTGGCGCTGGTGCTGGCCCTGTTCGCGGTGCCCTCGGTCCCCGTCGTGCTCGGCGCCGCGCTGATCTCGGGCCTGGCGATCCCGCTGCTCGCGGTCGCCGACTCGACGCTCGTCCAGCGCCTGTCCCCGCACGAACTCATGGGACGGATCGGCGCGGCCGCCGACATGGCCGCCATCACCCCGCAGCTGGTGTCACTGGCCGGGGCCGCGTACCTGGTGACCGTCGTCAGCCACCAGGCCGTGCTCGTCGTCATGGCCGTGTTCATGGCCGCGGCCGGTGTCTACCTGTTCCTGGGACGCGGGTTGAGCCCGCCCGCCGGGAAGGTCAGTCCTTGAGGCCGTTCTTGCGAAGAAGCCAGTCACCGGCGATGGCGAGTGCCAGGACGCCGGCGGTCACCAGCAGCCAGATGTCCTCGACGCGGCCCTCGTGGTTGCCGATCGTGTACAGCAGCAGCACGATGATGGAGATGATCCCACCGGTGTAGGCGAGCTTGCGGTTGGTGGGCTTGTGCTGGTCCGGGGAGGTCACCGGTTCGTTGCCGCCTGCCACTGCGCGACACCTTCCATGAGGTCGATGATCTTCGAGAGTGTTCCGCCGCCCAGTTTCCCATGCCCGCCCCGACCACCGGAGGGTGGTCGGGGCAGCTCCGTGTAGCGTTCTTGACCGGGCATCAGACGCACACAGAAGGGGCCGTAGGTTGCGCATCACCGGAACCGGACACGCGAGCATGTTCATCGAGACGGCGGCGGGGAGCATCCTCACCGACCCGTGGGCGAACCCGGCCTACTTCGCCTCGTGGTTTCCCTTCCCGGACAACTCGCGGCTCGACTGGGACACCCTCGGCCGGTGCGACTACCTCTACGTGTCGCACCTGCACCGCGACCACTTCGACGAGAAGAACCTCCGCGAGAAGATCTCCAAGAAGACCACCGTCCTGCTGCCGGAGTACCCGACCAGCGAACTCGAGGACGAGCTGCGCGAACTGGGCTTCAAGAACTTCATCCGCACCGTCAGCGGCGAGGTCACCGAACTCGACGGCGGCGTCAAGGTCATGATCCAGGCGCTGACCTCCCCGACCGACGGTCCCATCGGCGACTCCTCCCTGTGGATCGAGGACGCCGACGGCGTGCGGCTGCTCAACCAGAACGACGCCCGCCCCACCGACCTGGCGGCCTTCACACAGCTCGGGCACATCCACGCCCACCTGCTCCAGTTCTCCGGCGCCATCTGGTACCCGATGGTCTACGAGCTCCCCGACTCGGCCAAGCGCGCCTTCGGCAAGCAGAAGCGCGACCGGCAGATGGACCGCTCGCTGCGATACATCGACGACGCCAAGGCCTCCTGGATCTTCCCGATCGCCGGCCCGCCCTGCTTCCTCGACGACTCCCTGTGGCAGTTCAACGACATCCACGGCGACGAGGGCAACATCTTCCCCGACCAGCAGGTCTACCTCGACTACCTGGCCGACAACGGCCGCGACAACGGCGTGATCCTGCTGCCCGGCACCGTCTCCGAGGTCACCGAGAACGACTGCTCGACGACGCACCCCGTCGCCGACGTCCGGGAGTTCTTCGAGAACAAGGAACAGCACCTCATCGAGTACCGCGACCGGCAGCGCCCGGTGATCGCGGCGGCGAAGAAGTCGTGGGAGCACCCCGAGATCGACGTGCTCGCCGAGATCAAGGCCCGCTTCGAGCCGCTGATGGCCGAGGCCGAGATCATGTCGGCCGGCATCAACGGGCCCGTGCGCTTCGACCTGACCGCGCCCGACGACCCCGACACGATCGTCGAGTCGGTCCTCTTCGACTTCCCGGTCGGCGAGATCCGCCACGCCGACGGCGAGAAGGTCCGCTACCGCTTCAAGACCGAGCGCCGGCTCATCGAGCACCTGCTGCACATCGACGAGATCGACTGGGTCAACTCCCTGTTCCTGTCCTGCCGCTTCTCCGCGGCCCGCATCGGGCAGTACAACGAGTTCGTCTACACCTTCTTCAAGTGCCTCTCGGAGGAACGGCTCAACTACGCCGAGGGCTGGTTCAGCGAACGTGACGACGGCGGCGAGGACATCTCCCTCGACGGCTGGACCGTGCAGCGGCGCTGCCCGCACCTCAAGGCCGACCTGACGCGCTTCGGGAAGGTCGACGACGGGGTCCTGACCTGCCAGATGCACGGCTGGAAGTGGAACCTGGCCACCGGCCGCTGCCTGACCAGCGTGGGCAACGACATCCGGTCGAAGCGGCGCGGGGACTAGCTCCTCCTTCGTCCCCCCGCGTGATGCGGCGGTTGCGTTCGTCCGTGTTGTGGGTGAAGGTGTTGCGATGACCGTGCTGTTGACCCGCTCGGCCGTCGACGGACTCGTCGACCCTGACGGGATTTTGGCCACGTTGCGGGCGGGATTCATCTCGGGATCGGCCATGCCCCCGCTGAGAGTCCGGACCGAGTTGCCCGGACCGGGGACGGCCACCGCGTTGCTGCCGGGACTGCTGGAAGGCGTCCCGGCGTACACGGTGAAGGTGAACGCCAAGTTCCCCGGCGCCGCCCCCGCGCTGCGGGGCGTCGTGTGTCTGCACTCCCTTGCTGACGGGGAACTTCTCGCGCTTCTCGACTCGTCGTCCGTGACGGCCTGGCGGACGGGACTGGCCGCCGCCGTGGCCACCGACGCGCTCGCCGGGCCCGACGGGACGGTCGCGGTGATCGGGGCGGGAGCGCAGGCGAGGGTGGTGCTGGCAGGGCTCGCCTCGCTGCGGAAGTTGACGAGGCTGATCGTCTGCGACCTCGACACCTCGCGCGCGATGGCGTTCGCGCTGGAGCACGAGGCGTCGTTGGGCGTTCCGGTGGAGATGGCTCCGACCCCGGCGAAGGCGGCGGCGCTGGCCTCGATCGTGGTGGCGGCGACGTGGGCGCGGGAACCGCTGCTGTACGCGGCGGACCTGAGGCCGGGGATGCACGTGACGACGCTGGGCGCGGACGAGCCGGGGAAGGCGGAGGTCGCGGGGGACGCCCTGCGGGCGGCGCGGGTAGTGGTGGACGACGTGGAGCTGGCGGTGGCGATGGGGGCCCTGGGGAACGTCGGTTTGAAGGCGGGGGACGCGGTGGGGACGTTGGGGGAGGTGCTGCGTGGGGAACGCGCCGGGAGGGACGGCGAGGGGGACGTGACGGTGTACGCGCCGGTGGGGTTGCCGTGGCAGGACCTGGCGGTGGCGTGGCCGGTGTACGGGAGGGCGTTGGGGGACGGGGTGGGGGTTGGGGTTGATTTTTTGGGGTGAGGGGTGAGGGGTGAGGGCCACATCGGTGGGGGAGCGCGGCACCCGTGAGGGAGCGCGGCACCCGTGAGGGTGCCTAGCGGGGGTGCGGCACCCCGCGAGGGGTGCGGACCCGGGGAGCGGCACTGTGCCGAGTCTTCTGCGCGGGACCGGGTCCAGGGACGGAGTTCCTGGTGGGGGTCTGGGGGCGAAGCCTCCCAGCAGGGTCTGGGACGGAGTCCCAGCAGGGTTCGGGACGGAGTCCCGGCGGGGGTGCTGGGGGCGGAGCCACCCAGCCGGTTCTAAGGCGGGGGACTGGCGGACGGGGGAGCCGCCAGCGTTCGAGGGGCCGGGCGGTCGCGAGGGGCGCCAGGGGGCGGAGTCGGGGAGATCGTAGAGGCCGCGGGTGGGCTTTGGCGGCAGCGGCGGATGTGTGTGCCCCCTTTGCCTCGCCGGGGTGCGTGGGGGGTGAGGGGGTGGGCAGGGTCTAGGCGGTGTGGGGAGGGTCTGGGCCGGGTGGGCAGGGTCCGGGCCGTGGTGGGCAGGTGCCCTTCCTGGGTGGGGGTTGGGCACGCGCCCGTTCGCTTCGCTTCGGGCTGGGGCGCCGGGACAACCGGCTGAGGGCTCC
>NZ_JBFAKK010000033.1:0-9017 GCF_040655735.1 Phytomonospora sp. NPDC050363
AATTGAAGACGGCAATGTCGTGGCTTATGACCCGTCAGGTAACAAAATCTATTCTCGTGCTAAGCCAGGTGAGTTAGCAGGATTTGATGAAGCGTTAGAATTCTTAGTGGAACAGTATCCGCAGAAAGACCACATTTTAAAAGCCTCTGGCAATACAGGCACTGGTAGTAAACAGAATCAATTCCAAGCAGGGCAAAAAACAATGAAGCGCACGGCATTCGATGCGTTAAGCCCTGTAGAACAAAGCTCTACAATCAATAGTGGCATTACAATCGTAGATTAACCCTCCTGATGCCTTTCGGATGATGGGCATCGCTAGGTCTGGATAGGCCATCAAAAAATAAATCATATTTAACTCCATAAGGAACAATACATGTCCAATACATTAACAGGGCTTATCCCGACTATTTACACCGCGCTAGATACGGTCTCTCGGGAGCAAGTCGGCTTTATCCCCGCAGTATCACGTAACGCGAAAGTGGATGCAGCAGCAAAAGGCACGTCGGTAACTGCACCAGTTGCCCCTGCAGCAACCACTGTGGACATCACACCAGGTGCAACCGCGCCAAATGATGGCGACCAAACAATTGATAGTGTGGAAGTCAAAATTACTAAATCAAAAATGGCTCCCGTCAAATGGAATGGTGAAGAACAACTAGCATTAGGTCCAGCAGGAACCTATAACACGATTCTTGCTGACCAGTTTAAGCAAGCATTCAGAGCGCTATCCAATGAGGTAGATGCTGACCTTGGCGCACTTTATTACGCAACCTCTCGCGCAGTTGGTAAAGCAGGAACGACACCGTTTGGTGTGGCGGGTGATTTATCGGATGCGGCAAATGCACGACAAGTCATGAGTGATAACGGGTCTCCAACCACCGATTTACAGATGGTATTGGGTTCTTCTGCGCCAGCCCGCCAGCCCGCCAGCCCGCCAGCCCGCCAGCCCCCGAGGAGCCCTCCGTGCCCCGCGACCTCGCCCCCCGCACCGTCCGCACCGTCCGCACCTTCCGGCGCCCCGACAACGCCGTGCTCGCCCTCGGCTGACCGTCGTTGGTCCTGCTCGTGTTCGCCTCGCTCGTGGCGTCCAGCGCGCCTCGGCTCGGCACTCCGGCACCCCTCGCCTTCGGCGGGTTCGGCGGGTTCGGTGCCGTCACCGCAGGCTTCGGGTGCTCGATGGCCGCCGTCGGATTCCTGCCCTGTCTCCGTCTCCGTCTTCGGGAGCGCGAGGTGGTCATCGCGAACCTCTTCCGTCGCGTGCGGGTGCCGTGGCCGCTGGTGGTGGGCGTCGAACGGTCTCTGCCGCTCGCGCCGCCGCAGCCGGGCCTGTTCAGGCAGCGTCGTGAGCGGGTGCGGTTCGTAGTACGCGACCGAACCGGGGGACTGCACGAGATCGACGCGTTCCGCTTCGGGCTGGCCCCGCTGCCGGCGACGAGCCGGCTCCTGGCCCGCGGAGGCCGCGGTGATCGCGCGTCGGGTGCCGGCCGACCCTGCGGCCCACCTTGCCATCGACCACGTCGTCACCGTCGACGTCCCGTGGCACCCCCTTGCTCCTGGCGTCAGGCCCGCCGGCCTTCGCGCTCCTGTTCGGCGCGGCCGCGGCCACCGGGCCCTAGTCACCCTCCGCCAGCCCGCGCAGCACCGCCGCGCTCTCCTCATCCGACGGGTAGTACGACTCGATCGAGATCTCCTCGACGGTGATGTCCTGCGCGGTCCCGAAGGTGGTGATCGTCGAGAACAATCTCAGCTCGCGGCCCTCGAAGTCGAAGACCATCGGCGTCGCGACCTGCGGAGGCGGCGGCTCGAACCCACTTTCTCGCGGGCCGCCGAAGAACTCGTCGTACAGCGCCCCCACCACCGGATCCCCGGTGCGGGCGACCTGCCGCGCCAGCCGCGCGCGGAACAGCTCGCGCACCTCCGCCAGGTTGACGATGCGCCCGGCGAGCCCGCGCGGATCGAGCCCCAGCCGGATCATGTTCACCGGCTCGCGCAGCAGCGCCGGGTCCACGTCGGCGAGGAAACGCTCGATCGGCCGGTTGGTCATCACCACGTTCCACCGCCGGTCCACGACCAGCGCCGGATACGGCTCGTGCGCCCGCAGCACGCGGGTCACGGCGTCGCGGACGGCCGACATGTCGGCCCCGTCGAGCGGCCGCTCCCGGTAGCGCGGCGCGAAGCCCGCCGCGACGAGCAGCCGATTGCGGTCGCGCAGCGGCACGTCGAGCTGAACGGCCAGCCGCAGCACCATCTCGGCGCTCGGCCGCGACCGCCCGGTCTCGACGAGGCTCACATAGCGCTGCGAGACCCCGGCCGCCAGCGCCAGATCCAGCTGACTCAGCCGCCGGCCGTTTCGCCACCGGCGCAACAGCCCGCCAACCGTCTCCACGCCACGACCCTAGACCTCACGCCCGGCGTCGTCGATGAACTCCCACTTCATCGACAACGGCCGCCGCCCCGAGCACACTTCCCGGCATGATCGACAACAAGCGACTCGTCCTCAAGGTCCTCGACCTCTACGGCAAGGGCGACCTCGACGCCCTCGAACCGCTCATGCGCGACGACTACGCCGACCACGGCCTGCCGTTCCAGACCACCACCCGCGCCGACTGGATCGCCAAGGCCCGACGGCTCCCGCTCACCGAGATCCGCGTCGACATCCGCCACCTCGCCGCCGACGGCGACCACGTCACCATGTTCTCCCGGCGGTCGCTGCCCGGCGGCGGCCTCGACATCGCCGTCGCCGACATCTTCCGCATCGCCGACGGCCTCGTCGCCGAACGCTGGGAGGTCGTCGAACCCATCGCCGCCGACGCGCCCGACCCGCTCGCTACGCTGCGGCCCGCTCCCTGACGAGCTCGGCGAACCGCCCGACGACCGTCCGCCACACCGGCCCGGCCAGCGGCTCGGCGTCCACCGCCGACTCGTAGAGCTCGGCCCGGTCGTGCCCCTTCTCGGCGAGTTTGCCGGCGTCCCACGTCAGCAGCGACTCCGGAGAGACCTCGGGGTGGAACTGCGTCCCCCACGCGAACTCGCCGACCCGGAACGCCTGGTAGGGGCACAGGTCGGTCTCGGCGAGCCAGGTGGCGCCCTCGGGCAGGCGCGTCACCGCGTCGATGTGGTGCTCGATGGCGGTGACGACCGGCGGGAGGCCGTCGAAGAGGCGGTCCCCCTGAGCGTCGGGGCGGATGCGGATCGGCACGCTGCCCGTCTCGGGGGCGCCGACGTCGGCCTCCACCGTCCCGCCCGCGACGTGCGCCAGCAGCTGCCCGCCGAGGCAGATCCCCAGCACCGGGGTCCCGTCCTCCAGGGCCTTGGCGACGATGGCGCGCGTCGCCTTAAGCCAGGGCGCGCGGGCATCGTCGTCGGGCATGAACCCGCCGCCGAGGACGAGGACCGCGTCATGGTCGCCGTCCTCGGGCGGGGACTGCTCGGGGCCGTGGACGACGTCGAGCCGCAGGCCCGACTCGGTCAGCCACTCCCCGACACGGCGGGCGCCGCCGTCGGCGTGGTTCTGGACGACGAGGACCTTCGGCGCGATCATGCCGACACGCTACGACAAAGATCTTCGTGTTCCAAGGGAAAGTTCAGACGAGATCGACGACCGCGTGCATGCCCTGCGCGGCGTGGAACTCGCCGGTCTCGTAGTCGTGCGCCCAGCTGACCAGCGCGTACCGGCCCGGCGCCAGGTCGACGTCGACCACCTGCGTCCGCCCCGGCGACAGCACGACCATCCCGCTCGGGCCGCCCGTGAAGGGGTACGCCTGGCTCGTCCCGGCGAACCAGGCGGCGACGTCGGTCCCGTCGAGGCCGTCGGCCAGAGGCATCCAGATCGCCTCGTTGAACTGCGCCGACAGGTTCGTCACCCGCACCGGCGCACCCGCCGGGATCCGCGACGGCGCGGCGAAGCGGGCGCCCCCGCCGGTCTGGTACATCACCACGTTCACCCGCGCGGAAGCCGGCGCGGAGGCGCTCCACCTCCCGCCGACGCGCAGCTCGCGGACCTTCGCGGCGAGCCCGTCCCGGCCGACGTCCTTGTAGTCGAGCAGGAGGTAGGCGCCCGGCGCCAGGAACTGCGCGGCGCTCGCCGAGCGGCCGTCGAGCACGGCCAGACCACCGTGGGCGGTGACGTCGTGCTCGACCTCGCGGCTCGCCTCGCCCGAACCGGGACCGCCGGCGAAGGCCGTGGTGAGGTCGTCCAGGTACTCGGCGAGGGAGATCCCGGGCCGCAGTCTGACGAGGCCGATCCAGGCGCCCTCGGGGTCGGTCGCCGAGACGTTCAGCGTCACCTCGCCCGGCGCGACCGTCGCGGGCGCGGTGAAACCGTCGGACGTCACCGACACGTCCACCGTCGAGGACGGCGAGGCGTGCGTGGGCGCGGCCTGCGCGGGCGCGGCGGTGATCAGGGCTGCGGTGAACAGGGTTGCGGTGAACAGGGCTGCGGTGAACAGAGCGGTGGCCCTCGCGGCGGCCAGGGCCAGGGGGAGCAGTCGTTTCGTCATGGCCGAAAACTATGCGCGCCCGTACGCACCCGGCATCAGTCCGGGGTGGACAGTCGCGGCGCCGGGCCCGCAACCCTCGCCGTAGCCGCGCCTACCACCCCGGTCGACTACTTCTTTACTTTGTTCACGTACTCCGGGTTGGCCAGCGCCCACGCGTTCATCGTGTCGGCGGCGACGGCGGCGAAAAGCTCCTGCGCGTCGGGCTGGATCAGGTTGATCACCGACTGGTCGCCGACCGCGCCGACGTCGGAGGGCGTGCGGACCATCGTCATCGCGTTCGGTTCGATGCCGCGCAGGGCGTAGGCGAGGTCGACCGGCTCGATCCCGTTGGTGTCGAGCGTCAGCGACGCCCCCACCGCCGACAGCAGCGCGCCGACCTTCCGCACGTCGGTGACGTAGCCCTGGTCGATGGCGGCCTGAAGCAGGTTCTTCACGAACTGCTGCTGCATCCGCTGACGCGCGTAGTCGCCGTCGGCGTACTGGTAGCGCTGCCGGACGATGTCGAGCGCGTCCTCCTTGCCGTACCGGCCGCAGCCCTCCTCGAAGGTCTTGCCGGTGTGGATCGAGGTGATCGTCTGCTCAAGGCACAGCTCGACCGTCCCGATCACGCCGACGACTCCCGCGAAGCCCTCGAAGTCGACGATGGCGCCGCCGTCGAAGGTCAGGCCCGTCAGGGTGTGCACCGCCTCCGACAGGGCCGCGAAGGACGCGCCCCGGTCGGCGCCGCCGCAGCTGTAGGAGGCGTTGATCTTGCCGTAGACGATCTCGCCGTTGCAGTTGAACTCCAGCCAGGTGTCGCGCGGGATCGACACCAGGAACGCCGAGTTCATGCCCTTGGGGATGTGCAGCACGATGATCGTGTCGGCGAGCCCCGGCTTGGTGGAGTTGACGCGCTGGTCGGAGCCGACGAGCAGGTAGTTCAGCGGGCCGTCGAGGTTCACGTCCCGCCCGGAGCGTGCGCCGTCGCCGAGCAGGTCGTCTTGCGCGACGGCCCCGTTGACCTTGTTCTGGGCGAGTTTGCCGGCCACGAAGGCCCCCGCGCCGGCGACCATGAGCACGCAGCCGAAGATCACCAGCGCCTTGGCCCACCACGGGTCACGCCGTCCGCGTTGCTCGTGCCTTCCCATGAGGACCGTCCCCCGCCCGAGCCGCCCGACCGTCGCGGGCTCTCAAAGAGGACACGCGCGAGCGGTACCCGGCCGTTGCGTGACCGGGCCGTCTCTCATTTAACAGCGTCGGGGTTGGCCGTGACCCATTCCGCGAGGGAATCGAGTCGCATCTTCGTGTACATCTCGCTCGCCTTGGCGTCGTCGGAGACGACCACCGACTCGCCGGTCTCGGTCTCACCGGTGCCCGTGTTGGGGCTGGTCAGGAAGACGAGGTCCTCCGAGCGCAGGTTGCGGAACTGGATGGCCACGTCGAGCAGGTTGAAGTTCTCGTCGACGGTGACGGCCTTGATGACCGTCTGGAGGAAGGCGTTGAGCTTGCTCGGGTCGGTCATCACGCCGGCGCTGGTCGCCTGGTTCATGATGGCCTTGATCAGCTTCTGCTGGTTCCTCATGCGGGCGAAGTCGCCGTCGGCGAACTGGTAGCGCTGCCGGACGTAGTCGAGGGCCTCGGCGCCGCTGAAGTGGTTCATGCCCTTCTCGAAGGTCCGGAAGGGCTTGTGGATCGACTCGATCGTCTCCTCGACCTTCATGTCCACGCCGCCGAGGGCGTCGACGACGTCCTTGAGGCCGGCGAAGTCGATCTCGACGAAGTGGTCGATGCGCACGTTGGTGTAGTTCTCCACCGTGGAGATCAGCAGCGGGACGCCGCCCCAGGCGAAGGCCGCGTTGATCTTGGCGTCGGCGCCGCCGTTGCCCTGCGCGTCGGTCGGGATCGACACGTACAGGTCGCGCGGGATCGAGACCACGTAGGCCTTCGAGTGGTCCGACGGGATGTGCATCATCATGATCGTGTCGGTGCGGGCGTTGCCGCCGCCGGTGGGGTTGTCCGGGTCGCGCGAGTCGCTGCCGACCACCAGGACGTTCAGGTCCCCGTCGACCTCGTCGACCGGACGGTCGCCGACCAGCGCGGCGAAGGCGTCGACGCGGCTCATGTCGTCGTTGAGGCCGTTGGCGTAGGACCACACGCCGATGCCGACGGCGGTCGCGATCAGCGACAGGACCACGCCGCCGACCAGGGCGATGCGCCCCCAGCGCGGCTTGATGCCGCTACTGCCTTTGCGCGGCGGGCGCTGGCCGCCCCTGCCGTAGGCGGTGCCGCGCGGCGGCACGGGCGGAGGGGAGCCGCCGACCTGGCCGCTCCGGTATGTCCCGGACGCACGGCCTGAGTTGGGTACACGGGCGGAGCCTCGTGGTCCGCGCAGCCTGGGATCGTCGCTCATGAGTCCAGATTACGGTCCGATCACAACAAGCTCGCGCGAGCGGCGCGCGAAATAGCCGAAATGTCGGAACGGAAGAAATCGATGGTCGCCTGTAGACCCTGCTCCAGCGTGATCAAGGGCTCATATCCGAGCCGATCGCGAATCAGGGACAAATCAGGACGACGCTGGCGCGGATCGTCGGCCGGGCGAGCGATGTACTCGACCCGCGACGGGCCCCCGACCAGGCGCGCGATCGTCTCGGCCAGCTCGGTCATGGTGATCTCGTAGCAGGTGCCGAGGTTCATCGGACCGGCCTCGCCGGAGTCGAGGAGCAGCAGGATTCCGCGCACGAGGTCGTCGATGTAGCACAGCGAACGGGTCTGGCTCCCGTCCCCGGTCACGGTCAGCGGCTCCCCGCGCAGGGCCTGGGTGATGAAGGTCGGCACGGCGCGGCCGTCGTCGGCGCGCATGTTCGGGCCGTAGGCGTTGAAGATGCGGACCACGCCCACGTCGACGCCGTGGTGTCGCTTGTAGGCGAACGCGGTCGCCTCCGAGAAGCGCTTGGCCTCGTCGTAGACGCTGCGCACGCCCGTGGGGTTGACGTTGCCCCAGTAGGTCTCCGGCTGGGGGTGGACGTGCGGGTCGCCGTAGACCTCCGATGTGGACGCCAGGAGGAAGCGGGCGCCGTCGGCCTTCGCGCGGTCGAGGGCGTGGAAGGTGCCCAGCGAGTCGACGCGCAGGATCTCGATCGGGATCCGCTCGAAGTCGACCGGGCTGGCCGGGCAGGCGAAGTGCAGAACGGCGTCGAAGCGTCCATCGACCGGAATGCCCTCCGACACGTCGGCCTCGACGAAGGTGAAGCGACCTTCCGAGGGGAGGTTCTCCTTGCGGCCGGTGACCAGATTGTCCACGGCCACGACCTCGTCGCCGCGGTCGAGGAAGGCCCTGACCAGGTGCGAGCCGATGAACCCGGCCCCGCCGGTGAGCAGGACGCGCTTGCCGGCCATGGGCGTCACCTTTCGCACGCGGCACCTCCGCGAGACCTCTACGTTGAAGGGGGTTCAGCCTACGTTAAACAGCCGTTGGGCGGCGGTTCGCCGAAGCCGAGGGTCCAACGCTAACCGAACTCCACGTTGAAATAGTCCCGCAGGCGGCGCAGGGTCGCCTCCTCCAAGCGGGCGGGCCATTCCTCCCCGGTCGCCGCCGCCAGCGCCCGGCCCCGGCGGACGAACTCGGCGCATATGACGCGGTTGGCCGCGACGATCCCGGCCGGGTCGGTGCCTGCCGGCGGGATCGACTCCAGGAAGGCGCGCTGCTCGGCCGACAGGAAGGCGTTCAGCCGTTTCACGCCGCCGGTGCGCCGCACACCGCGCTCGGCGCGCATCAGCCGGACGAGCTGGTCGCGGACGGCGACGATGCCGCTGCCGGCGACGACGCGCTCGTCGCGGCCGAGGACGGTGACCAGGTTTCCCAGGAAGTAGAAGAAGAGGTTGACCGCGGGCAGGGGGAAGTAGGGTTCGCCGTTTCCCGCGGGGCGGCGGGCGGGAGGAAGGAGGTCGCCGGTGCGGTCGAACAGGGGGAGGACCGCCTCGTAGGCGGCCGGGTCGTACTCGGAGCGAGAGTGGACCACGAGGTCGACGTGCAGCCAGTCCTCGGTGATGCCCAGCCCGCCGAGCAGGCCGGGGATCGGGTCGGCAAGGACGAGCGGGCCGGCGAGGGCTTCGAGGACGGCGGCGAAACCGGTGCGGAAGGACTCGGCCGACGCGTCGGTGACGACGAGGTGCAGGTCGACGTCGGAGTAGGCGTCGTTCTCGCCGGAGGCGTGGGAGCCGATGAGGAAGACGCCGAGGACACGCTCGTCGCGGGGGAGCTGGGTCCGGGCGCGGGCGATGACGGCTTCCTGGGCGAGGGCTGGGGCGGGGTCGGTCACGGGGGGAGGGTAGCGGGGCGGGGGGCGCGTGGCCCTCCTCCTCACGTCAACCCGGCTGGTGGCTCCGCCCCCAGCACCCCCGCCGGGACTCCGCCCCGGACCCTGCTGGGAGGCTCCGCCCCCAGACCCCCGCCGGGACTCCGTCCCGAACCCTGCTGGGAGGCTCCGCCCCCAGACCCCCGCTGGAGCTCCGCCCCAGACCCCGCCAGGAACTCCGTCC
>NZ_JBFAKK010000034.1:0-7926 GCF_040655735.1 Phytomonospora sp. NPDC050363
CGACCAGAAGGCTGCGTGGTATCACCATAATAAGGGGCAACTAACTCGCCAAAGTAGTTCGCTATCATGCTGTCGTAAGCGGCGGTGTGTTCAAACGCTTTTATGGCCAAGTCAAAACGGGTTGCCCAATTCAGCGAATTTTGGTGATCATCCATTTCATCAATAATAGTTTGGTAGTCATTGCTGTTGACTACGATCGCAACGTCTTTATGATTTTTAGCCGCAGAGCGCACCATGGTTGGGCCTCCGATATCGATATTCTCAACTGCATCTTCTAGTGTGCAGTTTGGTTTTGCTACTGTTTGAGCAAAAGGGTATAAATTCACAACAACCATATCAATAGGCGAAATATCATGTTCTTGCATGATTGCGTCATCAGTGCCACGACGCCCTAAAATGCCACCATGAACTTTCGGGTGCAACGTTTTTACGCGGCCATCCATCATTTCAGGGAATCCCGTGTAATCTGAAACTTCAGTCACGTTAAGACCTGATTCTGCGAGGAGTTTCGCAGTACCGCCAGTTGATAGAAGTTCAACACCACGTTCGGAAAGCGCTTTAGCGAATTCAACAACCCCTGTTTTATCAGACACACTAAGCAGGGCACGACGAATAGGACGAAGCAGTTGCATGAGATAGATCCCTTGGATTTGAATAAATAAGGCAATACGAATATCAATGAGTGAAAAGCCACTGGCTTTTCTTATATACCTATTTATAAAAGCGGAATTTGATTGCTTCTTCAATAGCGATATATAAGTCACTAACAATTTCAGAACATAAAAACAAAATCAATGCTGAAATTTCGCGCTAATTGTAACGCAAACGTTTGCGTAATGCGCGATAAATTTTAAATTATTTTCGCTTTGTGGATAACTTGGTGGATAAGTCAGTATAAGTAGGGGTTTTGCTGTGGAATGCAGCAGTTGAATAAAAAAATGCAAAAAAGGGGTTGCCAGATTTTTCTGACTCCCTATAATGCGCATCCACTGACCGGGAACAAGACAACGCAAAGCGCGGTGAACACTGAAACGGCAGCGAGAGATTCTGAAAAGAAAAAGCAAAAAATTGCTTGACTCTCACGGAGGAAAACGTATTATACGCCTCCTCGCAGCAACGACCCAGAAGGTCAAATTTCACGACGAAATGCTGCAACGCTCTTTAACAATTTATCAGACAATCTGTGTGGGCACTCACAGGACACTATCAAAAAAATATTTGATTTTAAGTCTTGAAGAGTGACTAACACGTTAATTCATATATATGAAATAAGGTAGTAACGCTTATTCTGGAAGGATAACGCGAAGGCAAGCAGAGATAACCCGAGACAGTACTTAGGTACGGCGAGGGTAAGCGATGCGAAGCCGACAAAGTTAGCCGAACAAAAGAACGTTACGGTCAGTAAGACATTCTTTGAGCATCAAGCTACTTTTAATTGAAGAGTTTGATCATGGCTCAGATTGAACGCTGGCGGCAGGCCTAACACATGCAAGTCGAGCGGTAACAGGGGAAGCTTGCTTCTCGCTGACGAGCGGCGGACGGGTGAGTAATGTATGGGGATCTGCCCGATAGAGGGGGATAACTACTGGAAACGGTAGCTAATACCGCATAATCTCTAAGGAGCAAAGCAGGGGAACTTCGGTCCTTGCGCTATCGGATGAACCCATATGGGATTAGCTAGTAGGTGAGGTAATGGCTCACCTAGGCGACGATCCCTAGCTGGTCTGAGAGGATGATCAGCCACACTGGGACTGAGACACGGCCCAGACTCCTACGGGAGGCAGCAGTGGGGAATATTGCACAATGGGCGCAAGCCTGATGCAGCCATGCCGCGTGTATGAAGAAGGCCCTAGGGTTGTAAAGTACTTTCAGTCGGGAGGAAGGCGTTGATGCTAATATCATCAACGATTGACGTTACCGACAGAAGAAGCACCGGCTAACTCCGTGCCAGCAGCCGCGGTAATACGGAGGGTGCAAGCGTTAATCGGAATTACTGGGCGTAAAGCGCACGCAGGCGGTTGATTAAGTTAGATGTGAAATCCCCGGGCTTAACCTGGGAATGGCATCTAAGACTGGTCAGCTAGAGTCTTGTAGAGGGGGGTAGAATTCCATGTGTAGCGGTGAAATGCGTAGAGATGTGGAGGAATACCGGTGGCGAAGGCGGCCCCCTGGACAAAGACTGACGCTCAGGTGCGAAAGCGTGGGGAGCAAACAGGATTAGATACCCTGGTAGTCCACGCTGTAAACGATGTCGATTTGAAGGTTGTTCCCTTGAGGAGTGGCTTTCGGAGCTAACGCGTTAAATCGACCGCCTGGGGAGTACGGCCGCAAGGTTAAAACTCAAATGAATTGACGGGGGCCCGCACAAGCGGTGGAGCATGTGGTTTAATTCGATGCAACGCGAAGAACCTTACCTACTCTTGACATCCAGAGAACTTAGCAGAGATGCTTTGGTGCCTTCGGGAACTCTGAGACAGGTGCTGCATGGCTGTCGTCAGCTCGTGTTGTGAAATGTTGGGTTAAGTCCCGCAACGAGCGCAACCCTTATCCTTTGTTGCCAGCGATTCGGTCGGGAACTCAAAGGAGACTGCCGGTGATAAACCGGAGGAAGGTGGGGATGACGTCAAGTCATCATGGCCCTTACGAGTAGGGCTACACACGTGCTACAATGGCGTATACAAAGAGAAGCGACCTCGCGAGAGCAAGCGGAACTCATAAAGTACGTCGTAGTCCGGATTGGAGTCTGCAACTCGACTCCATGAAGTCGGAATCGCTAGTAATCGTAGATCAGAATGCTACGGTGAATACGTTCCCGGGCCTTGTACACACCGCCCGTCACACCATGGGAGTGGGTTGCAAAAGAAGTAGGTAGCTTAACCTTCGGGAGGGCGCTTACCACTTTGTGATTCATGACTGGGGTGAAGTCGTAACAAGGTAACCGTAGGGGAACCTGCGGTTGGATCACCTCCTTACCATTGAAGTGTTTTTGTGAAGTGCTCACACAGATTGTCTGATGAAATTAAAGTGCGGTATCGATAGGCTTGTAGCTCAGGTGGTTAGAGCGCACCCCTGATAAGGGTGAGGTCGGTGGTTCAAGTCCACTCAGGCCTACCACTTTTCTCTTATGCTGCGTTATGGTTCAGCTCGTTTACCTGTGTAAACTTCGCTAACCCACGCCTTGCCTAAGAAAAAAGACCTCCGAGTAAGAAAAAATCTTATCAGGAGATTAGTCGATACTAAAAAAACCTTTATGGGGCTATAGCTCAGCTGGGAGAGCGCCTGCCTTGCACGCAGGAGGTCAGCGGTTCGATCCCGCTTAGCTCCACCATAAATTTTTCTGATTATTCAGAATAGATTAGTCAAATAGTCTATTGCGAATAATTATGCTCTTTAACAATCTGGAACAAGCTGAAAATTGAAAACAACGCACATTGTTTATCGCTTAAACAATGTGAGAGTCTCTCAAAATTTCAGACCTGAAATTTTCGGTCACTAACTCGAGCGGCATGCGCGAGCAGTGTGAAATTCAAGGCGGACAGCGCACAGCCAGCGCAGCGTACATAGGTACGTGAGCATGGCGAGCACTGCCCAACGAAGAAGTTCACCACGCACAGCCATGACAGTAAAGTGAACGTTGAAACAATTTCGGGTTGTGAGGTTAAGCGACTAAGCGTACACGGTGGATGCCTAGGCAATCAGAGGCGATGAAGGACGTGCTAATCTGCGAAAAGCGTCGGTAAGGTGATATGAACCGTTATAACCGACGATATCCGAATGGGGAAACCCAGTGCAATTCGTTGCACTATCGTTTGATGAATACATAGTCAAACGAGGCGAACCGAGGGAACTGAAACATCTCAGTACCTCGAGGAAAAGAAATCAACCGAGATTCCCCTAGTAGCGGCGAGCGAACGGGGAGCAGCCCAGAGTCTTAATCAGCATTAGCATCAGGAGAACAGTCTGGAAAGGCTGGCAGTAAAGGGTGATAGCCCCGTATCCGAAGGTGTTAGTGTTGTGAACTCGACGAGTAGGGCGGGACACGTGTTATCCTGTCTGAATATGGGGGGACCATCCTCCAAGGCTAAATACTCCTGATTGACCGATAGTGAACCAGTACCGTGAGGGAAAGGCGAAAAGAACCCCGGCGAGGGGAGTGAAATAGAACCTGAAACCGTGTACGTACAAGCAGTGGGAGCACCCTTTAGGGTGTGACTGCGTACCTTTTGTATAATGGGTCAGCGACTTATATTCTGTAGCAAGGTTAACCGTATAGGGGAGCCGTAGGGAAACCGAGTCTTAACTGGGCGAATGAGTTGCAGGGTATAGACCCGAAACCCGGTGATCTAGCCATGGGCAGGTTGAAGGTTGGGTAACACTAACTGGAGGACCGAACCGACTAATGTTGAAAAATTAGCGGATGACTTGTGGCTGGGGGTGAAAGGCCAATCAAACCGGGAGATAGCTGGTTCTCCCCGAAAGCTATTTAGGTAGCGCCTCGTGAACTCATCTTCGGGGGTAGAGCACTGTTTCGACTAGGGGGTCATCCCGACTTACCAACTCGATGCAAACTACGAATACCGAAGAATGTTATCACGGGAGACACACGGCGGGTGCTAACGTTCGTCGTGAAGAGGGAAACAACCCAGACCGCCAGCTAAGGTCCCAAAGTCATAGTTAAGTGGGAAACGAAGTGGGAAGGCTCAGACAGCCAGGATGTTGGCTTAGAAGCAGCCATCATTTAAAGAAAGCGTAATAGCTCACTGGTCGAGTCGGCCTGCGCGGAAGATGTAACGGGGCTAAACTATGCACCGAAGCTGCGGCAGCGATATGTAAATATTGTTGGGTAGGGGAGCGTTCTGTAAGCCTGTGAAGGTGTACTGTGAGGTATGCTGGAGGTATCAGAAGTGCGAATGCTGACATAAGTAACGATAATGCGGGTGAAAAACCCGCACGCCGGAAGACCAAGGGTTCCTGTCCAACGTTAATCGGGGCAGGGTGAGTCGACCCCTAAGGCGAGGCAGAAATGCGTAGTCGATGGGAAACGGGTTAATATTCCCGTACTGGTGATAATTGCGATGGGGGGACGGAGAAGGTTAGGCTGGCCGGGCGACGGTTGTCCCGGTTTAAGGATGTAGGCAGGTGAATTAGGCAAATCCGGTTCACTATATGCTGAGGTCTGATGACGAGTCACTACGGTGGCGAAGTAGCTCATACCCCGCTTCCAGGAAAAGCCTCTAAGCTCTAGATTATCATTAATCGTACCCCAAACCGACACAGGTGGTCAGGTAGAGAATACTCAGGCGCTTGAGAGAACTCGGGTGAAGGAACTAGGCAAAATGGTGCCGTAACTTCGGGAGAAGGCACGCTGGCATTAGGTGAAGTGGTTTACCCATGGAGCTGAAGCCAGTCGCAGATACCAGCTGGCTGCAACTGTTTATTAAAAACACAGCACTGTGCAAACACGAAAGTGGACGTATACGGTGTGACGCCTGCCCGGTGCTGGAAGGTTAATTGATGGGGTTATCCGTAAGGAGAAGCTCTTGATCGAAGCCCCAGTAAACGGCGGCCGTAACTATAACGGTCCTAAGGTAGCGAAATTCCTTGTCGGGTAAGTTCCGACCTGCACGAATGGCGTAATGATGGCCAGGCTGTCTCCACCCGAGACTCAGTGAAATTGAACTCGCTGTGAAGATGCAGTGTACCCGCGGCAAGACGGAAAGACCCCGTGAACCTTTACTATAGCTTGACACTGAACATTGAGCCTTGATGTGTAGGATAGGTGGGAGGCTTTGAAGCGTGGACGCCAGTCTGCGTGGAGCCAACCTTGAAATACCACCCTTTAATGTTTGATGTTCTAACGTTGCCCCGTTATCCGGGGTGCGGACAGTGTCTGGTGGGTAGTTTGACTGGGGCGGTCTCCTCCCAAAGAGTAACGGAGGAGCACGAAGGTTGGCTAAGCATGGTCGGACATCATGCGGTTAGTGCAAAGGCATAAGCCAGCTTGACTGCGAGAGTGACGGCTCGAGCAGGTACGAAAGTAGGTCTTAGTGATCCGGTGGTTCTGAATGGAAGGGCCATCGCTCAACGGATAAAAGGTACTCCGGGGATAACAGGCTGATACCGCCCAAGAGTTCATATCGACGGCGGTGTTTGGCACCTCGATGTCGGCTCATCACATCCTGGGGCTGAAGTAGGTCCCAAGGGTACGGCTGTTCGCCGTTTAAAGTGGTACGCGAGCTGGGTTTAGAACGTCGTGAGACAGTTCGGTCCCTATCTGCCGTGGGCGTTGGAAGATTGAAAGGGGCTGCTCCTAGTACGAGAGGACCGGAGTGGACGCACCACTGGTGTTCGGGTTGTCATGCCAATGGCATTGCCCGGTAGCTAAGTGCGGAAAAGATAACCGCTGAAAGCATCTAAGCGGGAAACTTGCCTTGAGATGAGTCTTCCCTGACCCTTTAAGGGTCCTAAAGGAACGTTTAAGACTAAGACGTTGATAGGTTGGGTGTGTAAGCGTAGCGATACGTTGAGCTAACCAATACTAATGAACCGTGAGGCTTAACCTGACAACACCGAAGGTGTTTTAGAGAGACGAGATAGTTTTCGAATGTGGGTGAGAAGCCGAAAGGTGAAGGACACAACAGCTTGTTCAAGATTGATGTTCTGGTTTAGCGAAGAAACGCTGAACGGGAACGAACCGAATTTGTCTGGCGGCAATAGCGCGGTGGTCCCACCTGACCCCATGCCGAACTCAGCAGTGAAACGCCGTAGCGCCGATGGTAGTGTGGGGTCTCCCCATGTGAGAGTAGGGAACTGCCAGACATTAAATTAGTGAGAAAGCCACCCAATGGGTGGCTTTTTTGCGTTTGGGGAAATAAAAATGATGCTGTTTACGGTGGTTGAGCCGTTCGGTATGCTTCGCTTTGTTTACACTCTGCCCGCTATTTTTATGGTTGAAAGAGGAAGAGACTCAAAAGCCATAAGTTAATCAATAATCCCCTCAGCAACCAATCGTTGTGTTACCCGTGTTCTGTGCTCACGTCATTATGACTTGTGATTAAAACGTAGAAATTCTTGTAAGCTTATCAATAATCTACTTAGCAACTCATCGTTGTGTGATCCGTGTTCTGTGTTCACGTCGTTATGACTTGTGATTAAAGCGGAGAAATCTTTGCAAGCTTATCAATAATCCCCTCAGCAACCAATCGTTGTGTTACCCGTGTTCTGTATTTCTGTGTTCACGTCGTTATGACTTGTGATTAAAGCGGAGAAATCTTTGCAAGCTTATCAATAATCCTTCTCAGTAACTAACATTACTGTGTTTTTTACTTCTTATTAGATTATGGTGAAGTAGATGACAATATTTTGATTTTTCTAGTTAATGAATTGATTTTATTATTTTTTATTAATTAATTTGAATTGGTAGACCCTTTTGGTTAAGGGAAGAAGAAGATTAGATTAGCTCTAATTAATATCAAAAGTGTATAAGTTAAATCAGTATCTATAAATTATCATGAGTAGATAAAAAATATATAAAATCAGCTAGTTGCGTCTCTGCTATATTTGAAAAGAAATCAAGACAAGTCACTTGGCATGAAATTATTTCAATCACCCTTGAAATACTCGACAAGGTGCTTAACATTGGTTAGATTATTTAGCATTCTAGAAGTCTAAACGTATAAAAGTGTAAAAAGGGGATGAACGATGCCGATTCGTTTACCAGACGAGTTACCTGCTGTGAATTTCTTGCGCGAAGAAAATGTTTTTGTCATGACAACGACAAGGGCTAGCCTTCAGGAGATCCGTCCCTTGAAAGTATTAATATTAAACTTAATGCCCAAAAAAATAGAAACTGAAAACCAGTTCCTAAGGCTATTGTCGAATACACCTTTACAGGTTGATATTCAACTATTGAGAATTGACCAAAGA
>NZ_JBFAKK010000035.1:0-5542 GCF_040655735.1 Phytomonospora sp. NPDC050363
TTCTGTTGGGATTGGGAAGCGGTTCGCTCGTTTTCCGTCCCGTGTGTGCTGTTGAGGGCATGTCTGTGTGATGGTCTGCGTGCGCGACAGGTGTCGGGGACAGGGTTTCTGGCGGCGAGGGTGTCGCTGGTGTCGGCCGTGAACGGACCGGCTCAGACGTTGTTGAGCGCGTTGCGCAGGGCCTCGAGGTTGGCTCCCGCGAGGACGAACTCGACGTAGTCGGACTCCTCTGGTCGCCCGCCTGCGGGCCCGACGGCGAGGTTGAGCAATAGCTCCCCGCCGGTCATGCGACTGAGCGAGAGGATCCCCGAGACGATGCCCGGTTCGCCTTTGATGGTCGTGCCGGGCCAGGACTCTTCGATGGTCAGGATGTCGTCGTCCATGCCTGGCAGTGTATGTGCGGTGACCGGTGCATCCGTCCGGTCAATGTGGACGATTGATGTCGCGCATGAGCCCGCGGTTGGCGGTGCGGGCGGCTTCGAGTTCCTCGTCGCGTTCGCGGAGCTTCTCGGTGAGGTCGAGGATTTGCTGGCGCTGCTGTTCGATCGCTTCTTCCAGGTGCCGGGTGCCCGTGGGCGCGCCGAGGCCGCTGCGCTGGAATGCCTGCTCGCCGAGGATCTCTCCGAGGCGGTCTTCGAGGTCGCGGACGCGGGTGGCCAGGCGGTTGTTGCGATGGCGGAGGTTGGCGTTGTCGGCCATGAGCGACTTGCGGCTGACGAGAGTGGCCGAGGGGGCCAGGGTCGGAGCTTCGGCGGCGGCCAGGACCGCGGTGCGCAGGTCGGGGTGGCGGTGGATGAACGAGCGGTGGACGCGGGCGCGGGCAGCGACGGCGGAGATGGTGATGTCGTCGGCGTCGGTGGCCATCTGCTTGATCGCAGCCAGGACGCGGGCGTGACGTTGCTCGGTGTCGCGCCGACGGGCTGCGGCTAGGACGTCGGGTGCGCCGCCCATCAGCCAGCGCTCTTCTCGGTGGTCTCGGGCCTGATGGTGGGCATGCCGAGGTTGACCATCTGGCGGGCTTTGCGAATGACGGTGACGGCCTCGTCGATGGCCTGCTGCTCCTCATTGGTGAGAGAGTCCATGTCCTGCTCGATGCGGCGGATCAGGCGCCGCAGTCCGCTGATCTCTTCTTCGGGTGGGGTGAGGTGGTCACGGGCCCAGGGCTGGATGTCGGTGGCGGCCTGAATCCGTTCCCGGTCGGCCAGCTGCTGCTGAAGGTAGGACTTCAGCTCCGGCAGGTAGGAGGCATCGGAGCGAAAGTGCCCGCAGCCCAGGCAGGTGAACTTGTAAGGACATGCCTGCCCGCCGGCCTTGACGTTGGACGGCTCGGTGCAGATCCCGAAGGGGACGGCGACCTGGCCAATGCGCATTCGTGCGTGCTCGTCGGCCAGGAGCGTGGCGACGGCGGTGAACACGCGCTGGCCCTGGCCGTCGAACTGGTGCTGCGCGACGCGGTCGACGGCGCCGCGGACGCGGGTCTCGGTGACGTGGTAGTAGGACAGGGTCGTCTGCATGGACCTGTGGCCCATCAGGTCCCGCAGGACGTCGGGGGCGATGCCCTGGTCGGCGTGGCGCTGGGTGTAGCTGTGACGGTAGGCGTAGGGGACGACCAGGGCCGGGTCGAACGCGCGGCCGTCCTCGTCGACGAGGTCCCCACCGATCAGCCGAATCCAGCTCCGGTGGGTGGTCGCGAAGGTCTCCTCGCCGATGTAGCGGGTGCCCTTGGGGTTGCCGGTCTCGCGGGGGAACAGCGCCAGCTTCCCGATCGGGGTCGCGGGGAACTTCGCCGTCACCCAGTCCTTCTGCGCCAGGATGACCGCTGCGGTGACCTCGCTGATCGGCAGGCGCTGGTCGGGGCGGTTGTTCTTGAAGTCGGTATAGATCAACACCGGTTTGCCGCTGGCGTCGCGGACGAGGCAGTCCAGGCGCAGGCGGCAGATCTCGGCGGGCCGCCGGCCGGTGTCGATCAGCAGCTCGGTGATGCGCCGGGAGGAGATCCCGAAGACCTCCTCCATGACCGTCAGCCCCTCAGCCAAGCCGCGCATGACCGAGGGCGGCAGGTCCCGGCCTCGGCGTTCGAGCTCCGGCGGGCGAGGAAGGTCGGTCTGCCGGATGGCGAAGTCGACGGGCAGGCCAGCCATGTGCCCGCCGGCGCGGGTCATTCCGAAGACGCGGATGTCGTCGAGGAAGCGGCGGACGCGTCTGACGGTGTGCAGGCGCAAGTTGGCCGTCAGATCGCCGGTGCGTTCCTGATGGGCCAGCCGATTGAGGAAGGCGACGATGTCCGCCCGACCCAACCCGGTCAGGTCGTCACCGCCGTCGGTCCTGTTCGAGCGCAGCGACTGCGAGAGCCTGGCAAGGGTGACCAGCGTGGTGCGCGTGGTGGCTGAGGCCTGGCGCCCGCGGTGGCGGGGCAGGTCCTCGGAGGCCCATTCCTTCGCCGCGTGCCGCAGCCAGGGCTGATGGATGACGGTGAAGTCGAGGAAGCCCTTCATCCCCATCACCGCCAGGTCCCAGACGTCCTTGCCGCGCTCGGTCTCGGGGTTCGACCTCGCCCGGCGCAGGTCCCTGACGAAGCCGCGCAGGATCGCGGTGACATCGTGACGGGATCGATGGATGGGCGCCTCCAGCAACTCCTCGACGGTGGTCGCGCGCGTGCGGTGCGCCCAGAACACCAGCGACCTCACCAGCGTCAAGGGGGTCTTAACACCCGCGTCGGTGCGGAACTGCATTCCCAGCAGCAGCTCCAGCCGGATGCGCTCGGGCATCCCCTTCAACACGACGATGTAGTCCAGCTGCGCCGGTGGCTGCTCGGTGATCCATTCCTCGATGTCGAGGCTAGGGGCCTCGCGCCGATCGTCGCGCAGCCGGTGAGTGTGGGGTTGGCAGAGCCGGTAGTTGTTGGCCGCGATGCGGATGCAGGTGGGAACCCGGCAGTCCCCGAACGACTCCATCGGTTTGACCTCGGGCAGTTTCAGCCAGTCGTCCAGCGCCAGGTTCGGGTATCGGTTGCGGTGGTGGTAGTGGCCGTAGCAGAGCCGATCGCGGACGTGCGACGGCCTGCCGCATCCGGTAACGCAGCAGAGCATCTGGCCCATGTTCTTCTTGCCCGAGACGGTGGCGGCGAACGCCTGCAGCTCTGGTCGTCCCGCCGCGTTGTAGCGGGTCATGCAAGTCGAGCAGAGTTCGGCGTTGGGGGATCGGATCCCGGCCCGGCAGTCGACGACCAGGCATTTGCGCAGCCCCAGCAACGGGTGATCCCTCGGCGGGGCCAAGACGCCCTTGACCGGATCCCAGCCGGCCTCGACGGGGAACTCCGGCCGCAGCAACCCGCGCAGGATCTCCAGCTCCTCCTCATCCTCGAGCGGATGCTTATCGGGCTGGACCAGCCTCAACGCGGTCATCCTCGCGTCCCTTCCGGCAGGCGAGGTGAGCGGACCTGCTCGACGGCGCGACGCAGCCGCTCCTGCGAGGGGTGCAGGTAGACCTCTGAGGACGTCAGGAACGCGTGCCCCAGCAGCTCCTTCAGCTCATCCAGCGTCGCCCCGGCCTCCATGACCGTCGTGGCGAAGGCGTGGCGCAGCATGTGCGGGTGGACCACCCGCGACAGCCCGGCCCGCCGTGACAGGGCCGCCAGGATCTCGTTGAGGGCCTGCGGGCGCATAGGGCGGCCCAACGGCTCGGCGAACAGGTTCACCAGCAGGAAGTCGCAGGACGCCGCAGCCGGGCATGCCTCGCGCTCGGCGGCGTATTGGTCATAGGCCTGGACCACCAGCCAGTCGGCGGGCATCGCCCGCGACCACCGCGACTTGGCTGCGGCGCCGTTGTCGTTGTTGCGTTTGCGGACGTGCAGGTGTGGGCCCGAGACATCGCAACCCAGAACCCTGGCGTCGGGCAGGAAGTGCGCGTCCTCCCGCCGCGCGCCGGCCAGCTCCCCGCGTCGGGCTCCCATCCGCCAGAGCCCGATGACGATGAACCGGTCCCGGGCGTTGCGGCAGGCCCTCACCAAGCCCAAGACCTCGTCCTCGGTGGCGGCGTCGACCGTGCGCTCCGGCTCCTGCAACCGGTGCCGGGGCCGCTCACGGAACCCGACGGTGTGCTCCCCGCGAACCTCGGACGGCAGATCCCAGTCGCGGACGACCTCGAACAGCCCGTCCAGTGCCGACGGCGCGGCGTCCCCGACGGCGACGGCGTGCCGCAGGAACTCCCGGACCGCCGCCAAGACCGCGTTCACCCGCCGTGCCCCGCGGACAGGCTCGTCAACGCCGGGCCGGTGCTGCCCGCTCGGATCGTGGTGCTGGAGCCAGAACACGAACCGTGCCATGCCCCGTCCCGCGCCGCGCCAGTCGACGCTCAGCCCCTGACACCACTCCAGGAACAGGCCCAGCGCCGTGGCGTAGGCCTGTGTGGTGCCCTCGGCCAGATCCCGGCCCAGTCGCGCGGCCAGCAGGAAATTATCGGCCTCCTCGACCACCCGGTAGGAGCCGTCGACGACCGTCCAGTACCCGACCCCCGACGGCAGCACCACCCGAAACGACCGGAATCCCACCAGCCCCCCTTCACCGCGTGACAACCCCAGGGAGACCAACGAGCCCGGCCGCGTCCGCGACGTGCGCGACAGGCCCGCCGCCCCGGTGAACTCACCCGAAACGGGGAGGCCGTCAGAAGTAGATGTCGCCGATGCCGTTCTGCGGGAACCGCGGGTTGGGGTCCTGTCGGTAGTCCAGCTCCTCCGCCCAGGCGAGGACCTTCTCGAGCGAGGGTCGTGGAGCCAGGCGGCAACGGCGGCAGCGCAACCGAATGCCCTTGGCGTCGCCAGGAATGTAGAGCTCGTCGTTGTCGGCGTCGGCATGGCGTGCGCGTCCGCTGCTGCCGGGGCGGCGGTGCCAGCTGCTGATCTGCCAGCCGCCGAAATGGACAGCATGTCCCATGACCGGAGCGCGACGTCCCATCGTGATCTGGCAGCGGGAGCAGCGCAGGTAGGCGGTCACCAGCTGAAACCGGTCGAAACGCATTCGCGTAGTCTATGGGTGACGAAACGTTACTCGTTTCGGACAACTGCAGCATCGGCATAGGGGCATTGGCTCGAATCGCCTGACCACATCCGCGAGGACCTGGTCGGGTCGAGGAGTCATGCGTGGACCTGTCCAAAATCCCTTCCGAGATGTGGGACCTCCTGGGTGCATGGGCCCCGGCCGCCCGATCCATCTCCATCCTGCTGCTCGTGGGCGGCGCGTTCCGCATCCTGCAACCGCGGCGCGCGTTCCTGACGCTGATCGCGCTCTACTCGCAGAACGCCGAGCGACGCTCCACCGCCACTGCTCTGCTGCGCGGCGAGTCTGAGCCGGATGCCGGCCAGCCCTCCGACCCCCCGCAGGAGGCCGCTGAGGGCCAGTAGAAGCCAGGCCGGAGCCGCTTAGGCGGCTCCGGCCCCCGCGCGTCTGTGCAGCGTCTGCGACACCACTGACAGATCATGTCGCGCACGCACCCTGCCAGCCCGTGCTGCATCAGCCCGCCACACCGAGCCAAGACCGACGAAACG
>NZ_JBFAKK010000036.1:0-1474 GCF_040655735.1 Phytomonospora sp. NPDC050363
GGTGTGCCATCAGCGGCCACAACGGTTCGTGCCATTTCGATCTGTTTGATTGGCAAAGGCCAAATTTTATCTGCTGCTAAAAATAATAACGGCAGCAAAATGACCAAAGACACGAACGTAATGCCTGTGCGACGTAACCATTTTTTCATTGATGGGTGTACCGAAAAAGAAGTAAAATCATAACCACCCGCATAGCGGGTGGTTTGCTCTAGCCCTATAAGGGCTTATTACCGACTGCGCCTAAATGACGCTGCTTTCTCTTCGTTCAAGCTAAGTGTCTTTGCTACTTTGTCTTACCCCTTGAAGGGGTCTATATGCTCTTTCGTACTCAGTTTATCTGACATTAAATCTGACTTTTCTTGCTCTCTGATATACTTCTGAATTGTTGCTTCATTTAACCCTACCGTACTTACATAGTAGCCTTCTGACCAAAACTTTCTATTGCCAAATTTATATTTTAAATTCGCATGTCTATCAAAGATCATCAACGAACTTTTACCCTTCAAATACCCCATAAAGCTTGAAACACTTAACTTTGGGGGAATACTGACTAGCATATGAACATGATCTGGCATCAGATGCCCTTCGATTATTTCAACACCTTTATACTTACAAAGGTCTCGTAATATCTCACCCACACTTGAACGAATATTATTAAAAATCACTTTCCGTCTGAATTTCGGCGAAAAGACGATATGGTATTTACACAGCCACTTTGTATGCGCTGAGCTTTGTGCTTTAATGCCCATAAACACCTTTCCTTATTTAAGTTACGAATATTAGCTTGAACATCTATATCGTAACGGAAAGGTGTTTTTCTTGGTATAACCCTTTGACTCCACCCGCAAAGCAGGTGGTTTTATGTTTAAGACGCTAACGCGACTTAAACTGGCTAAAGCCATAAAAAAAAAAGCCAATGTGTTTCCACATTGGCTTCAATTCGCTTTGGCGATAAACAGCATACTAGAGATACTGTTTATCTGTGCGATTAAAGAAAATTATTTTTTCTTTTTCGCTTTTGCGTTTGGTAAATCAGTAATGCTACCTTCGTAAATCTCAGCAGCCATACTGAATATTGCCTAAGGTAGCAATTACACACTCACGCACCAAACTGGACAGTTAATCACCCAATTAGCCAACAGCGAGTAAGACCATTAATTCAATAAAAGTTTATTGTTTCTTTAATGTATCTCTGGCTTCAATTAATATTGAAATTAGATCATCTAAAGGCATTTTCGCTGTAAAACCGCGGGATAGATCTGAACCAAATAGTTCAACTTCTAAATTGTCTACACCTTTATCTTGATTAATTTCTGCAACCCGCCCCCAATTTAATTGAACTTCTAACGTTAGATTCTCATATTCCATTGGACTTGAAAAAAATAGTTCTAATTTATTATCTTTCATTTTATTGCCTTCTTTGGATCTAACACAGTATTAAATGAGTCATCCGTATTATATCTAATGCCTTTAC